>JAVVEH010000003.1:59997-163355 GCA_032251435.1 Lentisphaeria bacterium | reverse complement strand
GTTGAAGCCGTTGAAGCCGTTGAAGCCGTTGAAGCCGTTGAAGCCGTTGAAGCCGTTGAAGCCGCGCCCGGACGGTTCGTGACCGCATGCGACTAATCTACTCTAAATAAGCGGATATGCAATGTCGCGGGGTTCATGTCTTGCCCCGTTTTCATTTGCGGATCCCGGAGTCCGCGGTACATTGAGGCCGTTCCGTGACGCCAGCCGGAAAATCGGACAGGCAGTGACGATGTTCACCCCGCCGATAGGGAGGGAGCGCGTCTGCCGCGCGTCTCATTGTGTTAGGAAAAGAGACATATGTTCATCCTGAAAATAGTGTTTTTGGCCTCTTTGATAAAACTGCTTATCGCGACGAATAACCCGTTACTGTGCGCGGGCATTTATGTGTCTCTCGGGTTTGTATTCGGACTCCTTTTAGGCAATCCGCTTGTTTACGTGTTGATCGCGACCGCGATTTCGTTTGGCTTGGCCTTCTTGTACTTCTGGTTGCTTGACCGGTTTGAAGACTCAGCCATATTTTGGGTGATCCTGATCGCGGGATTGTTGATAGGAATCGTCTGAAGACAACGGCCATCCCAGATCCGGCATGGCCCCCCCCCCATCCCTCTTCATATTCCGATTTTTGAACGCTGTGATTCCGTATGGCTATTCGTGAAAAGTTTTTCGCCGGTGATGGCGGTATCAACATTCTCGCCGCGGTGGCTTTCCCGGTCATTGTGTCAGAAGCCTCTGAAACCGTGATGATGTTTGTTGACCGGCTGTTTCTGTCCAGCCTCACTCCCACTCACATGGCGGCGGCCATGAGCGGCGGGCTGACCTGTTTCATGTTCATGACGCTATTTTTTGGAATTCTTTCCTATGTCAACGCCATGGTCGCCCAGCATCTGGGGGCGGGGAAAAAATCGGAATGCGCCACCGTCATGTCCCAGGCGATTATTCTGGTCGTCTGTTTCTACCCTGTTCTTCTATGTTGCCGGCCATTGGGAATCAGAATATTCGATCTCTTTGGGCACGCCCCTGAGCAGCGGCAACTGGCGGCGGACTATTTTGGGATTCTTATTTTCGGGGGTGTTTTCGCCTTAATCAAAGTCTGTCTGGCCAGTTTTTTTTCCGGCATCGGCCGCACGCGGGTCGTGATGCTGGCCAACGTGGCCGCCATGGTGGTGAACATCCCGGCCAACTACATCCTGATCTTCGGAAAATTCGGTCTGCCGGCGCTTGGCATCCGGGGAGCGGCGCTGGGCACGGTACTGGGCGGCGCGGTCGGGGCGGGCTTGCTTATCGCGGCTTACGCGGCTCCCGGAATCCGGCGGGAATTCAACACCCTCTCGTTTCCCCGTTTGAATCCGCCCATGATGCGCAAGCTCCTTTTTTACGGCGGTCCGGGAGGGATTGAATTTCTACTCAACATGATGGCGTTCAATTGTCTGATCCAGGTTCTGCATTCCTACGGCAAAGATGTCGCGGCGGCGGTGACGATTGTTTTCAGTTGGGATATGGTGTCGTTTATCCCGTTAATCGGCTTGAATGTCGGGGTGATGAGCCTGGGCGGCCGTTACATGGGCGCGCGCCAGCCGGACAAGGCGGCCCGGACAGCTTACTCCGGTCTGGCCTTTGTCGCGGTGTACGCGGGTGTCCTGTCGATGCTCTTTTTCTTTTTCCCTCACGCGCTCATCCGTGTGTTCACCCGTGGAGAAGGAAATTTTGACGTGATTGTCCCCTTGGCCGTGCCCATGCTGCGCCTGGTCGCGATGTATGTGTTTTCCGACGGCGTGTATCTGGTCTTCTCGGGCCTGTTGAAGGGCGCCGGCGACACCCGTTGGTCCATGGCGGCTTCCGTCCTTATCCATTGGTTACTGGCGGGCACAGCCATGGCGCTCACCCTTAAATTTAAGCTTCCCATTCTGACCACATGGCTGGTCATCGTGCTTGAAATTCTATTTTTGGGAATCGTGTTCTATCTCCGTTTTCTCGGGGGAAAATGGCGGGGGATGGCCATTATCACGCCGCCGGGGAAGCCAGCCGCGGAGACCGGTGCCCCCCCCAATTTGCACACCCCGCCCGCCGAGGGCAGTTGGGACGGGTGAAGCGGCGTTAGTCATCCACGCGTTCGGCTTCCACGTCGATAATGTCTGACTGGGGATCGTCCCCGGGATGGCCAGTCGGCTCTTCGCCCGCCCGCCCCGCCGAAAATGAAAAGCTTTGGTTGGCGCTCACGACCTGTCCGAGTAACGCTTTGGCCAAGGCTTTGCGGACAGAGGCGCGGAAAGGTGGAATCAGAAGAAGAAACCCGGCGCCATCCGTCAACAACCCGGGGGTCACCATCAGCAATCCGGCGCATAGAATACAAAACCCGTCAAAGAGTTCTTTGGACGGCATTTCTCCCCGGCGCATGGCCACCCGCACCGCGTGCCAGGCCTTGGCGCCCTGCCATTTCGCCAGCGCCGCCCCCGCGAATCCCGTTACCAGGACAAGAGCCACGGTGGCCCCGGGTCCGAAAGCCGCGCCGATTCGTATCAGCAGCAGAATCTCGGTCACGGGAACAAGGATAAACAGAACGGCGAGTGTGAGGAAAACCGGCATTAGTGACGCGTCTTGAGTTTTTCACCGTCAATGATTTCGTGCATCATTGTGTTAAAACCCTTGCCGGCGTTCATTTCTTCAGCGATTTCCGTGAAGACATCAACAGCTTCTGTCCGCGTCGCCTTGTCATCATCATGAAAGGTCAAAACTGTGTTGCCGATTTTGATGTGATCGCCATCCGTGAGCACATGGGCTTCAGCTAACAACCGGCTGTCGTTGACATACGTGCCGTTCCGGGACGATGAGTCCAGGATGACAAAGCTCTCCGCGTCCCGGCGTTGAATGGCGCAATGCAAGCGGCTGATTTCCCTGTCACCATGTATTTGCAGCACACAGTCATCGGACCGTCCAACGGTGATGTCGTCCATGTCCAGCGTCACTTCGTAAGGGGTTTCCTGTTGGATATATCTCACATACGCCATAATGTCACCTTTTATGCGACAGGATTCACGCCCCGGTGTCACCAACCGGCGCCAGAACCCGCGGGGTGGGGGCTCGTACGACTTGACTTAATATCCACCTTTCAGGCCGTTTTTCAAGCGGCCACGGGCATCTGATCGTAACTGGTTGGTTCGCAGCTGGGGGACATTGCGCAGGGCGGTCTTCCAAGGCCGACTGCCTTAAGGCATAGCCGGGCAAGGAACCCCGGCCGAGGCCCCAGCTACTAACCGATTACACCTGATCCGGTCGGCGTTTTCCCGCTTTCTTCATTCCGTATGGCCGCTTACGCCGAAACCGGAAAAAGCGACACCATGATTTTTTCATTTATTTTCGCTTGTTGTCCACATAAAGAAGAGTATATTACGGGCTCGGTTTTTCACAAACGTCATCCGTCCGGGGGTTTGTGGGGTTCCGCTGAGAGCGCGCGCAGTATGATCAAACGTTCGCGCCGTTCTTGTGGACGCGGAGTGTTCAAAACAAACAGGCGGATTATAACGTCCTCTTACAGGGAAAAAACAATGGCAGTAAAAATCAGACTTCGCCGGGTCGGAAAGCGTAACGCGCCGGCCCACCGTATTGTCGTCGCGGACTCGCGCAGTCCCCGCGACGGTCGTTTTATCGAAATTCTCGGCCAGTACGATCCTCGGAATAAAACCGAAACAATCGACTTGGAGCGGGCGGAATACTGGCTTGGGGAAGGCGCTCAGGCCTCCGAGACCGTTCAGCATATTATTGAACGGGCGAAAAGCGGCAAAGTGAAAGAACAGAAAGCGGCCCCCGTCATGCAGGCCAAGGCGCCGAAGGTTCAGGCTCAGCCTGATGTGGCCGCTGACACCGCTGAGGAAGCTCCCGCCGAGGCCGAGGAAGTCCCCGCTGAGGCTGAAGAAGCGGCCACGGAAGAAAAAGCGGCCGAGTAACGCCGGAAGCCGCGCACGCGCCATTTTCCCGGGCGCCGTTTTTTCAATGGGCGGCACCATGGTTTTCACGAAGGTCCATAGGGAAAGGCAGGCAGGGTTACAGATCATTATGGTAATGAAACTATTAAAAAAGATATTCGGCGGAGGACATTCCGGCGGTTCGCGGGCGAGTTCAGGAGCGGTCACCGGTGAGGGCCCCACGGCCTTTGTCGAGTACGTGGTCCGGGAGTTGGTTGATGACCCCGAGGCGGTCCGTGTCTCCGTTGATGAAAATACGGACAAACTCGTGATTTCCGTCCGCTGCGCGAAAAATGACATGGGCAAAGTGATTGGCAGGCAAGGCCGGACGGTCAGCGCCATTCGGGCGCTTATCGCCAGCACCGCCAAGCGGGATGGCAAGCGGGTTGTCGTTGACATCGTGGACTAAACCGGCCATGCGGGTTGACATCATCACCCTTTTCCCCGAGATCTTCCAGGGGGCGTTGACCGAATCCATTCTCGGCCGGGCGGGATGTCACGGGGTGGTGGACATACATTTGATCAATCTGCGGGATTTCGCGGACGACAAACGGGGCACGGTTGATGACGCCCCTTTCGGCGGCGGCGCCGGCATGGTTTTGAAGCCCGAACCGCTGTTCAAGGCGGTTGAATCGGTTCAAACCGCGGACTCGCGGGTGATCTTTATGACACCGCAAGGCGCGCCCTTTAAACAGGCGGCCGCGGAAACATTGGCGCGGGAGACCCATCTGATTATTCTCTGCGGCCATTATGAAGGTATTGATGAACGGGCGCGTCAGACACTGGTTGACGATGAAATTTCCATCGGGGACTTTATTTTGACCAATGGCGCGATGCCCGCGATGATTGTTTTGGATGCCGTTGTCCGACTGCTTCCCGGGGCCTTGGGCTCCGAGGAATCAGCTGAAGCGGATTCGTTTGGTGACAGTGGCGGATTGGATTTCCCGTCCTACACCCGGCCGGCGGATTTCCGCGGACTACGCGTGCCCGATGTGTTGTTGAGCGGTGACCATGAACGTGTCGCGGCGTGGCGGCGGGAGCAGGCGATACTCCGCACCACGGCCCGGCGGCCGGACTTGATGCTTGTCCGGGACGACAGTACGTGAACAGAATTGGCGCTTCGCCGTCATGTCGTAACGATACAAACGCGTTTCTTGAAAAAATAAACTGAAAAAAACGTGACCCCCGTCACTCATATGGAGATCCCCCATGAACGCTGTTCAAAAAATTCATAATGAAACGATCAAGAGCGATATTCCCCCATTCGGGATTGGCGACTCCTTGAAAGTTGATGTCCTGATCATCGAAGGCGGCAAAGAACGCATTCAGTCCTTCACCGGCACTGTCATCGCCCGCAATGGCGAGGGCGTGTCCGAGAGCGTGACGCTTCGCCGTGTGGCCTTTGGCCAAGGTGTTGAGCGTGTCCTGCCGCTGAACTCACCCCGCGTGAAAGCGTTGGAAGTCATCCGCCGCGGGAAAGTCCGCCGCAGCAAGCTTTACTATCTTCGTGACCAGCAGGGCAAAGCCGCCCGGATTAAAGAACTCCGGTAAATCTGCCGTGACATCGTGTTGAGCGGGGCGATCCGCTTGTTTTCAAGGCTGACGGAGGTGTCTCTTCCGTCGGCCTTTTTCATTTATGACTGACGCCTTGTGGACATTAGAATGCGAAGCCTGGGAGCGGGGGGCGACCCGTCTGGCGGGGATCGACGAAGTGGGGCGCGGTCCCTTGGCCGGGCCCGTTGTCGCCTGCGCCTATCTCATTCCAGTCAGGCCCGCCCGTTTCCCCTTGGTGAATGATTCCAAGCAGTTATCCGAAAGAAACCGTGAAGAGTTGGCGGCGGCTCTTCGGATGTTCGCCGGCGCCGGCATTGGCCTGGGGGTGGTGGAGCCGGCCCTGATTGATCAGATAAACATTCTCCGCGCCACGCATTTGGCGATGCGCCGGGCGGTGGAGAATTTGCCCATGCGGCCGGATTTTGTTCTTGTGGACGGGCGGCCGGTTCCCGGCTTGCCCGTTCCCAGCCGAGCCATTGTCAAAGGGGACAGTAAAAGCGCGGCGATCGCGGCGGCCAGTATTGTGGCCAAAGTTTACCGTGATCACCTGATGACGGATTATGACAAACAGTATCCCGGCTATGGTTTTGCGGCCCACAAGGGCTATGGTACGCAAGCCCATTTGGCGGCGCTCGCGGATCTGGGGCCGTCACCCATTCACCGGCGAACTTTCGCACCGGTCCGGCGGCTCATCGAAGGCGCCTTAACACAGTTGGAATTTGAGTTTCACAATGACCCATGACTTGATAATTAACGAGGATGTCAAGTATATCCTCCAGCAACTTAACAACGCCGGCTATGACGCCTACATTGTGGGGGGCGCGGTCCGCGACTTGATTTTGGGGCGCGACCCTAAAGATTTTGACATCTCGACATCCGCCACCCCCGCTGAAATAAAGAGCGTGTTCGGGCGCTCCGCCCGGATCATCGGCCGCCGTTTCCGCCTCGTTCACTTGACCAAAAACCGGGTCTGCTACGAAATCAGCACCTTCCGTCGGGAGCCGACGGAAGCCGAACGCGTCAGCCGCCAAGACGATGACGGCGTGATGATTTGGCGTGACAACCAGTACGGGACCATCGAGCAAGACGCCCGCCGCCGGGATTTCACCGTGAATTCCCTTTATTACAGCCCGTTGGTGACACCCCGTTTCCGCGATTTTTGCGACGGCCGCCGGGACTTGGACACGGGCACGGTCCGGGCGATCGGCGACCCGGACCGGCGGCTGGCCGAGGATCCCGTCCGCGTGATCCGCGCCTTAAAACTCGTGGGCGAATATCATTTCACATTGGCGGATAATTTAACCGCGCCTCTACGCGCCCGGGCGGCCATGGTGGAAAAATGCTCGCAGACCCGGTTATTTGAAGAGGTTCTCAAAATCCTTCAGAAACCCTACGCCACCCCCACGTTCACCGCCATGCGCCGACATGGCGCGTTGCGCTCCGTGCTGCCGTCCTTGGACAAGCTATGGGAAAAGCCGGCGGGCAAACTGACTCGGCGCATCCTCGCCGAACGGGACAAACGTCTGGCTGAATCCAGGCACTACTCCAATTCCCGAGTGCAGGCGTTAAGTTGCCTTATCTACCCCCGAGTTTGCGCGGAATTGTCCGTTCCTGACGGGGAGCTTTGGGCTTATTACCCCGGGATTGAGCACGATATCCGGGATACCATTCTCGCCTTCCTCTCGCCATTGCCCATTCCCCGGGCGCTGAGCACCCGCCTCCGGGACGTGTTTTTACTGCTCCCGAGGTTCCGGGAAACCAAGGGCCGGCAACGCCTCCTCAGTCATCCGGATTACCGATACGCGCGGGAATTATTCAGTATTCTGACAACACTTTTCACCTGGGATCAAGACACGTTGGAACATTGGCCGGTTTTGGGAACAGGGCATCCGCATCGGGGGCAACCCCAAGGACGGCGTCGTCCTTCCCGGTCCCGCCCGCGGCGGCGGCCAAGATAAGCCCGCCATGGAAATGGTCACGCCATGAAGAAAAAACTCATCATCACCGTCGTCACGCTCTTTCACCTGGGATTGATACTGCTGATCGCCCGCTCTTGCGGCGACCAATCATCTTCAGACCAGGCGGATGACGCTCCGCCGCCGCCGCCGAAAGGTGAGGAACCCGCCCGCACCGCGGAGACCGCGCCTGAATTGACATTGCCAAGCATTCCTTTCTCCTATTTGCCCCGCCAACTGCCGCCAGAGCTCATGTCCCGGCAGAACTCCTGCCGGACAGGCGTGCTCATTGATTGGGAAAAACAAGAAATTCTATGGCGGAAAGAGGCCGAAAAAGCCGTCCCGATCGCTTCTATGACCAAAATGATGACCACTCTGTTGCTGGTTGAGGCGATCAAAGCGGATCCGGCCCTGTCCCTGAGCACTCAGATTCAAGTAAGCAAAGCCGCCAGCTTGATCGGTGGCAGCCAAGTGTATCTTGACCCCCGGGAAAGTCTCTCCATTGATGATCTTCTTAAGTGCGTGATGATGTTCAGCGCCAACGATGCCGCCTATCAAATCGCCGAATACCTGGGGGATGGGCAGGTGAGCGCTTTTGTTGAAAAAATGAACAGCCGGGCGAAGCGTTTAGGACTGTCAAAAGCCGCCTTCCACACTCCGCACGGCTTGACGGATCCGGCGACAGGGCGGGCGGATCAGGCCACCGCCATGGAATTGGCTTTCCTCGGCGCCAAACTTCTCCAACAGCCTGATGTCGTGAAATGGACATCAACCCGTTTGTCATATATTCGCGAAAACAGCGCCAAATTCAAACCCTTCCAACTCGTCAACCGCAACAAACTCATCACCAGTTGTCCCGGAGTCAACGGCATGAAAACAGGCTACACAGCCAAGGCGGGTTTTTGTGTCACGGCCACGTGTGAACGGGGGGGGCGCGTGCTGATCGCGGTGGTCACAGGGTGCCCCAGCAGTCAAGCGCGGAATGATCTGGTGAAGGCGCTTTTTGATTGGGGATACAGTCAAAATTAAGTGTGCAATGTGAGCAAAATGTGGGATACAGGCCATGAAAATATGCCGATACGCGTTTAATGGAAAGATCTCTTACGGAAAAATCGACGGGATGGTCGTGAAGACGTTAGCGGGCTGTCCCATCGGCGGTGATGTGGTTGAAACCGGAGAGACGATTGACTTGGCTGAAGTAAAGCTTCTGGCCCCGGTCGCACCACCGAATATTCTCGCCATCGGTCTCAATTACCGGGCGCACGCCCGCGAAACCGGCGCCGCGATACCGGATCATCCGGTGCTTTTTCTCAAAGCCACCAGCGCGGTCACCCATCCGGGGGATCCCATCATCCTGCCCGGCGCGGCCCCGGACAACGTGGACTACGAAGCTGAATTAGCGGTCGTCATTGGAAAAACAGCGAAAAAAGTCCGGGTGGACGAGGCGCTGGATTACGTCTTCGGCTATACCGTCGGCAACGATGTCTCCGCCCGGGACTGCCAGAAAGTGCGGGACTTGCAGTGGGCCCGGGCCAAGAGTTTTGACACCTTCTGCCCTCTCGGTCCCTGGATCGAAACGGATGTGGATCCGGGCGACTTGCCCATCTCCGCCAAGCTCAATGGCGAGATCATGCAGGCGTCCAGCACAAAAGACCTGATCTTTACTGTCGCCGAACTCATCGCGCACCTCAGTGAAAATATCACCCTGCACCCCGGCACGGTCATCATGACCGGCACACCACCAGGGGTCGGCATGGCGCTTGATCCCCCTCGCTTTCTGCGGGCTGGTGATATCATTGAGGTCACGATCGGCGGCATTGGCGGCATCAGCAATCCAGTTGTCGCCGACGGCTGATCAGCGACGGTCTTGACGCGTCACCATCAGGCGATGACGCGTGTTTGTAATCGGTTAGTAGCTGGGCGTAGGCCGGGGTTCCTTGCCCGGCTATGCCTTAAGACAGTCGGCCTTGGAAGACCGCCCTACACAATGTCCCCCAGCTGCTAACCGGTTGCGCATGTCTAGCCGGCGCCATTCGCATTTTTATCTTCAAGAATTATCTTCTCACCACTGTTTTCACCAGAATAATCACGCGGTTTCGCCGGGTCGATCCCCGCTTTCGGCAACCGCCAACCTGTAGAGATTTTCGCTCATGCCCAACGCTTATGGCCGCTTACTTGAAGGTGACCCTGATGTGATGCGCTCCGCCTGGGAGACCTTTGCCGCTTTACCCGTCGATCAAGACATTCTGGCGGCGGAGCGGGCGCCGGATCTCACCGGCAATCAAACCACGATCGCTTCGGACGTGGAAGTCTCTGGCAAAGGCACCTTCGCGGCCAAAAACACCACGGCGATTCATTTCAAGCCCTGCGAGCAGGAAGGCTGGTGGTTCAACCGGTCGGATTTGGGCGACGAGTTGCCCGTCAAAGTGTCCATCAACAACGTCTGGACGACAGGAGCCATTGTCAGCAACATTGTGCTGCGCAGCGGCGGCCCCAGCAACTATATCCGCTTGGTGGAGCATATTATTTCTTTAAAAACAGGGCTGGGGATCGACAATGTGATGATGGACATCACCTCCGGGGATCCGCCTATTTTTGATCAAGGCAGCCTGGATATTGTTGAGGCGCTGGAAAAGGCCGGGCGGCGGACACTGGACACGCCGCGGCAGTTTGTCACGGTGAAAGAAAAGGTGTGCCTGGTCGGCGCCCGCGGGGAATTTGTCATGCTGGAACCGCCTGAAGACGGACGCAAGACCCTGACCGTTGACTGCGGCATATCTTTTAAAACCGCCATTGGTGATCAACGCGTCCGTTTTCCCGTAACCCGGGAATGGCTTCGTCACGCCTGCGTGGCCCGGACGAACACCCCCTATTCCAAAGTGCTCTATTGCCAGACCATCGGAAAACTTTTCGCCGATATCCGCAACTTGGGGTACACCCGGGACAATGTGCTGATCGCCGGCAAAAACGACTACAAGAACGAGCCGCGGTTAGTCAGCGGAGGAAAGTCATTGGAAGCGGTCTGGCATCGGGCCACATTGGATTTGCTGGCCGCCGTGGCGCTGATTGATCAGGGCATCTTTGTCGGGCACGTCACATCTTTCAAGGCCGGCCATCGCCTGGATGTGGCGTTGCTGAAACAGGTGTGTCTACAGGATTGCCTGGTCACGATTTAAGCCAGTGCCCGACAGCCTGTTTCTCCTTTTATAAACCATTCTTTAGTATCGAGGATATCGTTATGAGTTGGCACCTGGGTTTCGATTCAAGCACACAAAGCATCAGCGCGGTCATTATCGACACGGACAGTGGCGGCATCATCACTGACACCGGTGTGAGTTTCGGTGATTTCCCTGCTTACGCCTGTCCCAATGGCTTCCTTGAGAATGATGATGAACTGATCAAACACGCCGACCCTCTGGTATGGCTGGCCGCTCTCGAACACCTTTTGCGGCGCTTAAAAGACAGCGGCATTGACCTTTCCCGGGTCACGTCCATCAGCGGTAGCGGACAACAACACGGCACGGTTTATTTGACCGACACATTTTTGACACCCGGACACTGGAACTGGCGGGGCGGGCTCGTTGACATGGTCAAGCCTATGTTAAGCCGCCCCACATCGCCTATTTGGATGGACAGCTCAACCTCCGCGGAATGCGCGGAAATCAGCGCCCGGGCGGGGGGAGGGGATTACGTCCAAACAACGACGGGCTCCCCCGCCATCGAGCGGTTTTCAGGACCGCAGATCCGTAAATTCAGCAAGGAGAATCCTGCCGGTTACCGCGACACGGCTGTCATCCACTTGGTCAGTTCCTTTCTCGCTTCTATTCTCGCCGGAAAAAGTGTGGGCATTGACCACGGTGACGGCGCCGGCATGAATTTGCTGAATTTGAGCACGGGGAAGTGGGATGGCGCCATGTTGGACGCCACGGCGCCGGGATTGGCCGGGAAACTGCCACCCGCGGTTCCCGCCGACACCGTCGTCGGCACCATCGCGCCCTGGCTGGCGGAAACCTTCGGCTTCTCTCCCGACACGGCCATCGTCGCCTGGAGTGGCGACAACCCCAACAGCCTGATCGGTGTCGGGGGATATCGGCCCGGCACGGCTGTGATTTCCCTCGGCACCAGTCACACCTACTTCGCCGCCATGCGTGAACCGACTGTGGATCCCGATGGCTATGGACACGTCTTCGGGAATCCGGCCGGCGGGTTCATGAGCTTAATCTGTTTTAAAAACGGGGCTTTAGCTCAAGAAGAGGTCCGCGCCCGGCATGACTTGACGTGGAAACAGTTTGATGACTGCCTGCGCCGCACTCCCGTGGGTAACAATGGCGACATGATGCTGCCGTATTTTGAACCGGAAATCACCCCGTTGGTTTTGACGGCCGGGCCGGTTTACACGGGCGGTGAATCCTTTGCGAAAGGGGAAGACAGCGCCGCGGAAGTCCGGGCTGTGGTCGAGGCTCAGGCGCTCCGTTTACGGCTTCATTCCCAATGGATAAAGGATGAGACAAGAACGTTGCGGGTCACCGGGGGGGCGTCAAAAAGCACGGAAATTTGCCAAATTCTCGCCGATGTGTTCAACGCCCGCGTGGAACGCCTGGAAACGGGCAACTCCGCCGGTCTGGGCGCCGCTCTGCGCGCCGCCCAGGGTGTCGGCGCCGCCGACTGGGAAGCCCTGACTCAGGCGTTCTGCAAACCGGTCGAGGGTCAGGACGTGGTTCCCAGCCCCGCCAACGCCGCGGTTTACGCCCAGATGCTGCCTGTTTTCGCGGACTTCGCTCAATAGGCAGCCACACGCCATCCGCCACAAACCGGTCTGGCCGGGCCGCCCCCTGACAGTCAATCGGTTCAGTCCGCTTCTCGGATGAACCAACGCTTGGGGCCGGGGGGGGGACCGGTTTTTCCGCCCCACAAAAAAGGCCGGGAATTTCCATCAGGAACTTCCCGGCCTTGAACAAGTGAATGTACGAATCCGTCACACGCCGCGACGGCTGCGCAATTGGCCTTTACTTAAGAAACCATCGTAGCGGTTTGAAAGCAGGAACGCCTCAACTTGCCGCATGGTGTCGAGCATGACCCCGACCATGATCAGCAGGCTGGTGCCGCCGAAAAAGGCGCTGACTTCCGGATCAAGCTGATCAAACGTTCCCGCCAGAAGCATCGGCAAAATAGCGATGACCGTGAGGAAAATCGACCCGGCGAAGGTGATGCGGGTCATCGTCATATCCAAAAAGTCAGCCGTGGGTTGTCCTGGACGGATGCCGGGCACATACCCGCTTTGTTTTTGCAGATTATCGGCGATTTGGATCGGATTAAACTGCGTGGCTACCCAAAAATAGCTGAACAGGATAATCACCACAGCGAAAATCGCGATATACAGCCAATGACCGGGGGTGACATAGCGCACCCAGCCGCGGGTGAAATCCATGGCCCCGAAAATCATCCGGGGAAAGACCAGAATGGCGCTCCCGAAAATGATCGGCATGACACCGGCGAAATTGACACGTAAAGGTAGATAACTGGTGTGACCGCTAGTCATCCGTCGGCCGACCATCCGTTGAGCATGGCGAACGGGAATTTTCCGAACCCCCTGCGTCAAGGCGACCGTCGCGCCGCAGACCACGAAGAAGATGGCCATCAGAATCAGCGCTTGTATCAAATTGCCGCTGGTTCCTCCGCTCCGGACGAGCTTGAATACCCCCATCAAGGCCGCCGGCAGGCGGGAAATGATATTCACCATAATGATGAGAGAGATACCGTTGCCGATACCCCGGTCGGTGATCTGCTCACCCAACCAGACCAGCAACATCGTGCCACCGGTCAAGATAATAATGGTGCTGATTGTAAACCATGGACCGGATTTGATCACCGCGCTGTCCACCCCGCCGGCGCCGAAAAACGCTGGATTACTCATCAACTTGGACGCGCCAAACCCGTGCATGACACAGACGACCAAGGTTAAATAACGGGTGTATTGGTTATACTTGCGGCGCCCGGCCTCACCTTCTTCCCGCATCATTTTTTCCAACGGGGGAATAACCGGCATCAGCAATTGCATGATGATGGAAGCGGTAATGTACGGCATGATACCCAAGGTCCCCACAGCGAAACGCTGCAAGGCCCCCCCGGTAAACAGGTCAAACATCCCCAAAAGCCCGGCGCCGGGGCCGCCTTCCTGGCTGAAATAGGCTTCCAAAGCCTTCGGATTAATGCCGGGACAAGGAATATTGGCGGCGACTCGACACAATGCGATAATGGCTAGGGTGAAGAATATCCGCCGCCGCAGGTCAGGAATTTTCAGACTGTTCGCATAAGCTGAAAGCATAGTGAAATTCTCTAGATAAAACGTTTATGTCTCTCAAAAAAACACTCCGGCCCTTCCATGCGGAAGAGCCGGAATATACTATGCCACCGTGCAAGTGCCACCCGCGGTCTCAATTTTACTGACCGCGCTGGCGGAGAATTTATCCGCCGTGACCTTGAGAGCTTTCGTGATTTCACCGTCACCGAGAATTTTCACACCGGCGCCAAGTTTTTTGCCCAGCAAATGTTTGGCGCGGAGGGTTTCCACCGACACATCCTCACCCGCCTCAAAGTTTTCTTCGAGGATGCTGATGTTGATGATGGTGTATTCCTTGTGGTTCGGGTTGTTGAATCCGCGTTTGGGCAAGCGGCGGAACAAGGGAATCTGGCCCCCCTCAAAGTGAGGACGGCGGGAATAACCGGACCGTTGTCCAGCTCCCTTATTACCACGCCCGGCGGTTTTGCCGTTCCCGGAACTATCGCCACGGCCCACCCGGTTCCGGGTCTGCCGTTTGACTGTGTTTTCAAGTTCGTGTAATTTCATGATTATTCCTCGCCTGGGATATTAACCCGCGGCTAACCCGCGTTTTTTGACAATCCCGTCCTTCGTCCGCAACTTGCCGATACCCGCCACGGTCGCTTTCACCACGTTAATCGGATTGTTGGAGCCCAGAGATTTCGCCAGCACGTCACGCACGCCAGCCAGTTCCAACACCGCGCGCATGGGGCCACCGGCGATCACGCCTGTCCCGCTGGAGGCGGGCCGCATAATCACTTTCCCGCCCCGAAAATCCGCAGTCACCGGGTGCGTGATCGTGTCACCATGCATCGGCACGTCAATCAGATTCCGGCGGGCGAGTTCTGTTCCCTTGCGAATCGCTTCAGGGACTTCATTGGCTTTGCCGAAGCCGACACCGACATGGCCGTCGCGGTCGCCGACAACAACCAGAGCGGTGAAGTGAAAGTTGCGGCCGCCCTTAACCACTTTGCTACAGCGGTTGATACTGACCACGCGCTCTTCCAGCCCGTCTCCGGCGTCATCCTGCTGCCGCCGTTTATCCACATTTTTTCTAGCCTTATCTGCCACGATAAGTACTCCTTATTCTTGGCCGCCGGCAATCAGCGGCCTTTTGTCAGAACTTCAAACCCGCTTCACGGGCGGCGTCGGCGATCGCTTTGACCTTGCCGTGGAAGGCGAAACCGCCACGATCGAAGACCACAGTCTTAATGTCCGCGGCGACCGCGCGGCCCGCGGCGATTTTACCGAGAAGCCCGGCACCCTCGACGTTGGCTTTAGCGCCGCCTTGACGAAATTCATCACAGAGCGTTGACGCCGCCGCCAAAGTGCGTCCCGTCTCGTCATCAATGAATTGCACATAGATATGTTTGGACGTGCAGCAAACAGCCATACGGGGAATGCTTCCCGTACCGGAAATCTTTTTCCGAACACGCCGGTGGCGCTTGACCCGCGCCTCTTTTTTTGTCAGTTTGGCCATCTTAGACCTCCCGAAAGGTTGATCAGCCCGCCGCTAAAAACCCGGCGGACCAGCGCGTTTAACCAACAGTCTTGCCTTCCTTGAGGCTGATCTGCTCATCCGAATACCGGATGCCCTTGCCTTTGTAGGCGTCAGGGGGACGGAAACCACGAATGACAGCGGCGGTCTGGCCCACCAGCTGCTTATCAATTCCCTCAACGATAATGCGCGTGTTCTCCGGCATTGACAGGGCAATGCCTTCAGGCGCGGGAAACTGCACAGCGTGTGAGAATCCCAAGTTGAGGTTCAACATATTTTGCTGGCACTGACCGCGGTAACCGACCCCGACGATCTGCAGCTCTTTCTTGAACCCGACCGTCACCCCGATCACCATATTCTGGACCAGACTGCGGGCCAGACCGTAGAGCGCTTTCTTGCGGGCGTCGGTTTCAAAGCCGTCGCAGGTGAACACCAGCTGACTGTCTTCTTGTGTTAAAGCCACACAGTCGGGCAGTTCGTAGGTGAGTTCGCCTTTCGGGCCGCTGATTTTCACAGTCCGCCCGGCAAGCTCAACCTTCGCGCCGCCGTCGATGGCTATCGGTTTTTTTCCGATTCGTGACATGGTACTGTCCTTTCCGAAGTGACCGCTACCAGACGTAGCAGAGAACTTCGCCACCAATGTTTTGTTCGCGGGCTTCACGGTCGCTCATCACACCTTTGGAGGTGGAGACGATAGCGACTCCCAAGCCACCCAGGACACGGGGAATGTCCCCGGCGCCGGCGTAGATCCGCCGCGAAGGTTTACTCACACGCTCGAGACCTTCGATGACGTTCGCGCCATCATAGTATTTCAGAGCGATATTCAGGGTTTTCTTCGGACCGTCACCAACCACGGTGAAGTCCTCGATGTAACCGGTCTGCTTCAACACGTCGGCAACGGCGGCCTTGAGCTTCGACGCGGGCATGTCCACGTCAATTTTGGCCACATTGGCGGCGTTACGGATGCGCGTCAGCATGTCGGCAATAGGATCACTGAGACTCATAGTTCATTCACTCCTTGTTACCAGCTCGCTTTGACGACACCGGGAATTTGACCGGTGTTGGCAAGTTCACGGAAGCAGATTCTGCATAAATGAAACTTGCGGATATAAGCCCGTGGGCGCCCGCAACGTTCACACCGGTAGTAGGTGCGGACCTTGAATTTGGGTGTCCGTTTTGACTTTTCAATCAGTGCTGTTTTCGCCATCGTTCAGATTCCTTTCCTAAGCCGCGAACGGCATTCCCATCATTTTCAGCATGGACTTGGCTTCCGCGTCCGTCCCGGCGCTGGTTACAATGGTAATGTTCATTCCGATGGTGTGTTTGACTTTATCTAGGTTCACTTCGGTGAAGACGCTCTGATCGGTCAGACCCATGCTGTAATTGCCGTCGCCGTCGAAGGCGGATCCGGAAATCCCGCGGAAGTCACGGACACGGGGCAAAACAATATTGATCAGGCGGTAGAGGAAGTTATACATCATCGCGCCGCGCAGCGTCACGCAAGCCCCGACGGGCATGCCTTCACGAAGTTTAAAGTTCGAGATGCTTTTACGCGCTTTGGTAATCACGGGCTTTTGCCCCGTGATCACGGACAGGGTGTCCACCGCTTCCTGCAAGGCCTCACGGTCTTTGGCGGTGCCGACACCGGTATTGACGACGATCTTCGTCAATTTCGGAACTTGAAGCAGATTGGTGTAGCCCAACTCTTTCATCAGAGCGGGAACGATCTCTTCAGTATATTGAGTTTTTAATGCTGATATAGCCATTCTTTTAGCCTCTACTTCGCGGCGTCACGCTTCGCCGCGCGAGCGTCGTAGCGTTCCTGCGTCATGACGTTGGAGATGTGGATCGGGCATTCCTTTTCCACAATGCCGCCTTCCGGATTATCCTGGGTGGGTCGCTGAGCGCGTTTGCGCAGGTTGAGACCTTCAACCAGCACGCGGCGCGTCTCTTTGTTGACTTCCAGAACTTTTCCGGACTTGCCTTTGTGGGCGCCGCTGATCACGGTGACCACGGTGTCTTTTTTAACAGCAGTCTTAGCCATCACAGAACCTCCGGCGCCAAAGAAATAATTTTCATGTGGTTGCTGTCGCGGAGTTCGCGGGCCACGGGCCCGAAAATACGCGTTCCACGGGGGTTGTTGTTGTCATCAATAATGACAGCCGCGTTACGGTCAAAGCGCAGGAATGATCCGTCCGGCCGACGGATATTCGCCCTTGTGCGAACAACCACGGCGCGGACCACATCCCCCTTACGGACCATGCCGCGGGGTTGCGCTTCCTTCACGGTCGCGCGGATGATGTCACCAACACCAGCATATGTTTTCAGCTGGCCGAGGATCTTAATAGCGACAATGCGCTTAGCCCCGGAGTTATCGGCGACATCCAGACTGGTTTGCATCTGAATCATGCTTGCGTCCTCCTAGTCGGTGGCGGCGTGCTGGACAATGGATACCATTCTCCAACGCTTTAGTTTACTGAGAGGTCTGGTTTCAGCGATTTGGACGCGGTCGCCGACCTTTGCCTCGTTCGCCTCGTCGTGCGCGTAGTACTTTTTGGCACTCGTCACGACCTTCCGGTACAGCGGATGCATCGTGCGCCGTTCAACGCGAACGACGACCGTTTTGTCCTGGCAAGCGCTGACCACGGTTCCGGTTCGCACTTTTCGCGTGCCCCGGCTGGTTTCTTGTGCTTCACTCATCGTACACTTGTCCCGTTATGACTGCTTGCTGTTGTTACGTACATTCTGCTCGGTCAGCAGCTTGGCGATTTCCCGCCGGGCGATACGAATACGGGCCGTGTCTTCCAACTGTCCGGTCTGCAACTGCATCCGGAAGTTAAACAGTTCGCGGCGGGTGGTTTCAATCGCGCGGGCGAGCTCTTCAGGTGTTAATTCACGGATTTCCGCGTTTTTCATCGGTATCCTCCGTTAACCTGTCTGCCGCATCATGAATTTGCAGCGGACGGGTAATTTATTAGCCGCGCGGGCGAGAGCGCCACGGGCGACAGACTCAGTGCAACCGGTGATTTCAAAGAGAACATTGCCAGGACGGATAACCGCCACCCAGCCCTCAGTGTTCCCCTTACCTTTTCCCATGCGGACTTCCAGCGGCTTCTTGGTGAAGGGCTTGTCCGGGAAAATTTTGATCCACAATTTACCCCGGCGTTTCATATGCCGGGTAATCGCCGTACGGGCGGCTTCAATTTGCTGGGAGGTGATGCGGCCGATCTCTTCTGTCTGAAGACCGTAATCCCCAAAGTTCAGTGTGTTGTTACTGGCGGCTTTGCCTTTAATAACACCCCGCTGCACTTTGCGGTGTTTAACACGTTTTGGCATTAATGGCATGGCTTAGCCCTCCGCTTTCTCGGGTTTGCAGATCCACACCTTGACTCCGATCGTGCCGGCCAGCGTCTGGCCCTCGGCGAAACCGTAGTCAATCTCTTCACGCAATGTGTGCAGTGGAGTCTTGCCGTCTTTATACATTTCGGACCGGGCCAGTTCGGCGCCGCCCAGACGACCGGCGCAGCGGATCTTCACACCCTGCGCGCCTAGATCCATAGCGGTCTGAATCGCCCGTTTCATCGCCCGGCGGAAACTGACACGGCGCTCAAGCTGCTGGGCGACATTTTCGGCCACCAGCTGCGCGTCCATTTCCGGACTTTTCACTTCTTTAATGTCGAGGAAAACTTCTTTCCCGTCAGCCAATTTAGAAATAGCCTGTTTGAGACGATCGCTTTCGGCCCCCTTGCGGCCGATCACCACGCCGGGACGGGCGGTGAACACCGTGACCCGGATCCGGTTGGCGAACCGTTCAATGTCCACGCGCGAAATCGCCGCGTTAGCCATTTCTTTCTTGACAAACCCCCTGATCCGCAAATCCTCGTTCAGCTGACCGCCAAACTCGGCTTTACGGGCAAACCAGCGGGATCTCCAGTCTTTAGTGACTGGTAGCCGGAAACCAATTGGATTGACTTTCTGCCCCACGATTCGCTCCTTTTATACTTCGTCAGAAACCACAATACGGATATGACTGGTGCGCTTGCAAATGCGTCCGGCCATCCCGCGGGCTTTTGTTTTAAAACGCTTCATAGTCGGACCTTCGCCCACCACTGCTTCCTTAACGGTCAACCCGCCCGCCTCCACTCCGCCGGATTCGGCGTTGGCGGCGTTCGCGACCGCGGACTTCAGTGTCTTGAGGGTCATTCTCGCCGCTTTACGGGGAATTAACTCAAGCATGGTCAAGGCTTCCGGGGCTGGTTTTCCCTGAATCAGGCGAACCACTTCCCGAGCCTTGAAGGGCGAAATCCGTAAAAATTTACTGATCGCTCGCGCTTCCATGATTGTATATATCCTTACATTTATTACTTATTGATCACCCGCCCCGTCATTTCGCGCCAATGTGCCCGGGGCGACACTATCTAAATGACCCTTGATAATCATCGCCGCGGAAATCGTCTCCCGCGCCTCGACCACCCTCAGCAGATGGGTCAACTGGCCTTCACGGTTATACACCGACCACAACATACCTAACCGGACACCATCCAGAGCGCCCGCGTCAAGAATCACAGTCTGGTATTCATCACTCACGGCGAGAACACGGCATTCGCGACGTGAACGGTCTTCTTTTCCGCCTCGCCCGGCGACTGACGACGGCAACCGTTCGGCCCGACTGGTCAACTGTACCAGCTGATCCAGCTTTTCGCCGATTTCACGACGAATAACCGCGCTCGGTTCGAGGGCTTCGACAACCCCCGGCAGGTACTCCGCGAACGCGCGGACCCCTTTGTGGAGCGCTGCATTGGCGGCATGACTGTCCCGTAACGCTCTGACCGCTTTCACAGTCAAATCATCCGGCTGACGACCATTCGCCCCGTATAGCGTCTTCACGATCTCAAGCCGGAGTTGTTCAGTCTCCGCTTCGCGTTTGCCGCTGACGACCAGCAGCTCCGCGTATCTCGCCCTGAGGGCTTCGAGATCCTTCCGCGCCTGGGACAAAGACACTTTGAGCTCCGCGCAACGCTGTTCGGCCACGTTCCGCGCGACGACTGCCTCTTGAAGCTGTGCTTCCAGCTCCCCAGTGGCGGCGCCGTTGTCACCAAAAGATGTCTGTCCACCAAAAAACAGAACGAGTAATGTAGTGACTGTTTTCCGCTTTGTCCACATGATTTTTATTCTTTTTTTATTTTTTATTTTTCGCCGCCATCAGGTTCACCGCGCGGCGGGCGTTGGCCCGCCAGCGCTCCGGGTCATCCGCGGGGATGTACCAGAATAAGGGGTGGACGCTATGCCGGTAGGTTTCATCATCCATAACCGCCAGGGCGGCGGGGGTGAGGGTGTCAATCACGGGTGTCAACCAGGGGTTTTTTTCCGTTTTTTTCCACTTTCCGTCATTTAACGGGCACGCTGTCTGGCAGACATCGCAGCCATAGATCCATTCCCCCATCTTATGCCACAGCCGCCGGTCAATCGGGAAAGGCGCGGAATAACTCAGATAGGCGACGCATTCGTCCATGCGCATGCATCTGGCTGATTTTATCGCTCCGGTGGGACAGGCGTTCAAACACGCCCGGCACCCCGGCGGACACGGGCTTTCCAGAGTGGGTTCATCCGGTTCCAGATCCGCGTCGATCCGCCACGTCTGGATATTGATCCACGATCCGTACCCCTCCGAATAGGCGAAGCAATTGTTCGCCACCCGGGCCACACCCGCCCGCGCCGCCGCCCAGCGGTCCGGCACACCCCCTTTTTTGCAGCGCAGGCCCAGCGCCCGCAATCCCCCGGTCATATTTTTCGCCATCGCGTAATCCGGACAGGCCTCCAACCGGCAATCCGCCAAATAATGCCGACCGATATGACCGACCAAAGTCTCTGGCAAATCATATTTGCCATACCAGCGGATACAGACGACGACCGAGCCGCACCAGGGGGCTGTCCGGCGGGGATCCGCCCGGTTCATAAACCGCTGATACAGCTCCGCGGCTTCCGGAAACTGCCGTATGCGCAGGCCGACAGCCTCCCGGTCCGCCGCGAATGGTTCAGCCCCGGTAATCCCGCAGGCCACATAGCCGCAGGCGGCCGCCAGGTCCTTAACAGCTTGTTTTAAACCGGATTCTCGCATTCAGACAGTGATTTCACCAAACAAAGAATTAGCGGTGACGCGGTCAACGCGCATGGTCACCACATCGCCGGGTTTCACATCCGCCGACGGCGGAAAGATACAGACTTTATTGGTCCGGGTCCGCCCGGTCCACGTCGCCGCGTTGCGTTTGCTTTCACCTTCAACCAGAACTTCCACACAGGTGTTCAGATAGGCTTTGTTCGTCCGCGTCGTCCGTTTTTCCAAATCCGCCAAAAGCGTCTGATTGCGTTGCTCTTTGACTTCTGTGGGCACATCGTCAGCCCAGTCCGCGGCCCGCGTGCCGACGCGGGGAGAATATTTAAAGATATACGCCATATCAAATCCCACCGTTTCCATGGCTTGCCGGGTGGCGTTGAAATCCTCCTCCGTCTCACCGGGAAAGCCGACAATCACGTCCGTGGAAAACGTGGCGTGCGGCAGACGCTCTTTAAGCGTTTGAATCCGGCTCATATAATCGGCCGCCGTGTATCCGCGCCGCATCGCTTTCAACATCCGGTCCGACCCCGATTGCATGGGGACATGAAAGGCTTCACACACTTTTGGCAGCGACGCGACGCTGTCAATAAACGCCTCATTCATGTACTTAGGATGTGGCGATGTGAATCGAACGCGCTCCACGCCATGAACATCGTTCACAGCTCGAAGCAAATCCCCAAAGGGTGACTCCGCCCCCGTGAGTCCGCCTGTGGCTCGTAATTCGGCCAGCCCGTAAGCGGTCACATTCTGGCCTAATAAAAAGATTTCCTTGGTGCCGTTCTCAACCACATGCCTCACCTCGGCGACAATATCATCAATGGGCCGGCTTTTTTCCCGGCCCCGCACATAAGGAACGATGCAGTAGGCGCAGAACTGGTCACACCCCCGCATCACTGAGACAAACGATGTCACGCGTCCGTGGTGATGCTGGCTCAAAGCCCCGAGCACCTCTGCGCCGGTGTCCGTCCGCACAATTTTTCCGCGTTCTTCAAGCACCCGCTCAATTAAAGCGGGCAACTCATGGATGCGGTCCGTGCCGACAACGAGATCAACATGCGGCAATTGTTTAAGTAAGTCCGCTCCTTTATTTTGCGCCATGCAGCCCAACACGCCAATGACGATATCCGGCTTGTTTTTTTTCACCTTTTTCATAAAGCCGATTTTGCCCACCGCCTTGCGTTCCGCCTGATCCCGGACGCTGCAGGTGTTAAACAACAAGACATCCGCGGATTCTTCTGAACCAGCCGGTGTCCAGCCGCGTTCTTCCAGAAGGCACCCTAGCGCTTCTGAATCGCGTTCATTCATCTGGCACCCGTAGGTGCGGATATGAAATGTGATGTCCCGCATGATTTCACCCTGTTGATCGTGTGACATGTTCGATGTGACCGCGCCGGGGGGGCGACCGGGTGCCGCGGCCGGTGAAAGCCGGTTGGACACGCCCCCGTATGCAAAAAGAGAACCGACCCCCGAAAAAGGAGGCCGGTTCCCAAAATGACTCGCGTTAAGTTTTTCCTTGTTGGGAAATGACCGCTTAACGGCAAAACGTCATCGATTCAGAACCCATGATTATTTCAGGGGCAGAATCTTGTAAACGCCCGTGCCACACACAGCGCATTTGCCCTTGAGAGCGGGGCGGCCATTTTTCATGGTGACTTTTTCACCATTCTTAACGTCCACTTTAGCCTTACACTTAACACAATATGCCTGGTCTGCCATAATCATTTCTCCTTTTCTGTTGGGAGTGTATCCACCTGGGCGCCTCTCATCCGGTTCCAAACCGGAATAAGTTTTCGTCGGCGCCCCTTAATCAAAAATCGTTTAAAAACCCGGACACCACTGAATATTGCCCTTTGAAACTATACTTTCAAGCGGTTATGACTTATTTTTTTGTGAAATTATGGGATTTTCACGTTTTTCCCGCTGTTTCGTCATCTTTTCAGGCGCGAAAAGGGGTCGTGCGACGCGCGGAACACACATTCCGGCGTTCAAGGGGCTGGCGCCATCCACGCCGGTCCCGCCCGTCAAACAGGGATGCCGTCCGCGGCGGGAAAACACGTGTTTTTTCAGCAAAACAGTGTTTCCGTGTTTGCCAGACGTGTTTGTGATGATATGTTAATGCTCCTTTACACTTACCCCGTGGTGTAATGGCAGCACAACAGGTTCTGGCCCTGTTAGTTATGGTTCGAATCCATACGGGGTAACCATCGCGAAAACATATTGATGACATCGGGATGTAGCGCAGTCTGGTTAGCGCGTTTGACTGGGGGTCAAAAGGTCGGAGGTTCGAATCCTCTCATCCCGACCATTTTAAACCACAGGCGGGAGCCTGTGGTTTTTTTGTGGGATGAAGGATGAGAACCGGTTAAGAGGTTCGACCATCCCGAGCTGGCGAGGGATAGAGGCCGTTCCCCGGCGACGGGACAGGAACGGCAGCGAAGCGGCAATCCTCTCATCCCGACCATTTTAAACCACAGGTGAAAGCCTGTGGTTTTTTTGTGTCGCCAGAGTGCTTCCTCAGCGATGGCGGTCATAACCCGATAAAATCGGCGATCGCCTCCATAAACTCTCCAAAAAAATCCACATGATCCATCGTCCAGATCACTGGGAAATAGACAATTTCAAACACTTTTTGCACCGCCGGGCTGGGAGAAACACCAGAAAATTCAAAAAAACCCGCCGCCGGAAAGATTGAAAACACATACGCGACAAGGATAACGGGAGGCCATATCCAATAACTCATTCCCGTTTTTGAGCTGTCGTCCGCCATAACTTCTTACACCGTTCCGGATCAGTTCATGGTCACTTCTTGGCCCAGAGGGTTTCGAGATGAAGGAACATAATTGGCTTTGGCGGAACCGCAAACACAACCCACACGAACCCGCTTTTTTTATAAACCACTCATGAACACTAATTGAGACGAATAATTTCGATTTTCTGTTTTTATTGAGGTTATTTGGTTTGGTTTGGCCTCTAGCGAACGTGCCGGTGACTGGCTGGGAAGACTGCCAGAGCCGAAGGCGGCGACAGTCTTCACGGTCCGTTGTCCATCGGCTTGTTATGCTGCGGTGATTAGCGCGCTCGTCTTGCCCTTCACTTTAGTAGTTCGCCTGCCGCTTTCATGCGCTTTACCAGGTCTGCCCGCTTAAAGACTTTGACTTGCCAGTCGGGGATCTCGTTGTCGGCAACTTGTCCTGGAGGTGGTGAAAAAGTGATGTTCTCCAACTTGTCGCCGGACACCTCGGCCTTGACGATGGCGAGAGGCTTCGCCGTGCGCCTCTCGTAAAGCACTGTCTCGGTGACCAGTTGCCCCTCTTCCCAGTAGACGGTCACCGGAGTGCTATGATACGTATCGATGAGAAACATGTATTTCCCGCCTCTGCCAGTCAGGTTATCGATCATCTTGAAGTTGTTGGGGACCGCATGCAGGAACTTGAGTTTATTCAGGTATACTCCGTTATTATCGGAGATCACCTGATAGCCGTAAGGATCGTGCAGAATGAACTTGCAGGTGCCGGGGTCCATTTGGGGCAGACGCTCACCGCTGCGGTAAACCATGTTTCGATCCACGGCGACGAAGGAGTCACCCAGCACTTTGAACGTCGCCAGATCGGCACCCTCAATCGGGTCGGGACCCCAATAGACGTTTGTTTTGTCCATGTAGTAACCGGAACCGATGTGCAGAAATGTCCTTGCGTCGGCGCCGACAATCGTGTTGTGCTGATACCAGACGCTTTGAACATCCTTCCAGACAAAGCCATCCCTGACCAACTCGACCGTCGCAGCGTCAACTCCTGATTGCACCTTGCCGTACCACCAAACGTTCTTCTTGTCGCGAGCTAGGTTGAAGCCAAGAACTTCAAAGCTCGTTGCATCGGCTTCGGGCAACTCCACGACCCAGAATCGACCCGGACTGATCCACTTGTAGTAAACCTTGTCTTTATCCTTCGTGTATTCTTCGCTCAGCACTTGGAAACTAGCCGCATCCACCTCACTACATAAGGTGAGTTGCCGACCTACGGCCTTGGAGAAATGATCTATATCCCGTTTGCCTTCCTGATCAATTCGTTTTCCTTCAAAGAGGATGTACTTCCCTTCGTGACTGTATCCTTGGCCGAGATCCTCTTCGGCAGCCACTTCCACTGCACATGAAACAAGACTGAGGGCAACGACAAGTGTCAGGTATTGGAATAAGCGCATATCAGTATTCTCCTAGAGCAGAACGTGTGGATTAATGGCGCGACGATAGGAGCGTCCAGTGCATCCGATTGGGTACGCCCGACATGGGCGCTGTAACTTATGGGGTGAAAGTCCCCTGTGGGTTAACTCATATATGAAACAACATATATCAACCACTAGCCGAAGGCAAACCCGAAAGGGTTCGGCTGACCAACTGGATCAGCAGCGAAGCGTCAACGGCGTATCCGTGAGGATGTGTCCGAAGGAAGCCGGAGTGCAAAACCGGGAGCCGACGAACAGACCTGCGAAGCAAGAGCCAGCCCGAAGCGGCTGGAGTGACCAACGGGAGCGGCAAACATCATACTAAGGCCGAGTCGATGGATAAGCCAGCCCAACATGGCACCGTCCGGAGTTTAGTCGATACGGTAAATGATGCGGTTTCCCGGGGAAAGTCAGCGACCCTTATTCGGGGAGATCTGGATGGCATTGAGTCCCGTTCAGCGGGAAGCGCTGTACATGGAGACATGTATGGTGATCGTCCAGAAGTCAGCAGAGGCCATAGTAGCGACCGGGAGGCGGGACTCCCCGGCGACAGCGAAGGGCCGAACATTGTCAGGAAAGTAGATATTCCGAAGCCTGACGGGGGCAAGCGGCAGCTTGGATTGCCATTCCCTTCGGTCATTCCAGCCGAGGCGGCTGGCTCTTCCGCTTTGCGGAGGTCCGACAGTCCTTGACCGCCTGATCCAGCAGGCCATCGCCCAGATCCTCAACCCGATCATCGACCCGACCTTCTCGGACCACAGTCACGGCTTCAGGCCGGGACGTTCGGCGCATGCCGCCGTCCGGGAGGTGAAAGGCTACATCAGGGAAGGATACAAGTATGCAGTGGATGCCGACCTGTCGAAGTTCTTCGACCGGGTCAACCACGATATACTGATGGTCCGGGTATCCCGTCACATCCGGGATAAACGTGTCCTGAGTCTGATCGGCTCGTATCTGCGGGCCGGGATACAGGACGAACACGGCACCGTCCCCAGCACCGAATCGTTTGTATTAATCAGCTGGTTTTGCTCGCGTTCGGGAAAAGTCAGCCAACCCTTGTCTGTCAATCTTATGCGTAACTAAATCAAGAACTATGTCGGCAAGTTCCAGGTCATACATCTCATCGATTTCATACCCATTTAGCAATAGAAAGGTCAGTGCGCAAACTGTGCCTGTTCTTTTGTTTCCGTCTACAAAGGGGTGCCGCGCGCAAACTGATTCGACATAGGCCGCCGCCATCTCAAAAATATCTCCCATCAGGAAAGCATTGCCAAAGGCCACCTTGGGAGCAGAAAGGGCCGCCTCTAAACTTTCCGGATCACGGATACCTTCACTTCCTCCTGCTTGCCTGATTTCTTCTTTGTGAAAAAAGAGTGCTTCTTCAAGAGTGATAAAATGCGGTTCGCCAGTCATTGCGCAAGTTTATCCAGTGATTTTCGATGTTTTCGAGCCACTCTCGCGTAGGCTTCGCTCGCGGTGATCGGCTTGAGAAACAGCCCACCATCTCTGGTGGTCACCTCAAAAGCTCCGTCTGGTGGAACGTGCAACAAGTCAAGAACGGGGCGATCCAGGACGATACCCCTGCTGTTGCCAATTTTTTGTAAATGCTTGATCATATTGCGCCTCCGTAAGAACATTATACTTACGTAGTATAGCGCGTTGCCACGCTCAATGCAAAGTTGTTTATGAAATATCAGAATATCTCGATTCGCATGGGAGGTAAACCCATTCGAATGATTTTGCCTTTCTCCTGAAATAGGGCGGGTGAGAGCTTTGGGTCAGCCATGCCAAAGCGTAAAAACACATCAACCAATTTACCTGCGTTATCAGGAGAGATCGCGACAAAAATATCCATATCCGCAGTAGCCCGCGGTTAACCATGATATCCTACTGCATAACCGCCGATGAGAAGGTATGCGACATCAGCTTCGTTCAGCAATTTCAAGAATTCTCTGAAGTCTTCTGGAAGTGTTTGATTCGCCATATGCAACCTGTCTATTGATTTGTATTGCCCGTAATCTTTCTGAACAGGATTGTTTTTTCCAATACTCAATATCTGAGGAATATTTCAGATTGACGACCGACAATTTGCTTCTATCCATTTTCATAACACTATGTAACCCTCATCAGGCATTAAATACAAGGAAATTCTACCATCTATTTTTTATCACGGGGAACAAGTAATTATACAGATCTTGATAGTGTTGCTAATGGAATAATATCAACAAACTTTTCATCCTAGAAGAAACTTTAATCCGGGATTAACTGCTTGTATCATTCCAACAGTGAAAGATAGAGCCCATTCAAATGTTTTTCAACTTACCCTAACACAAAAAGACCAAAAGGAGGTCCACCATGTCCACCTATAGCACATTTCTCGATGCCCTCACACAGCGGGGCTTGCTGATCAGCGTCTCGGTCCGCTACTGGCCAGAAAGAGGCGCGGTCGGACTGGAAGTCACCCTGAATACGTCTGGCGAGTACACCAGCCATATTCCGCCAACGGTGGGTGTTGCCGCCGCGAAGGGAAAAGTGCAGGAACGATTACAGGGATGGCTATCGCGCGAAATCTCTACCGCAGACCCGGAACCGGGTCAGGTCGGGGTGTATTCCTGGATTTCCCTGTAGCGAAAACAGTCGACGGTATGGTCGTTGACCATACCAACGGCTTGCATGAGCGCATAGCAGATCGTTGACCCCACGAAGTTGAAGCCGCGCCTCTTTAAGTCCCTGCTCATTGCATCGGACAAATCCGTCTTAGCGGGGAGTTGAGAGATGGACTCCCAGGCGTTTTGCATGGGCACGCCATCGACATATCGCCAGAGAAACGAATCCAGCGATCCATAGTCGTCCCGGATTTCCAGAACACCCCGGGCGTTTTTGATAGCCGATTCAATCTTCAGCCGATTGCGGACAATGCCCGCGTCGGATAGCAGGCGCGTCACATCCGTTTCCGTATATTCGGCAATGCGCTCGCAATCGAAGGCGTGGAACGCCTTTCTGTAGTTTTCGCGCTTCCTCAAAACCGTCAACCAGCTCAGGCCCGCCTGCGCTCCCTCCAGGATTAGAAACTCGAACAGCAGGCGATCATCATGAACAGGAACACCCCACTCGTCATCGTGATAGGCGATGTAGAGCGGATTGTCCCCGCACCAATCACATCTCTTCTTCATGTCTCTCCTATGGCGCTTTCGAGCCGGCTTCTGATTGCGCGAAACACATCCGGCACATTCCTGAGATGAGAAAGTCGCTCCTGGAATTCCTCGACGGTGAACTCCCCCTTGCCGTCCTCAAATTCCGGAGCGTGGAAAAAGATTGGTTTGGGCAGCCACCATTTCCATTCCCAGGATCCATGCGAGACGATATTTCGCAAGTGCCTGCACTTCTTAATTTCACGATGCCACCCAGTGAAGGCTTCGTAGACTCCATACTTTTTGGCTAACGCAATCACTTTTTTGACTTTCGCGTCAAAGTTTGCCGAATGCCACTTTTCCGGGTTTTGATTTCCTTCTTTCCCGGAGCAGAATCGAAGGCAGTATCCAATGTTCCGCTCAAGCATATTGAAATAATAGACAAAATCTTTGTAGGCGCGCAAGAACTCGATTTCACCTTCTGTATTCATTGTTACACACTCAACAGTTTTTTCAGAAGAACGCATATCATTTCCAGCCAGACATTGTTGTGAGTCACACGTGTTTTGATGCAACCGTCTGCAAAACTCGCGCCAGCCAGACTCATAACTCATAAAGAGATTCAACATACTAAAGGTTTCAGCCCTTTTCAATACTTCAACGACCCGAATAAACTGGGCTCGGGCAAGGAGATGGTGGACCGGTTGACGGAACTGGTCAGCATCTTCCAGAAACCGGAGCTGGACTTTTCGAAGAACCGGGCGGATCACGATGATATTCTGGGGGATGCCTATGAATATCTGATGCGGCACTTCGCCCAGGAGAGCGGCAAGAGCAAGGGCCAGTTCTACACCCCCTCGGAGGTGAGCCGGATCATCGCCAAGGTGATTGGCATATCCCCCGGAAATGCCGTGTCGGCGACCCGGGCCTACGACCCGACCTGCGGGTCCGGTTGAAACGTTCGAGGGCGCCGGGGCGACTTGCGAAGTCCGCGGGCAGCAGCTTCAGGGCGTAGCGGCGGCGTAGCACCGTGTGCTCGACCTCGTAGACTTCGCCCATCCCGCCTCTTCCCAACAGCCGGACGATGCGCTACTGGCCGAGCATGTCGCCGGGGGCGGAGCCGGGGTCGAGGGTCTTGGCGAAATCAAGCGGGTCGTGGCTGGGCATGGTCAACCTGTTCCCTGCAATTCATCATGGCTTTTCCACATGATCTACAACTCCCAAAGTTTCCGCATAGGTACCGCCTGGATTCGTGGCCCATCCAGCGGCAATACGGCATCCCCGGCATAAAGAACAATGCCGGTTTGGAAACCGTCGCCCGCTTTGTCGGCCAAACGCAGCAGTCCCTGTATATCACCACGGTCAACCGCGGTTGACGCTTTCACCTCGACCCCCCACACCTCGGCGCCACGGCTGATAACCACGTCCACTTCAACCTTGTCCTTGTCCCGGTAGTGACCGAATTGCAGCGTCCCATCATGTCCCATGCCCTTTCTCCCTCCCATGGGTCCCATAAATCCCATGCGCATACCAAAACAGAAAAAGCCCGCCGCAGCCTTCGCCGCCGGCGGGCGGGTTCCGAAATCACTTGTGCTCCGTAGCCTTATGCGAAGGAGTAGCCGTCACGCCAATCGAAGCCTTTCAATCAGATACGCCCTGACATCAAAGTAGATCCGCTTTTAATACAAAGTCCGTCGGCACGGCTTTGAAAAACGCTTTATCGAAGGTGAGAAACCCCTCGGTGTTCCCAACGCTCAGACACAGATGCAGAGCGTCAGCGAAATCCAGGCCATTTTCATGCAGGCAAAGAGCTTGCTCGACCGCTTTCGTCTCCGCGACCTCAACATCATCATTTGCCAGCAATTCCCGGAACACATTCCGGATTTTGGCGGCGGACAAAGCGTAGCAATGCCGGAGCACCCATTCTGTTTCAAGAACAACCGTCACCGGCACATATACCCGCTGTCCTTCCAAACGGGTCAAAGCTTTTTCCGTCTGCTCCGGGTCGTCGTTGACGACCAGCCGGACAAGCACATTGGTGTCAATGGCGACCATGTTTCTCCAGAGCTCCCTTTTTGATCGCCGCATCCATATCGGCCAGTGTCTTCGGCTTGTCACAATAGCCCGCGATACCGACCAATTTGCCCAGTCCTTTACCCGCCGGAGCCGTCCGCAACAAGACACCGTCTTCGGCATCCTCTACAACTAGAGACTGCCCATAGTTCCAGTGATGCCGCCGCCGGATAGCGCCGGGAATAACAATCTGACCTTTCGTCGATAGTTTTGCCGTAATCATTTCATGTCTCCCGCAATAGTGAATAAAACATTATTCCGAACAAAAGTAAGATAAAGTGTAAGACGAAAGTTTGCAAGTGCCAGGCGCGGTGTTTTTTTCACTCCCCCGGGCGACACACCCTGGACTCGTTCGGTCTGTCCCGGCGTAGCCCCGCATTTATAGAGTGGAGACGGATCCCGAAATCGCTTGCGCCCCGCAGCCTTATGCGAAGGAGTAGCCATCGCGCCAATCAAACCGCCATATCATGGTTGCCGTCCCGCCAATATATCCGTAAAAAAGCCCCGCCGGGATCCCGCAGTGACGGGATGGTCTCGCAACCACGTTCGCCCGGCATATCCATGCCGGACTACCAGCCCCGGCGGAGCGGGTGTCTGGTGGTGTTCTTGGTCTGAAAAGGAAGGAAGACTCCAACGCTTGTGACACATGACGTCATACAGCCTATTGACAACAATCGCTACTGCGTTATTTTATTAGGGTTGAATCAACCTTTTCCATATACTAGGGATAAAACAATGCCCAACCAACTTTCATCCACAAAAAGGCGAAAAAGCCTGGCAGAGCATGAAGCTGTTTTGTCAGCTTTGAATATTCTGGCGCGGCATGACGGTACCAGTGTGATGATACAGATGCGGCGTGCCATCCGAAAATGGATCAAGCAGCACCCGGATGCCAATCTCCTGACGGACGAACTGCTTAAGGAAACGCAATCTTTCGCGCCTAAACTTCCCGACTCCTTCAGCAGCCGAAGACAAGTTGAGCGTTTCAAGAAGGAACAGCGGGAATTTGATCAGATCATGCTGGATCTGGGGTTGGCATCAGCAGATGCTGTCGATGTGTCCAATTCGGTTGTTTCTCCGGGGGCCAACATTCAAGTTGCCGGGTTTGGGGAGCGGCATGGCGCGTGAAGCGACTCATCCGCCGGCCGCGTCGCGTCGATTCTGACAACATTGATGCCGAATTTCCTCGCGGATTTGCTGACCGCTCTTGGCAAAGAAGAATCCGGGGAGAGAAAAGCCGTCAGACATCTCGAGCGGTTGCTTGCGCTGGTTACAGACCGTGCGTATGGGCCGATTTTGCAGAGCCTCGGCGTGTCGGGTGCCAGTTTGTTTTCCAAAGTCGCGGGAGAGGCAGGGCGGCCCATTTGTAACTTCGTGGAAAAGCGATTACAACGAGTCCTTCAAAAGGCGGACTGAATTTTGGCCATCCTTAAATATAGAGCCCGAAGAAAAGCATGAAGAAGGCAGCCGACAGCAAACCGTCCGGCCAGCGGGCAGCGGAACAAACACACACGGAGTTACATTCAACATGAACCACGAAACAGGCGAAAGCTACGAAATGGAGCCCGCTAAGGGGCAGTTTCTAGTCTATCAGGCTGAGGACGGCACGCTCAAGCTGGATGTGCGGCTTGAGGATGATACGGTGTGGCTTTCACAGCGACTGATGGCAGAGCTTTTTCAGAAAGATGTTCGTACTATAAATGAGCATATCCAAAATGTTTATGACGAAAATGAGCTTCTTCCGGAAGCAACTATCCGGAAATTCCGGATAGTTCAAACAGAAGGTAAGCGGCAAGTTGCCCGTATGGTTGACTTTTACAATCTGGATATGATTATCTCCGTTGGTTACCGGGTGAAAAGCCATGTGGCGACCCGTTTCCGTATCTGGGCGACACAGCAACTTACTGAGTTTATCCGTAAAGGATTTTTATTGGACGACGACCGCCTGAAAAATCCGGATCAGCCGTTCGACTACTTCGAGGAACTAGAACGGCGCATTCAGGACATCCGCACCTCCGAGCGCAGGTTCTATCAGAAAATCACCGACATCTACGCGACCAGCATCGATTACGACCCGACACTGGATATCAGCATCGAGTTCTTCAAAACCGTGCAAAACAAGATGCACTGGGCCATCACTGGGCAGACAGCCGCCGAAATCATTCATGCCAGAGCGGATGCCGACAAACCAAGCATGGGACTGACCAACTACCGGGGCGCCAAAGTACGAAAGCAGGATGTGACCATTGCCAAGAACTATCTGAATGAAGAGGAGTTGGCCGCGCTCAATAACCTGGTCGAGCAATATCTGATTTTCGCCCAGGGGCAGGCCATGCGCCGCATTCCCATGTACATGCGGGACTGGATCAGGAAGCTGGATAGTTTCATGACGCTCAACGACCGCGATATTCTCACCCATGCCGGCAGAATCTCCCACGAAATGGCGAAGCAATTGGCTGAAAGCGAATACGACAAGTTCCACGGGAAACGCCTGCTGGAGTCGGCAAAGTCCCTGAGTGATTTTGACCAAGCCGTGAAGCAGATCGAATCCACCCGCAAGAAAGGCCCCCCGACAGGGGTGGACCGACAGAATTGACGGGGCACAGGCAATTTGACAAAAGTGAACGTGCAATGGAATCGGTGGTAAAGTGGGAAACAACTTGGAACGGTTTGTCGAGGCGCAGGACGCGGTCTATGCCGCTGTTGTGGCCGAGCTGCGGGCCGGGGACAAGCGCGGGCACTGGATGTGGTTCATCTTTCCCCAGATCGCCGGGCTGGGGCACAGTCCCACTGCCCGATACTACGCCATCGCCAGTCTGGACGAAGCGCGGGCCTACCTCGACCACCCGGTACTGGGGCCGCGCCTGCTGGAGTGCGCCAATATACTGCTGGGTGCCGATGGTCGGTCGGCTGAGCGGATCTTCGGTTTCCCGGATGTCCTCAAACTGCGGTCGTCGATGACTCTTTTTGCCCATGTGTCGCCGCCCGGCTCGGTCTTCAGCCAGGTCCTGGATAAATTCTACGACGGCAAAGAAGACCCCCTGACCCTGGAGCGTATCTCATGAACAAAGGCGGATTCAGTTGGAAACGGTTGACCGGTGTGAGCCGGGCGAAATCGAAGATCTCCCGGACCATCGGCATCCCGCTGACCAAAAGCGGCCGTCAGCGCAAGGTCGGTAAGATCGTCACCGGCGGCGGGTGTCTGGTTGTGCTTCTGGCCGGTGTGATCCTGAATGTGACCCTGGCGCTGGCCGTCAAATTCTTGTTGGCGTAACGTGTCGGAGTGACGGACATCGAAAACCGACGAGGATACCATGCCTGACCAAATAGAGAGATGCCGATTTTTCCTCAAAGACACGGTCCGGATGATGACCGATTTTTCGGCGGTCTTGGTCGCGGAGGATGAAATAAGCGATTGCGGAATTATCTTTTGTCATCATCTGCCAATCATCATCTTCATCACGGAGTAGTTATGTTTAATCACGTGACCCTGATTTCCTGTAGTCTTTTTTGCGCCGTTTTCTTCCAGACCGTGTCCGGGCAAATTGTCATTTCCAAGGATGCCAAGCATGAAAATCCGCAATTATATGTGAGCGGTTTCACGGGGTCCGCGGAGGTGGAGAAAAAAGTGCGGGAAACCCTGCTGCGGTGCGGGTGGTTTGATGTGATTAACCAGGCGGCGCCTACGGGATATGTGTTGGATGGCGCGGAGGCTGGTGGACAATTATCTTTGCGGGTGCAAAAAGGCGGGGCGGTGGTCGCTACTGTTCAAGTGAGAGTGCCCGGTGATGATGTGAACGAATTGGTTTACACCGGTGTCGACGCGGTGATTGAGACATTATTTAAAACGCCGGGCCCGTGTTTGTCACGGATCGCGTTCGCCACGGAAAATAACGGCAAAAAAGAAGTGGTGACGTGTTATTTTGACGGAAGCGGGATGGAACGCTTGACGTACAATCAGTCTATTTCCACCGAGCCGGCCTGGGGGCGGACAACGGATTTTCTCGTGTACACCCTGTACGGATCAGGCGGCGGCACGCGGGTGATGCAGGTGGATATGAAACAGGGGCGGCAACGGGTTATCGCCGCGTTCCCCGGCTTGAACTCCGGGGCGGCGTTGTCGCCTGACGGGGCCTTCGCGGCATTATGTCTGAGCCGGGATCAGCAGGTGGATCTATACGTGATGCGGATCGCCGATGGCAAGTTGCGCCGCCTGACACGTGACCGTTCCGTGGAGTCCAGTCCGACATGGTCGCCGGACGGAAAACACTTGTGTTATGTCTCCGACCGGGCCGGCGGCCGCCCGCAACTGTATGTGATGCCCGCCGCCGGCGGCCGAGCGGAGCGGGTGTTCGCCGATTACGCTGAGGCCGTGTCACCCGACTGGTCGCCGGTTTCCAATAAAATTTGTTTCGCCACCCGGATGGGCGGGCAGTATGTGATCGGCGTGCTGGACATGGCCGCTGACACTCGGGAAAAAACCATCATTTCAAGCGGCCCGGGTGATTTCGAGGCGCCCTCATGGGGCGGGGACGGGCGGCATCTGGTGTGCACGCGGACGGTGCCCGGCGGCCGTCAAATCATGATGCTGGACACGTGGACACCGCGTTCTATCGCCGTGACCAAGCCGGGTGGAAATTCCCTGCCCAGTTGGGCGCCCGTCCGCTGAGCGGTTCGCCGACGTGGTGTCATCATGGCGCGCGCATGATCTATGATCGATGGTGACTGAAGCGCGTGCGGGAAGGGCGGGAATTACTCAGTCAGGGGAATGAAAAGGCGCTGGCGAATGAACAGGCGGCGATTCATCATTATTATCGCGAACCCCGCGGCCGGTCGGCGTAGGCGTCGACGGCTCGACAGCGTGCTGGGGCATTTGCAGGAAATGGGCGCTGAGGTCCGGATTATGTGGACGCGGCGGGAAGGTGATGGAACCGACCGGGCCCTGGCGGCGGTTCAGGAACAGCCGGATTTAATTGTGGCGGCTGGGGGGGACGGGACGATCAATGAAGTGCTCAACGGCATGGCGTACAGCGGCATCCCTTTGGGGTTTTTGCCGTTGGGAACGGCGAATGTGCTCGCGGTCGAAACCGGGATGCCTTCCCGGCCGGATCGTTTAGCCGCGCTGTTGCTCAATGGGGAGACCCTGACGGTCCGGCCGGGACGGGTGGCCGGCGCCGCCGGACATCTGTTTCTGTTAATGGCTGGCGCCGGACTGGACGCGGAGGCCATTGATCAACTGTGCCCGAAAACCAAACGGCGCATCGGCAAGGGCGCCTACGCCCGGGCGATCGTGGACCGGTTAAGAAAACGCCCCCTCTCTCACATCGAAATCACCGTGGACGGCGAACCCCTCACGGGTTGTTTCGCGGTGATCAGTAAAAGCCGCTGTTACGGCGGGGCATTCGCGCTCACGCCGGATGCCAGTCTGGCGGCGGACACTTTTGAGGTGTGCGTGTTCTCACCGGCGAATCGGTTCCGCTTACTGTGGCAACTCGCCGCTGTTCGTTTTGGTGGCCACTTGACCATGAAAGACGTGCGGACGCGCCGGGGTGAACACGTGCTGGCCACCTGTCCGGAAGAATCGTTCTATCAGACAGACGGTGATTTGCGCGGCCCGTTGCCGGCGGAATTCACCCTCTCTGATGTCACGCTTCCCCTCGTCTGTCCCGCGCCTTTTCCGCGGACATCCGCCGGTGCCTGAGTCATAGCCCGGATTGTTTTATTTCAGGGCTCTCTTCACATTGCGTGAAAGGGAATGGACGTTAAGGTAAGGCATCGTTTCTTTTCTTGAAAAAAGCGGACTCATTTCCATCTATTATGCGGGCGAAAAAGACGAACACAATTTATACCGGCATCGAGATAGGCAGCGGCTCGATTAAGGTTGTCATGGGAGAGTTTGACGAGGGTGACATCATCCGTGTGGCCGGCTTGGCGGACGTGCCGTCGATGCGGGTGTTAAAGGGAGAAATCACGGATAATGACATTGTTCACGAACAATTGGTCCAGGCGCTGAACCGGGCGGAAAAAATGGCCAAACGGGACGTGAAGGATGTCTACTTGGCGATTAACACCGGAACGATGGCCTCCGTGAACAGCATCGGCGCCTGCCCCGCGTCCGGTCCCAATCAAACGATCGCCCCGAAGGATGTCGCGCACGCGTTGAGCAACGCCAGGGCCTATGTGCTGCCGCCTGACAAAACGGAAGTGAACACGATCGACCGGCGCTTGCTTCTCGACGGCCACCGGGAAGTCGTCAACCCCGTTCACCAAGTGGCGAAAAAAGTGGCGGCGGACATTCATTTGATGTATGGCCGCTACAACAGCATTGAGAACGCCTGTCTGCTGGTTGAGCGGACAATGGGATACAGCGCTTTGGACGCCTGCTTTTCCATTGTCGCCGCCGCCTTCGCTGTCCTGAGCAAAGAGGATATGGCGCAGGGGACTCTGGTTGTCGACATCGGAGCGGGGACGACAAATTACATCCTGTTTCACGGCATTGGTGTCTTTCACTCCGGTCAGGTGACTGTCGGCACGGATCACATCGCCAACGACTTGGCGATTGGCTTGGAAATCCCCATGGTGAAAGCGCGGGGAATCGTTAAGACCTTGGACCGTTTCGGCGCCTCGGCGGTGATGACTCCGGACGGGGATGAGCGACCCGTGAAGATCGCCGTTCCCGGCATGAAGACTAGAACGATTCCCGCTTCCGTCATCGAGTTGGTGGCGGAAGAGCGCCTCAAGGAGTTGTTTGATATTATTCTTGAAGATTTGAACCGGCAATCGGCGCTTCCCAGAATGCCCAATGGTGTCATGTTGACAGGGGGCGGGGCGCTGATAAAAGGTGTGGATGAACTGGCCCACAGAGTCTTCCAACTGCCGGTGCGGGCGGGGATACCCCGGGATGTCTTCTGCATTGATGATGTCGCGTCCAGTCCGGCCTTCGCGACACCGATCGGCTTGCTCAGATGGGCCAAGTTTTTAGAAAAAATTGAGGACGGGGAGAAAAAAACGGTGACGGACAAGATTTTACAGGATGTGACAACGTTTTTCGGCAAGCTTTTCGGAGGTCTTCGCAATGCCCTCAGATGGTGATAGAAAACCAGATGGAGAGGTGCTTGTTCTGGGTGTCGGGCACAGCGGTTCCCGCTTCCTGATGGAGCTCGCCCGGTTGCCCGCCTCCCGTCGGCTGAGACTGGTGGGAATTGACACAGATGAGGAAAGCCTGGTCGGGGCCGCGGGCATTGAGGTTATCCGTATCGGCCGGGGCGTGAACCGTCCGCATGGCTGCGGGGGGGATGTGTCCATGGGACAGCGGGCGGCCGCCGCCGCGGCCGCGGATTTCCGGCGGGTGATGGACGGGGCGCGGCTGGTCATTGTCTGCGCCGGACTGGGCGGCGGAACGGGAACCGGAGCGGCGGTCAGTCTGGCCCGGCACGCCCGCGACCTGGGAGTTCCATCGTTTTTCATGGTGACGGTGCCTTTCGCTTTCGAAGGAACCTGGAAACGGACTCAGGCCGAAGAGGTGTTGCCCCAGTTGAGGGAATACGCCGATAGTGTGGCCGCGATTCCCAACGACGCGTTGTTTTCGCATTGCGCGGCGGATATTGACGCGGGAGAAGCCTTCGCCATCGCCGATCGAATGATAGCCGAGTGTGTCGGCGGCATGGCCGGCATGGCGTGGGCCGACCGGATGCTGTCCGCGGATTTTGGCACGATCCAGGCGGTTCTTCGACGGCAGACCGGCTTGTGCCGCCTGGCTTCCGGGAAAGGCAGCGGCGCGGGTCGATGGACGGCGGCCGTCGAGAGCTTTTTGAATTGCCCGCTTATCGGGTCCGCCGATTCGCTTAACGAGGTGGTTGACGCCGTGATTTGCCTGCATGTCAAGGGACCGGTCACCATCACTGAGGTGTCAGCGTGTGTCGCCAGGCTGGAAAAAAGTTTTGGTGAGGGGGTTCGTTTATCCATTGGTGTCTGCCGCGTGGACGATGCGGATGACGACGTGCGGATGACAGGCATCTTGTGTGTGGACAGCGCCCACGCGTCACGCATGACCCCCGCCGCTGAGGCCGCCGGTCCATCCCCCGTTTCCGAACCGGTGAAATCCCCGCCCCGCCACCATCGCGGGGGGCCCCTTATCCAGGAGGAACTGCCGATTCAGGAATATTCCCTTGGACTTTTCGCCAACACATCGCCCACCCGTTATCGTGAGGAGAATCTGGATGTTCCCACCTTTCAGCGGAAGGGCTTGAAACTTGATCTTGGTGGATGGAAAAAGTGACGCGGCGGTTATGAGGCATGACAAAAAAAAGGAAAATGGTTTGTGTTTCACTGGCGGGAGAATATAGTATGGGCTGATTTTAACGCGGACAGGCGGCTTAATCAGCCCGGTGACGGTTGGCAATCGCGCGATTGTCACGGAAAAATGGTTTTTCCCGTCGCCACCCGAGCACACGAAAGGACAGGTGATTCACACCATGCCGGAAGTCAAGACCAGACGCGGTGAACCCATCGACAGAGCGCTGAGACGGTTAAAGAAGAAAATGGATAAGGAAGGGACCTTGAAAGAGCTCCGCAACCGTCGCCATTACGAAAAACCGAGCGAAGCCAAACGTCGTGAGGCGAAACGTTCCCGCTGACGACCTCGCGTGTGACGTCATCAGCCCGCGGTGTGACGACCTGATTGTCATACCGGTGTTTTGTTGAGTTTCCAGGCGTCCCGAAGGTTGACCCTTCGGGGCGCCTTTTCCTTTTTATAGTGGAGTTTTCCCCATGAGCGAAGAACAGAATCAGTCCCAAACGGAACAAAATCCCGCCGATATGTTTGAACAGCGGATGATCAAACTGCGTGACCTTCTTGATCATGGGGAAAACCCGTACGGGGGACGGGTGACCGGTATGGTCTCCACCGCCGCCGCCAAGCAGGCCTTTGAAGCCGCCGCCGAGGGAGCCGATGTCAGCGCCCGTCTGGCTGGACGCTTGACCGCCATGCGCGTGATGGGAAAATCCATCTTCGCCGATGTGAAGGATCAAGTCGGGCGAATGCAAATTTATGTTCAGAAGAACACCTTGGGGGAAGAAGCCTTCGACCAATTTAAAAAACTGGATATCGGGGATATTGTCACCGTCCAGGGCGCTGTTTTTGTCACCCGCATGGGAGAAGTGACGCTGAAAGTCGAGGCGTGTCAATTGTTGTCAAAATCGCTGCGGCCGCTGCCTGAGAAATGGCATGGGCTGACGGATGTTGAACACCGATATCGGCAACGGTATTTGGATTTAATCAGCAACGACGAGGTCCGGGATGTTTTCCGGAAACGGGTGGCGGTGATTCGTGAAATCCGCAATTATCTGGATGATCTCGGGTTCATGGAAGTGGAGACGCCGATGCTGCAACCCATTCCCGGCGGCGCGGCGGCGCGGCCGTTTGAAACGTTCTATAACGCGCTGGAGTGTCCCATGTACATGCGTGTGGCGCCGGAGCTTTACCTCAAGCGGTTATTGGTCGGCGGCTTTGAAAAAGTCTATGAAATTAACCGGAACTTCCGCAATGAGGGGCTTTCCCGGCGCCACAATCCGGAATTCACCATGATTGAAATCTATGAGGCCTATAGCGATTGCCGGGGCATGATGGATTTGATTGAGGGGATGATCACCGCCGTGGCTGAAAAAGCCATCGGCAAACTGCGGCTGGAGTTTGGTGAAGACGGTGAAGAGATCAATTTAGAACGCCCCTGGCGGCGGGTGGCGTACGCGGACTTGGTCAAAGAACGCATGGGCGGTGACTGGTATGATGTCTCCACCGCGGAACGCGCGGCCCGGGCGAAAGCGGAAGGTCTGCATGTGGACGCTCAGTGGACAGACCAGGAAATCACCCATGAAGTGTATGAGAAGCTGATTGAACGCACCTTGATCCAGCCGACGTTTGTGACCCGGCTGCCGGCCGAATTGGTGCCATTGGCCAAACGGTGTGAAGACGATCCCTCTGTGGTGGATGTGTTCGAGTTGGAAATGGGCGGCCAGGAAATCGCCCCGGGCTATTCTGAACTGAATGATCCGGTGGAACAACGGAAGCGGTTTGAGAGCCAGGCCCAGCGCACCGCGGGAACGGTGGAAGAGGAAAGCGGCAAAATTGACGAGGACTTTCTCGTGGCTATGGAGCACGGCATGCCCCCCGCCGGCGGTATGGGCATGGGTATCGACCGGCTGGTTGTTCTGCTGACTGAGCAGGCCTCTATTCGGGATGTGATTCTCTTCCCCCAGATGCGCCAGAAGTGACGGCGTGACGGCGTGAAAGGCGTTGAAGGCGTTGAAAGCGTGGAAGGCGTTGAAGGCGTTGAAGGCGTTGAAAGCGTGGAAGGCGTTGAAAGCGTGAAAGCGTGAAGGCGTGAAAGGCGTTGAAGTCGTTGAAGGCGTTGAAGGCGTGAAAGGCGTTGAAGGCGTTGAAGGCGTGAAAAGCTTCTTCTGGATTCCGCGGTCCCCGCGGCGACCAGAGCGGCAGAGGACTGCCGAATCCAGACTGGTCCCCGCGGCAAAGAGAGCTGGTGGTCTTTTTATGACATTCGCGGCTTACAGCGCGACGATTTTTGAATCGTTCTTGGCGCTTTCCACGGCGGCTTCAATAAACTTCATGTGCTTGACACCATCGTGAATGGTGGCGTATTTGGCACCGTCACATGTGAATGGCTGCCCGTCATTGTACAGCCGCACGTCTTTCTCAAATTCCCGGTGAAGCCGGGCGAAAGCGTCATGGAAGGCCTCGACATGGCCGGAGGGGAGGGTGACCTCCTCCAGCAACCACGGGGGAATGTCGCCCAGTAAATCGTCCCGCGCGGGAACCGCGGCGCGCCAATACACACGGTCTGGAGCGTCCGGCACGCGAATCGTGATTTTCTCCGCGTCTTCCTGGTTCCAGATCAGGGAGCCTTTTTCGCAGTTGACCTCGATGCCCAGATTGTTTTTATGGCCGATGGCGATCTGACTGGCGCGAATGAGCGCTTTTCCGCCGTTTGACAGGGTGCAATAGGTCGTGAAATGGTCGTCCAGTTGCCGTCCGGCACAGAATGTCTCAATCATGCCGCGGACACCGGTGACTTCCAACCCGGTGACAAACCGCAACTGCATGAAGGCGTGCGTGGCGATGTCACCTCCACAGCAGCTGGCCCCGGCTTTGGCGGGATCCACCCGCCAGGCGGCCTGCCGCTGGCCGCTGTCTTCCAGTTTGCCCGCCAGCCAGCCTTGGAGATAATACGCGTCGGCCCAGCGGACATCACCGAGGATGCCGCTGGTTAGAATCCAACGGCAGAACCAACTTGACCAGTGGCCGATATACGTGTGGGCGATACCGAACGGAACGTGACACTCTTCCACCGTGGCGGCGAGTTCTTCCGCCTGCGCGGCGGTGACCGTGATCGGCTTTTCACAAAAAACGGGAATGCCCGCCTTGATTAATTTCATCGCCGGATCAAAGTGGGCGAAGTTCGGGGTGACAATCAACGCGTAGTCGATCCGTTCACCCAAGGGCAGGTTCTTTTGATCATCAATCAAGGCGTCATAACTGGGGTATCCCTTGATGGGATAGGGCCAGGCGGCGGCCGCTTCAATGGCCATTTCGGGAACGTGTCGAAGCGCTCCGCAGGTCACACGGCGGGTGCCGTCAAAATGAATCGCCCGCGCATGCGGGTGGACAATGAACGCGTCACCACCGCCACCGATCACTCCGACATTTAAAATTCTCTGTGACATGCTATGTTCCTTTCGTGTCTTTCCGGGATCCTGTTCCGGGGCTCGTGATAGAGAAAGACGGCGCGAAACAAAAAATAACCCGCTATGGCCAAACTTGCAATATGAAAACACGCGAAAAGCTTGAGGCGCTCGCAAAACGACGAGGCGGGTAATGGTTAAAAGGTTCTGGACAAGGTTCTGGCTCGTGCCCAAGTTGGCACGCGGCCACGGGTTCCGGGAAAAACGTGCGATTATTTCACTGAACGCTAACAAACACATAAACTTCTCTAATCGTCAGCTAACAATGCGGACCTACTTTATCCTTGTTTTCTGAAAACCGGTGGTTTTTGGAGGACAAGCGGGGCGCTTTTAATAAAATCATAGCGAAAGCGCCTAAACGAAACCCGAAAACGACGTGACGAAACAAAAAATCGGCAAACAGGAGATGAAGATGAGAAACGGTAAATTGTTTGGATTGGCGGCCGGGGCCTTAATGGCCTGTTCCACATTCGCCGCGGAAGAGGCGCAGAGCTTAAATGACGAGTTTGTCGGCGCCCTTAAAGGCGGCAAAGTCAAAGGCACCATCGGCACCTATATGGAAGGCAAGAAATACGATGATGAACAGTTTAGCAAAGGGAAAAGCCAAGGCGATGAGTTCAGCTGGGGAACCGGCTATGTGAGCCTGGGATACACCACGGGACAGTTTAAAGGCTTTTCCATTGGCTTGGAGTTCCTCGGCCACTTTGAATTGTGGAGCAGCGACGATGATAAAAAGGGGTATTTCCACAAAGATATTGAAGACGGTTCTGAATTCAGCATGCCGCAGGCGTATCTGCAATACAACTTCACCGATAAGACGGAAGTGGTCGTCGGGCGGTGGAATCACCAAAAGTTCACCCACTTTGATGACGCCCAGGCTGAAGGCGCTTTCTTCCGCACCCGGGATTTAGTCCCGAATGTGGATTTCACTGTCGGTGTGGCCACCGCGTTCGCGGAGCTGGATTACGATGACGCCGAGGACTGGGATTACGAAGTTCAGAATTTTGACAATGAAAAATACGGCGAAGATTCCTGGGACTTTGTGCTGTTCAGTGAATTGGTGTGGGATGTGGTGGACGGTGTGTCCGTCAACCCGTACGTTTACTATCAAGACGAGTACGCGGCTGTTTACGGTGTTGACCTGGATGCCGGGATCGCGGTGACCGAAGCGGTCACGGTCGGCGCCCGCACCGCCAGCTATTTTGTCGATGACTTGCGCGGCGATGATTTGACCGCCAATCCCGAAGACGCCTTCTGCTGGTCTGTCACGCCCTACGTTGAAGTGACGGCCGGAAAAGCCGGGAAAGTCACCTTGGAAGCCGGCTACGCCGCGTTTGACGGCAGCGACATGAATAAACCGGCGTGGCTCCGGGACTATATCATCGGTGTCCTGGACCAGGATAATGAATACGCCGCAGACGAGTCCGATGTGGTGTTCGGCCGGATCACATGGGCGCTCGGCCCGTTCTGGGCTCACTACGCGGTGGGCTATTATCATGACATTGATGACGAAGACCGGGTCACTGAGAATGAAGTCCAACTGGGCTATAAAATAACCAAAAATGTCGATGTCAATCTGCGGTTATTTGATGTTGACTATGACACTGGCGCCAGCGACTACCAGAAGTTTGAGTTCCGCGGCCGCGTCAGATTCTAGGTCACGAAACGTTGAGCGATCACGTCCCTGGAAAACAGATCCCTGTTTTCCAGGGATTTTTTTTGGGCGGCTTTCAGCGGACCAACGGGTTTTTCATCGATATTTTCGATAATGCGAGTATAGTAAGCGCCTCGTATTCGTCGCAGCGCCTCGGCTTGTGGCGGGGTGTCACGGGATCCCGCTTTTTGAGCGCGTGACGGCTGCCCCGACCGATGAATCCGTTCCTGTAATTAGCGAATCGCAGAGGGTGTCATGTCAGAAAAACAATCAGAAATCGTCGGTGTTGTGGGGTTGGGCTACGTTGGTTTGCCTTTGGCCGTGGCGTTTGGACAGACCGGGCGGGTGATTGGCTTTGATGTCAATAAGCAGCGCGTCGCGGATCTGGCGGCCGGGATTGACGAGACCCATGAAGCCGACAAGGAAAAATTCGCCAAAGCGGATATTCTGTACACCTGTGACGCGGCGGATTTAACCCAATGCACGGCTTTGGTGGTGGCGGTTCCCACACCCGTTAACAAGGCGAAACAACCTGATTTAACCCCGGTCATAAAGGCGTCTGAGACGGTCGCGTCGGTGTTGCGCCCCGGCATGGTGGTGGTGTTTGAGAGCACGGTCTATCCGGGAGTCACCGAGGAGATCTGTCTGCCGATTCTGGAAAATGGCTCCGGGCTCAAACTGGGCGAGTTCGGTTTGGGCTATTCACCGGAACGGATCAATCCGGGAGACACCGAACACCGCTTGGATAATGTGACCAAAATTGTCTCCGGCCATGACGCGGAAACGCTTAAACGGATCGCCGATCTATACCGGCAGGTGGTGCGTGTGGGTGTCCACGAGGCCCCGACAATCAAAACCGCGGAAGCCGCGAAGGTGATTGAGAATATTCAGCGGGATTTGAATATCGCGTTGATGAATGAACTGTCCAAGATCTTTTCCCGGTGCGGATTGAACACGGATGAGGTCCTGGCCGCGGCTGGAACCAAGTGGAACTTCCACCCGTACCGTCCCGGCTTGGTGGGAGGGCATTGCATCGGTGTGGATCCCTACTATATGACACATCTGGCGTTTAAACTTGATATGCCCCCGCGGGTGATTCTGGCGGGCCGGGAAACCAATGACGGCATGGGCAATTATGTCGGTGAGACAATTGTCCGGCGAATTTCCCAGCTTGGCAAGCCGTTGCTGAACGCTAAAGTGCTGTTGATGGGGTTGACCTTTAAAGAGGATGTTCCGGATTACCGCAACAGCCGGGCGGTGGATGTGATTGACTGTCTGGCGAGCTTCGGCCTGAAACTGTATGGCTGCGAGCCGTTATTGAGTGACGCGGTGATCGCCGAGGCGTTCAAGGTTGAACCCGTCGCGCTGGACGCGTTGCCCGAGGTGGACGCCGTGGTGATCATCAACAAGCATAAAGTTTTCAACACGCTGACGCTGGACGCCGTCGCCGGTCTGATGGATAAGCCTTTGTTGTTTGACTTGAAAAACGTGTTCAACCGGTATGAAGCCCGTGATAAAGGGATCTCGCACTTCAGCTTGTGAAGATTGGGTGAAACGAATGATGACCAGCCGCGCGCGCGTCAGTGATCGTATTGATGAGATGATCCAAGCGGAAACCTTGCCGGGAACCGTGCTGCCCGATTATTTGGGACGGGCGATGGCCGCCTATCCCGCCAGCGGCGGCAAACGGTTGCGCCCGGCGTTGCTGGTGTGGTGTTGTGAGGCGGCCGGGGGAGATGTGGATCAAGCCTGGGACGCGGCCCTGGCCGTGGAACTCTATCACAACTGGACGCTGATCCACGACGATATTATCGATCATGATTCCATTCGCCGCGGGGCTCCGACATGTCACGTTGTTCTGGCTGAAGAGGGCAGGCGTTTGCCGGGAGCCTCGGAACAACGACGGCGGACCTTTGGCGCCAATATGGCTATTTTGGCCGGGGATGTTTTGCATGGATGGAGCGTGGACTGTCTGGCCCGGTCCGTGGAAAGAGGCGTCGCTCCGGAGGTCGTTCTCACGTTGATCCGGCGCATGAGCCATTGGCTGACACCGGGACTGATCAGCGGTGAGGCGTTGGATGTGACCTTTGAACTTCGGGATGATGTGTCCCCGGAAGATATCCGGCGGATGATGTTTCTCAAAACGGGGGCGCTTTTGCAATTCGCCGCGGAAGCGGGTGTCATGATTGGCCGCGGAGCGGCGGACACAACCCACGAGCAGGTTGTGAACGCCGGCAAATTCGCCGCCGAAGCCGGTGTGGCCTTTCAGATTAAAGACGATCTGTTAGGCGTGTTCGCCGATGAGAAAAAACTGGGCAAACCGGTCGGATCGGATATCAGTGAAGGCAAGCGGACGCTGTTGCTGACCCGGACGATGACGATGGCGTCACCTTCTCAATTAGATCCATTGCGGGCGCTTCTAGGGTGCGGACGGCCATTGACTCAAGACGAGTTAAGGCGGTGCCAAAACGTGATCATTGATTGTGGAGCGCAAGCGGTTTTGCAGGCTGAAGCCGACGGTGTCGCGGAGTCCGCGGAAAAGCATTTGGCCGCCGCGTTTCCTCCCTCACCCGCACGGGAAAACTTGCAAGAATGGCTGGCGTTTTTGACGCGGAGAGACTTTTGAGCGCGCGGCCAATCATCAGGGACGCTTTCCGCGTCGCGGTGACAGGGCTTGTCCTGACTGGCTGCCTGACCGCTCATGACCCGGGATACGAAGGCTCCATGACGCGGGCGGACGCGGCGGAAGCCGCCAATGCCTGGTATGGGATGTTGTTGAACGCCGGCACCGCCGGGCACAGGACGATGGATGGTTCCAGGCGGGGGAAGGCGGCTCAGGCTTTGGAAAAAGAAGCGGAGCATTGGCGGCGATGGCGCCGGGCGGTGGCGCGGGCATCGCGGAAATCCGCCAATCCCCGTCGGGATTTTTACGCCGGCATTGAGACGATGCTGCCCATGGAAAAGCCGCTGTCCAGCCGCTCCCGTCTGCAGGCGCTGCTTGTGGAGACTTCCAGCCCAGAGGACAGGGCGATTGTTGAGTGTTACACGTTGGCGGCGGAACACGCGGTTTTGACTGAACGGGCGGTTAGATTGGGAAACGGTGTGGCCGTCGGCGATATCAAGGCCCAGGCCTTTTTGGCTGAAGCGCGAAACCTGAAGATGTTTCGATCCGAATGCCGGCCGATTTTGTCAAAAAAACTCCCGCTGCTGGAAAATCAAGAACGTCAGACCTACGATGTCACGGGGCTGGATTTGCTCCAAGTGACAGGCGATGACCACGTTTTGGTGGATTTCTTTGACATGCCCCAAATCCTCACCCGGATGGCGGCGGACGGGGGTGAGTCGGCGCCGAAAAATGACCCATGGGAAACAATCCCCCGACGAATCTTTCCCGCCGCGGCGCTGGAGTCTGATAACATGGCGCGGACAACCTTCCGGTTGAGCGCGCCGGGCGTGGGAAACATAACTGAAAAATCATCGTTGCGGCTGATTGTGTGGGCAGCGGCGGGATCTTTCTCGGTGGCGCTGAATGACCGAAGTCTGGGGGTGATTGACGCGCCGAAAGAGGGGCGAACGGTGTCTTTGCCGGTTGATAAAGCCGATCTGACATCCCTGAAAGAGACCTTGATGTTGACTGTTTCCATGCCTGGAAAACAGGTGTCTTTGCCTTTTCGCGCGGTGTTTTTGACGGGCGCCGACTGATGGCGGAGAGGAGGACGCGGGCGCGGCGCTACCGGTCCACTCATCCGCGATGCCCGGCGCGTTTTTACCGGTCAAAGGACCAGCGGACCCGGGCGCGTAAGCCGTCATCCTCAAACCGCGCGCCGACCCTGACAGTTCCGACTCCCTGCAACAGGCCGAATCGCCGGTCTCCCGCGGTGTGCGCGGGCTGTTGTTTCAGGAAGGGGGCGCCGTAGACGGAGCTTTCCAATTCGCCGTCTTTGACAATCCACATGCCGCCGTCTGGATGGACCGGGGTAAAGCCGAAAAGCCGGCGATGGATTGTCACCGCCTCCGTTACGGAATTTCCCTCTTCAATCAAGGGGGCCAGGCAGGCGATACCCTCCATGGCGATATGGCGTTGGCGTTCTTGCGCGGCGGTGAACATGGCGGCCAGTTGGTGTTCCGCGGCGGCCGGGTTCAAGCTTAATTCCGCCTGAACGAGGTCAGGGGCCGCGGACACACCCAGGTTGATGTCCGGTCCCCATGGCAAATTGCTGATCATCAGATAGCTGTTTTGAATCTCCAACTGAAACCGGAGGCTGATTCCGAAAAATGAAAAACCGCATACCCAGGCGTCTTTTCCCCGGATTCGGTAATAATCCACCGCGCCCACATCTCCGCCGAATGGGAGGATGTCCGCGAGATACCCGTCTTTCAAAACCCGGCGGACCGCTTCTTCATCACGCAGCTCCACAATGATGGTGGTCGGCCGTGTCAATAGAGAAATCATCAGCGGGATGCCCAGCATGTCGTCGTTGAACCCCCGCAAATTGCCTCCCATCCCGAGCAGTTCGCCACTGCCGAAGGCGATAATCGGGTCAGAATCATGAATGGCGACATGGACAGCCGGCCCGAGATCATCCACCGCGGCTAATATGTCAGGATCATTGTGGACAAACTCATCCAGGACATCTCCTAGAAAATCCACCCAGACCTTTTCGGAGAGGTTTAAAGAAAGCAAGGCCACCGGGGCTGGACTGATCTGTGGAATCCGGATAGGGGGCGCGTGTTCACCGCCGCCGACAACGTCTTTCAAGCCATTGTAGAGCGAGTTGTCAATGAGCGGGAGAATGAAGGTTTCCACGTCAAAATCACGGTCTCCAGTCTGGTCAATTCTGATGGCGATGGGGTCGAAAAAGCGGCGCCAGAAGCGGGCATAATTGTCCACATACATTTTATACGCCGCGGCTTCCGCGGCGGTGGCCTGATCCACGGGGTGGTCAGCCAGCGTGCCGGGGTCAGCCAACACGCCGTTGGTTTCCGACCGGGCGACCAGATTTTCCTCCAGGCTGATTCCCGAATAGTCCGCCGTGTCGGGAAGGTAGCCTTTGGCCACGAGGGTGTCCACAGTGGGAACGCCCTCCCGGCCCTGGGCCCGCCACAGCAGCGCGGCGGCGGTCACCGCGTGCAGTTTAGCTGTTTCCCGCAATCGCCGCAATTGGGCGATTTTCACGTCCGGTCCCACCAGCCGCCGGATGAACGGATCTGAAAAGTAGGCGTAAACTGTTGTGTTTTCCGTCTCGGGCAGTTGGGTCAGCATGTATTTAAATTCATCACTTTGTCCCAAGCTGTCCGCTCCCTTGGCGGCGATTTTTTCCATCACCCGCTCCAGCTCCCTGGACCGGGTGCTGGCGATGATTTTGCCATCGGCGACGGCCCAGTAAGCGGTGTGGCCTGAGGCTGTTTTAATGGACCGCGGCGCGCCCTCTTTGACCTCGTTCATTCCCAAAATTGTGAGCAAGGGAGTGAGTAAGCGGGTGTTTGAGACGTGGACGATAGCGGTCACATCCGTGCCGTCAACAAAAAATAAATCCGGCGCGGTGACCGCGATTTCCTTCACCAAACCGCTTTCCAGCAATTGTTTGAGCCAGTCCCGGGTCACTCCGAGCCGGGCGAAATAGCGATCTTGCAAGTCATAATCCAAGGCCCTTCCCAGCGCCCCAGCCCCGACTTTGCTGATGAATTCCGATCCCCCGCCCAGCAGCGGGGTCAGAGCCGCGGGGTCCGCGATGTGGAGAAAAAAGCGGTCGACCGGCACACAGTCGGCGATGGCCAGCCGTCCCCCGGGATCATTCCCCAGCATTTCCGTGAACGGGTGAGATTTCACCTGGACCCCGTGAATGTCGGCGAGGGCGACAGGGGGCTTGCCGTGATGTGTTTTCTCATTCAGACTCAGCGCCTGAAGTTGCAGTGTTTCCCGCATGGCGGCCCGCCCGCCGAGCACATTAAACATGTCGGTGGTGGCGCCGCGGTTGTTCCTCCGGCCGCTCCCACCTGTGTTATCGTTGCTCAAGTCGAATAGGGACACGTACATCTCAGTCCAGTTTTTATAGATCGGGGCGTCATAGTCAATCGCCAGTCCGCTCCACCAATCCACCATGCTTTCGGCCCACGTGGCTATGTCTTCAGGTTGACCGTTTCCCGCGTCCGCGGTCCGCCATTGGCAGTCCCGTCTTTCCTCGGTTTCGCTGTTAATAATGTGGAACGTTTCGTTCTTTCCGGGCGCCGCCAGGGCGTAAACGCTGTAAGCGACCCGGTCGTCGCGGCGGGGTGATGTTTCTTCGTGATGAAAGGGGGTGATTTCCAACCGATTGGCGGCCATTAATTGGTGATCGATATTCACTCGTTTGGCTGTGCCGTCCGTATGCAGGACCCAATGGAGTCCGTCATCGAGCAACGGGTGCAGTTCAACAACCATGGGCGCGCTGTTTTCCGGCCAGAGGTAGTCAGGGTGCCGGTCATTTTTTTTGAAGATGATCTTCACGTCCTTCAGCAACGCGTAGTAAGGCGCGGGCGGACGGCCAGGGTGCTTGGGATAAGCGGACTTGTTCAGCGTGTTCTGAAAGTGTTGACTCGGTTTTAGAGCCGGGTCATGTAAATCAGCCGGCAGATCCCCCTCATGGTCCCGGGCGTGACTCAACAGGGGCCACCAGAACGCGGTAATGGCGTAACGTGAATCACGCAGCCGTCGTTGCCGTTGGATTTCCTTGGCCCGTTCTCCCAATTGTTTGTCATGCAGGTCTTCCGGAGGGAGCAAGACCAGTTGCCGGAACGCGGAATCCGCGGGTTTCCCCGGCGCGGCGTACCATTCTCCGCGGGAGGGCAAAAGAACGCGGCCTTTCAGCACCGTCAGTCCGGATTTCTCATGTGTGACAGCGGTGGTTTCCCCGACGATGTCCAGTCCGTCCGCATGGTTCATGACCGCCGCGTATAAAATGGAAACAGTCACGCAGGTGATTAGATGTCTCATGATAACATGGCTCCTGTGGTTTTGTCCGTCATCCGTCCTGTGGGGGCAATGTATCACGGATGGATGAAAGTGACAACTAAACGATGGCGGAATGTTTTATCGCACAGAGAGTGGAGAAACGTTAAGATGTTTATATAGTAATCGCCGTTATCGACGCGTTTCCCAAACCTGATTCAGGCACTTGATTAACCGGCCCATGGCTGATATGAACACCCAAGGCATTCCCACTCCTGAGATTCCCTCCGCCGCCTCGCCGCGCGGCGGCACCGTGAACAGCGAGGGAGTGATGGTTTTTCAAACGGGTTCAGGTGAATTGCCCAATGTGATTCAATACCTGAATTTTTCCCGGCACACCGGTCAACTGGAGGTGGATCCGAAAAATGTCCTGGGGGAACGGGGCGTGATTTGTTTCCGTGACGGGGAAGCGTACTACGCTCGTCAGGGGATTAAGCGCGGTGTCGACGCGGTCGTGGACATGATTGGTTTCAAAGCCGCCGAAGGTGTGTTTTTCCCGGGCGGGGGCGTGCAGACCGCCAACATTGACATGCCGACCCGGGATCTTGTCCTGAAAGTGGCGGTTGAAGCCGATGAGCGGGCCCGCCAGGCGCCGTCTTCAGATGATGATGACGATGATTTTTTCCTTGGCGACCAGTCTGTAAGCCGCGTTGTGGTCAAGGAAAACAAGCCTGTCATCGCCGCCCCGCCCGCGGCCGCCGCGCCCGTCGGCGGAGGAAAAAGGCGGGGGTGGATGGTGGCCGTGATTCTGCTTGCGGTTGGCGCGGTCGTGATGAATGGAATCTGGCTTTTGGGAGAAGTGCGGGAGCGGGGGAGCCGTCGGGTGGAAGCCCATGAACGCGCGGCGCAAGCGGAGAAACAGGCCGCATTGGAGGCGCAACGCCAAAAGAAAATTGCTGAATTGCTATTTGACGGAGTCCAAGCCTTCAAAAACAATGCGTTACGGGTCGCGGAGGAAAAGGCTGAAGCGGTGTTGACCGTGGATCCGGGCAACAAGCGCGCCTTGGATCTGCAGCGGCGCGTGGTGGAGGCGATGGATCTGAGTGTGGTTCTTGACCTGAATGAAAAGGTCTCCGGCATCCGCCAGGCGGTGGACCTCTTACGTGACAATCCAGTGTTTAAGGAAGACGCCGCCGCCGTCGGCAAGCGCCAGGAACAAGGAGCGCTGCATCTTGAACACGCTGACTATAAAAAAGCGATCGTGGAATTCCAGGCGTGCCTGGCCGCCGCGGGCGCCCTGCTAGAGCGGCATGACCATTATGAGAAGGCGCTTGCGGGGAAAAAAGCGTGCGGGTTGGCTCAGTCCCGGGCGGCCGCCGCCAGCGCCCCCCGATATGCGGGCGATGTGTTTAACCAGGCGATGGACAAAGAAAAGGCCGCGGCGGACTCGTTTGAGCGGAAAGACTGGGCCGCGGCGGCCAAGAGTTGGGATGAAGCCACTCATCTGTTCACCACAGCGGCCGGCACGGCGAACGATTTCGCGGCGATGAAGTCGGCTCAGGCTGAATTTGAAAAGGCTTTGGGCGGTGTTGACGAGCGGGTGCTCAACGAGTACGCTCCCGTTGAGGCGAAACGGGTTCAAGAGAACAGCCGCGAAGCGCTTGAATTGGCGACGGGAGGCAATCTCAAAGAGGCCGCTGAGCTGTGGAAAGCCAACACGGCGTTGCTTGCCGACGCCTGGGAAAAAGCGGCGCGGGCAAGGTCGGCGGCGGTTTACGCCATGCGGATGAAAGAGGCTCGGGAGGCGGTTCAGGAGAGGGACTGGCGAAAAGCGATGACAGCTCTGGATGACCTGATGGCTTTGCCGGCGTTTAAAGAAAACGCTGAAGTCCGGGGCTTGTGGGAACAGGCTTGTCACGCGCATTATGTCAGCCAAATAACGGTGTTGACAGCCGATAAAAAATGGGAAGAGTTAAAGACGGCCGCCACGGAAATGCTACGCTTGCGGCCCGGTGATCCGGTCGGCGAGAACGCCATGAAACTGGCTGAGGACGGCTTGCTCCCCCGGTTGCGGTTTTCCGTGACCAGCCGGGGGAAGGCTGTCAGCCAATGCGACATCACGGTCACGGGGGGGGAGGTGGTCGTCGAAAGTCCATTGACGTATCGGCTGGCGGCGGGGAAAGAATACGTCTTTGATCTTCGGCTTCCGCAAGAAAACGGCATTTATTTTAAACCAGTCACATTTCGCTACGGCCCCGCCGTCCCGGGCTTGAAGACGGTTGAACTTGATATCCCTCCTGTGTCTCCGCCGCGGTTCGGCGCGCCGTGGACGGTGCCGGGTACGACGCTTGAATTCGCGCCTGTGGACAGCGGGTCTTTCATGATGGGAAGCGCCAAGCGCGGTGATGAACAGCCCCCGCACGCCGTACGCGTGAGCCGCCCCATGTGGGTGGCCACGACCGAAACCACGAACGCCCAATTTAAGCAGTTTATCACGGAAGACACCTATGATGGCACGGCCGATTGCCGACCGGGCTATTTGAAACACCTGTCGGCGAAAACAGATGTTCCTGACGGCGACAGGTTCCCCATTGTTTACATCAGTTGGAAAAACGCCTGGGCGTTCTGCCAGTGGCTCACTCGGCGGGAGCGACAGGGCGGGCGGCTGCCGGATGGGTATGTGTATCGGTTGCCGACGGAAGCGGAATGGGAATTCGCCTGCCGGGCGGGAACAACAGAGGATTTCGCCGGCGACCCGTCAGCCATGGCTTGGCACGGGAACCGGTCAAGCAATACGGCCGGGACAGGACTGCTCGAACCCAATCCGTGGGGACTGTATGACATGCACGGGAACGTGTGGGAGTTCTGTCACGATTGGCACGATGCCTATTCCGCCGGGGATCAGACGGATCCTGTCGGCCCCCCGAAAGGGATTTACAAGGTGATCCGGGGAGGGAGCTGGCGGGATTCCCTGGAACAATGCCGATCCAGTTGGCGCCGTCAGATCACTGTGGCTGAACCGCTGAATAATGTGGGTTTCCGGGTGGTTTTGGCGCCCGCCCTTTGATGGTGAGTGGAAAAAATTAGAAGGGTGCTCCCGATGATACGAAAATGCGCGGATATGAAAGTTGACCATTGTGACAACATGCGCGGGGGACAGGGAACGGTTCATTTCCGGCACTTCTTCACGGCGGGAGAATTCACCGCCAAAACCCGGTTGTGCGCGATGATGACCGTGCCTCCCGGAGCCAGTGTGGGGCGCCACTGCCATGCGGCTGAAGACGAAGTGTATATCGTGATGAGCGGAGCAGGTGTTCTCGATGATGGCGAGACCCGGACACGGATTGAGGCCGGGGACGCGGTTCTGACGGGAAATGGGGAGGCGCACGCGGTCGAAAATGATGGTGATGAGGATCTGGTCATTATCGCCGTTATCATGCGCCACGCATGAAGGGTATCTGTCCGCGAGGTGGAAACAAATCCCGTTTTCGGTGTCTATTGTCTCTTCTTTCCCGCCGCCGACCGGGTTGCGGATAAGCGGGGGAAAGCTACATTTAGACTCTTTTGCCGTTTTGTCTCGTTGACTGGTTAACAGGAGCGTCCATTGCTTTCCATCTTGTCTATTATCGCGGTTATTTTTTTATTGGGGTTTTGCATCTTCATCCATGAGCTCGGCCATCTTCTCGTGGCGCTGTGGCGGAAACTCCACGTCGAAAAATTCTCCATCGGTTTCGGGAAGAAGCTATGGGGGACCCATTACAAGGGAGTGGAGTACGTGATCAGCATGCTTCCCTTCGGGGGGTATGTCGCCCTGCCTCAGTTGGATCCCAGTGACCAGCCGGTGGATTCCAAAGATGGCAAACCGTTGCCTCACGCCAAACCCTTGGACCGGATACTGACCGCTTTCGCCGGGCCGCTGTCGAACATTATTCTCGGGTTTATTCTGGCCGCTGTTTTGTGGCGGGTGGGGGAATATAAACCGGTCGCGGTGGATCATTATGTGGTTCATTCTGTTGAGGAAGACAGCGCGGAGGCGAAAGCCGGGTTGAAGCCCAGGGATGTTATCTGGACGCTTAACGGTGAGGCCGTTCCCAAGTATTGGGAAGCGGTGCTCGAGCGTATTGTTTTGATGACGACGGACGTGACCTTGGGGTTGGAGCGGGACGGGGACCGGTTTGAGGTCACTTATCCCCTGGAACCGAACGGTAATCCCCGCTTCGGCGATTTGCCGGTTCCGCGGTTTGAGGTGAGAGAGCCGGTGATCATCGAAAAGCTTTCCCCCGGTATGCCCGCCGAAGAAGCCGGATTAAAACCGGGCTACTTCCTGTTAAGTGTGAATGGCAAACCCGTGGCGAATAAGGATGATTTTATTCGTAAACTCCGCGACGTGGACGGGGCGGCGGTGACCATTGAGTATCAAGACGGCCAGCATGAGTCCCGGTTCGTCACATTGGAACCGCGCGAGCAACTTGTGGACGGCGAGCCGCTGATGGAAAATGGGAAGGTGTTGAAATTGATCGGCGTGACTCCCGGGCGGGTGATGGAATTAGTCAATGTGAATCCCTGGGCGCGGTTTATCGAGATCCTTAACCAAAACAAGCGCACATTGAAAGCGGTTGTCAGTCCCCAGTCAAAGGTGGGGGCCAAAGACATGAGCGGTCCTGTGGGTATTTTGAGAATTCTTTATGTGGTGACCCGCTACGGTGATTACCGGAAATTGCTGTGGTTCCTCATTTTAATCAATTTCGGCTTGGCTATCTTGAATTTGATGCCCATTCCCGTTCTGGACGGGGGGCATATTCTGTTAGCGGTGGTGGAACTGGTTATCCGGCGCCGCATTCCGCATCAGGTCGCCAATGTGTTGCAGACGGTTTGCGCCGTGGCGCTGATCGGGTTTATTATTTACGTGTCAGGCTATGACGTGAATCGACTCTTCCGGTCTTTCTTCCCGAAAAAGGCGCCCGAAGTCACCGAGAGCGTGACGGAACCGCCACTTGACCCTCCCTCAGAGTAATGTTTCCGATTAAGGATGAATGATGATGGCTGGAAAAAAAAATGACAAGAAGGCCCACGAGAAATTTCTCTGGAAACGTGAAAACGGGTACCATGGGCTGACCCAAAGCGAGCAAAAAAAAATCACGGCGTACTGTCGGGATTATCTTGAGTTTTTAGGGGTGTCCAAAACGGAACGGGAAGCCCACGACCGCGCCCGGCAAATGGCTCTGGACGCCGGCTTCCGGGATATGGATGATGTCGCGGCGGAAGCCGGCGCGCTGAAGCCCGGGGACAAGGTGTTCCGCAGCTGCCGCGGGAAAACGTTGCTGCTGGCTCACATCGGTGTCGAGCCGCTGGAACAGGGCATGGGCATCGTCGGTGGCCATATCGACGCTCCCCGTTTGGATAACAAACCCAGTCCACTGTATGAAGATGATGAGATGGTGTGGCTGGACACGCATTATTATGGCGGTGTCCGGAACTATCATTGGGTCGCCATGCCGCTGGCCATTCACGGCGTGTTTATGAAGGAGGATGGTTCAAAGATCACGGTGTCGATTGGCGAGAAAGAAACCGATCCGGTCTTTGTCATTTCCGACCTGTTGCCGCATCTGGCCAAGGACCAGGCGAAAAAAACATTGGCCGAGGGCATCAGCGGGGAAGGCTTGAATGTCCTGCTGGGCAGTCAGCCGATCGCTGACAAGGATGTTAAACAGGGTGTCAAGGCGAATATCCTGACGCTTTTAAATCAAGAATATGGTATTGTCGAAGAAGATTTCGTCAGCGCCGAACTGGAAATTGTGCCGGCGGGGAAACCCCGGGATGTCGGCTTCGACCGGTCGTTGATGCTCGGCTATGGCCATGACGACCGGATTTGCTCTTACGCGGGACTGAAAGCCTTGCTGGATATGAAAAAAACACCTGCGAAAACCGCGGTTGTGTTGCTCTGTGACAAAGAGGAAATCGGCTCAGTGGGAGCCACGGGCATGCAGTCAACCTTCTTTGAAAACACGGTGGCGGAATTGTTGGCCCGCACGGCCGGCTATTCCGGGATCGCCCTGCGGCGGTCGTTGGAACGCTCGCGGATGCTGTCCGCCGATGTCTGCGCCGCGCATGATCCCAATTATGGTGATGTCAGTTCACCCAATGGAAATATGCCGAAGATCAATCACGGGGTGTCGTTGACCAAGTACACTGGTTCCAGGGGAAAGAGCGGCGCCAGCGACGCGTCCGCTGAGTTCATGGCTGAGATTCGCCGCCTCTTCACCGGCGCCGGCGTGGTCTGGCAAGTGGGGGAATTGGGGAAGGTGGACCAGGGCGGCGGCGGCACCATCGCCATCTTTTTGGCCAAGTACGGTATGGATGTGCTGGACTGCGGTGTGCCGTTGCTCAGTATGCACGCTCCTTGGGAAGTGGCCGCCAAGCTGGACACGTATATGATGTATAAGGGCTATAAGGCGTTTCTGTCCCGCTAAACGGGATGGTTCGCGAAGACCGCGATGGTTTCCTGGTTGCCTTTGGGGCCCGTGATGGGCGAGGGGGTCACGCCAATCAGTGCCCAGCTCAGCCTGTCCCGGGCGAAGGCGACGATTTTGTCCACGCAGGCTTGCCGGACAGCCGGATCCCGCACGACACCGCCTTTGCCGACATCTTCCCGCCGGGCTTCAAATTGGGGTTTGACCAGGATGTAAACGCGCGCGTTCTCCGCTAAAAAGGGAGCGCAGGGGGGAAGAACCTTGGTCAAGGAAATAAACGACACGTCCCCCACCAGTAAATCAATGTTCACCGGGATTAATGCCGCCGTGAGATGACGGGCGTTGGTTCGTTCCAGGGAGATGACCCGGGGATCCTGGCGGAGTTTGGCGTGCAACTGTCCATAGCCCACATCCACCGCGTACACTTGGCGGGCTCCGCGCTGGAGGAGCAAATCCGTGAATCCCCCCGTTGAGGCCCCAATGTCAAGCGCGGTTTTGTCTGTCACATCCCACGGGAAGGCCGTTAGACCGCCCAGGAGTTTTTCCGCTCCCCGGCTGACATAGGGATAGGGGGAAATGACACGCACATCCGCGTCTTCAGCCACCATGTCACTGGTTTTTTTGATGACATGATCAGCCCCGATCCGCACTTGCCCGGCTAGAATCAGCTTCGCCGCCTGCCCGCGGCTTTCGCAGAACCCTTTTTTTAGCAGTAACATGTCGGCGCGGAATTTCCGCGGCATGGATGGACGGGCGGTCATTCCCGGATCTGCCCTTTTCCTTCGATGACAAATTTATACGTGGTTAACTCTTCAACACCGATCGGGCCGCGGGCATGGAAATGCCCTGTGCCAACCACAATCTGCGGGCCCATGCCGAAGTGGCAGGCGTGCGTGAAACGGGTTGAGGCGTTGACATAGACCGCCGCCGAATCCACGGCCGCGCAGAAAAAATGGGCGCGTTGCTTGGATTGAGTGATAATCGCGTCGCTGTGACCCGCCCCATATTGGCCGATGTGGGCGACCGCTTCCCGCGAGTGCTCCACGATTTTCACAGCTAGTTCATGCGGGGGATGTTCCCGCTGCCAATCGGAGGCGGAGGCGGGGCGGGCGGATGGCAGCGCGCCGGTGACCGCCGGATCGCCTAAAAGCGTCACGGATGACTCCTCGGCCCAGGCGCCCAAAATAGGTAAAAACAGATCCGCGGCCTCCGCGTGAATCAAAACGGTGTCCGCGGAATTTTCCGCGGTCGTTTTGCGGGCGTCATCAATAATCGCCAGCGCCATGTCCAAGTCCGCTTCTTTATCCACATAAATGTGACACACGCCGCGGCTGGAAACCAGAATCGGAATCCGGGACAATCCTTTGACTTGGGCGATAAAGGCGGGATCTCCTTTTGGAATCAGCAGATCGATATACTCATCCAACAATAAAAAAGCCTTATACGACTCAGGACTTGACGAGGTGAAAATTTGAACCGTGTCTTCGGGGAAATCACTGTCGGTGAAAACCTGTTTGAGGATCTCTCCGAGAACCCGGTTGGTGCGCCGCCAGTGGTTGTCGGTGCAAAGTAACGCCGCGTTGTTGGATTTAACGCACAAGGCCGCGGAGGTGAGAATGGAATCCATGTTGCCATGAAAGGCGACTCCGATCACGCCGATGGGCTCGCGGATTTTTTTTATCGCCAGACCATTGGGGCGGATCCATGTGGAGTCCACCCGGCCGACCGGATCCGGTTGCCCGGCCAGGTTCCGGAGCACTTTGACCGTTTTTTCCAGGGTGTGCGGTGTGGCGGCCTGAACGCCTTCACTTTCATGGAATAAATTACTGTTCAGCGTTTGTTGCAAATCCCACCGAGTGGCCTCAATAATGGAGTCCTGGCGGGTCATCACCACGTCCGCCAAAGCCTCAATACACCGATTTTTTTGGGGTGTCTGCATGCGGCGGAGGCATCGAGCGGCGGCGCGGGCGGCTTCTCCCATCCGCGTCAGTTCCGGAAACAGATTATTCATGCTCGAATCCTCATGTGTTGGTCAAGTCAGGACCAGATAATTCCGGTGCACAACCGGGTCGCATCCTTCGCGGCCCAGAATACCGCTGATCTCTGACGTGTTCCGTCCTTGAATCGCCCGGACATCTTCGGCATCGTAGTTGCTCAGGCCCTTGGCGATCACATCGCCATTCGCATCGCTTTTAATTCGCACTGTGTCGCCCCGGTGAAAGTTCCCTTCCACACTTAGAATGCCACTGGGCAGAAGACTTCGCCCCTGATTTTGAAGCGCCCGCGCCGCGCCCATATCGACGAAGATGTCGCCGGTTGGCTCGGAGAAAAAGGCCAGGTAGCGTTTTTGGCCGGGCATGCGGTCATCCGTCAAGGCTGTGAACAGGGTGCCGATGTCTTCACCGCCTAAAATACCGCGTAAAACCGAAAAGTCCCGTCCATCGGCGATCCACATATGCTCGCCCGCCCGGGTGACGGTTTCCGCGGCTTTGAGTTTTGTGGCCATGCCACCCACGGAAAAGGCGCTGTCGGCGGTGTCTTTAGCCATGCTCCGCGTGCGTTCGTCCAGCGCCTCAATCACGGAGTACCGGCGCCCGAGCCGCCCGTCAACATGCTCTTTCAGGCCATCCACATTGGTCAGCAGGATGGTTAAATCCGCTTTCGCGATCGTTCCCACCAGCGCCGCCAGCACATCGTTGTCCCCGAACCGAATTTCATCCACGCTGACCGAATCGTTTTCGTTAATGACTGGCAACACGCCGTTGGCCAGCAAGGCGTCGAGACAGGAACGGATGTTCAAGTGCCGTTCGCGGTGTTGAACATCATCCGCGGCCAACAGCATCTGCGCGCAATGAAAGCCGTGTTCAACACAGGCTTTCTCGTAGAGATACATCAATTGGCATTGGCCGACGGCCGCGTGGGCTTGCAGTTGTGAAAGAGACTGGGGACGTTTGGGCGTTCCCAGAACGACAATGCCCGCGCCGATCGCGCCGGAGGTGACCACGATCACCTCCAGACCCCGCTTTCTGAGCAGGTCAACCTCGGCAATCAACTGGCAGAGGCGGTCCGCCTTGGACACGCCCTCCACGCCCGTGATCAAGCGGGTGCCGACTTTGATGACAATACGGCGGATCCCTGTTAAAATTCTACTCCGTTGACCGGTGTCCTTGAAAAAAATTGACATGCGCTCTGGAAACTTTGCTGGAGAGGGTTAAAACGACTCGCTTCTATGGATGTGCTGAACGCGTAATATACTCCCGCTCCGGAATGAAACAATCGCCGCGCCGCCCGCCCGCGGCGACGCGTGGAAGGCGTGGAAGGCGTGGAAGGCGTGGAAGACGTGACTGGTGTAAATCTTTGTCTGAACCTGTGGTTCTAAAGATGAAAAAAATGGAAGGCGGTTTATAGTTGACCCCGTCAGGATTAACTCAGTCCCCCCCCCCGCCAAACAGGAGTTTGTAATGCGGAAAGACGTGATAAAAGGCTATGTTGACCAATATGGATCGGAACCGGAGGTTGTCGCCTACGCCCCCGGCCGCCTGGAGATTTTGGGAAACCACACGGATTACAATGAGGGCGTGGTTCTTAGTTGCGCGGTCGATCTCGGCACCAGTTTCGCGGCGTCCGTGGTGGACGGGGTGACATGCGTGGTGAAGGACTTGCGGGACGGCAGCGAGCGGTCGTTTGATATTGACAGCCTGACGGCGTTAACCAAAGGTGACTGGGCGAACTATATCAAAGGAACGATTATTGAGATGCAAGGGCGGGGAATCACCATCCCCGCGTTCAACGCGGTGATTTTGAGTTCCATTCCCATGTCGGCCGGCATGAGCAGTTCCGCCGCGTTGGAGATTTCCACCGCCTATGGCTTGGGAAAACTGGCCGGGGTCGAACTGCCATGGGTCGAGTGGGCGAAAATTGGCCAGGCGTGCGAAAACAACTGCGTCGGCGCCCGCACCGGATTGCTGGATCAGTTCAGCTCCATCAAAGGCGCGGAAAACCAACTGGTCTATTCGGATTTCCGCAGTCTGGCGGTGGAGAATATTCCCTTGCCCGCGGGGACCGCGCTGGTGGTCGCCAACAGTATGGTGAAGCATGACCTGACAACGGAGTACAATGACCGGCGGGACAGTTGCGAGGACGCCGCGGCGGTTTTGGCCCGGCTGATTCCCGGTGTGAAAACTTTGCGCGATGTCAGCATGGAGCAACTTGACACGTATAAAGATCAGATGGACATCATCAGTTATCGGCGGGCGAAGCATGTGGTTGGCGAGGATGAGCGGGTGTGGGCGGGGATCAAGCGCCTGGAAGCCGGTGATGTCGCCGGGTTTGGCAAGCTCATGTTCGAGTCGCAGGACAGTTCCCGGATCAATTTTGAGAACAGTTGCCCTGAATTGGACCAATTGGTGGCCATTGGAAAATCTCTGCCGGGCGCTTTGGGCGCCCGGTTAAGTGGCGGCGGCTTCGGCGGCATCAGTGTGCATCTGGTGGAAGAAGACCAGGCCGAGCGATACGCCCGACGGCTGGCGGCCGCCTATCTGAATCTGACGGGGAAAGATCCTCAGACGATGATCTGTGTGGCCGGTGAAGGCGCCAGAATCCTGTAAGTCCTTTTCCGGAATCAGTGCTCAATGGTCACGTGTCACGCTTTCACGCCGGAACTTAGAACCCTGAACAAAGATTTATATGTTTGACAGACTGACAGACCGACTCCAAGACACCTTCCGCAATCTCAGCGGCCGCGGGGTGCTTTCCGAGAAAAATATCACCGACGCCTTGCGCGATGTCCGCCGGGCGCTGCTGGAAGCGGATGTGAATTACACCGTGGTGAAGAATTTCATCGCCACGTGCAAGGAGCAGTGCCTGGGTGAAAAGGTTCTCAAAAGCATCAAACCCGGCCAGCAGGCGGTCAAAATTGTCAATGATGAGCTGGCGGCCTTGTTGGGTGAGGGGGACGCGCCTCTGGTTTTGACCGGCAAGCCGGCGGTCATCATGATGGTGGGGTTGCACGGCAGCGGCAAAACCACGACGACGGCTAAACTGGCGCGCTTGCTGGGTAAAGATGGCAAAAAAGTCATGGTGGCGGCGTGTGACCTGCACCGCCCGGCGGCCATTGACCAGTTGGAGTTCCTTGGCAAACAACTGGATATTCCCGTGTTTTTGGACCGGGGATCAACCGACGTGGCCAAGCTGGCGGGAAAGGCGCGTCAGGCGGCGGAGGACAATGGCAGTGATGTTTTGATCATTGACACGGCTGGCCGCCATCAGATTGACGAGGTGCTGGTTCAGCAACTGGCCGATGTGCGGAAACGGACGCTTCCGGCGGAAATCTTGTTGGTCGCGGACGCCGCGCTGGGCCAGGAAGCGGTGTCGGTGGCCGAACACTTTAATGAGGCGCTGGAGGTGACGGGCATTGTCTTGACCAAGCTGGACGGGGACGCCCGTGGCGGCGCCGCGCTGTCCATGCGCCAGGTCACGGGGAAACCAATCAAATTTATCGGGGTGGGTGAAGGGATGGATGATCTCCAGACCTTTCATCCGGAGCGGATGGCTTCCCGGATCCTGGGCATGGGCGATGTGGTCAGTTTGGTGGAAAAAGCCTCGGAACACTTCGAGGAGGAGGAAGCCAAGCGCCTGGAAGAGAAAATGCGCAAGCAGACCTTTGATTTTGATGATTTTCTCGGCCAGTTGAAAAAATTAAAGCGCATGGGCGGACTGCTGTCATTGCTCGATATGCTGCCGGGAATGGGGAAACTTAAACAATTACCTGTTGATGAAAAGCAATTCACCCGCATTGAGGGTATCATCCATTCCATGACCCCGTTCGAGCGCCAGAATCCGGATTCCCTTTCCAGCTCCCGGTGCGCGCGTATCGCCCGCGGCAGCGGCGTGGACGCGGAGCAAGTCAATCAGTTGGTCCAGCAATTCAATATGATGAAAAAAATGATGGGCAACATGGACCAAATGCAGGGGATGATGGAGGCCATGCAGGGTGGCGGCATGCCCGGCATGGGCGGCGGCATGCCCGGTATGCCCGGGATGGGAATGCCCGGAATGGGCGGCGGGGCACCTAAAAGAGGCGCCCGGTTCACTAAGCCGAAGAAGAAAAAGAAGAAGAAGCGCCGCTAAATGGGTAACGTCTTCTGACGAATCCGGTGATCTACGCGCCTCGCATGCTCTTTTTTGGATTCCGCAGTCCCCTGCGGTCAGGAGCGGCGTAGCCATTGCGCGAGGTTTGGAAACCTCGCTCCGAACAGGAAGAGACAAAGTCACTTATTTTGCAACCATGTTCGACTGCTCAACACGGACCCGCCTGCACCTGTCCGCATTGTTTGCGTGAAGTCGTGCAAACTGCAAGCGCTACAGGCGGGTCGCTTGCAGCTGGAGCGCAAGCTCAAGCAATGCGGGCAGATGCATCCGAGACGGATGCGCTCCATGGATCGTTTTCGTCTCGAAAACAGCCGTCTCGACCGGTCAAAAACCGCTGGCTCATCATTCTTGTCTCAGAAGAGACTGCCGTATCCAAATGCAAGGCGCATTGTCGCCGTGTCAATAATAGGAATCTGTTATGGCTGTTCATGAATTGGCGGGCAAGCCCGTCCCCCTGGAAATGTTGGTGAATATTCCCCGCTTGGTGGCGGATTATTATACATTGAAACCGGATCCGGATGATCCGGATCATCAGGTCGCTTTCGGCACGTCCGGTCATCGCGGCTCATCGCCGAAGAGATGTTTTAACGAACCGCACATTTTAGCTGTCGCCCAGGCGATTGTTGATTACCGCGCCGCGGCCGGTGTCACGGGCCCCATGTTCGTGGGTAAGGACACGCACGCTTTGAGTGAGCCGGCGTTTATCAGCGCCCTGGAGGTGTTCGCCGCCAATGGTGTCGAGGTGAGAATTCAAGCCGGCGGCGGGTACACGCCGACCCCGGTGATCTCGCATGCGATTTTAACGCGTAACGCCGCCGCGGACACCGCGCTGTCAGACGGCGTGGTGATCACGCCGTCCCATAACCCGCCCGCCGACGGGGGATTTAAATACAATCCTCCCTCAGGCGGTCCGGCGGGAACGGATATCACCAGCGGTATCGAAGCGCGGGCCAATGACCTGCTTAAAAATAACTTGGCCGGGGTGAAACGGATGGCAATCAGCCAGGCGCTGGCCGCGCCCACGACGCGGGAATACGATTTTGTCAAACCTTATGTCGATGACTTGCGCCACGTGGTCAATATGGAGGCCATCGCCAAAGCCGGTCTGAAGATCGGCGTGGATCCGATGGGCGGCGCGGGGATTGACTTCTGGGATCCCATCGCTGAACGGTATGGGTTGAATGTGGATGTCGTCAACCGGAAAGTGGATCCGACATTTTCGTTCATGCGCGTGGACCGCGATGGCAAAATCCGCATGGATTGCTCATCGCCTTACGCCATGGCCGGGTTGATTGACTTGAAAGACCGCTTTGATATCGCCTTTGGCAATGATCCGGACTATGACCGGCACGGGATCGTGACACCGTCCGCCGGGTTGATGAATCCCAATCACTTTCTGGCCGTGGCCATCCATTATCTGTTCACTCACCGGCCCGGCTGGGGAGCTGACGCCCAAGTCGGTAAAACCCTGGTGTCCAGCGCCATGATTGACAAGGTGGCGAAGGATCTTGGCCGCGGACTCCGCGAAGTGCCGGTGGGCTTCAAATGGTTTGTCGACGGGCTGGTTGACGGGTCATGCGGGTTTGGCGGGGAAGAGAGCGCCGGCGCCTCCTTCCTGCGTTTTGATGGCACAGTCTGGACGACGGATAAAGACGGCATCATCATGGACTTGCTGGCGGCGGAAATCACCGCGGTGACCGGTAAAGATCCGGCCCGCCATTACGCGGATTTGGTCGCCAGGTTCGGTGACCCGGTCTATGAGCGTGTGGACGCGGTGGCGACCCGTGAGGAAAAGGCCCGCTTGAAAGCTCTGTCCCCCCGGGATGTGCGCGCGGAAACTTTGGCGGGAGACCGGATTGTCGATAAACTGACGGCGGCGCCGGGCAATGGCGCCGCCATCGGCGGCTTGAAAGTGGTGACAGACACCGGTTGGTTCGCCGCCCGCCCGTCGGGAACGGAGGATATTTATAAAATTTACGCCGAGAGTTTCCGCGGCCGGGATCATTTAAATCAGATTTTGAAAGAGGCTGAGGCGATGGTCGCCGCGGCCTTGGCAGGTTGACCCATGACCTCATCGTCCCAAGAGTTGAAAACGCTTATCGCCGCCGCGGAGGAAGAGATCCGCAAACCGGGCACAATGCTCTTTTCCCATACCCGTTACATGGTCGACCGGGTGCTGGGGGAGGGCGGCATGGGCATCACCTGCCTGGCTTACGAGATCAGCGCGGGAAACCTGAAACGACCGGTGGTGCTGAAGTTCGTCAAAGACAGTTTCAATCCGATCGGCGTGGAAAGTTTCACCAATGAGGTCCAACTGAGTATCCTGTTCAATCACCCGAATTTGCTGCCCATTTACCGCCTGGAGACCGAGACGATCCGCTTGGAACCCCGCTTGTTCAAAGGGGTGAAAAAAAGGCCCTATGAACAGGCGGTGTATTTCGCCGTCATGCAGTATATCGATGGCTGGAATTTACGCAAAATTGTCGATCGCTTCCGGTCTTTGAATCTGTCATTGCAGCACGATGTGTGCATGTATTTGGTTAACCGGATCGCCCGGGGCCTGCATTACGTGCATGAATATCAGGATGAGGACGGGGAGCGGATTGGGCTGGTGCACCGGGACGTGTCTCCGGAAAATGTCCTCATCGACCGCTTTGGCCGGGTTAAAGTGGCGGATTTCGGCATCGCCCGGCCGCGTAAACGTCTGGTCAGCGAAAGAGGCAATCAGCCGGGAAAACTGTTGTATTCAAGCCCGGAACAATTGCTGGGCAAGACCATTGACCGGCGCTCGGATATTTACAATGTCGGCTTGATCATGTTTTTCCTGTTCACCGGGATCGATTTATTCCGTCCGGAAATGCAGGTGGAAAGAGCCCGTGAACGGATACGCGCGAAAATGCGCCGGAGCCCGCGCCCCCAGTTGAAAGCCATTGACAAACGCTTAGTGGATATCTGCTGCGCGTGCCTGGAGGAAGATCCGGGCAACCGCTATCAAACATGCGAGGATCTGGCCACGGATATCGACATTTATTTCCAAGAGACAGGCAAAGTGGTCACCAGTGAAATACTCGAGGAAATTCTCCGCGAACTGTTTAAAGATCAGCCCGAATTCACCTCCCGCCGCTTTATTCCTCTGACCGGATCTCCGCATCTGGAACAACCCGGCTTTAATCCGGACATCAACCAGGTCGCCGAAGCCGATACCGGCCTGCTGCCAACCGTTCAGTTGGACGACTGATCCGACTGTCACGCTGTCACGCAGTCACGCTTCACGCAGAAGCCGCCACCCCGCCATTATGCGGGCTGGTTCAAAGCCAATGGCTTGCCGGTGTTGTTAAAAATTCTTCCACCGGAATTCCCTGAGCTCCGACAAGCAGTTTGCGGGTGACATTAAATTCCTTTGAGAACGCGTCAATCCCAGGAATGGCCACACGTTTCGCGCCTCCCTTGACTTCGATGGCGGTGACTTTTTCACCTTTCACCAGGACAAAATCCACCTCCAAATTACTTTTTGACCAATAGTAAAGCTCTAATTCGCGGCCAATGGTCTGGTTCAGTAAATGGGCGCCAACTGCTGATTCCACCCAGCGTCCCCAGATTTCACGATTATTGACCAGTTCATCAAAACTGATATTGGCGTGGGCTGTCATGAGCGCGGTATTGAACACCTGCAGCTTCGGACTGGACGCCCGCCTGCGTACGTGTTGCCCGGCGTATTTTTGGAGTCCAACGACAAATCCCGCGCTGGCGAGGAGGTCAAGATAGTGGGCCAGAGTGGTTGTGTTGCCGGCATCCTGTAGTTGTCCGGTCATTTTCTGGTAGGACAATATTTGCCCGGAATACGCGCACCCCAATTCAAACATCCGCCGCAGAAGCGCCGGTTTGTCAACCCGGGTCATTAAAAGAATGTCCCTTGAAATACTCGTTTCTATCAGAGATTCTTTGATGTAATGGGTCCACCGGTCCCGATCCCCGGTTAAACTCGCCGCGCCCGGATAGCCGCCGAAATACACATAGTGCTCGAAATCCCACCCGAACGCGTCTTTCATTTCCGAGTATGACCAGTGGCGCACCGGAACAATTTCAAAGCGTCCGGCGAGACTTTCAGTCAGTCCCGATTTTATCAGTAACGGAGAGGAACCAAGGAGAATTACCTTGAGTTGGACATGGTTAAAACTATCTTCGTCCCAAAGCCGTTTTACGGTTTCCGACCAATTCGGGAGTTTCTGAATTTCATCAAGAACCAGCAAGGCTTCCCTGTTTTTATCTTTGATTTTATAGCGGGCGGTTTCCCATTGCTGCTCCAGCCAACTGTTGTTTTTAAGGGTGGGTTCATCCGCTGAAGCGTAATGAACCGGCATATCCACCTCCTCCATCAACTGTCTGGCTAGTGTCGTCTTGCCGACTTGTCTCGGCCCCGCCAGAACCTGGATGAAATTCCGGGGTTCAAACAGGCGTTTTAAAACATCACTGAAAATGATTCGTTTAAACATATTTGATCGCCTTCAGACTGTTTGCTCAATATAATAACAAAAATTACTCAATTCAGTGAGATAATTTACTCAATATGATGAGTAAATCAAGGAAAAGGGGGCAATCAAGCAGTAATGAAGAGTCATTGCTGCCGCTGATTCGTGATTTGTGATTCGTGATAGGTGGTTGTTTTTAATTAAGGGATCGTAATTAAGGGGTCCTCCGATTTGCTTTTATTGCGACGACATTCAGGGGTAAATTGAATTTTCCGAGGAGATCTCCTCAACTATTTGCGGAATCCGCAAATATCAAATGGTACAGGTGTGACGCTTACACAAAAAAGCCCGTTAGATTTTTGTCCAACGGGCTGAGAAAAGAAAACGTGGCGAAGTCACTTACTCAGACGCAAGCGGGTTCAGGTGCGGTGCTTACCTGAAGCCGTGGTGTCTCCTCTTCGGAGTTCAATTCTTCCGGTTCCCCGAACACCATATAAATATGCCGGAGCATTCGGTCGGCATGGTTGTTACTCCGCATTGCGAGCTGGAGAAGAACATTCGCCTGAAATTTATGTATTCCCTCAATGATTTTGGTATCGTCACATACCTCGGCAAGCTCTTGAATTGTCTCAAGCTGCCTGTTCATCTGTTCGACATGAAATCTCAGTTTCTCCGCACAGGTCATTTGCTTGTCATCAAGAACCATGCCGAAACTAATGTCAAGAGCTTTGCAGTAGAGCGCGACATCTTCAAGACGCAGCGATTCATCAAAACTGTTTTCGAGACGACAAATTTTTGATGGTGTCATGCCGGAAGCGCGGGCAATATCGGCCTGTGAAAGACCGCGCATAACCCGGCGGCGGACCAGTTCATCAATCAACTGGGTAAGTTTCTGTTCGTTCCTAACCCGCTTTTTCAGACCGTCATCTTCACAGAGCGCGGCCATCGCTTCAAGAGGATCGGTGTGTGTCTTTTTTTCCATTTTCTGTCCTTTTTCCTTTTGGCCTTATAGCAGAGGCGACCTTAACAGCTTTATTTATATCTTGATTCTGGGCTGTTTTCCCGCCAATCGCAAGAAGAAAAACAGTTTCCAAGGTGGCGTCAATCAAAATATAAAGCCGCACTGGCGCAAAATTCTTTCTACCTTTTTCGCGTATTCTGTAAACGTCATCACGTTCGTAACTCAGAGTCTTAACAAGTGAAACTAATTCTTCAATCTTTTTTCCAGCCTGCAGAAAGCTGATTAACTTGACAAGCTCGGCCGTTACAGAGGCCATTTCATCCGGATGGCTTTTATTGCATCGTTTTACACTGTTCTGGTTGATATAGTTTGTGTCCAGTTTCCACATAACGTTCCTTCATCTATGTGATGCTTATCCATCGCATTTGTTGCATAGTATACTCGCCAATCATGTCAAAAACAATAGCAAATCTATTTATTGGTGCGTTTTTTGCAATAAAATGCCCTTTTCAGCTAGACACCAAAAAAGAGATTGTAAAGGGAGGTAAAGGCGGGTCCCTTGCTTTTATTGCAGGCTCAATGCCGTGAGATCATTTACTCAACAGGCTGAGTAAGTCAAAAAAAGGGTATGTCAAGGAATGAAATACCGATCGGTTGCTCGCACTATTTAACGTTTGTCGATGACTTGCAGTTTACTTTATGAAAATTAGAATAAACAGGCGATGCGACAATCTTGTGGAATAAGAGAAAACTATGACCAGCCAAACGAATGAACAAGCTCTTGAGGCGACGATTCAAACATACCTGACCGGCACATGTTTGGAGGAGCTGGACGCGGGAATGGCCGCCGCGAATGGGGCGGACGATTATTCCGCCCCGCATTACGAGCTTGGCCTTCCCAATGATTTCAATGCCCAGTACGCCATTGACGAGCGCAAATTCTGGACCTTCTTAAACAATACCCAGGAAGAGGAGCTCGAAAAGCTAAAACTTCACAGCTCGGATGACTGGAAGCGAAAGATTCTGGAACGCTTTGACCGGATGATGAAAAAGTATGGTGTGCTGCATCTGTTGAAGAAGGGACTGGATGTGGATGACGCCCACTTTTCGCTGATGTTTCCCGCTCCTCTGGCCAGCAGCAGCCTACAGGTCGTCAAAAACTTCCACGAAAACATCTTCAGTTGCACTCGGCAGGTTTGCTACAATACGACAAACCCGCTGGAAGAGATCGACATGGTTCTTTTTCTCAACGGAATCGCGCTGGTTACAATCGAGTTGAAGAACCCATGGACTGGGCAGACAGCGCGCTATCATGGTCAAAAGCAATATCGCGAAAACCGGGACTGCCATCAGCCGTTATTAACTTTTGGCCGCTGTCTGGTGCATCTGGCGGTTGATACCGACGAGGTCTACATGACCACCAAACTGGCGGGTGAAAACACCTTTTTTCTGCCCTTCAACAAAGGCTGCGACGAAGGGAAGGGAAATCCGGTGAATCGGCATGGACATAAAACCGCCTATCTGTGGCAGGATGTCTTTGCCAAAAAGAGCCTGGCGACCATCATCCAGCATTTCGTCCGGTTTGACGGTGGCAGCAAGGTCCCTTTGGCCAAACGCACACTCTTTTTCCCCCGCTATCATCATTGGACGTGGTGCGTGAATTAATCAAAGATGTATCCGAGCACGGGGTGGGCAAAACCTACCTGATCCAGCATTCGGCCGGTTCCGGCAAATCCAACTCCATTACCTGGGCGGCGTACCAGTTGATTGAGGCTTATCCGAAAAAGGCGGACCTTCCCGGTGCGAAAATAACGGAACAGCAAAAGTCTCCGACCGGTATTACGCTGAGATCACATGATGGAGATGGCCATAAACATACCACAATGCGGCCTCTGTTTGATTCGGTTATTGTGGTGACGGATCGGCGCTTGCTGGACCGGCAATTGCGGGATAATATCAAAGATTTTTCGGAAGTGAAGAATATTATCGCCCCGGCCTATAAAGCCTCCGATTTAAAAAAGGCTTTGGAAAGCGGCAAAAAAATCATCATCACCACGATTCAGAAGTTCCCCTTCATCATTGATGGGATCAGCGATCTCAGTGACAAGCGTTTCGCGGTCATCATTGATGAAGCGCACAGCTCGCAGAGCGGTTCCGCACATGATAATATGAATCGGGCTATGGGAGCAGATGAAGAGGAAGACACGCAGGATAGAATTTTAAAGGCCATGCGGACGCGCAAGATGCGGGGTAACGCCTCCTATTTCGCCTTTACAGCCACACCAAAGAATGCAACTCTGGAGAAGTTTGGGGAACGACAGGAGGATGGCAGCTTTAAGCCATTCCATCTTTATTCGATGAAACAGGCCATTGAAGAGGGTTTTATTCTCGATGTTCTTGCCAATTACACCACCTACAAGTCGTATTATGAAATAAAAAAATCGATTCAGGAAAATCCGGAGTATAACAGCCAAAAAGCGCAAAAGAAATTACGCGGCCATGTCGAGCGGAGCCGACGGACAATCGGGGTCAAGGCGGAAATCATGATGGAGCACTTTATCCCCAAAGTGGTTAACGCTAAAAAACTGCGGGGCAAGGGTAAAGGAATGGTCGTCACCCAGAATATTGAAACGGCCATCCGCTACTATAAGGCAATACAGGCAATTTTAGAGACACACGGGAATCCGTTTAAGGTGCTCATCGCTTTTTCGGGCACCAAAAATGTCGATGGAAATGACTATACAGAAGCGGATTTAAATGGTTTTCCCGATGCCCATACCGCGGAGATGTTTGACAAGAATTACGCAGGCGACAAAAAACCGCAGGGGGTGAACGAAGATGAGAATCGTCTGCTGGTTGTGGCGAACAAATATTTGACGGGCTTTGATCAGCCTAAGCTCTGCACCATGTATGTGGATAAAAAATTACAGGGGGTGCAGGCCGTACAGGCATTGTCGCGCCTGAATCGCGCGTCATCCAAGCTGGGCAAAAAAAATGAAGATCTGTTTGTTTTGGACTTTTTCAATACTGTCGATGAAATAAAGAAGGCATTTGACCCGTTTTATACGGCCACCTCTTTGTCTAAAGCAACCGATGTCAATGTGCTCCATGAACTGAAGGATAAGCTCGGTGAGGTTGGGGTTTATGAGTGGCATGAAGTCGAAGAATTTGTCACACGCTACTTTGATAATGAATCAATCGATCAACTGAGCCCCCTTATTGACACGGCAGCGAAGCGGTTTAACAGTGAGCTTGAACTGGACAATGATGAGAAAGTTGATTTTAAGATCAAAGCCAAGCAATTTGTCAAAATCTATGGGCAGATGGCCGCCATTATCCCATATGAAGTTTTGGCTTGGGAAAAACTGTATTGGTTCTTGAAGTTTTTGATCCCGAAGTTGAAAGTGAAAGATCCGAACACCGACACCCTGGATGCCCTGCTGGAAAGTGTTGACTTAAGCTCTTATGGACTGGAGCGGGTGAAGCTTAATCACAGTATTTCTTTAGATGCTGCTGAGGCAGAACTTGATCCTCAAAACCCAAATCCCCGAGGAAAGCCCGGCGACGAAGGAGACGTTGATCCTCTCGATGAAATTGCCCGGCATTTCAATGACCGCTGGTTTCAGGGGTGGAGCGCCACGCCGGAAGAACAGCGGGTGAAATTCATCAATATTGCCGAAACCATTAAGACACATCCGGACTTTACGACGAAATATCAAAACAATCATGATCCGCATACCCGGCAACTCGCCTTTGCCAAGATACTTAACGATACCATGCTGAAACGCCGGATGGGGGAGATGGAATTATACCGGCTCTTTGCCCAGGATATGGCATTTAAAGCCGCCCTGCAGAAAAGTCTTCAATTGACCGTGGAGCGGATATAAAGGCAGAAGTCATCCCCGTTCGCTGCGCCCTGGCTCTGCCTGCGGCGGTGTCTCGAATCTGAAACCATTTCGACTTTAGTTCAGGACAAGGTTCAGGACAAAGTTAACCCATCCCGGTGGATGGCTGTGAAATGTATTTTTCTCTGTTGCCTGGAGCCCGCTGAATGGGTGTGACGGCGGTTGGCTTGGCGATGCACCACACCAACTGTCAATCTTTTAATGTAATGTGCCCCGAATAATACTGCCGTCTTTTCCGGATAAATCCGGTACACCAACGGTGGTGGGCTGGACATTTTTCAGCACGCCTGGTTTGCTTGTGTAGGTGTACCGACTTTCCGCCTGAGGCGGGTCCGCCTTTGGAGGACAGTCGGAATCAGTCAAGCGGAACAGGCGTCATCCAGTCATGGGTGTCGTCAACGTCGCCCTGTTGGATGGCCCGGACCTGATCATAGAGTTTCTGGAAGACCGGACCGCACCCGTCCGCGGGTCCCACCCGGATCGTCTCATCCCCCCGGACAATCTCATTGACCGGGGTGATCACCACCGCTGTGCCGCAGGCCGCGACTTCCGCGAAGTGGCCGATTTCACTGTATTCGATGGGGCGGATCTCAACGGCCATGCCCATGTCCCGGGCGATGGTCTGCAATGACCGATTGGTGATGCTGGGCAGCACCGAGTGTGATTTGGCTGTGACAAAGGTGTTGTCATGCGTGATGGCGACAAAGTTCGAGGTGCCGAACTCGTCCACATACCGGTGCTCTTTGGCATCTAAATACAACTCGATGGGAAATCCCATCTCCGCCGCGACGTGGTGTGGTTCCAGGCTGGCCGCGTAGTTCCCGGCCACTTTGACGTGACCGACTCCCTGCGGCGCGGCGCGGTCGTAGTTGTCTAAAATGACGGCCCGGACGGGTTGTAAGCCGCCTTTGTAATAGTTCCCGACGGGCAACACAAGAATAATGAAGGTATATTCCGCGGCCGGCTGGATGCCGATCCGCGGACCGCTGCCGAAAAGCAACGGGCGGACATACAAGGCGCCGCCGGTGCCGTAAGGAGGCACAAAGTCGGCGTTGGCTTGTACGACGCGCGTGATGCCGTCGACAAACATGTCCTTGGGAACCGGCGCCATGCAGACGCGTTTGGCGGTGTCTTCCAGACGTTGGGCGTTATCCCCGGGGCGGAAAGCGGCCAGGCTGCCGTCCCGCCGTTCAAAAACTTTCAGCCCCTCGAAGGCGGCCTGCCCGTAATGCAGGGCGGTGGCGGCGATATGAACGGATATGTGGGGGTCTTTGACCAGCTGGCCCGCGTCCCACTGACCGTCTTTAAACGTGTAGCGGATGTGACAATGGGTGTCACGGTGGGAAAACCCCAGGTTTTCCCAGTCTAGATTTTGTTTGGCGGTCAGGGACACAAGGCGCTCCAACGGTTAAAGCGGTATATTAAAAAATGACGCGGCAAACAAGGTGTCGTGGCACACTGACTCCCGCGTGTTCTGATAAAATCAAGCCCGGTTTGAGGGGGAACCGCGGCGATTATGACTGAACATATCCTAAAATAAGACAGTGACTCTTTTTTGCAACCGGCGCGACGCGTTCTTTGACGGTCCTCCGGAACCGGTTCCAGGTATGAAAACTGAGCGAATACCAGCGACGATAAAAAAATACTTGGCGAAACGGGGTGTCTTCCGGGATGTGATCCCCGCGGATCCGCCCGCCCGCCCGATCGCCTCGGTGGTGGTCATTCCGGCGATGCGCGAGGCCGCGTATGTGCCCGCGACCCTCGCGTCTCTCGCCGCGTCGCCCGCCGCTGAACTCGAAAAAACGCTGGTGTTGGTCGTGGTTAACCGCCCCGTGTCGTCGTCGCGGGACGTGGAAGCCGACAACCAGGGCACGCTTGACTGGCTGGCCCGAGACGGCGCGGCGACGCTGCCTGATCTTCGCTGGGTTGACGCCACATCGCCGGGCCGTGAATTGCCGGGGCATGGCGGCGTGGGACTGGCCCGGAGAATTGGCTGCGACAGCGCCCTGAAGCTGTTAAGTCAAAACGAATCAGCGGATTTGGCTCCTCTTATCCTCGCCCACTTAGACGCGGACACGGTGGCCGCCGAGGATTATGTGACCCAATTACACCGTCTGCCCGCCGGGCGGTTGGCCTTCACCTTTTCCTATTCCCATTCGCCCGCGGAGTCCGCGGCCGCTCAAGCGGCCATTGACGCGTATGAATTGTATTTGACCTACATGGTCACGGGGCTGCGCCGGGCGGGATCTCCCTACGCATTTCAGACCGTGGGATCAGCCATGGCCAGCACGGCTGAAATGTATTGTCTGGCCGGCGGCATGCCGGTCAAACGGCAAGCCGGCGAAGATTTTTATTTTCTTCAGGAGTGCGCCAAGGTCGGAAACGTGATAGACGCTCCCAAGGTCCGGGTGTTTCCGTCTCCGCGGATCTCGCGCCGGGTGCCGTTCGGCACGGGCCCCCGGATGGCTGAAGCATTGGAGGCCGATGTCGCGCAGACCGCGCCGGATCCGCAGGCGTTTCAAGAACTGGAAACGTTCCTGCGTTTGCTCGACACCGCCTGCGTTCAGCGCCCGCCCGCCTTGACCGAATGTCTGCCGGACTGGGTGGGCTCTGTGGAGGCCCTAAACAAACTGGACGTGGTTTGGGGTAAATTGTCGCGCCAGTGTAAAACCGCGGATCACTTGCGCCGGGAGTTTGACCGCTGGTTTGACGGATTGGCGACGATCCGTTTCATCCGCCAGCGCGGCGAGCGCGACCGGTCACCGCTGCCGGTCCACGAGGCGTGGGAAACGTTGACAGCTTTGAAGCCAAATCATCTGATTTGACGATGCTCAATCAAAGCTCTTTTGGCCGCCCGGGTTCCTTTATACTGGGAAATAAAAGCTTCTAATTGAAACTTTTTCACATCTTCCCTGGTGATTTCCTCAATATGATTCAGTTTTTCATCTGCCAATTTTTCTAATTCTTCCATCGCTTTTTCCGCAACCGGAAATCCGGTCCATTTTGTTATAAAGTGTCGTATATGCTTTTCTAAGACAGGTTGTTCTGAAGCCAGAGCGGACAATTCTCTTTCACCCAAAGCACCCAAATCCTTTTTCACAGATTCGGCACAGGGCATGTCATGCCAATAGTGTACAAACGAAATAAGTTTATTTGTGTCCGGTGGGTTCTCCGCCATTTTTTTCAACATCTCTTCGCCTTTTCGATTAAACTCATCTTTCACCGGTGCGGCACACGCGTATTCTCCGAAGTATGAGAGGTACTGTTTCAAGGTTTTGAGAGATACGGGGTCTTCGGCAAGAATCTTTTCGGCGTATTTTTCACCCGATTCATTTATTTTTGTTTTCAATGCGGGTGTTGATGGCAATTGAGGCCACTGGCTATCAAGATGAATCATCGCTTTGACATCCGGGGTGTCTTGCAACAGGTGCTGAGCTTTCTTCTCCGCCAGCTCCTTGAACTGCTCCATTAGTTTCGTGGCTTCTTTAAACTGTTCCTGATAGGCCGGTGCGGATGAAAGAATCCGCTTGCAGCTTGCTAGAAGTAAGTTCATTTGTCTCTGCTTTTTTAGGGCTTGGAGTTCCTTGACCGCGTCTTGATCCCGTCTTTCCTCAATCCACGTCAACATCTGATCGAGATATTCGGGATTGGCTAATGTATGGCCCATTTGCGGCTGGTTGAACAGGCGTGCGTCTAATCCCAGACTTTTCCAGTTGTCCGCGACACCCAGCATCTGCTGATAATTTTTATCTCTATCTCCTGTGACAAAGGCCCAGCGACATTTAAACTTGGCTAAGTCCCCGGTCATTTTTCTGACCCCACTATCCTTCAAATACCCGTTGAGATAGGAGAAATGTTCTGAATGGGTATTGCCCGGCACATTGGTCAAATAGTATTGGGATGAGTGATTGACCAGGCCAATAAATAGTTCCGGGCACATCAGGCCAAGAGTTGTTGCCACAGTCCCGCCACCGGAAAGGCCACTTATAATAACCCGTTGTGGATCAATAGTATACATCGAACGAGCTGTCGCAAGCGCATCCAAGGTTAACGCCATTCTTCTCAGCAAGCCACTTCCGTTCTGGGTCCCGTTGGCCGCAACGTATATCAGCTTATGTTTCCGCATGATTTCTTTGTAATTATTGGGGAGTCTGCCCGTCGCATTCGGGCTGGTATAAAGGTAAGCCCCCCATCCCGGGCCGCCATCATAGTCGTCAGGAGCATATATGACCAATGACTGCTCGGAAAGGGCGTAATCAATTGCCGATTCAGCTGTTTTATTATTATTCAGCCAAAAACTGCCTCCGGCTTCAAAAAGCTTCTTGAATGTGGTTTTGTGATTTCCCTGGAAGTAACCCTTACTGTTAGAATACATTCTCCTTGTCATGGGCACTTTTTGGAAATCACCCGGCATACCCGGTTCGGCCCCCGATACAGACTTGGAAATAGTGGCCAGGGAAATAAAAAGTGCGAAAAAGTAATTTGCCAGACGTGGCAATCCGTTTGGTCTCTGCCCTATCAAATGGGGGGTGTTTGTGAAAGCAGTCAGCATCACATTCCTTTCTCTTAATCTAGGTTTTGTAAATCCAGGATTTCGCTAAGTTAGGCTGTCAATCGTATGTCCAACCCGGTCAGTTTTGCCAAATGCGCAGTCGAATCCCGAAGCAAACATAAACGTTGCGGCCACACGTGACGGGTCACATACAAAAGGCGGGTTCATCCCAGCGCCGCTTCCACCTCTTTAAAAAAAATGTTCTCATGGAACCCGGCCGGGCTTTCATTATGCCAGCCCCGGATAAACGCGCCGTTGGGCAAGCGCACATAGGGAATGGCGCCCCGGCCCGTCGCCTGTTTCAATTCCTCCGCGGCTTGCGCGTCAGCGTCAATATCCACTTCCTCATAGGGAACGTTGTTCCGGGAAAAGATCCCTTTGAGCCGTCGGCAATCCCCGCACCAGGGAGTGGAATACATGACTAAATCCATCTTGGAAACGTCTTGCCAGTTCATGAATTGATGTCCTTTTGATTCTTTTCGCTATGCACAAAGCCACCCGAAACACCCAGCTTTCGATATCTGGTGATTCCACATGCCATTACTTGCGAGCCAAAGCAAGGCACTATAAAAGAATTCAGACATCTCTCCAGATCAATGGTTCCCTTGTTCAGAATCCGATGACACGATAATTCCCGACATGCTGTGCGATGGTGGTCATTTTTTTTTAACATGCGGGGAAGTGGAGCTTGCAAAGGTTGGTTTAACCCTTAAAGTGAATTTGAATGAACGTCAACGTATCTTCCGGAACAAGCCGGGGGAACCCTTACAGGAGGTTATCATGGCCAGAGTCAAAACAGGTGACACCGTTCGTCTGCATTACACCGGAACCTTGGACGATGGCACGGTTTTCGACACCTCTGTCGATCGCGGGCCCTTTGAATTCACCGTTGGTGAGGGGAAGGTGATCAAGGGGTTTGACACGGGTGTTTTGGGTATGGAAGTGGGCACGAAGAAGACGATCCATATCCCGTATAAGGAGGCTTACGGCCGTTACCACGAGGATGCCACGTGGAAAATACCGCGCGTGGATTTTCCGAAAACGATCACCCCGGAAGTGGGCATGGCCATGCAGATGAAGGATCATGACGGGCGGCCCATTCGGATCCATATCACTGAAGTCACCCCCATTGATATCACGGTGGATAAAAATCACCCCTTGGCGGGAAAAGACTTGACCTTTGAATTGGAGCTGGTGGAGATTCTGTAAGTGAATAAACCACGCGTCGGTGGCCGGAGGCATAACCGCTTCTGACCCATCACGGGCTCATGTCGTGAATCATGTCATAAACGAGCGGTTTCCTCGCGGGAACCGCTCGTTTCGGTTGTGGAGGAGACGAAGATCCGTCAACGGCGAAATCCGCCGCGCTGTAAGTTCACTCGCCGGGTGGAAAACTCCGTATTCAAACCTATTCTATGTCCACATTCTTTTATGTACATTCCCCGCTTACTGACTATGCTTTTCTTTTCACCAAACCGACGCTATTTGACCGGCATGGACTGGATGGTGCGCGCCTTGGACCATGCGTCGAAACGGGAAACCGGGGTCGGCAACGTGTCCCAAGTCGTGTTGGAACTGAAAGGACGGCTGGATGAGGGGGCTTTCCGTGAACGGGCGCGGCGCTTTGTCGCCGTCAATCCGGTGGTGGGTGGTGTCACTCGCCGGGCTTGGCATGTAGCGCCTTATTGGTCCATTCCGGAGGTCGCCGCGCCGGAAAACAGCCGCGTCCGCGTGGTGGACCTTCCTGTTGAGGGCGGAGTGACCGCCGTGTTTGATGAGCTGGCCCGGATTGTCAATGAGCCGTTCGCTCACGCTCGGCACCATCTGGCGTTCTCGTTAATCACCCAGGGGAGCAAGTCGTTCGTCGCCTTGCGCTTTGACCATCGCCTGCTGGATGCCCGGGGCGCGGAAATGGTGTTGATGGCGCTTCACCGCTTCACGGGAGACGGGGTGCCGGTTTCCGGAACACCCGCCCATTTGAGCCATTGGCTAAGAAAGTTCACCGCCGGCAAACATGTTAACCGGACTTTTTTGAGTTTGCGGGGCGAAGAGCCCTCCGCGGCGCTGTCACCGCTCCGCCGCGCCGCGCAAGAGATTCGCCCGGCTGAATACCGGTTTTCGCATTATTCCCCCCAGGCCAGCCAGCGTGTCGCGGACGCGGCGGATGACCGGGCCGGGTTTTTAATGATGACACCGTATCTTCTGGGCTGCGCCACACATGTGTTTAACACGGTTTTTGAGAAGAAAAACCGGTCGGGGGATTATGTGGTGTCGGTGAACGTGGATGGCCGGGCGGCCGCCGGGGCGGAGGATCAGGTTTTCTTCAATCACGTGTCATTTCTGTTTTTTAAATTTCTCCGGCAAGAGGCGGGGGATCTCCCCCGTTTGTGGACATCAGCCAGTCGGCAATGGCTGGAAAACGCCCGGCGCAAGCGTTCCGCGGACTTCGCGGAGATGAGCATGCTGACGCGCATTCTGCCGGTGTCCATCTTGAACCGGGTGATGCGAATATTGTGTCATGGGGCGGAGGCGTCTTTCGCTTTTTCCTATATCGCCGAAAGCGGCTATCAAGACACGGCCTTCATGGGCCTGGAGGTGGACAATGTTCATCACATGCCCCGTGTGCCCCCCGCGCCCGGTGTCGGGTTGTTTTTCACATCGTTTCACGGCCGCCTGAATGTTGTTCTGTCGTCTCTGGCGGGATTGCTGACCGCCACGGAGCGGGCGGACATCATGAAGCGCCTGGATGCGGTCCTCCGGGACGTGGGAGACGATCGTGGGAGCTGATCAACACATCGATTGTTTAGTGGTTGGCGGCGGTCCGGCGGGACTGGCGGCCGCCGTCACGGCGGCCCGCCGCGGACTCCGCGTGTCACTGGTTGAGCGGTGGGATCGGTTGGGCGGCACGCCAGTGGCCGGGTTTCACAATCAGCTATGCGGTTATTACGCCCATGATCCTGGCCAGTCGTTCCGGGTTCTCAACGGCGGTTTCGTCACGGAATTTGTCCACCGCCTGGATGGTCGGATTCCCCGCCGGGGGCAACGTGTGGGCCGCGTGGAAATCCATCCGTTCAGGTGGGCTGATTTTGAAACTGTCAGCCGGGAAATGGCCGCGGGGGAAGGGGGGCTGGACGTTTGCCTGGCGACCGCTTTCGCCGGCGCGCGGACAGCGTGTCGGCGGGTGACGGAGGTTGACCTGCGATCCGCTTCAGGGAGACGGTGGACCGCGCGCCCCCGGGCGGTGATTGACTGTTCCGGCGGCGCGGTGATCCAAGCGGTCGGCGCCGGCTGGCCTGAATCCCCGTCGGATCCGCACCCCGCCGTTGGTTTCAGCGTGTCTGTGTCCGGTTTGAAGAACGAAACGGACGCGTTGTCGCCCGTGCGGGTGCCTTACGTCATCCGCCAGCGGTTGACGCGGGTAAAGGACCAGGTACCCCATTGGGCGGCTTACACGACGTTTTCTCCCGCCGGGCCGGCCGGAGAAGGCGTTCTTCGCCTCAATATTCCCGCCGCGGAGTCCGCGGCGGTTTCTCCGGCGACTGTCGCCGAGCGTCTGGTTGGATGGTTGCGGGAAGATTTGGACATGTTCGCGGACGGCGTGATCAGACAGATGTCGCCGTGGGTGTTGCCCCGGGACGGGCACCGGTTGATGGGGCGGGACGTGTTAACCGAACAGGATGTGATGTCCGGCAAACAACCGGGCGAAACCTGTGTCAAAAGCGCCTGGCCCATTGAATTCTGGGGGGCCGAAGGCCGCCCGGAGTATGGGTACATGGCGCCGGGGGCCTGTTACGGCATCGGGCGAGGATGCTTGCGGGCGCTGGCTGTGGACAATTTATTCGCGGCGGGCCGGTGTTTGTCGGCCGAGCCGCGGGCGTTGGCTTCTTGCCGGGTGGCGGGAACGAGCTTCAGCACGGGTGAGGCCGCCGCGGAAGAAGCCGTGACTTATTTAAACAACGGGTAAAAGGATCAGGATGACAGCCACTGTGAATGTTGTTGATGTGATTTTCGCCGAAAACGCGCGGCGGCTCAAGAAAGTGGCCTTGGTGGAAGGCGATCGCCGCGTGACGTACGGCGAACTTTTCGCCGGGGTGGAGCGGATGGCCGAGACGTTGGCCGCCCAAGGCATGGGACCGGGCTGCCGGGTGGCGGTGTTCGCCGATGACGGTATGGAGTACGTGACCGTATCCCTGGCGGTGATGAAGCTGCGGGCGGTGATCGTGCCAGTGTCATTGTCGCATTCATTTGACGACATCGCCGGGGTCATGGAGCGTATGGATGTGCGGTGGTTAATCTCCGTCCGTCCACCGGCCGCCTTTGGCACCGCCGTCCCGCTACCCCGGGAACCGGCTCATATCCGGACATTGTTTATCCAACAGCGGGCCACAAAGGGGGGGGATCATCCTGAATATCTGAGCTGCAATCCCGCGTTTGTCCGGTTTTCTTCAGGTACCACGGGCATGAGCAAAGGGGTCGTCATTTCGCACGAGGGGGTGATCGCCCGTACCGACGCGGCGGATAAAACACTTAAGATGACTGACCGGGACACCGTGTTATGGCTGTTGTCCATGAGTTTTCATTTTGTCGTGACGATTCTGTTGTTTCTGCGCCGGGGTGTGACCATAACCATCTGCGTGGAGTCGTTTCCTGAAGACGCGCTGGACAGCCTGGCCCGCGGAGAAGGCACGTTCATGTACGCGTCGCCATATCACTACCAGACCCTGGCGGAATCGCCGGATGTGCCGGCGCGGTCGCTGGCGGACATCCGCATGGCGGTGTCCACGGCGATTGGCCTGCCGCCATCGACCGCGGCGCTGTTTGAGGATAAGTTTGGTTTTCCCTTATGTCAGGCGTATGGCATTATTGAGGTGGGTCTGCCCTGTGTTCAGGCTCCGGGGGAGGTGGCGAAAGCCGGTTCAGTGGGCCGGGTGGGGCCTGATTATGAGCTTAAATTTCAGCCGGACGGCGAGATCCTTTTCCGGGGTGAGGGGATGTTTCACGCCTATTTTTCTCCCTGGCGGAAGCGGACGGACATTGATCCCGACGGATGGTTCCACACGGGCGATCTCGGGCGGTTGGATGAGGATGGATTTTTGTTCATTTACGGGCGGAAAAAGGAAGTGATTAATTTCGCCGGGATGAAAATTTTTCCGGCCGAGGTGGAGACAGTGCTCAACGCCTATCCCGGAGTGGCCGAGTCTCAAGTGTATCCGGTCGCGGATCCCGCCTTCGGACAGTTGCCCGTGGCGCGCGTGGTGATTAGCGAAGACGGGTTTGACGAAGCGGCGTTCCGTCGTTATTGTTACCGCCATCTTCCGTCGTATAAAGTGCCCAAACAGTTTGACCGTGTGGCGGCCATCGAAAAAACCGCCAGCGGGAAAATAAGACGGACAGGGTGACGACTAATTTCGGATCACAGGTCACGTTTCCGCATATCGCGCGAGTCCATACTCAGCACAAGGATGAGATCATGAAAAAATGGTTGAAGATGACAGGGGTTTTAGTCGCGGCTGGCATTATGCAGACAGGGTGTGTCTACACGCATGTGCGAGCCCCGCTGGATCAAAATTTTGACAAGACCGAACTGGGGACGAAAAAAGGGCGGGCGGACATTCACACGGTGATGTGGCTGGCCGCCTGGGGCGACGGCGGCACGCAGGCCGCGGCTGAAGACGGTGGCCTCACCGTCATCCGCCATGCCGACAGCGAATTGCGTCTCTTCCTGTTTGGCGCCTACACCAGACTCACGACAATTGTTTATGGCGATTAACGCCCGGGGAGTGGCTATGAAGACTGGATGGACATGTCTGTTTCTCCTTGCGGCCGGCTTGTTTCTGTGCGGCTGTCACGGCGTTTTGTATACCTCTTGCACCTATCCCCTCAGCCGGGATTTTCACGAGACACCGGTTGGGAACAAGGCGGTTGAAACGCATCGGCACAAGTTGAAAGAACCTTTCAGCGGGTACGGATTCAATGTGACCGTGTCGACCGGTGAGCTGGACAAATTAGCCCAGGACGCGGGCATGGAAGCGGGATATTACGCGGATCAAAAGGTGTTCAGTGTTCTCTTTGGGCTGTATGAGCGGAAAACGGTGGTCGTTTACGGGGAGTGAGCGCGCGGAGTTTGGCGCGGCGGGCGGCGCGGCTCAAGTTTGAGGGGGGGATATTGAAGCGGGAATAAGCCGGGGTAAAGTACCTGTATTGAGTCCGGTTCAAAAAGTCCGAATTCATCGTTTATCTTCACAGGCATATATTGGTCCGGAAAATCCATGAAATCTCTGAAAGTCCTATTGGTTCGTCCACATCCTTATCTTCCCACGTCCAAATGGCTGCAATCGATGATCCGTTTGGAGCCGTATGCTCTGGAATTGATCGCGGGCGGTATTGAGGCCCCGCATGATGTGCGGATATGTGACTTGGCGGTGGCGAAGAAACCGGTCAACGAGTTTAAGCGGACCTTGTTGGACTATCAGCCTGACTGTATTGGTTTCACGGGTTTTTCGAGCCAATTTTGTGTGAATAAGGATTTGGCCGCCATCGCCCGGGAATTAACTCCAGAGGCGGTGATTGTGCTCGGTGGCATTCATCCGTCCAGCATCCCGTCGGACTGTAACTATCCGGATTTATTTGACGTGATTGTGCGGGCTGATGGCGTGTCGGCGATGCGGGAGATTCTCGCGTCTTTGAGCGCTGGTGAGAAGCCGCCGGAGTCCGACTGGATTATTCCCACCGCCTCGCCGAATTTTGACGCGTTGGCGGCGAAGGCGCCGCCGCCGATAAAAGCCGACGGCATTATGGTGAAACCCCGGCGGGATTTGGTCAACATGCATGATTATTTCTGCATGTCCTATGGACAGCCCCGGGAAAAAATGAAGACGCTGTTCCCGGAAACCGCTTGTGTCCGGACCAGTGTCGGCTGTCCGGCCCGCTGCAGCTTTTGCGTGGTGCATTTTCTCGCCAATGGCAAGTATCTGCAACGGGAGGCGGAAGAAGTGGTGGATGAGATCGCCAGCTTGGAACAGGAGTACATCTACTTCGTCGACGACGAGACCTTTATCAACACCGCCCGGATGCGGAAAATCGCTGAATTGTTGATCGAACGGGGCGTTAAAAAACGGTATATCTCCTGGGCGCGCAGTGACACGATTTGTAAAGATCCCGACCTGTTTAAACTATGGAAAAAAGCGGGCCTGGAATTCGTCTACATCGGCTTTGAATCGTTGAAAGACGCCAATCTGGAATCTTACAACAAAAATGCGACCCCGACTCAGAATCGCCAGGCCCGTGAAATTCTCCGGGATTTGGGCATGAATATCCACGCCGCTTTGATGGTGGATCCGGATTTTGACAAAGAGGACTTTTTAACGGTCCAGCAAGCGATCAAGGATCTGGCCCCCGCGGAGTTCGCCTTCACGGTGTTGTCGCCGCCGCCGGGAACGCAGTCGTATAAAGAAAACCTGGACACGTTTATCGCCAATGATCCCTGCGCCTATTACGACTGCATTCACACCATTCTGCCCACCAAACTGCCACTGAAGAAGTTTTATAAGTATTTCGCCATTCTTTACGCGATGGGCGCCAAGCGGATTCCGGCCCGGGCCAACCGCGCCAAAGTGCCGTTACGGGACCATGTCCGCTTCTTTTTCGGCGGTGTCAAACTGGGCTGGCAGCTCATCCGGATGCATCGCGAATACGATCGTAAATACTGGTGAGTGGGGAAGAACGGCTGAGGGAGGAAAGCTGAAAAGCGTTGAAAGTCGTTGAAAGGCGTTGAAAGTCGTTGAAGTCGTTGAAGTCGTTGAAGTCGTGTAAATCGTTGAAGTCGTGTAAATCGTTGAAGGCGTTGAAGGCGTTGAAAGCATCTGGAGCGTTTTCGTCTCGAAAACATCTGCGTAAATGAAGCGTGAATGCGTGACAACGTGAAAGCGTGACAACGTGGAAGTCGTGGAAGTCTTTTCTGGAGCGTTTTCGTCCCGAAAACATCCGTGTAAATGAAGCGTGAAAGCGTGAAAGCGTGGAGCCGCCCGACCCTCCTCCGCCATGTCATGGCTATGGAGGACAGGCTCCGGGCGCGTAAAGGGGCACGCCGGGGGTCCGGCGAGTCCAGGGAAAACTCCGCAGACAGGCAACCAACGCTTACATTGTACCTGGCAGCCTCCAACTCCCAGATTTCCGCGGGGAGATATCGCGAACGGGCTGTCAGCCCCCTGGATTCCGCAGTCCTCTGCGGCTTTTTTACCCCTAATGGGGATGCGGGTTAGACCCCGGGTATTCGATGCATCCACACTTCAAAAAAAGGCTCCGGCAGTAACGACCGCCGGAGCCTTTTTTTCTACAGCAAAGCATTATCTAGACACTAAAAAATCGCGTATTTTTTGGCCATTGCGTTTGTTCAGCGCGACGGGCAACCGCCGCCAGTCGCCGGACGTGCCGATACCGTCTGTCCATTTCATCAGACTCTGGCCTTGGGCGTCAATCAATTCATACTCACAGTCCAAGGAGCAGGCGCCGGCCCCGTAACCGACCATAATCCGCGCCGCGGCGCTGCCGGGATTGTATGAGGTGATGCTCACTTTCAACAAGTATGTGCCCGGTTGTTTTTTGAAGTCGCTCTCTTGCTGAATGAGAGCGGATGAAAATTTGTAATCACCCAGGCGGCGGACCAGATTGGGTTCCATATAGGCGCCGACCTCATTCCGATAGCGCCATTGTTTTTCCTCCATAGTGGACGGGTCTCCGCGGTCAGAGAGCACATCAATATGAATCGGGACACCGGTGGCGGTCAGCGGCACGGCCTTTCCGCCTGAACCGGCGCAGCCACTGAGAATCATAAGAGCGGTCATGGACAGACAACAGCCGAGTAACCATTTCATAGCGCAGTCCTTCTAGTTTAACGTTTTCACTTGGGCGGTCTCGTGATAACCGCCAGCATGAATATGCAAGATAAACAGCAAAAATCAACAGGCAAACAAGGCAAATTCACGTAACCGGTTAGCAGCTGGGGGACATTGTGCGGGGCGGTCTTCCAAGGCCGACTGTCTTAAGGCATAGCCGGGCAAGGAACCCCGGCCTACGCCCCAGCTACTAACCGATTGCAAATCCGCGCCATTTTCAACTTGCGTTTCGGCTGAGGACAGGGTAACTTGTTCACACGTCGGCGAAACCCGCCGACAAACGCCTGGCGCTAAACGAACCGCGCGGCGCGGAAGGATGGCGCTTTCAAGTGATTCCGCACGGGTCTAAAACAGACAAAAAAGGAGATGTGACATGGTAACGGTGAAATCATGGCGGCCCTATGTGGCGGGCGCGCTTGTCGGCGTGCTGGCCACGGTGTCGGTTTTTGTATCCACTAAAGTTCTTGACAAGAGTAATTATCTCGGCGCCTCGACCACATTCGTGCGGGCCGCGGGACTGGTCGAGAAGACGGTGGCGAGTGATCACGTGGAGAATAACACCTACTATCAGTCCAAGAACGTGCGCGTTGACTGGCAGTTCATGGTTGTTATCGGGATTCTCATCGGCGCGCTCGGCGCGTCGTTAGCCGATAAGAGCTTTAAAGCCGAAGGCGTTCCGCCGATTTGGTCGGAGAGGTTCGGGAACAAAGTCAGCGTGCGGGCGATTGGCGCTTTTTTGGGCGGCATTGTGGCCATGTTCGGGGCGCGTCTGGCGGGCGGCTGTCCCAGCGGGCATGGACTGAGCGGGCTCATGCAACTGTCGATCAGTGGATTCATCGCGATGGCCGGGTTTTTCGGCGCCGGTGTCATCGTGGCTCACGTTGTCTATAAAACACGGAAAGGAGGAACGCGGTAATGGAACTTTTCATTGGCTTAATCACAGGGATCATCTTCGGCGCGCTTCTTCAACAGGGGCGTGTTCTGCGCTTTGAAAAACAGGTCGGGGCGATGCTCCTGCGCGACATGACGATTTTCAAGTTCATGCTCTCAGCCATCATTGTGGGGATGGTCGGCATTCATCTACTTGTTCATTTGGATCTGGCGACGATGGGGGTCAAAGCGACGGTTGTCGGCGCCAATCTGATTGGTGGTTTGCTGTTCGGCGCCGGCTGGGCGGTCATGGGCTACTGTCCCGGCACATCGCTTGGAGCGATCGGCGAAGGCCGCTGGCACGCGGTCTGGGCGGTGTTGGGTATGTTGGCGGGCGCCGCGGTTTACGCGGAAGCGTATCCGGTTATGGAAAAAACGGTGGCGACCTGGGGGGAGCTCGGCAAGATCACGATTCCGACGGCGCTCGGGGTCTCGCCCTGGCTGGTCATTCCGGTTTTTATCGCCGGCGTTGTGGTTCTTTTCTTCTGGTTTGAGAAGAAATCATTGTGATCAAGACACCGACATCCCTTAGGGAATGACATTCATCCGGCCGCCCGGCTGTCCTCCCGGCGCGTTAAACGGCAGTTCCGCGATCGGGTTGGCGGCCAACTCCCGGGCGGTCCGGGCCAGCGGCCCCGCGTCCGCGGCGGCGGCGACACCGGCGAGGATTTTCCGGGCTTGATCCGGGTGCTCGGCCGCCAGCGCCCGGGCTTGACAGATGCCGAGGGCCGCCTTTAACACGCCAGTGGCTTTTTCCGCGGCTTGGGCGAATCGTTTCGCGGACTCCGCGAGGTTTCCCTCGTCGGCGGTCACCCGGGCTTGAATTCCCAGCAGCGCCGGGGATGGCTCGCCGCGGCGCAGTTCTTTTTCCAAGCCTTCCTTCAGGGTCGCCCGGTCAGTCTCATCGCTGTAAACCTGGACGATGCTTTCCAGCATTTTTTCGCCCTGAGCCGGATGGATGCGGATAAATTCCGCGGCTGTGGAGACTTGATAATCACTGTCCCAATCACGCCGCATGACGGTGAGGAGTTTAGTGAAGGCGTTGATATCCGCCCGCCCTTCCAACGTGCCGAAGTACAAGGCGAAGCGGGCATCCCCCCCGCGGTTTTGGCCAATCAGTTCATTCAGCAAGTCCAGGTATTCCGCCTGTTCCGGTGTGCTGGCGAAGATCCGGGCGGCTTCCCGTAAATACGGATCATAGGCGCCTTTGTCCTGGAGCGTTTTTTGGATGGCGGGCAGGGCCTCGCGGGTGACGGCCGGGAAGGATTGCAGCGTGGTCATCCAGTAGTCCAGCGCCTGCGTGGGTTGGTTGACACGCTGAAAATAGCGAATGTGCTCGGCATGAAAAGCGACGAGTTTTTTAAGATCGTTGCCCGCCAGTTTTCCCGCTTCGGCCAGCCGGGCTTCCGCTTCCGGCTGGCGGCCGGCCTCTGACATGATTTGAGCGGCCACGAACAGGGGCGTGAGATCAGCGGGCGCTTTTTCCCGCCAGGTGGTCACCATCGCCATGGCCGCGTCCCAGTCACCCGCTTGGACATGCGCCTGGATAAGGGTCCGGGTGTCTTCGTCGGTGATTTTATCCGGGTGATGTTTCTGAAGAGCGGCCAGCAAGGTGAGCGCGTCATCGGGGCGGTTGGCTTTGGTTAAAAGCCGGACGTTCGTCCGCAGAGCCTCGGGGGTGTTCTCCAGAAGCATGGTGTCCACGGTTCCCAGAACATCAGCGAGATCCGCGGGGGCGAGATTGGCCAATTCCGCTTCCAGAACTGGCAATAAAATGGTGTCATCCGGTCGTTCTTTGACCAACGCCTTTAGGTCCATGCAGAAGCGGGGCGACGCGTTGATCCGTCTCGCCGCGTACCGCCACGTCCGCAACCAGGATTCCCGGTGTTTCCCGTCTTCCCCGTCCACGCTCAGCAACGCGCGGCCGGCTTTGGACAAGCCGTCGATGTCCTCAGCTTCACGGAAAAAGTACAAAAACTGCCTGCTAATATCGGCTTGTCGCCGGGTTGTCTGACCGGCGCCCGCTAAAACCGCTTTGTACAGCTCATGCAACGCGGCGCTTTGGCGTTCTCTGGCGAAGGTCGCGCCGATATCGTAGAATATGCCGCTGCGGGCGACATCCTCGGCATTTTTTCTGATGTAGGTAAGCACCTCATCCGTCCGCCCCAGATGGATGAGCGCTTTATAGTAATTCCGCAGATATCCCCCGCGGCTTTCGGGGGAGATGTCGAAAAGTTTTTCCAATGCCGCGACAAGTTCCTGATACATGCCGGCGTTTTCGAGAGCGGAGAGTACCGACGCGATTTTACCCCGGTCGGGGGCGGCCATAAAGGTGTCATACAGCAATGTCGCCCCCGCTTTTTTGTCTCCTTTCAAGGCCAGCGCCTGGGAGCGGACCATCACGTTTTCCGTGGGTGTGGCGGCTAGAATCTTGTCAGCGACCGCGGCCGATTCAGCTTCGCGTTTGGTTTTAAGGAGGGTGTTATTGAGTACGGAACTCAAATGATACGCCTGGCTCCAATCCGTGATGTTGGGCAATTCGGCGGCGAGCAAGGGAATGATTCGTCCTGGATCCTCACTATTGTCCAGCGCCTCGACGAACCGGCTGACATAATGGTAGCGTTGATCCGGCTTCTCACAGGTATCCAGCGCCTTTCGGGCGAGGCGCACAGTGATTTCAGTGTTTCCCACCCGTTGAAAAAACTGGCGCGCCTCGTAGTGACAGCGTTGGTGTATTTCCTTGTTCTCCAAGAGGCCCGCGATCAGGTCCACAAGCTCTTCCGGCACCTCGTCCGCCTTGCTGTGACTTTGGCAGACACTGTTGACGATACGCGCCACCCGGGTCGGTTTTTTTTCCAGCCACTGATCACAGGCGGTTTTCATTTTCCGCATCCAGCCGGGGGTCCGGGCGTCAATGTGGGCGATAAGCAGTCGCGTCGCCGTGTTCTCATCGTCGGGGTTTAAGGCCAGGGCTTTTTCCAACACCGGGATGGCGATATCAGCCAAAGCGGATTTTCCCGTCATTTTTTCCCGGAACCTCAAGGCGCTCATGAGCGTCGTGTAATTTTCAGCCAGATCGGGATCACGTTCCACCGCTTCACGGAAGTTTTTTTGGGTGGCGTCGGCATCACCCAAGCTGGCGAGAACGAGAGCCAGCCGATAATAATCGCCCGCGTCGGCGTCGGCTCCGCGCAATTGAACGACTTGAGCGAAGGCGTCGCGGGCCTGCTCTCCGCGTCCCTGTCTCTGATGTTCAAGTCCCACTAACTCCAGCGCCTCGGCATGATTGGGATTCGCCTTGGCGAAAGCCTCCAGCCGACTCATGGTTGATTGATCGCGGCGGATCAAGTAGGAGATGGAGCCCGTGAGTGTTTTGGCCTCTTGCCGTTTGGCTTTCGCGGCCTCCGCGGACATGTCCGCGGGAATCGCCCGGGCGTCGCGCAGGATGTCGAGATAGATGCTTAAAAGCTGTTCCCCCTTGCCCCCTTTCATGAGGAATGTGTTGACATAGTGACCGTAGCGGGTGATAGTTTGGGGGTTTTCCTGGCAAAGAGCCAGAACAGTGTCGACCATGGCGGGGGGAATGGGATCCATCTGTTCACCCTGGCGGCAAAGTTGGTAGGCCACCCGGGCGGTTCGCTCCTGGCTGTCACCGTTCATTTTAGCGATCGTCGCCTGGAAATTTTCCCGCCAGTTCTGGGATTGGTTTAAGGCTTGAGCCACGGCCAGGGTTTCCAGAAAATTATCCCGGCTGTCCTTGGCGACAGCTTCTTCGGCCAAAGTCAGCGCCACGCGGGGATTCGCCTTGCCCAGGTTGTTTTGGGCCAATCCATGCCAATAATAAGCGCTTCGCGCGGTGTCGCCGGCCACTTTTTTGATGAGCGTGACACCTTTATCCAAGGGAATGGCTTCTTGGTGGACGGCATCTAAAATGGCTTGTGAGGTGACATAGTTTTTAACTCCCCGGACATCATTGGTGTCGAGCCGCTCAAGGAGCGCCACGCCTTCCGTGAGTTTGCCGGCGGCGATGAGCCACGAGGCTTTGAAAGGTCGGCACTGCCGGGCGCTGTCACCGTCCGGCTCATCGCGGGTTAACCTGTTAATGATCTCCAAGCCCTTTTCAGGAGTGTGTTTTTTCTCCAATAGATACTGTAAAAAAGGGGCCGGTGTCTGGGTTTCTTTCGCCCAGTCAAAGCCTTTTTCCATGGCTTTCGCCGGGTTGATTTCATGCAGCACCTGGAGTGTCCGAAAATAGTCTTTCGCCCGCGGATCGTTTTGTTTGATCAATATATTCTGGGCGCTGATAATTCGATCAACATCTTTTATGGCCGTGCTGATATATTGCAGGTGATAGTAATCGGCATCCGACAGGCGGTCATTGGCGATTTGCACCATTTTTTCCAAAATATCCAGGGCTTCCGCCCCGGCTTTTCCCCGCATGGGGTCATTGTACCGGCTGGAGGTCTCAAACTGTGTCCGTTTGATGTTGAAGACCAAACGCAGGCGGTCAAGGTTGTCGCCGGGATCCCCTACCGCTTGGAGCAATTTTTCCAGCTCGGTGTTGTTTCCCCGTAATTCGTTGACGGAGTGCGCGATGGCTCGGTCCAGATTTTGGTGTTGGTATTCCATTTGGTCGGCCGGTTGCCGGTTGATGAAGGCGCGGGTTTTGTCAAAGGTGGTCAAAGCGGTCTCATAGTGGCCGCTTTTCATGAGGAGTTGGGCCCGTTGCGTCATGATAGTGGCATTGTCATCATCGCTTTCCTCGATCAGCTCGGCGGCCAGGGCGTTAAACCCGCGTTGCATGGCTGTCCGGGCCAAGTGGGCCCGGTTCTGACGAACCGGGTTGAGCTGGCCGTATTTTTCCCAGACGGGGCGGATCACCTCCTCGTTCTCAGCCGCTTGAAAAACCCAGGCGACCAAATTGTAGGCTTGATGGGGGCCTGTTCCCGGATTTTTTTCGGACGCTTCCTCAAAAAGAGTCAAAACTTGGTTAAATCGATCCGGGGAGTTAGAGCTTTTCACAATATCCATGAGCACATTATAGCTGCCCCAATCCGGTGTTTCCTTGACGCGCTCCCGGGCGGCTTTTTCGGCTTTTGGCAGTTGATCAAATGTTTGGTAAAGATAAATCAAAGCCAACCGCCGATGGTTTGGATCGGTGGTTTTTTCTTGTATTTCTCTGGCGATGTTATCGCACAGATCAGGATCCGGGGCTGGTTTTTCTGTCTGGGCCGAATCGCGGGGCTGTTCGGGCCGGGCGAGCCGCTCCAATATCTGGCGGAGCGTGTAATCGCCTTGTTCAGGGGTCCAGGCGACAATCGCCGCGATGCTTTTGGAGCGCAGCTCATCATGTTTCCCCAAGGCTTTCAGACACTCAATTTCCTCATTGTCCAGCCGGGCCCGGGTGTGTGATGATCCGCGGCCGCGGCGGCCGGGCGCGTCTTTTATTGTTTCAGCGACAGCCAGGGCTTCCGCGTGGTCACCTTGGCCCCGCAGAAAAGCGACAATCTCCACGCCTTGTTCAAGGGTGACACCCGGGGTCGCCGCCAGTTTTTTGGCGAACAGGGTCGCCGCATCGCGCCCCTCCACCCGCAGAATCACGTACAACGCGTTGCTGAAAGAGAGATTTTCAGGATCTCTTTCCAATTGTAACCGGCATATCCGCGCTTGTTCGGTGGTTCGCTCAGGGTTTTTTGAAGCGGCTTGGAGCCATATTCTGAACACCAATGACGCTTGCGTTTTTGTCTGGGTGAGCCGGTCGAACATCGCTGCGGCTGTGTCATATTGGTCCCACTGCGCCAAGGCGAAGGCCAAACGGATCTGGCTGGCCTCCGGCGCGGTCTCCGCGGCCTTCCGCAGGCTGGCTGAGAGCTTTTCGCGGTCTTCCGCGCTCAGCGTCCGCAGCATGTCCGCGCAGGCGGCGCTGGATTCGATGGGAATCGCCGGATAGTAATCAAGGGTCAGCTTCGCGGCCTCCGCGGATTTATTTTCTTTGACGTAAAGGCCATGCAAGGCAGTCAGCGCGGACGTGTCCCCGGGATTGGTTCGCAGAACATTTTGGTAAAGCCGCTCCAAGGCGGTGTCTTTGCCCGCTTTTATAAGCTGATCCACGTACATCTGCCAATAGCCTCTTGACATCGGGGCGTTCCGGTCCAACTCAGCGAGGATCAGGTTACTTTTTTCCTCGCTGGAAAGGTTTGCCCGGAACAATACTTCAAGGGCCCGGCTCCGGTGCGCGGGAGACAGCTTGAACACCCGCCGCAAGGCGGTCGTCTGATCGTGCTGTGTCGAGGGATGATAGAACAGGTTGCCAATGGGTTCGGGTTGGGCGGGATCAGACCAGTCAACGGGCGGGTTTTGGGCGGGTAACGGGATATCCGCCGGGTGTCCCGGCAGCGATTTTCCAGGCCGGTTTTCCTCAACCCAGACGCGGGTTTTGTCCGCGTCGCCGCCCAAGGTCATGACCAGTTTATCCACGGCTTCAGGGGAGTCCGCCGCTTTCTTGAGTTCAAGACGCAGCCAGGCGTGAAAGGAGTTCCAATCCAGCCGCCAGGGGTCTATGGTGTCATAATATTCCTTGAGCGCGTCCGCGAGGGCGGGGGAATATTGAACGGTGAGCGCCAATAGCGCCCGTGTCTCGTCGTCCGGCAACCGTTCCATCGCCAGCTTGGCGATGACGGATAATTCCGAGGTCCATTCGGTTTGTGAAGCACCCGATAACCCTTGCAGACTGCCACACACCCGCACGAGTTGCCAGGAGTCCAAATCCTGATACGTGCTTTGTCCCCACCGACTCATAATCGCGTTGACACCTTCCGGGAACCGGGCTCTGCCACAGACTTGGAGGGCCAGCGCTGACAATTCAAAGGGGAGATCTTGACTAAGAATCTCCAGCAATTCCGCCTTGTTTTCCTCCGTCAACGATATATTGGAGTAACTGATGGAGCTAAGCGAGGGCAGGATCAGGTTGATGTCCGTTGTTGCGTCGTCCGTTTTCAGTAATTGGATGGCACATTTAAACGCGGGCAAAAACTCCTGGTCCTGCCGGTGTTGGACAAACAGTTCATACAACTGTCCGCGTGTGGGGTTCGTCAGGGCGGCTGTGTGTTCTTTCCAGGTCTCGGTGGCGCCTTTGGCGGCGCGGACAGCCATTTCCGTCGCCGTCAGCAGGTGAAAAAGGCTTGGGTTTTCGCTCCATACGGCCGCCCCGGTTTCACGGCATTTAGCCGTCAGCCTTTCGGCGTCTTCCACGCGGTCTTTGTGGCTTGTCAGACGATTGACGATGTGGAGACAGATGTCGACAACGGCGGGAGACGGGGCATGCTCCAGACGGGTCTCAATTTTCCGCGCGCGGACCGCTTCAAACGATTCCGGGACGGGAAACGCCAGGCGGGTTTTGAGAATAGCGGCCGCGGCCGGATGGTCCAGGTTGTCGATTAGGAGAGTTTGCCAGGCCGCCTCGTTTTCCGGCGGGATTTGGAAAAGCTGGCCGAGGAAAACTGGACACGATGTGTCGAAACCGCGGTCGAAGTCCTCTTTTAACCAGGCGATCCAGGCCTCGGCGGCCGCTGGCAAGTCTGATAGCATTCGCAGTTCTAACAGGCGCGCGCGGGGAGCGGTCAGGCCGGGTGACGCGGCGAGCAGAGCTTCAAACCCTTTTTGAGCGGCCGCTAAGTCACCGTCCCGCCAGGCGGTCAGGGCCCGCGCGTAGTCCGCGGCGACACCCGGATTCGGCAGGGCCGAGGGCGGCAGACCGTCGCCGGTCCGCGCCGCGTTGACACTGACCCATCGATCCGGTGTCGGCCAAGTTGTTTTTTTGATGTCCTCGGCGGCGAGCGCGGTCCAGGTCGCCGGAAGCTGAGCCTGGTGCGGCCCATAGACGTTGGCCAAACCGGTGACGGGGCTGACAGTCCGCGGCAAATGGATTCCGTTGACGGCCTGCCAGGTTTCCACCCGCCAGTGGGCCAAGCGGATTTTTCCTCCCGGCCGGAGATGTGATGTTGTCAACTCTAAAAACCGGCAATCCGTATCGCTGAAGACAAGGACGGTCTCCGTTCCCACAGGTCGCAGATGGGGAGGTGTCCGGTCGTTTGCCGTCATGTCGCCCGCGGTGTCGGTTGTAATAATTAAACGGATCTTGTCCGCGTCCCGCTCCACCGTGGTGTCGTCCGCGGCGCTCAGAACCCCGGCCGTGAGAAAGGGGGCGCAATACTGCAGGTGCGGAAGCGTGTCAACAAAGGTGACAGGCCGTGATTCTCCCTTGTCATTTGTGGACAACAATCCGGTTTCCGTGAAGTGGAAAGCGTTTCCCCGATCGGGGTGATATGACCGGCTTCCCATGCTGACCCGCAGTCCCGCGCCGGGTAGATAGGTGAGGAGCGGCCCACCGGGGCTGTAAGAAAACGGCTGATGATAAAGCTGGAGGGTCAGCCCGGGCAATCCCTGGCGCTGGACCCTCAGCCGCTCAAGAAACGCCGTGGCCTCGGGGGTGATGTCCGCTTGTGAGCCGTCACCGGCCACGATGGCGGCAAAAGACAGGATAAGGAAAAAACGGCGGGCGTGCTTAGTCATTGATTATCTCTCATTCAATGGTTTTCTGTGATGACATGGGCGCGGCCCCCCCAGGACTCGCGTGTCTCCAGACTATATACGCTCAAAGAAGAAAAGAAATCGTTTTTCCAAATACGGGGGAAAAGGTAGTGGCGATAGGGCGCAGTGTAAAGCGCGGGACTGATTTTCGTGGCGTTTGGGCGGTCTTCCCCGCCCGCCACGTAGCCCGTGACAACGGGCCACCCGACGCGCCGCAGCCCCCCCCTCGGGGGCTCAAAATCCCCGATCCGAACGGAATGAGACAAGCTCATTGAGCATGCAACCATTTTTGATTGAGCAATACGGATGCATCCGGGACGGATGCGCTCCATGGACCGATTTCGTCCCGAAATCAGCCATATCGACCAGTCAAAAAGCGCTGAAGTCACTTCTTGTCTCAGAAGAGTGTCAAGTACGGCATGAAAACTGAATGACAAGTATATATTAGTGTTGTTGTCCACCTTGTCTCGCACCTATTTCCGAAAAAGAGGGATTGGAATTGTGACGAAAGAAAGATTCAGCTATCAGAATCTACGAGTTTATGAAGACATGATTCGTGCTATCTCTTTGGGTGAAGAGGTAGCCTCTGGCTGGGACTCGGTTCACGCAATCGCCGATCATTTTGCTCGGGCTTCTTGAGGGAGCGTTGCTTTGTCTTGAGGCGAATGGCGTTTGAAAACGGGTGTGACCAGAGCTATACTGGTCGCAGTTAAACCGGCAATGTCCATGTCGGCAATGCCGGATCTGTCTCAGAAGAATACGATGGGCAAGGAAGACGAGCGCGATGAAAGAATACAACGGCGCGATGATGCAGTTTTTCCATTGGTATACGCCAGCGGATGGCTCGCTGTGGAGGCAACTTGCTGAACAGGCGCGGTCGCTGTCCGAAGCGGGTATCACGTCAGTCTGGCTGCCGCCAGCGTACAAGGGAGCGGCCGGGCCTGAAGATACGGGTTACGGCGCCTATGATCTCTTTGATCTTGGGGAATTTGATCAGAAAGGCGCGACACGCACGAAGTACGGCACTCGGGATGAGTACCTGCATGCTATTCAAGCCGCCCAGGCGGCGGGAATGCAGGTGTACGCCGATGTCGTCTTTAATCACAAATTGGGAGGCGACAATGAAGAAGAATTCAACGCGACCCCATACAATCCCGCTAATCGCAATGAACCCATCGGGGAACTGCAGCCCATCAAGGCGTGGACCCATTTCACCTTTCCCGGGCGGGGAACGACGTATTCGTCACTGCAGTGGCATTGGTGGCACTTCAACGCTGTTGACACCAACGCCATGGTCAGCGACGCTTCCGCTGTCTATCTATTTGAGGGAAAGGCGTTTCATGACGAGGTCGATAAAGAGAAAGGCAATTTCGACTACCTGATGGGGTGCAATCTTGATATCGCCAACCCTGACGTGCGGAAGGAACTGCTTTACTGGGGCGAATGGTATGCCGATCTGACGAATGTCGACGGGTTTCGCTTTGATGCCGTTAAGCATGTTGGCGCTGACTTCTTCGTCGATTGGCTCAACCACGCGCGCGCCCATACGGGGCGTAACCTCTTTGCTGTCGGAGAATATTGGTCGGGGATCGACGAGGCGCTGGAGCATTTCCTCGAGGCAACCGAGAGAAATCTGATGCTTTTCGATACCGGACTTCACTACAGCTTTGTGGCGGCTGGCCGCGGGGAAAAGGGCTACGATCTTAGAACCATTCTTGACCGAAGCCTGGTTAAAGACCACCCCGATATGGCCGTCACTCTTGTCAGCAATCACGACACACAACCCTTACAATCGCTCGAATCGGTCGTCGAAGCTTGGTTTAAACCTCTGGGATACGCGATCATTCTTTTGCGCCGCGGCGGCTACCCCTGCGTCTTCTTTCCGGATTACTACGGAGCCGATTACAGGGGCGTGGGCAAAGACGGAAATGAGCACGACATCAGCATGCCGAGTCATCAGTACCTGATTGACCGTTTTCTCCATGTGCGGAGGACCTATGCTTTCGGCGACCAGAACGACTACCTCGATCACCCGAACTGTATCGGGTGGACACGCGTGGGAAACGCCGAGCATCCGGGCGGAATGGCGGTTTTGCTGAGCAATGCCGCGGACGGTGTGAAGTCGATGAATACCGGATCGCCGGGCATCACGTATGGCGACGCGACGGAACACGTCAACGAAACAGTTACCACAAATGACGAAGGATGGGGAGAGTTCACGTGCAAGGGGCGGTCGGTTTCCGTGTGGATCCCCGTCACTGACTCATAATCGCCGCCAAGTGTCCCGCCAGGGCGACTAACGAAATGGCGTGACCGGATTGGTGGAGTTCCGGCAGGGTGCCCGCCCACGCTGCGGGCGCGGTGGTGAGCCCGTGGGTGCCCCGGACTTTGGCGGTGTCCAAGGTGATGGTCGGGGGGAACAATTTTCCCCAGAAAAGCTCACAGGGATCAAAGCCGATTTTATTGTGGATGTCAACATGTGTGGCGTAATCCGGGGCTTGTTTTGGGGATTCCCACCAGGGATACGCGAACCAGGCGCCTTCCTCCGCGGTCAGGATCAGGTCGCCGGCCCGGAAATGATTCATGGTCTCATGGCCGCTGATGTCGGCGATTCCGGGGATGCCGGTCAACGCTTCCCGAGCGGGGCCGATATCCCGCGGAGTCCGCGTGAAAATATGGGCGATTTGATGATCCACCATGGCGAACGCCCGGCTGCTGTGCAGATCCGGATACAGCATGCCATTGACATCCCGGGTGCTCATCAAACCCGCTTCTCGTAAGACTTTATTGGGGTATACCGGGGTGGTCGCCGGGGTGATGGCGTAATCTCCCCAAATGAGGAGTTCGTAACCCTGTTCTTTCGCCGCGGCGGTGACTTTGGTGAGTTCGGCGACCAGCTCAGTGACGGCTTTCGTCACTTTTTTTGACGGAGCCGGGCCCTGTTTTTGCAAGACGTAATCCAGATGGGGCAGATAGGTCAGCAAAAGATCCGGCCGGATCTCCGGCAGACGGATCACCGCGGCGGTGGCTTCGGCGATCCAGCGGGTGGAAGACAGGCCGGCGGTGGGCCCCCAGTAACGGAACAGGCTGAATGTTTTGCCGATTGTTTCGCTTAAACGCTCATACAAACCGGCGGGTTTGGAATGAAAGGCTTGAATCATCCCGCCATGGTGTTTGTGCACGGGCTGAGGCGAGAGAATCATATCCACATCATCGCCCAGGGATTGTTGCCAGCAGATGGTGCCGACGGTGCCGCCTTGGCGCCGGAACGCGGACCAAATTCGTTCCGGTGGCATGAAGTGGGCGGACTGATTCCAAAAGTCCACCCGGGCTTGTTCCCGGGAATAGACACCGTTGCAGACGATTCCGTGCCGCGCGGTGTCCATGCCGGTGCGGAATGTGGCTTGAGCGGTGCAGGTGACCGCCGGAAACGGCGGGATGAGCGGCTGGAAATCCATCCCCAGCGGCGCGAACAGCTCCGTATGTTGACGGACGATGTCAGCCGATAAACCAGCGATTTGGATGACACAGATTTTTCTCATGGTGAACGGCCTTGTGTGTCTGTGGCTGAATGACTCACGGGATTATGTGGCATGCCTGACGCGCGGTGACCCAGCACTGTGTCAAATCGGGTTTTCGATCAAAACAGCATGCTGTCATCGGGTGATTCCGAGGTGGGAGCTTCGTCCGGCAACGGTCGCCAATCCGGCTGACCGGCGGCGTCCCGCATCAAGATCTCAATCCGTTTTTCGGCTTCTCCCAGCTTGGACGAGCAAAATGTGGCCAGGGCCATGCCGCGTTCAAATTGTTTCATCATCGCTTCCAAGGGGATTTGCCCGCTTTCCATGGTCGCGACAATGGCTTCCAGTTCACGTAACGCTTCCTCAAAAGAAGCTGGTTTTTTGTCCGCGCTCATCGTCAATCTCCATTTACTGTCAGGGTTAATTCGCCATCCGCGAGCATCGCCCGCAAGCGTTCGTCAGCCGTCACCTGCTCAGGACTCCGCACGGCTTCTCCAGAGCTGTTAAACAAGACGGCGTAGCCCCGGGTCAACACGGCTTTGGGATCCATCGCCCGCAGGGCGCCGGCCATCCGGTCCTGGCGGGCTCTATTCGCTTGCAGCATCCGTTCCGCATTGATTTCCAAGCGGTAAACCGCCTCATCCAGCCGTTGTTGAAGCGTGCGCACGGTTTGGCCGGCCTGGGTGAAAACCGGGCTGGTCGCCGATCGGTCAACGCGATGCCGGTATTGCGCTAGGAGAAGGTGGACAGTCCCGCTCAACCGCCTGCCCAGGGCGCTCACTTTGTCTTGTAATTCCGCTCGGCCTCGCACCACCAGCTCGGCGGCGGCCGAGGGTGTCGGCACCCGCAAGTCGGCCACCAAGTCACTGATGGTGAAATCGACTTCGTGTCCCACGCCGCTAATGACGGGAATCGCGGACTCCGCGATCGCCCGGGCCACCACTTCCTCATTGAACGGCCATAAATCTTCCAGACTGCCGCCGCCACGGGTGACGACAATCACATCGACCCCTCCCTCCTGGTTAAAATGCCGGATGCCTTGAACGATCTCACCCGCCGCCCGTTCCCCTTGCACGGCGGCCGGGAATATCCGCACGCTCATACCGGCGAAGCGGCGGTTGAGAACATGCAAAAAATCACGGATCGCGGCGCCCGACGGTGATGTGACCACACCGATCCGGGCGGGCAACGCGGGAACAGGACGTTTCCGGTCATCATCAAACAACCCCTCCGCCCGGAGTTTCGCTTTCAGCTCCTCAAAGGCTTGTTGAAGGCCGCCTTTGCCCTTGGGACGCATTTGCGACACCGTCAACTGATAATTTCCCCGCGGCTCATAAACGGTCAACCGGCCCTGGGCCTCCACGCTCATGCCATCGGTCAATCCCGCCTCACGGGCCTTTTGGGCTCCCCGGAAAAACACGCATTGGACCTGGCTTCGGGCGTCCTTCAAACTGAAATACACATGCCCGGACCGGTGAATCGTCAGATTACTGATTTCGCCGGCCACCCAGAACGGATAAAAGCTCTGTTCCAAGACATCCTTCACCAAACGGGTCAGCTCGGCGACGGTCCAAATTTTTTCCGTGGTATTCACAATACGACAAGCCTATGCGGGAGGGTGACGGGAAAACCATCTACCAGAAGGCGTAATAGCCACTTTTCAGCACATACACAGCCAACATGAAATTGGTGATCACATGCGCGAGAACCGCGGCCCAGATATCCCGGGTTTTCAGCATGACGAACAGATAAATGACCCCGGCGAGCATGCCCGCCAGCCAGCGGTGGTGTTCGATGCCGAACATCAGGACCATCATGCCAAACGCCTCCCAGTCAAAGCGGGCGATATCCACCCGGGTGAAATCCCGGTCAATGATCCATCGGTACAGGAAGCCGCGGAAGAAAAATTCCTCAATCACGGCGATGACAAAGGCCGATCCGCCCAGGCGGATCAAACTCAATGGCCAGCCGCAGACCGCCGGATCATACATGTTCTTCCCGTTGGACAGTAAATCAGCCACGGGAAACTCGCCGAGGGGACGGACACCAAAGCGCAGATACATCTCTTGAATCCACGGCATGCGTGGCCCCCAGGTCATTTCCGGAAACACCCAAATCACATAAACCAGCGCCCCCGCCGCGACGGCCCAAGGGATGTTTTTGAGTTTGGCCGCGGGGTACCACCGCCAAGGACGGAGGTAGACACATAACAGCGCGCACACGCCGGTGCGGGCGGCGTATTTCCAGGCGTGATCCGCGCCAAACCACCCCAGCGCGCTCATCAGCAGCATCCAGGCGATGAAGGGAACAACATGGGCGACCGCCGCCCGCCGCGGGGACCCGGCCGCCGCCGGGGTGAGAGATTCGGAAACGTTTTGAGACATGGTAACCATTCTCCGACACGGTTCGGACAGCCCCCCGCTCACAGAAGCCGGCGACAGGCGGAAACCTCAAAAAAAAAACGCCGCTGCCGCTTGAGACCAAGGGATCCCGAATACCCGGACCGCTCACTTAGGGCTGCTTCCTTCCAGACCTGACCCGGTTCATAATTGATCCGCCACGCGGGGCTTGGCACAAACGACAACGACAAAGATAACTATAACCATGGTTCCCGCTCACGCAAGAGGAAAGGACGCGGGCTGGGCGTTTTTTTCTCTAAAAATCTCCTCCGAGTCCCGCTATGCCACTGGCGAAACACACATCGTCTTGTATAGTGAACGGGTCATTTTCCCGGGACGTTTCAGGTAACGAAACGCCCATGAGACCACGCGTCACCACCCGTCTGTAAGGAGAAGCGCATGCACGGAGTTCCTGTTTTGTCGGTCCAAGGCCGCGGCATTGCCGAGGCGTGGGAAAAGTCCTTGATTCTATTGAATGAACAGGGCTGTGATATCAAAACCATGTATGACAAGCCCGACGATCCCCCCAGCAAGGACGCGACGATGATGATAACGATTGAGGATCCCTTGGCGGAGCCCATGATCCATAAAGATTTTCCCGGCGGTCTTGAGGATCTTCAGGAATACGTGATGGAAGTCGTTGACGGCATAAAAAACCATTTGGTGCGCGATCCGAACGACCCCGCCGACACGCGCTGGGAGTACACCTACAACGAGCGGTTGTGCGCCTATGCCGTTCCCGGCTTGGCGGAGCCCTTTGAGCAGATTGAAATGGTCGCCCAAAAGCTGGCGGAAACTCCTTACACCCGGCGGGCGCAAGCCATCACGTGGAAGGTTTGGGAAGATAATGATTGCTATGATCCGGCTTGCCTGCAAAGTATTTGGTGCCGGATCACGGAAGAGGACGGCGTTCATTACCTCAACACCAATGTCCGCTTTCGCTCAAATGACGCCTACAAGGCCGCGTTTATGAACATGTTCGCGCTGGTTCAACTACAGGTGAAAATCGCCAAGCGAATCACTGAACTCAGCGGCCGGGAAGTGAAACTCGGCCGGTACGTGCACATGGCTGACAGCTATCACATTTACGGCGCCTATTTCAATGAATTCAAAGAACGGTTCCTGAAAGGCCTGGAACGGCGTGATTTTGAGGGAAGAACGTTCCGCTATGAGGATGTCCGGGACATCATGGACATGTCCATCCCAATGATTCAGGAAAAAGTGAAAAACATGTCGTGAACAGGCAAAGTGTCATCGACAATCAGGCGGAGAAGAGGAAAAATGGGAAAAATGGGAAAAATGGGGACGCACTTGAAGAAAAAATGGGGACGCACTTGAAGAAAAAATGGGGACGCAC
>JAVVEH010000003.1:0-59897 GCA_032251435.1 Lentisphaeria bacterium | reverse complement strand
ATAAGTAATTTATTTATTTGCAAAAACTTACATTTAATTTTTACTATTAAAAGTAAGAAAAAATGGGTAAAAAATGGGGACGCACATAAGTAATTTATTTATTTGCAAAAACTTACATTTAATTTTTACTATTAAAAGTACGTTAAACAGAATATTTATATGCTTGGCGATTTGTTTTAAGCGAATCAGTGCGAAAGGCGACGCTTCAACCGGTTTAGAACCCCTTGGGCGGCCTGTAGATACCAGGTTGACTGCTCCGAAGCAGTTTCGCCACTGTCGGCGGGGGTGATGAGATCGTCCACATCATTGTCGCTTCCCGCGAGCTTTGCCAGCCAGGCCCTGTCGCCCACCGCGAAAGCCTTGCTCCAGAATGGCTCCGCCGGAGGAACCGGGAGTCGGCAAAGATTGTTCAGGGTTTCTCCATACCAGTCGGAAAAACGCGTTTCGTCCCCGATGCCGAGGCAACTGAGCAAACGGTCAAAATCAATGATCCGGTAGCGTTCGCGCGCCCCCCCCAGTTCATGGTATCCCCCGAATCTCCATTCTCTCGGGTGGGAGACAGCCCCGGCCCGGACCATGTTCATGTCCACATAGAACAGACAGCGTCGCAGATGCGAGCCGGTCTGAACCAATGTGCCGTGAAACCTTCCGCTCCAGAAAGCCCCCTCGCGCCGGTGTCTCCGGTTGTAGTCCCCGGCAAATGTTCCGTGCAGCCACTTCATCATCGACGACAGATCAGACATCCGCGGGGACCAGATGAGCAGATGCACATGGTTCGAGGTGACACAGTAATTCAGAACACGCACCCGATTGAACCGGCCCCGGGCCTCCCAAAGCCGTTTGACGTATTGCCTCCGGTCAATGTCCGTGTCCAGCAGAAACTGTCGACGATGGCACCTGTGCGTCACATGCACGCAGCAATTTTCAATTTGCGGTCTTGGCATTCGCAAAGCAAACACACCTTTTTAAAGCTGTATGCAAGATAATCCCTTTAGAGAAAACTGTCAAGCATATAAAATTTTACTTTAATGTTGTTTTAAGAGCCATTTTTTTATTGTAAAAACTTGTTCGTAAGTAGTTTAGGTGCGTACGTCCCCATTTCCGTCCCCATTTCCCGTACGTCCCCATTTCCGTCCCCATTTCCCATTCTAGCTCTGTTCCCTGTTGTCAGTTTTGTCAGTTTTTCCGCAAATTCAATGGTTTCATATATTCCGCGAGATCAGTCAGTTCAAGGTCGTCAATCTGTAAGGTTGAATTGTCGGTTGATGTTTCGGGAATCGTTAACGTGCCGGTTGCAAGCGTCAATCGAAAAAGTGAAATGCGGGGCATATCCATCCGTTGCTCCAAGCTTAGATTGCCCATTACTTCATCGCTGATCCCCCCATAAGGATTACCTCTGATGACGACCTTGTAGGTGCCGGGCAGCCATCGAAGCGTTACCGTTTTAAGACGCCTGTCTTCAGACTTAAAGGCTCCCTTTGGTATAACCTGTTCATACAGCACTGCACGAGACAATGGGATAAACGTTCCATTATTCGTTATACCAATTTCCAAATTCTTTGGTTGCCGGCCACCGTGGCCGAGAAGTGATGGGATTACGACCGATACTTCACGAAGGTTCCGCCGGTCTTTCAAAACGAAATCGGCGTCCCGGGGCAACTGCACATTAAATCCAGAGACCTGCTTGACATACATCCAGGTAAGGGTTTTATCCGAGTTGGTGACGGTCAGTGCCTCACCGGGCTTGACCGAGCCGAGATCGGCCACGTAGTTGTCCTTCTCAAATGTCGCCTGCCGTAGATTGGAGTTGAATGTGGCCCGGTCATGTTCCGAGTATCGATGATAGAGGGCCAGCCATTTGTCGGCTTTGACGGGGGGCTTCAAGTCAGGGCCAATCTTGACCCGTAGGCGCTTTTTCGGGCGCAGGTTGGGATGAATTCCGACCCCGGTCGGGATATTGAAGGTTATGCACGTGCCCGGCTTGACATCTGCGGGGATAGTGAATTCAGAATAGAAAGCTTTATCCTTCTCCGGTGTCTCACCGGTAAAGTAATAACGCCTTCCAGGCTTGATCAAGATATCAACGTTTCCATAACGACCTGCATAGAAATCTTTTGCTATTATGAAGTAGTAAGTCAATAGTCGATCTTTACTGCTGCTAAATCCCATTGTAGGGTTACGTGATTTTTCGCCTACAGGGCCGAATTCTGTTTTTTTTTCAGCAAGCCCGCTAATACCAAAGTGCCAAAAATTTTCTGTTTTGACAACCTCCCCCGTTTCGGGTTGAACGACTTGAAGCCGTAAAATGGCGTTTTCTTTTCCAAGGGCAAAGTCTCCCCCCCCTCCGGTCTTCAATGCAATTCCGACCGCCGCTTCCAACTGCCTTATCGTTTGAGGCGGGTGCCCATCTTTGCAAAGTTGGGGTTCATCACTTAGAGAAGAGATGATGGGAGCGGGGTAGGAGGCCATCGGTTTATTGTCGGTTGATTCAGTTTCCCCAATGGTTTCCTTTTCCACCTCTTCCTGCACCACCTTCGACAAAACGTCATTTTGAGGCTTTAGGTGTCGAATCATCAAAATACCGACAATGACTGCAATCCCAATCAGCCCAATAAGTAAAATAATGCCTTTATTTCGCATTTTATCTGCTCCTTTTTTACTGGCTAAGCCATACCTTAAAATTCTCAGGGTTTTCAATCTTAACTATAGTATTAGCTACTAAACGTTTTATATCTTCTCCGGTTCTTCTCGCTTCCATTTGTGCCGTGGTGTTTGTTTCAATGAAATAGCCGAACATATCCCCGACCACTAGCCCTCTCCCATCAAAATCTACAACAGGGTCCACCCCGTCCTGTTCCTGATTGCCATCGGTGGTTGTAACTTGATTTCCGGCTAACGAGAACATAAGATTAGTTGACTGTTGATTTATGATTTTCGTAATATCGCAGTCAGTGCTTTTCCTCCCAAAGTGCCAAATTTTCACCTGCGCATATCCATGACCTGAGAACTTCACATCGGAAGAAATATCATCCTTCGAAGCTTCATATAAAGCGCTTCCTGTACCCAAAATAGTACTGACTACTTTTCCCGTTGTAGCCCCGCCTGGAAGCCAACAGGATAATATCGATGCAGCAGCAATCGTAGGCCCGATCCAAGTGTCATGATTCATTGATCCCGCTTCTTCAGGATCAGGCGCTTCCTCCTGAGAGACTGTAGCACTCATTTTAATAATTGTACCCCCATGTACCTTTGCGTGGGCGGGTTGGTCGATCGACAAATCCATCGCTGTAAAATCTCCTGCAGGTACCGACACCTGCTTCCCGCCGTATGAGATAAAAACCATGACACCAATCCTGTTTGCAACCACATATCCCTTGTAGTGTCCGCGCCCAAGCATCCTGGGGTCCCATCCATAGTACTCTGTATAAGGCTCCATGGCATAAACACCTTGAAGATAAGTATTGGGCTCACTTTCTCTGTATCCCAAATATGTATCCTCATTTCCTAGCAAGAAACCGTGAAACAGCGGTTGATCAGGAGTAAAGTTATGATAAACCATAAATCTCGGCTTACCGGATGGCCAATACCCATTTTCTTGAAAAACTTCATCAAAATCTATAGTTTGAGTTGTACCAAAATACCAGTCAGTCGGCATGTTTTGTTTGACTTGGCACTCCCATCGCGTTTCCGGCACCGTTGTCACCACTGCTCTGGTGTCTGTCACATCTGCATATTCTGAATTTGAATCAATGTCTCTGGCAAAAACTGTATTATCAGCATATGCTTTAATCTTCTCTTCTGAGTCTCCGTATAAAGCCAGTTGTTGATCATTGCATTCAAGCTCGACCTCAATAGCAAAGCTGGCGGAATTGCTGACATGCGGCTCCGAAAGAACAGCTTGCCGTATGTGTTCCTGCTTAACATAGGTTTCAAAAACACCAGGCTCACCTTCGATAGCAACAGTGTATTCTAGAAAGCCTGTTTCTCCATATGAAGAGCCGAGGGAAATAGAGTGATACGCATCTGGAGAAAACGTTATTTTTATTGCATCAAGGCTATCAATAGTCACGGGACCCGATAGACCGGTAATTTGCCATTTGATGGTAGTGGCATAGTTTGCTGAGGCAAAGAGAAATTCTGGCACTTGTAAAATTTTCACACTCGATGCAATAATCTTAACCGCCAACTCATTTCCGCACTCGGCTTTGATTGTGTATGTTCCGGGGGCCGGGAGGGTGCATGTGTCGGTCGGGGCTTGTTGGCCGTCCAGGCCTGCCAGTTCATCGACAGTATTGCCTTCGGCATCCAGAAGCGTCCAGTCGGGTTTGTCGTCGGGCCAGACACCGAGGGGGTATGATATGGCGGAGAGGTTGATGGTTGTGGTGGAGTCACCGGCTTCGTCCTCGGTGTAGGGGATGTATAAGGTGGGGATCGCCTCTTCCGACTGCATGGTGGCGACGGTTATCTCTTCGTCAATGCTGGTTGTTACTGTGTTGTCAGGGGCATCGCCCCGGGCGACAGCGAGGGATTTTACGCCGACCAGATTCAGTTTTTTAGTGGCGATAGAGGTGACGTTGGTGTTTGCGTCTTTGTAGTCAAGTTGAACGTTGTAGGCGCCGGCCTTGATATTGCCGTTGGTGTCTTTGTACGCGCTCGGGAAGTTTGTGTTTGACAGCGATGCGCCATTCCCGGCTGGCTGGCCGTTGATGGACCATGAGCAGGCCGAAGCGTCAGTGACAAGATCGCCTTTCTGGTTCATGATTCCCACAAAATACGCTTTCACCCGGCTCAGATCGGTCCCAACGCGGAACGTCAGCTGGTCCTTGAACGTCTGGCTGCCACTATCGCTGTCGCCTATCGTGACCTTCAACTCGGCCTTCAACTCAGCGGTCGCCGAGAAATCCTTCAGATTAACTCCTCCTCCGCCTCCGCCATTGCCACTGCCGCCTGTCGGCGCCAATGTGCCGCTAAAATGTCCTGTATAATACGCTACATCATGCTGGGGGTCGTAGGTCAACCGGTAGGAATTCCCGGCGGTGGGCACCCAGCCCTGGCCACTATCGAGTTTTGAACTTACGATACGCCAGCCGGCGGCGGGAATCAGGGTAAGGTTTATCTGACACACTTTTTCAGGATCCGGCAACCCAATTTCAACGGTATTTCCTCCCGGTTTCACGGTCATCTGTTTATCCACGATTTCTCCGGCTACGGGTATAACCGAGAGCAGTAATAAGGCGCTGACGATGACGCGCTTTAAGATCTCACACCTCCCGGCAGGTAATGATTTTAAGGATTCATGCTCAGTCATTGGTTGTGTTTCCTTTCCTTTTCATTCATCGTCCTTTTCTTTTCGCGTTCCGCGCATTGCCGCAGATCGGCTTGGGCAAGTTCCGCAAACCGGTGGTCTGAATAGCGTCGCGAATATTCGGTTAAGTATTTGACGGCGGCATCGGTATCGCCCATGCAGTAACAAATATCGCCCATCATAAAAAGGATTTTTTTACCAAGATCCGAATTCCGGTTGATAGCGCGGCCTTTCGATAGATACTCTATTTTTTGCTTGAGCGGCAGGCTGGTTTTCATGGCTAGAGAGTAATACGCGGACTGCGCGGCCGGGGTACGCGGATACTTGGTGACAATTTTCTTTAACAGCGCTTCTGCCGTTTTGCTGTCATCCTGCCACAGTCTGGCACTTGCCAGGCAATGGAGCACCACGGAGGTTTGGGCAGCATTAAGGCGGTCGTTTTTCAGGAGATCATTATAGAGTGTTTCCGCCCTTTCCCAGCGCACCCAGAGTGCGTAAAATTGCGCCGTCATAACCTTAAGCCGCTTGGGACCTTTACGATTAAAAGCCGTCATTTCATCGCGCGTGGCAATCAGGTGTCCGCCGCGGCACGCGCACATGAGGCGTCGGTAGAACGATCCCAAATATTTGGCGTATTGTTCCTGTAGCTGTTTATTGTGTTTGAGCGCCCGGGCCCAGTATTCTTTGGCTTCCGCGTAATCCTCATCATAAAACGCGATGAAGCCCATTGAGAAAAGCGCCCGCCAGGCGAGACGGTCGAGATACCAATCGGCTGTCCGCCGGTTAACCACCATGTCCGGCGTTTCCTTAACCGGCGCTAAAGCCCAGATGTCGTTATGTTCAAGCGGCTTCAGGGCGGGAGCGGTAACCCCGCGCGCTTTATCGGGAACGACATACAGCTCGATATCCCGCGAGCAAATCCGGACCTTCTGAACCCATTCGACAGTCCTGGCAAAGTATTGACGCGCGGCGCGGGCGTCCAGATCGCGCGTAAGCTTGACTTCCCCCAGGTGCTCGAGCACTTCTCCGCGGTAAAGTCCGAGTGGGTCGCGGTTGATAAAATCAATAAAATATTTCTCGGCGCTTTTGTCTTTTCCTTGTTTTTCCAGCACATATCCATAATAACATTCAGCAGCCTCTGAATACACCGAATTCGGTGCCACGCGCGAGACCTGTTTGTAAGCGGCCAGGGCGTAATCGTAGTTTTCGCACGCGTCCGCCCGGCGGGCGATACGATAATAAACGAAACCGAGGCCGTACCTGTCAATATCATATTGTTTTCGGGTTTCCGTGAGCTGTGTTTCCAAGTGCTTACGAAACTTTGCCCAGTCGTCAGCCCCTGTCACTTTTTCAGGCGGCTCCCCCTCACTTATTCGCTTTGGCCGGTAAAATTTATTCCCGTAGTTTCTTGCGGCTTCGAAAAGTTCGATGCTTTTTTTGAAAGCTTTGGCTTTGCGGTAGAGTCCGGCATGAACGGTCATGATCCGCGCCCGCGACAAGCCTTCCGAATTTTCGGTGGCGTAATCCAGGCGCTTTACGGCTTCCCTGAGACGTCCATCGGCATCCAACGCTTTGGCGTGGGCCAGGAACCCGAGCAGGCGTGGCGGAGCGAGATTTTTCTTATCATAATCGCTGAATTCCGCGACCTCGGCCACACCCTTCGCAGGCTTTCCGCTTACGCAATAGTATTCGGCCAGCGCGGCCTTGGCCGCGCATGTCGCGGCGCTGTTTGTTCGGGCGCCGACACGACTTTCCAGGGCCCTCATCGCGCCTCGAAACCGGTTTGATCTTCCTTCATCCTCACGCAACACCGCGACGGCCTCCTGAATGCGGCTGTCGCACAAACCGAAAAACAGCGGTGTGTCGGCAAAACACGCGCGCTGCAAATAAAGCGTCGCCACCTGGGCGATAAGTAGTACACGCTGACTTTTAAGAAGCCTTTTCAGCATTATGGCATTCGCCCTCCGATTTGCGTCAGTCAATCTCATATCTATGAATCCACCTGCGGAAACAATGATCGTTTAAGATAAATCCGGCCAGTTGCGCATGCAAGTTATTTATATTTTTTTTATTATTCTATTTTATTGTTTATAGTATTTTATGTGTTATTATATTTTTTATCATAACCCCGTGATTCACGTTTGTGATGGCGGAACCACGACAGCGACCTCCAAACCGACAGAGAAAAAAGGATGAGACTTTCTTCACGTAAACGTAACGGCAAACGCATCTCGTCCGGCAACGCGCAGGCAGGTGTTCGTACGCCCAGTCGTAAACTTAAACTGACAACAAATTCAGGTCGCCGCGCCCCCGTCGGCGGCAATCCGCCTGGCCGGTGCAAGAGAAAGTCCACCTCTGTAGTGGTCCCCATGGTCGTCATTTTTCTTTCGATTCTCGGCGTCACTGTGGTTATTATGCTGAATAAGGCCGGGGTATTCTCCAATGACGATCGGCGTCCTGGCGGGGGACAGGAAAACCAACCCGTCAAAGAATCGCCCGCGGAGACAGCCGATACCGTCCCGCCCGCTTCGACTCCCGCGGAAGAGCCTGATGCTTCGCCGATGCGGCCACCGGGGCCTGGCCGCGATCATTTGCTCCCGCCGTTACTGCGCCCGGCGACCCGGGAAATCGTCTTTCGGGGCGGTTGTCTGGACGGCTTGCCCGCGGATGAAGAAGGGGGTTATAAACTGTCCGGGCACGAATACGCCTGTCTTTCGGACACGACCAAGGATGTCTTCACCCTGAAAGTCGATTCTAAAACGCCCTACACCTATGACCTGCCGCAGAATCTTATGAGCGGACAAAAGATCGTGGTTCATCTGCCAGCGTCCGACGACCCGCACGATCTGGTTTTTCAAGCTTTGCTGCCGCGCGACAAGTACCCACGCTCCATTCAGGTACTGTTCAACGGCAAACAGGTTTTGTACCGTCATAAATCAAAGTTCACGTGTGACCTCCGGGCTCTGCTGCCTGCCGCCTGGATGGAGCCGTACGAAAACACATTGACGATCATGAACATGGGAAAATACCCCGTGGTATTTGATGCCTGGTGGGTTGAAGAAGCGGCGCCGTTACGTGAAAAACTCTGGTTCGGTGTGGAAAACGAAGTATACTTCCCGGACTATGCCTGCCAAATGCTTAGAACGCGAAGGCCGGACACTGACGCACGCGCCAAAACTTCGATGCCAAAAACACAACGCGATCCACAGCTAATACCGCTGCATACAAGATTCAAGTTCGCCAAAACCGATCAACCCATGCCTGATCCGATCATGCGAGAGTGGAAATACCAGCATAGTAATTTCGCCCCATATGACAACCAGGAAACACACGTTTGGTTTTTTCTTTACAACTGCGTGAGTTTTTTCAGCCACGGCGGGGGGGAGTTGCTCTTGAGCCACTCGACGGGGGCGGACAAATTCTTCTGCCCGGTTACGCGGCGACCTTATCCCGCCGCTAACGCCCTGAGAACGCTGGCGCGGCTTTTTCCGGGCGCCGATCCGCGCCGACTGGAGGTGAATGTGACATCGCCGGAACCAAACCGCGGCATTGGCGCGGCCGAGTGGGTCGGGGTCAGAAACTCCGATTACGCGGCAAGTATCCTGGTCTGTAGCGGCGGTTATTATTACGACATGGGGAACACACGGATTACCGCCTCGCTCCCCTGGTCAGGGCGCACACAGGTGAGCGTTTATCGCGAAGTGTTGCCTGAATATCTGGACTTAAAGATTCCCAGGTACAGATATTGTGAGGGGCCTTACGACCGCTATGCCGATGAATTTGTCCAGTCTATTGACCTGGAACCGGGCCCGTCGGGGCATGGTCTGTTCCAGATGGATGTTAATTTCAAAGGAATAGTCTTGCTGCGGTTTTGCCAAGACGGGTGTCAATTCCCTGAAGACATCGGAGGGGATCCGCATCCTAAACCCATCACCAATCCCTTTGGAAAAATTCGCGACGCCATTGTCACCCAGGCCGATACGGCTCCCTTCGACCAAGGCTCAATCATGGCCGATCCCCTGCCTGGCATGCTACCGCTGTCCCCAGCGTTATGCTCATTCTACCACCTGTCGGTCGGCGCGGCGACTCCCGGCCAGATCGGCGACTGCCAGCACATTACTCCCTATTGCAAAAACAGCCTTTTTATCACACCCGAATATACCAAAGAGACCCCTTTAGTTGGCGAAGGCGTGGCTCTGAATCCGTTTCTGCTGGGCAATATGGGCACCGCCATGGCCCGGAACGGCAACCTGTGCTTCTGGGTGTATCCGCATGTCGACAGCAAAGACGGCGGCGGCAAACCGCCGCCTGATGACATGCGCCTGCTGATTCACATGGAGGACACGGCTTACCGCGCCACGCTGCGCCCTAACCAATGGCAGCGCGTGGTCTGCCCTCTCCGTCGGGCCAAAGACAACAACTTTTCACAAGCGGCAACCCTTTTGGTCGACCGCGACTGGCCGGCATATCGAAACGGATACAAGGTCACCTTTGAAATAAACAGCTTTCGCTGGCTCGCGCACCCGTCGCCGAAGACTTTTCCGCACAAAATGGTCATAAACGACAAAGCGGGAACCATACACGTCGCAATGGCGGGCAAGCCCGGTTCCATGGCCTTTTTCCGACCGCGGTTCGACACGTCAGTGACTATCATCAAAGCGGAGAAACTCGGACCGGACGGCGAACCACGCCCCGTTGAACACACCTATATTAAAGAATCGCAGGTATTGGATCTCCGGCGTCTCTTTTACCCGGAAAAAATGAGCGCGGCACTGCTCGATAAGATGCCGCCGGAAATTCGCAAGGCGTGCGAGGAAAATAAAATGACGGCCCTGGTACTGCGGGTTCAATACCAGAAATAATACCGACCCGCGCATTTCGCGCTTTCCCGACAGTCCACCCCGGCCCCTTCCCTCGATTATTGCACGAATTTCAGAGTAATCGCTTTGCAACCGGCTCGGTCATGGAACTTGTTATACAAATGACCACCCCCGGGGCATGTGATATTTCCCACAGCTTGCAACGAATGTGCCATATCCGCCTTCCTCCGCCCCTTTGTGTCCTGGGCTGGATCATTTGTTTGATTTGAGCCTGTGACATGGGATGGAGGAGGGGGGGGCTCCACAATGCTGGTACTGACAAAGCAAGCGTCAATTTTAGCCATATCGCGGCATAGATTACTCCCCTTTATACTGTTTCCTTTCTTCTTGAACTCTTCACCAAGGAAACAGGAATAACCTATGATCCCCAACCTTTCCGACCGGCCTATTGGGGGGAGTGAAGAGACACCTTCAGAGAACAGGCTCCGTCAGGTGATGATGATGCTATGCACCAGAGGCTGATGACTAGTTTGCGAATTTCGCAGGTATTGATAAGCCACTGCGGATTGGTTGCCGATAGATGTCTGGAGCGCATCCGTCCCGGATGCACCTGCCCGCATTGCTTGAGCTTGCGCTCCAGCTGCAAGCGATGTAGGCGGGTCCGTGTCATGTGGGTCAAGTGCCTTAACCTGGTGGCCTCGTGTTGATTGGCCTATTGGCGGGGCGTTTCAGCCAGGATAAGACAGTTTTATTAGCGAGACGGATGTTCGCGGGGACGCGAACGGTCCAGGGCGTTTTTTTGTAACCGAAGTCGCCGGTTTGATTCAGATAAATCACATCCCTCTGGTTCACGGGGTAACATGTTTTCCAATGGGGGAACCATCATCAAAGGCGAAATCATAGGTGACCGGACGAAAATCCCCCCTCATTTCGCTTGGTGCCGAGACCCGTTCGGGATGGCCGGATAAAAAAAATCACTAAAAAAGTCTCATTTAATGGAACCGCGGCTCTGAACCCCTGTCTACTATGGATGTAGAAGGTGTGCCGCACGCGCTTACTCCTTCCTCCTTTCTCCTTCCTTTCTCTCTCATTCCCAAGCGCGTGCGGCGCCCTTCTTTTTTTTGTTTTCTGACACGGGATCGTCCTGGTTCCGGTGCGGGTGGAGAGTTTTTCCGCGAAACCGGCGAAAAAAGTGTGTGTTCCCTATTTCATTCTGTTCTTGCCGTGCTATCTTTCCTGTGCGTTTCTATTCCCTCGTCACTTTGAGAATCGGAAAAGAATCCTGTATTTCAGGCAGGCCTCAGCAGATGTTCCTAAAAAGACTGTTCAAAATATTTTCAAATGACATCGGCATCGATTTAGGCACGGCCACGACCTTGGTCTATGTGCGTGACCGTGGAATCGTTTTGGAAGAGCCCTCCGTGGTCGCGGTGTTGGCCGAAACCAACAAGGTTTTGGCGGTGGGGGTGGAGGCGAAGCGCATGTTGGGGCGGACACCGGGAAATATCCGCGCCATACGTCCCATGAAAGACGGCGTGATCGCCGACTTTGAGATCACGGAGGAAATGCTGCGTTACTTCATCAACAAAGTCCGCATCCGGAGCAAAGTTTTCCGGCCGCGGGTTTTAGTCGCTGTTCCTTCCGGCATCACGGAAGTTGAGACCCGGGCGGTCAAAGAAAGCGCGCTGAACGCGGGGGCGGGTGAAGTGCATTTAATCGAAGAGCCGATGGCCGCGGCCATTGGTGTCGGCATTCCGGTTCAAGAACCCTCCGGTCACATGATTGTGGATATCGGTGGCGGCACCACCGAGGTGGCCATTATCTCGCTGAGCGGGATTGTCGAGCCCTGCAGCATTGACACCGGCGGGGACAAAATGGACGCCGCCATTATTCAGCATTTGAAACGGGTCTACAGCGTCCTTATTGGCGAACGCACGGCCGAGCAAATCAAGATTGATATCGGCAGCGCCTATAAACTTGAGGAAGAGCTCACCATGGATGTCAAGGGACGGGATTTGATGGGGGGATTGCCCAAAACCATCAATATCACGTCCGAAGAGATCCGCGAGGCGTTAATGGAGCCGGTCACCCGCATTGTCGGCGCCGTGCGCGCCACCTTGGAACACTGTCTGCCTGAACTGGCGGCAGACTTGATTGATCACGGGATTGTCTTGGCGGGCGGCGGCGCTCTTCTGCGCGGCCTGGACCGGCTGTTGGCGGAAGAGACCGGACTGCCTGTGATGGTCGCCGAATCACCCATCACCGCAGTCGCCAACGGAACGGGCATTGTGCTTCAGGAAATTGACACACTGTCCCGGACGGTCAGTTCATCCAGCCGTAAAAAATGGTGGGGAAAACGGTAATCCGCGCTGATCTGGCGGCCGGGTGATGTCCCGGCGGATTCCGCCCATGAGCGGCGGCTGAAGCTACGGTTGCCGCACCCGTTCCAAGTGGATGCCTCGGGATCCTTTGAGCAGGACCTGGTCACCCGGCCGCAACCGCGGCCGCAACCATGTTCCCGCCGCGTCCGCGTCCGCGAAACCGCGGACACCCTTCACGTGTTTTTTGACCTGGGCCATGTTGTTTCCCACGGCGATGATTTCCGCTTCCGGCAACAATTTCCGGGCGAAAGCCAGTAATTGGCGGTGTTCCTCACCCGCGTGGTCAGCCCCCAACTCCAGCATGTCTCCCAGAACCACAAACAAGCGCCCGGCGCTCTCCGCGGCCGCTTCGTGGAACCATTCCAGGGAGGCGCGGGCGCTCTCCGGATTGGAATTATACGCGTCGTCCCGCCACATGATCCCGTTTTCCTCCACAACCCGCATGCGGGCCCCCGGCAGCGCCGTTTCGCGGAGTCCGCGGACAATGGTCTCCACAGGCAGCGCCAAAGCGCCGCAAACCGCGGCCGCGGCGGCCGCGTTGGCGGCCTGATGCCGTCCTGACAACGGCCAATCGAAACCCGCTTTGGCGCCCGATCGCCGCCAGAATAAGTTCACCCGGCTGCCACCCTCCGCATTTAATCGGTAGTCGTACTCCACATCCGCGCCGGATTCGGCCGCGCCGAAGGTGGTGACCGGGCGGTTCCCGGCCTTCGCCCGCAAAACCGCCGTCCCCGGCCCGTCCACAGGCATCACCGCCAGCCCGGCCGCTGGCAACGCCTCAAAGACCGCGCCCTTTTCACGGGCGATGGCCTCCTGGGTGCCGAAAAATTCGATATGCGCTTTGCCGACGTTGGCCACCACCGCCGCGTCCGGCCGGGTCATCGCCGCCAACCGGGCGATTTCGCCGGGATGGTTGGTTCCCAATTCCAGCACCGCCGCCCGGTGACACCCGCGCAAACGGAACACATTCCGGGGAACCCCGAAGAAGTTATTAGTGTTGCCCTCCGTGCCAATCACCTGATTGGGAAAGGCTTCCTCCAAAATCGCCTGAATCATGCTGCGGATACTGGTTTTTCCACTGCTTCCGGTCACCGCGATTAAAAAAAGATCCGGTAACGTTTGACGGTGAAAGGCAGCGAACGCGTGAAAGGCCTCCAACGCGTCTCCGACCAGCAAATACCCCACATTGAGATCCCGCAATGTCGTCAAGTCCGCCATCGACGGTCCGCGGTCCGCGCAGATAATCCCCGCCCCCTTTTCCGCCGCGGCCGCGATATACGCGTATCCATCCGCCAATTCACCTTTTATCGCCACAAACAGATCGCCGGGGACGATCATCCGGCTGTCATCAACACACCGCCGCGGAGAAAAATCCGGCGGTGGCGGCAGGATCCATTCGCCGCCGGTGATAGTATCAAGCGTCATCACAAAATCCTTTTTAGAACGCGCCTTTTGGGGACATGTAAAATATTGCGGGGCGCTCCTCTCCCGCATCCGTGTCAAGGTAAGGTCAACCTGCCTATTGGCGGTAATGAAGCCTGACACGCCGCTCTTTCGGGCTCGCGCTATGTAAGGAGCGAATTGTGTGTTACATTAACCGCTGGTGAGAAATATTAAAGCCACTGGAAGGCTTTCAGATTTATGATCACAACATCAAGCCCATTCAACCGCCCCCCCGGACGGCTGTTTTTAGCCATCATCGCCTGGGCGGCGCTTTGCCTGGCCGACCGGGCGAGCGGCGGCCCGGGTGATGGTCCGCCGCCGCCCCCGTCGGGAGGGGGCGAAGAGCAATCCCAAACCGTGAGAAAATGTCTCGGTGATTTAGCCCATGATGACGCGGGTGTCCGCCTGGGCGCGGTGATGCTCTTGGGAAAATACCCGCAAGACCCGGCGGCGCAAGCTGGATTGACGCGCGCGTTGGCCGACGCGGATGAACGGGTGCGGCGGGGAGCGGTGGTCTCGCTGGCCGACACTGATTTTATCGCTCCGCAGGCCGCCCAGGCCTTGTTGAACACGCTCGGGGACCCGGATGTTCACACTCGGCGACTGGTCGCCTCCATGTTAAACCGCATCGTGCCGATGCTGCCTCGTGAGGTGTCCACGGTTCAGAAAAACGGCGCCTTGCTTTATCAGCAGCGCCTGGCATCGGCCGACGCTGAAAAATTATCCAAGGCGTTCGCTGACAACGACCCCCTGGTCCGCAAAAACATGCTGGCGGTGGAAGGGATGTTGCGGGACGCGGTCTCCGCGGATCGGATCGCCGACCTTTTAACCGATCCCGACCCGGAAACCCGGGCCATGGCGATTCCCGCTTTGCGGCGGCGGACAGATTTTGCCGCATGGCTCCGATTAACCGCCCCCTTGACCGCGGACCCCGCGGTGCCCGTCCGCCGGGCCTTGGCCGCCGCCGCGGCGGCGGAACGCGACCGGGCGGCGGTGAAAACACTTCACACACTGGCGGAGGATGCTGACATCACTGTCCGGGCGGCGGCTGTCCAGGGCCTGTTTTATCTGGAAATCCCGATTGACAACCAGCGATTTTCCGCGCTGATAAACTCTCCGGAGATCGGCACGTACGGAGCTAGTGAACTCATTTCTCTCCATCCGGTGAACGACGCGGAAACAAAAGCGGTCCTGACCGCTTTGACACGCCATGTGAACGCCGCTTTCCGCGCCAGCGCGTTAAAGCGGTTTGCAACCGTCCGCCGTGACCTGATGCCAGGATCGGAGGAGCTGTTGCCGTTCTTGTCGGACTCTGACCGCGGTGTCAGACAAGCGGCTCAAAGCCTGCTGCTGATCCGCGGCGACCTGACCGCGGCGACCGTCACGGGTCTGATATCCTCTCCTTATCCGGACACGCGCGCGTTCGCTCTGATATATTCCCGGACACTGCCGGAAAAAGCGGGGACCGCCATCTTGGAAGAGCTGTTATTGGACGAGGACACGGGGGTCCGCCAGCAGGTTTTGGCGGAATACGGCCGCCGGAAACATGCGGACGCCCTGGACATTTTAGGTGTGTCTTTAGAAGATGACAACGCGGACATCCGGCTTACCGCCGCCACGGTGTTACTTCGCATGCAGACGGTCGCCGCCCGTCAGGTTCTCACCGCGGCGGCCAGGGAAGCCCAGGACACGGATTTCAAGCGGACACTCACCATGTTTGTCCTGATGATGAAACAAGCCGAGGCCGCCAACCGCGCCCCCTCCCGTCAACCGGGGGAAAGATAATGGCGGCGGCAGTCGATCGGAGCGGTGATCCTGAATAGAAGCCTCTGTCACACGAAGGATTTTCCGAATCACGGGACATTTTTTGTTGCTTTTGTTTTTTCTCCGTTTATACAAAGGAAAAAGGGTTTCAGTCCGGTTGAATGATGCATGCGGCATGAAGACCCCGCGCAAGCGTTTTTGACTCTTAATTTGATGGCCAAGTAAACTCATGACAGCTCCGCAAAATATCACACTGACGATTCACTCCAAGCGTCTGGGCAAAACGAAGCGTTCATTGGATTCCCTTCCCTGCGTTATCGGCCGGAACGCGGCTTGCGATGTGATTATTGACGATCCCTCCATATCCGGGCGTCACGCCATGCTGTCCACTGACGCGTCCGGGTCGGGTTTGATGATCAAAGACCTGGGCAGCACGAACGGCATTACGGTGGAAGGGGCCAGAACCAACCAGATCAACTTGGACTTGCCCTCGGAAGTCCACTTGGGCGGTGTCTCAGTCATTATCAGCACCGACTCGGCCAGTCAAGCGGGGACGGCGCGGGCATCCGGCTATGTCCCCTCGCCGGGATCGCCCGACGCCACGTGCTACTACCGGCGGAGCGGCAGTGAACACGGACCGTTTACATGGAACCAGCTTCGGGATCTGGCCGCCCGCGGTGTCTTGCATCCAAAAGACCTGGTTTGGACCGGCCGGGACGACAACTGGTTGATGGCTGAACTGGTGGAGGGCTTGATCGATGACGATGAGCCCGAACCGATACCCGCCGATGCGGATACCGCCGCCGATGACGGCGACGGAACGCGGGAAGACACGGCCACCCGGCAAAAAATCGCCACGCGTCCCCCCGTTGTTCACCACCGCAAGTCAACCCGCGGTGACATTGTCTGCCCGCATTGCTGGCACACCTTTGATGTTGAGGATTTTCTCTTTATCGCCCGTCACCAGGATCTCATCGGCGACCCCGTTTTGGGGCCCGAGGCCCAGCAGCGGTTCCTGCCCTCCAAATTCACGCCTGAAGGACACGCCGTTGACAGCGCGGGCCTAAGCTGCCCTGACATGGCGTGCCCCCGGTGCCGTCTGCGCATTCCCCGGGCGGCGGCGGAAATGCCCCCGCTGTTCGCCTCGATTGTCGGCGCGCCCGCCAGTGGAAAATCCTACTTTTTGACGGCGATGATGTGGGAAATGCGCAACACGCTGGCGCGGAATTTCGCCATGGCGTTCACGGACACGGACGCCATCACAAACCAAATCATCAATGACTTCGAAGAAGAATTGTTTCTCAGCTCCGATCCGGATGAGTTGGTGGCCCTGCGGAAAACTGAGCTGCAAGGGGAACTGTACAACCAGGTCATTCTTGACGGCATGGTGACCAATCTGCTCAAACCGTTCATGTTCTCCATCACGCCGGCCGAGCATCATCCTGACTACGAAGCGGTTCGGGAACGGATTTCCCGCACACTGGTCCTCTACGACAACGCCGGTGAGCATTTTGAGCCGGGAATGGATTCCGTGGACAATCCCACCACCCGTCACCTGATCTTCTCCGACACGATTTTCTTCCTGTTTGACCCGACGAAAGACGTGCGCTTCCGCAAGCTCTGTAAAGGGAAAACAGATCCGCAACTGGCCAAGGGCTCCCGAGTGCAACGCCAGGAAGTCTTGTTGACCGAGATGATCAACCGAATCGAGAAATATTCCGGCAAACGCCGCCGCAGCAAATCCAAGAAAAAACTGATTATTATTGTTCCCAAGTGCGACATCTGGCTGGATCTGCTCGGTTACGAATTACCTGAACACCCGTGGAAATGGGATCCCGAATACCGGACATGCGCGTTGGATGTGGACTGCATCATGAGCACGTCTTTCTCCGTGCGCTCACTGTTGGAAGAGGTGTCTCCCGAACTGGTCGCCAGCGCTGAGTCCTTCACCGGGGAAGTTCTGTTTCTGCCTAACAGCGCCTTGGGGACGAGCCCGGAACTGGGCGGTGACACGGGCATCTTCGGCGTGCGGCCGGGTGATGTGAAACCCTTCTGGATTCCCGTTCCCATGCTCTACCTGTTTCACCGCCAAGGTCTGACCCCGGTGTTGAGAGATGAATTGCTTCCCCCCAGGGATCTGGTCGATATCGACTACACGCTTTCCGGCGAGGTTGTTTTTGTCACGGTTCCCGGTGAAGAGATACCATTGCAGATCCCCACGTATTACGCCGGATACCGCTTGCGTTGTCCGCGGACGGGCCAATGGTTCCAAATGCCGAAACTGTAATGGTCGTATCCTTTCCATTTCCAGCGTGTGAAGTGGTCATGTTTTTTTGTTTATGGAGCGCGAATGGCGCGGGAATTATACTACACATCAGCCCGTAAAGGGCTCAAACCAGGCACCCACGGCTTTTGCACCGTGGCGCGCTCCGACGGACTTTCCAACGGTTTGGTCCGCCTCTTGGAATCACTGAGCGCCTATAAAAGTTTTTTTAGCGGACACACTGAAGACGCGGATAAAAATCCCGTTTCCATCTGTCATTTCCGGGCCTCCATCCGCGAAGGGAGCTTTTCGATTTTGTCCCGGATTGGCGCGGCGGGGCGGGACCACACGAACCGGGATAACAAGCTGGCTCATCATATCGTGCTGGAAAAAGATGAACGGCCCGCCGGCGGCCCCGCCTGGCTGGCCAGTCAGGGAATCTTCGCGGAATCCTGGCAAGGGGAGCCGCGGCTGATTGACACGCCGCTGGCGCTGCCGGACGGGGACGATCCGGACACGACCGCCACAACGTGGGACATGGTGACAGGCGACGCCGGCTGGGCCGGCGCGTTGGCGAACTGTTTCGAAAATCAGCCAAACCGGCCCGTTTATCTTGTTTATGAGGCGGGGATGGACGTGTTGCCTTTAGTCGCGGAAGCTGTGAGGACGTTGCCTGCCGCCAAACGGTGGCTGGTGACATTCAACACCTATTTTTTTCAACTGACCGCCGGAGTCACCTGCGGCTGGCGGTGTTGCCCGGCGGGCAGTCCCCAACTCAAAGACCCCCGGTTGACCGCGAACGCATGGGTTATTGATTTGACGCGCCCTCTGGGAGATCCGCCATTGTCGCACACGGTCAAGGTGGCCCGCGGGGAGGCTAAACCGGCTCTTCCCAAACCCCGGCGCTCCGCGGACAGCGGTCCGGCGGCTACGAACCGGGCGGACTCGGAGTTTGTTTTGATGCGGAACCGCATGCGGGAAAAGATAAGTTTACGACCTGATCCGGATAAACGAAGAGGTGACGTATGACACCAGCAGAACGCCTGGTCAACCATATCCGCGAATTCATTCACGGCTTTGATCAGGAGGCCACTCCTGAAGCTCATGACATGTCGATGCAATACAGCGATTTATGCCATTCGCTGAATGACCGGCTGGCTAAATGCGTGGATTTTTTACGCAAAGGGCGGCGCACGGAAGCGGTGCAGGCCGCTTTGACCCAACCGTCCGTGTTCGAATTGGCGGAAACGCTGGAATTTGACGAGGTGAAAAATTGGCTGAATCTGTGTCTTGATTTGGAAATGATTCCCGCCCCGGAAATTGATTTGGACGCCATTGAACGCCTGCGGGAAGAGTGCGGCAAAGAGCAGTTGTTGGAACCCCTGCTCCGGGAATTCCGGCGCATGGTTCACGCCGGCAGCCGCGACGAGCGAATCCATATTCTGCGCCGAATTCGCAGTCATGACGAGGCCAATCCTGTCTGGCGGGAGAATCTGGAGCCGTTGGAACAGGATCAACTGGTTGAGTTAAGACGTCTGGCCGGGCAACGCATGGCCGCTGGCGACTTTGAGGGGGTCTTGGACATTTACACCGACATGACCGCCAAGTACCGGGTTGTGGACGCGCCGCCGGAAGCCGTGGCTGACATTGAGTCGTGGTTACACAAACGCCGGGAACAGGCCGCCACTTTGGAGGGAGACCGGCTGTCCGAAGCGATCTATGAAACCTTGGAACAGCGGAATTTTGAGGGACTTCAACCCTTGCTCCAAGCGTGGGAGCGCTTGGCTCGATATCCGGATTTCAAGCCGTCGGCGGCGATGGCCGACGCGGCGGCGAAAGCCAGTTCGTGGTATAAAACCGAGGAGCGGGGCCGCCAGCGGAAAAAAGAATTTGAAACCGATCTGCGGCAGTTGCAGGGGGTGCTCAAAAACCCGCGTCCTGACCAGCGGCAACTGGCGGCTCAGTGGGACGCGCTACAAGCCTATGACGAGACGCTTCCCGATGGCTTGGCGGCGGCGGTGGATGACACGCTGCGCCGCCTGCGCGGCGCGGCCGCGGCGAAACGGCGGCGGCGGGCGGTGGCGGCTCTGGTTATTGGCGCCCTGATCCTGGGCGGCGGCGCGGCCGGCGCGTTTTACGGCTGGCGCTATCATCAAACGGAGGCGGTCAAAAAAGAGTTGTCCGCATTGTGGACGGCTGAACGTTACCGCGATTTAGACCGGCGCTTGACGCAGTTGGAAGCGACACCTTGGCTGTATGAAGCGTCTAAAGCCGTTTTGTTCGCTGATAGAACCCGTGGAAAAATAGCTGCCGAGGAGGCGCGTCTGCAAGGGTTCAGCAAAGCGCTGGGCGCTTTGGATCAGGTCAGATCCAAAGGCTATTCCCAAAGCGGCGAGGTGATCACATCGTTATTGGACGAGGCGCTTTCTTTCGCCGAGACAGACGGTGAGAAAGAACGGATTGACGCCTGGAGGAAGAATTGGCAGGCCTGGCGGGTCAGTCATCAAGCTCAAGTGGATGCCGAGGGTGAGGCCCAAGTGGACCATTTAGAGCGGACCTTAGCCCGGGTGAAGGCCAGCGAGCGGGTGTCGCTTGAGCGTAAAGTTCAGGATTTGGAAGCCTTGCGGGAGCAGGCGGAGCGGGTCGCCTCCGCGATCAGCGGGACATCGGCGGCGGTGAAGGAACGCCTGGCCCGCGTGAATCGTGATATCGGCGCTTTTGGGGTCGCGCTGGACCGTGAGCAAGCGGAGCGGGACGCGGCCAAGCGCGCGTACGCCGCGGCCCTCGCGGCGATCCCGCGGACGGCTGGACGCCTGGACGACTGGCGCCAAGCAGTGGATCTGTTCATCCGGTCATATCCCGCCGCGCCTGAAACGCCGGATTTAAAATTGGCGCTCGCCCAGTATCCCGCCGCGGAGGACGCGGTCATTCTGGGCGGTTTCCAAGTCACCAAAATTCCGCGGACCGCGGCGGACATTCAGGCGGTCAAGGACTTAGTCGGGCGCTTGCCGGGCGGGGGTGAAAGTGTTTGGCGCCAGGATTTGTTGACATTGGCGTCCCAGAATACCGGGGACGATGCCATGCGTGAGGAATTAAACCAGTTGCGGCTGGTCGATTTTTATGAGTTGCGGGAAGTGAAAATCCGTAAAAAGGGCGATGAAAACTGGCAGGTTTTGTATGTCCCGGAATATTTTCATGCCAAAAACGTGGTGGGCAAAGAAGGCGTGAAACAGTACTGGGGCAAGGTTTACGGGCTCAATCCGACCGCGCCTGAACTCATCCCGGAGCATTTCAGTTGCACGACAGATGAATATGACGTGCTGTGGCCGGAAAAGGATGAAGACACCTTTACCCCGGAGGCGAGATACGCCCGGGCGGTTGTGGATAAAGTCCCGGGTGAAAAGGTGTTCAGTTTTTTATTGACCACCATTGACGACCTCAAAGCGGCACCTGATATTCATCCTGTTCCGAAAGCTGTCATGCTCGACATTCTCGGCAAAGCGCTTCAGAAAGGGCTGCCGATGCGTGGTGTCGGGTTTGAGACGTACGGTCAGGTCTTCAACGGGTTGAATCTGAACGCGCCTTGGCCAAACCGGGCCAACGACATTGTCAGGGCGTTGGAAAAAGAAATCGAAGCCCGTGTCGCGGAGATTCCAGACACAGACCAGCCGTTGGCTGCCTTGACGTTCAATCAGCGATTGTTGACAACGGCCTTAAGCCGTCGGGCGCGGTGTGTGGGGTTGGTCTGGCGGGATGAGCAAAGCGGCCGTTTGCGGCCATTTCTCAGCAGCGTCGGATTTAAAAGTTTATGGACCGTTATCCCGGCGGGACAAGGTCTGCCCAATCGGTTTAACGAAGTGGCGGTCGCCGATGCCCAGGGACATTTCTCGTTACCCACCGCCGGGGCTGAACGCGTGGTGCTCGGCCAGTTGTTGTTCGCTCCCTCAGATGATAAAACCTGCGGGGATTTACTCAAGGAATTACCGGCCATTCAAGACCGGAACAAGGTTCGCTGGCCAGTCTCATGGCCCGTGAACCAACGTGTCCTGCCGTGATGGTTCCAGAGATTCAGTCACGCGCTCGCACCGTCCGGTTGATCCCACAGAGCCGGGCGCGGGCGGCGCGGACCGTCGGCGGCGCGGGACAGCCATGACTGCGGACATCGGTTGTTGACATGAGATCACCGTCTCCAGCGGCAAGCGGATGAAAGAACAGGGCGAAAGATGATTGACATTAAATCATGGTTTGGCGCGTTGTCAGGTGAGACCGGCGTGGTCACCGGCTTGGATGTCGGTCAGAACGCTGTGAAGGCGGTCACCTTCACGCGGGGCAAAGGCGGCGTGATCCAGGCGACCGCCCGGCGGCTGAGCCGGGAAGCTGAAGGCATTCTCGATGAGGCCGATTTATTCAGCCATTTGCCGGCATGGCTGGCAAGCGTCGATGGCGGTGGCGGTGAGACTGTCGTCGGCATTCCCCAGCACTTCACCACCGTGCAGATCTCCAGCTTTCCCAAAGAGGCCGCGAAAGGCATGGATGGCATGGTGGCTTTCCAAACCCGGCAACTCGCCGATCTGTCGGACGAAAGCTTTGTGCACGATTACTGCGTCATGGCGTCTGATGACGGCAAAGAGCTGCCGGTTTTGATCGGTATTTGCCTGGAAGCTCTGATTCAGGAGCGCATGGAAAAATACAGCGCCGCGAATATTCGGGTGGTGGATTTCAGCATTTCAAGTTTGGCCATGACCAGCGCGTTTCTGCACTTGCACCCGGATTCCGCCCATGACGGGAAGGTGCACCTGCTTTTGGATATCGGGACGGAAAACACCACGATGGTGGCCGTCCGGAACGGCCGCGTTCATTTTTGCGGCAGTCTTGATTTTGGCGGGGAACGTTATCAGGCGGCCATGGCGGAAACGAATAAACGCGATGGTAGAGACGATCGAAGGGGCATTCGGGGCCCGGCCCGCAGAACGCACATCCGCACCCGGGATCAGGAATCGGCGCTTGGCCAGGTCGCTCAAATGCTGGTCGCCGAAATCCGTTCGGGAATAGAATATTGGCAGGAACAGCATGAGGACGATGACTTGGCCGCGGGGGAACCCGATTGTTTGTTTTTATGCGGCGGGGGAGCGTCTCTTCCCGGACTGCTGGATTTTTTGGAACGCAGTCTGACGTGCTCAGTCCACTTACTGGAAGTCCCTGATTTGGGCGACGATCACCATGGCGGCGAATTCGTGGTCGCCTATGGATTGGCCTTGCAAGCCGCCCGCCGGTCTCCGCTGACGCTGTCCCTGGCGCCCGCTTCATTGAAATGGCATGCGCGGAGAGAAAAACGATCCAATGTGTTGATCTGCGTCGCGGCGCTGTTGTTCGTCGCGTTGCTTTCGTTGTTTATGTATGAATGGCGGCATTTAAATGATCAGCATCTGCGGCTTGACCGGGATTTGAAGACGGTGAGAAAATACGCCAGCGTCATCACGGATTTAGAAAAAGCCAGTGAGACGCTTGTCGGTTTGGAAACGGTTCAGTTGCCGGTCATCGAACACGGTAACCGGGCCTTGCGGTTCGCCCGTGCTCTGGAGCGGTTGTCCAATTTGAAGGGGCCGCGGGACTGGTTTGTTTACTTTGGCGACCGTCAGGCCTTTGATGCCGGAAAAGCAGACACCGTTCCGCTTCAGCCCTCAACGAAATCCGTGAAAACAGTGCCGAATCCCTTCGCCGTCGAGATATACACGCAAAGCCCGGAGGACGGCAAAGTCCAGGGGCCGCGCTTTCCCGTGGCCGCTGAAACCGAGCCGATGCGGGACATGGTCGCCGCGGGCTATACCCTGCTGGTGAAAAACGACCCCTATGGCTCCGTTCGTTTAATGAAAGACAAGCTGAATGACGATCCGCTTTTCACGGATGTCGACGTGTTGCCCGCCAGCGAGGCCTCAGGCCGGGAAGATATTTTCTCCGCCTGGAGCGACTATATTGAGCGGGAACGGAGACAGCGCGGACTTTCCCATGATCTAAGGCGATTCTCCCTCCAGTTATCTTTCGCCCAAACGGATATCACCCATGCGCAAAAACCTGAAAAAAAACAATAAACGGCTCATTTCTTTGAGCGTGATCAGCGCCTTGATTCTAGGCTATCTGATCGCCCAGGTCGTTGTCCTCCGGCCCTCCCGGGTGGAGGCCCGGGCCAAGCGGAAGAAAATTGACAAAGACATCCGCGAACTGGTGGCGAAAGGCTGGCCCTTGAATGAAGGCGAGTTAAAGCGGCTGCTTTCCCGCACGACCCAGCGGCGGGACGCGGCGGAGCGGCAACGCGCCGCGTTATTTCAACGGGCGGGGCAACCCTTCCAAACAGCGATATTGGAACGTTTTGGCAGCCCGCGAAATTTTCAACAGCAGATATCACGCCTGGACTATCAGGAAGAGTTTAAGCGGCTGGAAAATTATTTAACGGACAATCGGATTGTCACGTTGCCCGAAGTTTTCAAGCTGAGTGAAGACACCGTCGGCCTTGAAAACTATAAGCTCGTCCTGCAGCTTTGGACAATTGAAGCCGTGGTGAAAACAGCCTATGACAAGGGCCTTAGGATCGCCTATGTCCCGGCTGGCGAATTGGCGGCGGTCGACGGACAGCCCCCGGCGCGCGTCTCCGATTTAGGCGCCATGCCTATCGTTCCCTATCTGCCGGTGTCGCATGTGACGGTTCCTTATCTGCTGCGTATCCCGGTTCGGGCGCGTGTCAGTGGAACCGTTGAACAATTACACGCGTTTCTCACGTCCGCGGCGACAGGGGATGTCTTTTTCACGGTCGACCATATTCAGGCGCGGAAGCCGATCCCCCCTGATGTCCGCTACAGCGATGACCGGATTGAGGCGGTTCTCGAATGCAGCACATTTTACATATTGGACTCTGAGAGCGGCCGGAAAATGATGAAAAAGCCGGAAATAAAACTACTACCTTCAGGCGCGTGATGAAACAACCGGAACTCGTGAAAAAAATGCTTAACGAGTGGGAATTGGCCGCTCTGGTCGCGGCGCTCGCTCTGTGTCTGGCCGCCGCCGTCCTTTGGCTCTCCAGCTGGCTGGGTGACGCGGAGGAAGCCCGCGTCATCCGCGGGGGGGGGGACCCCCCGATTCCGCCGACCCGGGTGAATGATGACAGCGCCTACGCCATGCTTGAAAAAGATACCGAACCCGAACTGGTTCCAGCGGCGTTGTTCACGGCGGATATGCGCTTTGCTCCCCCCCAAAAATATGTCCCAAAGCCGACTCCGACACCCGCTCCGGATCCCGCGCCGAGACCCAAACTCAAACCAAAACCGATCCCCGTTCCCACGCCTGTTCCCGCGCCGCTTCCTGAACCGGAACCCGAACCGGAACCGGAGTATTTTGTTTACCAGGGATACGTACGGACGGACGACGGTGAGAAGGCCGCCGTGCTTCATAACGAGACGACGGGCGAGACGCTCCATCTCCGTGAGGGTAAAAAATTTCTCACTTTGTATGTGTCCAGTTTCACCAACAACTCGATCACGTTTATTCGGCCGAATGGCAAAGCGTACACATTGACCGCCGATGACAAATTGACCTACCGCCCGCCGAAACGCGCCGCCCCTCCGGATTGATGTCACCCGCAACCCGACAGGCTATTATGCGACCGATCCTCTCACCAGACACGTTCACCGCCGTCGCCAATCTCAGCACCCGGGCCGGCGCGGCGATCATGGCTGTCTACACACAGGATTTCCATGTGGAAACCAAGGCGGACGCGTCGCCCCTGACAGCGGCGGATCTCGCCGCTCACACCGTCATTTGCGATGGGTTAAACGCCTTGTCCACGGACCCCGTTTTGTCCGAAGAGAGCCAAGGAATCGCCTATGAAGACCGCGCGGCGTGGACCCGGTTTTGGTTGGTGGATCCTTTGGACGGAACCAAGGAATTTATTAAACGCAATGGCGAATTCACGGTCAACATCGCGTTGATTTCCGGTGGAGCGCCCGTGGCGGGGTTTGTCTTCGCACCGGTGTTAAAAAAGCTCTACTGCGGGCTTTTCGGTGTCGGCGCCTTTGTCACGTCCGTGGCGCCCGGTGAAGCCGTCGCGGCGATCACGGATTTCGCACGCGTCCCGGAAGCCTACACGCGTCTGCCGAAACCGTCAACAGCGCCCGCGGGAACCCTCCGGGTCGTGGCCTCCCGCTCCCACCGCAATCAGGAAACGGATGATCTGATCGCCCGCTTGTCCGTCGGCCACACAACCACCGAGATTGTGTCCAGCGGCAGCTCGCTGAAGCTCTGCCTCGTGGCGGCCGGCGAGGCCGACGTTTATCCCCGCCTGGGGCCCACCATGGAGTGGGACACCGGGGCCGCTCAGGCCATCGTTGAAGCAGCGGGAAAGACGTGTGTGGAATTCAATTCCCAAAAACCACTGCGGTATAACAAAGAAAATTTATTGAATCCCTATTTTATCGTATCTTGAATGCCTGCCGTCCCCCCCCAACACATGCCTGTGTCACACCTGTTCCGGGTCCTTAAGCAAACCGTTAAGGGCAGCCGTGGATACTATCTTGCCGCCTCCTTGTCAGTTCTCGGGGTTTCCGCTTTTTCCTACTTGATCCCCCTGGTTTTCCGGTTCGCGATTGACACGGTGATTGACCAGCGCGCGTTCAGCCTGCCATTTAAGTTAAAGACGATTCCCGCGGACGGTCCCTGGGCGCTCTGGCTGCGGGATCATCTCTGGGGGTGCGGGGTGATCATGCTGATCCTGGCTGCCGGGCAGGGGCTTTTTGATTATTGCCGCGCCTGGTTTTCCGCGACCGCGTCCGAAAGTTTCGCCCGGCGATTACGCAAGCGCCTGTTCAATCATGTGAATCATCTGCCTTTTCAGACCTTGACCCAGCTTGAAACCGGGGATTTAATTCAACGGTGCACCTCCGATGTGGATACCACTCGCCAGTTCTTTGAAAGTCAGTTGATCGAAATCACCCGCATTCTGGTCATGATCAGTCTGGCTATCCCCGTCATGCTGTTTCTCGATCCCTTCATGACGTTTTTCGCCACGATTCTTTTGCCTCTGGTCATCGCCGGATCCATCCTCTATTTTGGCAAAGTAAGACGGTCCCACAAAAAAGTGGCTGAATCCGAAGCCCGTTTATCCACCGTTCTCCAAGAAGATCTAACCGGCATGCGGCTGGTAAAAGCTTTTTCCCGGGAAGATTTTGAGACCCGACGGTTTCAATCCGCCAATGAGGATTTCCGCGACACATCACTGGCGATGATGCGCATGGTTTCGGTTTACTGGGGAGGGTCCGCTTTTTTGTGCATGGGGCAGATTTGCCTGGTCCTGGCTGTCGGGGCTTACCGGGCCTCGGAGGGCCTGTTAAGCGTGGGCACTCTGACCGTGTTTATTTCCTATGTGTATATGCTGGTCTGGCCGATTCGCATGTTGGGACACGTGCTTTCCGACGCGGGCCGCGCCCATGTGTCGCTGTCGCGTATTGTGGAGGTGCTGGAAAAGCCGGTTGAGCCGTCGGAGCCAGACACCGTCCGCCCCGACATCAAGGGCGCGGTGGAATTCCGCGCCGTCAGTTTCGCATATGAGAAAAATTGTCCGGCGCTCAAAGACATCACCTTTTCTGTTCCCGCCGGCGCCACAGTCGGTATTCTCGGCAAAACCGGTTCCGGAAAATCCACCTTGGTGCACTTGCTCCCCCGGCTCCTGGAATACAGCGGCGGCAGCATTCTTATTGACGGCCACGAGTTACGGAACATCGCCCGGGAGCATATTCGCTCGGCGATCGGCACCGTGTTGCAGGAACCGTTTCTTTATTCCCGAAGCATCCGGGAAAACATCATGCTCGCGGATCACGCGGAGGACGATGAGGAATCCGCCGAACACCGATTGCTGGAAGCGGCCCGGCTGGCGGATATTCACCGGACAGTTCAGGAAAATTTTCAGGAAGGATACGAAACCGTCATCGGGGAACGGGGTGTCACGCTCTCCGGTGGACAACGCCAGCGGGTCGCCATCGCCCGGGCTCTGCTTGGCACGCCGCCGATTTTGATTTTGGATGACTCCCTGAGCGCGGTGGACGCGGAAACGGATCGGCGGATCCAAACGGCGTTAAAAAACCGCCATGGGCAATCCACCACATTCGTCATCTCGCACCGCATCTCAACCTTGTCACAAGCGGATTTAGTCCTGGTTCTGGAAAACGGCCACTTGACTCATGCCGCCCCGCCGGATGAACTCGCCGCTCAAAGCGGATTGTATCAGCGGATTAATGATATTCAAAGCCAGCTTCAAGAAGATTTGTCCCGAGCGGACGACGCCTCGATGGAACGGGGCTCTAAGGATTCAGGAGCCCCTTAACGTGTCAACCCGGAAAGATCAAACCTTCGCGCCGGCGCCTGGACGATCAGTTCTGATGAAATTGCTGCCGTACGCCAAACCGTACCGCCGCCAATTCCTTCAACTCACCTTGATCATGCTCGCCTTTTCCGGCTCCGATGCCGGCTTGCCGCTGCTGTCAAAGTGGGCGATTGACTCATACGCCAGAGCTGAACAGCATGAGGGCCTCTTCCTGTTTTCCATCGTCTGCCTCGGCTTCGCATTGGTGCGGGGAATCGCTGTCCGCTGGATGATCACCACAGGCGCGTTGATCCACACTGGCATCAGCCATGATATTCGGCGGGACGGATTCAAACACCTGCAGACACTGTCCTTTTCCTACTTCGATAAACATGCGGTGGGCTGGTTAATGTCGCGCCTGACATCGGACACGCTGGAACTGTCACGCATGTTCGCCTGGGGGCTTGTCGATTTAGTCGATGGTCTTGGGAAAACCATCATCATCGCCCTGATCATGCTGTTTTTAGAGGTGAAATTGGCGCTTGTTGTCTTATCCGTGGTGCCGGTGCTGTTTTTAATCGTCATTCGCTCGCAATGGGTGACGTTGAAAAAATACCGGGAAGTCCGGCAGGCCAATTCCGAAATGACCGGCGGATTTAACGAGGGCGTTCAAGGGGCCGTCACCACCCGCACACTGACGCGGGAAGCGCGGGCGTTGACGGAATTTGACACACTGGCCGGGCATATGGAAACGGTGTCGATCAACGCCGCCCGCCGGGCGGCGGTTTACTTCCCGCTCGTGCTTTTGTTCAGCACACTGGGCAGCGGCTTGGTCATCTGGCTCGGCGGCGACGGTGTCATCGCTGGAACCGTCAGTTACGGGACGCTGGTGGCTTTCGTCGCTTATGCGGGAAGCTTTTTCACTCCCCTGCAGGATCTCGCGAAACGCTTCCCTCAGTTGCAAAACGCCCGGGCCTGCGCCGAGCGTGTTTTCTCCATGCTGGAAACCCCGCCGGATGTTGTCGACACGCCGACCGCCGTTGAGCTGGAACAAAGCGGTCATCTACCCGACTTCAACGGGAATGTCATATTTGAGGATGTGTCGTTTCATTACACGCCCAAGGAACCCGTCCTGACCCGTTTTTCGCTCACCATACCAGCCGGTGGCAGTGTCGCCCTGGTTGGCGAGACGGGAGCGGGAAAAACCACGATCAGCAGCCTCCTGTGCCGCTTTTATGAACCCGTGGGCGGACGTATTCTTATTGATGGCGTGGATTATCTGGATATGCCGGTGACATGGTTGCGGCGTCACATCGGCATCGTTTTGCAAACCCCTCACTTATTCAGTGGCAGTGTCCGGGATAACATCGTCTATGGGGACTTGGCCGCCACCGATGACGCGGTTGAGGCCGCCGCCCGGGTTGTGGGCGCGCATGAGTTTATCATGGACTGCGAAGGGGGTTACGCGTTTAACGTGGGAGAAAACGGGGCGCGGCTCTCGGTGGGACAGCGGCAGCTCATCTCCCTGGCCCGGGTCGTTTTGGCCCAACCCAAGCTGCTGATTCTTGATGAGGCCACGTCCGCGATTGACACGGAGACGGAGCGTGTTGTTCAAACAGCCATCGACCGGGTGTTGAAAGGGCGCACCAGTCTGGTCATCGCCCACCGGCTGTCCACGATTCGGCAAGCGGATGAAATCGTTTTACTCCGACAAGGACATATCCTTGAAAAAGGCTCCCACAGAGACCTGATCGCCCGCCGCGGCGCCTATTACAATCTCTATACCAGTCAGTTTGTTGAACAGGCGGAAACCCGGCTCCTGGGTGAATCATCCTGACGGACCCCGTTTTTTTCCCGCCGTGCGTGAAAAACACATTAACCAGCGGTACATTACGCCCGGGCGGTCTCCCCTGTGTTTTCCGACCGGCGGGCGATCGATGGTTCCCTGGAACAAATCAATGAAGGATGGTATCCGATGCGGCGATACAAACAGGATTTTATTGAATTCATGGTTCAAGCGGGCGTGCTGACCTTCGGCGATTTTATCACAAAATCCGGTCGCGAGACCCCCTTTTTCATCAACACCGGACAGTATAACACCGGCATGGAAATGAAACAATTGGGCGACTATTACGCTCAGGCCCTGCATGAGACGCTCGGGGATGATTTCGACTGTTTGTTCGGCCCGGCCTATAAAGGGATTCCTCTGGCGGTGACCACGGGAGTGGCTCTGGCGCAGTCATTCCATCATGATGTCGGCGTGGCGTTCAACCGCAAAGAGGCGAAAGACCACGGTGAAGGCGGCTCGCTGATCGGTCACCAACTCAGCGACGGCGACCGGGTGGTCATCGTGGAAGATGTGACGACGGCGGGAACATCGGTCCGGGAGAGCGTGCCGCTGCTCAAAGCGTCGGCGGCGGTGGAGGTGAAGGCGTTGATCGTCTCAGTGGACCGGATGGAGCGGGGGCGGACAGAGCGGGGGGCGTTGGCGGAGTTGCGGGATGAGTTCGGGTTAATCACGATTCCCATTGTCACGCTGGATGACATCGTGGGGCATCTTCACAACCGCGAGATTAACGGGGCCGTGCTGGTGGACGACACGATGAAAGCGCGCATTGACGCCTATCGGGCTGAATATGGCGTGAGAAGCTGAATTGACACTCACTCGGCCGCCGCCGCGTCTCGGTTGATGATACGATGCACTTCCCGGGACAATTGATCAATCCGGTAGGGCTTGGCGATGAAGCCGGCAGCCCCTTGGGCGAGCATGTCGTCCAACGCGGCCGGCCGGCTGAAGCCGCTGCATAACAGAATGGGAATCTTGGGGTTCAATTCCCGCATCCGCTTGAACGCGGCGACACCATCCATTTTGGGCATGACAATGTCCAGCAGTACCAGATCAATTTGGTCGCCCAGTTTATGGAAGGTGATCACCCCCTCCAGACCGTCCGAAGCCGTGGAGACCTGGTAGCCGAGGGCTTCCAAGGCTCTCGCCCCGAATTTGCGCACCACATCCTCGTCGTCAACAATTAAAATATGGCCTTCACCACGCATGGACTCACCTGCCTTTCCTGATCGTTTGTCATCAGTCACATCATCAGTGGCCGGTAAAAACACACTGAACACGGTTCCGTCCCCTTCGTCACTTTCAATTTGAATCGCTCCTTTGTGTTCGACCACGCACGCGTAAACGCTGGCGAGTCCCAATCCTGTGCCTTTGCCTTTCGCTTTCGTGGTAAAGAACGGCTCAAAAATTTTCTCGCGTAAGCCGAAGGGTATGCCCACACCCGTGTCCGTGACACTTATCTTGACATAGGTGCCCGGGGCTAACTGGTTCATGGGGGAAATGAACATGCGGCCATCAACCTTGACGAGCGCTGTAGCCAGCGTGATGGTCCCGCCATCCGGCATGGCGTCACGGGCGTTCAAGCAGAGATTTAACACCGCGTTTTGGAGCTGGTTGGCATCGCCCCGCATATGCGGACTCCCGGTCATGAGATCCCGCTTGACAACGATCGAGTCACCGACGGAATGTTCCAGCACGTGAATCACCTCGTCGACAAGGGCATGGGTGTCGACAACCGCCATCACCGGGGTTCCCTTGTGGGAGAAGTCTAATAATTTGCGGGTCAAATCCGCCGCGCGTTCGGCGGACTTGATGAGGTCGGCCACACACCCGGCATCCGGATTGTCCGGTCCCATCCCCGCCTCAATGAGCTGGGCATTGCCGAGAATGCCGGCCAGTAAGTTGTTAAAATCATGAGCCACGCCACCGGCCAGTGTCCCCACGGCCTCCATTTTCTGAGCCTGGCGCAATTGCCGTTGCAACTCATGCTCCTGACTAATATCCCGCAGCGCGAAAACCGTTCCCACAACATGCTGATTGCTATCTAAAATGGGCGCCCGGTTCAGGGCCACATGCGTTTCCTCCCCCTCGCCACTCACCAAGACCGCCTCGATATTCCGCTCCGCGGCATCGTCTTTTTCGCCATCATTCAAAAAGCCGAGCGGCTCCCGGTGGATGATATCGACCATCTTTAAAATGTCTCCTAGGAGCCGCCCCTTCGCCTTATCCCCCGAATGCCCGGTCATTTTTTCCGCGACGGGATTCATTTGGAGAATATGCCCATTCACATCCACCGCGATCACGCCGTCACCAATGGAGTTTAGGATGATGCGCAAACTTCCCTCGCCCTTTTTGAGCTCTTCAAGCGCGGCTTCCCGCTCCCGGCGGGCCGCGGCCAAATACCGGTAAACCGTCCACAACAAAACGAGCAGGCCAATCAGCCCCAACCCGACAATCACCCAGCCGCGGCTCGACTGCGTCGCGTGAGCCGCGCGTGACGCTTTCCGTAAATCATGAACGACGGTCTCACCATTTTTCTTAAACTGTGTGTAATCTCCCCGCAATTCCGCGGCCAGCCACTGGCGATAATCCGCGTCGCCCATGTCCGGCCGCGGCCGGTTGGCGGCCAGCCACTCAGTCCGCCCGCTCTCCAGGCGGTCCAAGTCCAGACGGCACTTTTCCCAAGCCAGGAGGGTGTCATTAATTGTTTCTTTGGTGACGGAGTCTGAAAACCGGAGCCAAAACGCCCGATCTAACGCAGTCATGCGCTGATCATATTCGGCGACCGCCCCCCGCCACCGCTCCGTGTCCCCGTCGTCAGTCAATCTGCACGTGTGAAAACGGTCCGCGCTCATCGAGCGGAGTCGTTCCCAGGCGATTCCGGCATCCAGGCAGAAGACTTCCAGCTTCCCGACACGCGTGTTAAATTCCATGGCGGCCAGGATCAGCAGCAGCAGCAGGATAAACGGCGTGACAAACTTCAGGAAAACAAAGGTTGTTTGTGAATATTTTGGCATGGTCATTGACATACGGAATAAAAAACATAGCCAGATCCGCAAATATAGTCCAGCGGGCGGAATCCGCAAGAAATGAGGCGCGCCCCGCCGCGTCAGCGCTTGCGGAACAGGTGTCTGATCACATCCGCCAAACCGATGTCATCCACCTCGCCGCGGGCTAATTCAGTCGCTTTGTGAAAATCCGCAATGGACGGCGGGGAGACAAGATTTTCGCTGGCGGAACGGGTCGTCTTCACCAGTCCCAAAGACCCGTTCCCGGTCACTGTGATGATCCAACACCCCTCATCAAGCTGGCGATATACGGCCTTGCCGTGGTCGAGCTTCTCATCATCCCAATCCAGACACGCCCAAGCGGGATCAATCACCGTCGCCCGCTCCGGCGGCGTGCGGGCGTCAAACACGCGGCGAATCCACAACCGGCCGTCTTGAATAATGTAGTCCACATAAATTTCAGCGGCGGGATCACAGGGGACAGGGATTGTTTTTATCACCCCGGCGGCCGATTTTATCCGGACCGACAGCTTGCCTTGAGCCACCACCAGCTCGGTCACCGCGCTGCGCGTGACCGCGGCGTTGTAGCGCTCGCGGAGATCCGCGTACTCCCGGGTCAAATCCGCCAGCCGGGACTGATAAATCTCCGCGGATAAACGGGCTTTCACCACCGTGTGACCCACGCTTAGAAAAAATAGACACAGCATGACGCCGACGACTGGAAGCGCCCACTTGAAACGCAAAAACGCGATGATTTTATGACCTGACACCATCATGATTTCCTCGGTAATGGGCGTGAATGAGTCAAGCCGGCCCGGTCAGCAATATAGGTCAAATCATCAATCATGCACGTGGTGTATGGCATTTTTCTCCGTGTCACGTGGCCTGTCGCCCGGGGCGGTCCGCGGTGGCGGGACAGGCTGGACTCGCCGGGCGGTGTGACAGGTCACTTTTTTTACTAATAAATACTTGCATAGTGGTGAAAGGTGACTATTGTAAACGCATTGTTTTTAACCCTCTTCCGGGAGTTTTTGTGTGAATATCCACATCGTATGCATCGGAACGGAACTGCTTATCGGGCACACGCTGAACACCAATCTGGCGTTTTTAGGATCATCTTTGGAAGCGCTGGGTTTCGTTGTCGCCCAAGAGACATGCGTGCCGGACTTTCCCGCCGTCATGCGGGACACGTTTCAGCGGGAACTGGCCGCCGCGGATGTCGTGATCACTGTCGGCGGCCTCGGCCCCACCAGCGATGACTTGACCCGGGGTGTCGCCGCGGAGGTTTTAGGCGCGGAGCTGGAATTCCACCAGCACATCCACGACCGCATCGCGGATTTTCTGACCTGCCGCGGGGTCACATTGCGACGGGATGCCCTGCTGGTTCAGTCCATGGTTCCCCGGGGGGCGACCGTCCTGCCGAATGAGAATGGAACGGCTCCCGGCTTGTGGTGCCCGGCTGGTGATAAACTCATGATTCTGCTGCCCGGTCCGCCGCGGGAGTTGCAGCCCATGTTCACCGATCACGTTTTACCCCGGCTGGTCAGCCGGGGAGCGCCGCGGGTCAGCCGCCGGTCTTTGACCGTCAGCGGGGTGCCCGAATCCATCGTCGAAGAACGGGTCAAAAAGATCCTGCGGAACTGTTCAACCGTCGAGCCGGCTTATTGCGCCCGCCCCTCCACCGTTGATATCCGGTTGACGGCGACACCCGCGGAGACCGCGTTTTTGGACCATATGGCCGCCCTCGTCGTGGAAGAATTCAAGCGTGAGATCATTCCTCCCGAAGACGGGGATGTCGTGGGATCCATCGCCCGGCTGTTGACCGAGCGCCACTGGACTCTGGCGGTGGCTGAGTCTTGCACGGGCGGTCTTTTAGGCGCCGAATTGACCGCTAGACCTGGATCTTCCCAATGGTTCAGCGGCGGCTTTATCACCTATTCAAACGCCCTTAAAACCGCCTGTCTTGACGTGCCTGCCGAAACATTGACCACGTATGGCGCCGTCAGTGAGGCCACGGCCTTGGCGATGGTTGACGGGTTGCTGGCGAAAAGCGGGGCGGACTGGGGGATCGCCGTCACCGGCATCGCCGGCCCCGGTGGGGGGACACCGGAAAAACCCGTTGGCAGGGTGTATATCGCCATTGCCGGCCCCGGTTATCGCCGGGTGTTCGAACAGACGTATCCCGGCAATCGGGAAAATGTCCGGCTCAGAGCCCGGGCGACGGCGTTTTCTGAATGTCGCGATATGTTACTGGAGGCGTCGGATCACATCCCGGATGTGTGACAACGATCATACGGATCATAACGGTTTTATCCGTCGTATTATTTACCGCCACTTATAACCAAACACAGGAGACTCATCATGGCAGACGCGCGGGACAGAAATCTTCAACTGGCCTTGGGGCAAATCGAAAAAGAGTTCGGCAAAGGCTCCATTATCCGCCTGGGGGACAGCACGCACCAAAATGTCTCCACAATCAGCACCGGCGCGTTGTCGCTGGATATCGCGTTGGGTATCGGCGGTGTTCCCCGCGGGCGGGTTACGGAAATTTTCGGGCCGGAATCATCGGGTAAGACCACGCTTTGTCAGCACATCATCGCCAACGCCCAAAAGGCCGGCGGGGTTTGCGCCTTTATCGATACTGAACACGCGCTGGATCCGCAATATGCTGAAGTGATTGGTGTGAACACCGCTGAGTTGCTTGTGTCTCAGCCGGATTGCGGTGAGGACGCGTTGAATATCGCCGAAACGCTCGTGCGCAGCAACGCGATAGATGTGCTGGTTCTCGACTCAGTCGCCGCATTGGTGCCGCGGGCTGAAATTGAAGGGCAGATGGGTGACAGTCACGTCGGTCTTCAGGCCCGATTGATGTCCCAGGCGCTCCGCAAACTTACCGGTATCATCGGCAAAGGCCGTTGCGCGGTGATTTTCACCAACCAGATTCGGGAAAAAATCGGCGTTATGTTCGGCAATCCTGAAACCACTCCAGGCGGCCGGGCGTTGAAGTTTTACGCGTCCGTGCGTCTGGAAATCCGACGGGTGGCCACCATTAAGGCGTCCAGCGGCGAAGCCTTGGGTAACCGCACCAAAGTCAAAGTGGTGAAAAACAAGATGGCGGCGCCCTTTAAAGTCGCGGAATTTGACATCATGTACGCCGAAGGCATTTCCCGCGCGGGCTCTATTTTGGATGTCGCTCTGGAAATGAAACTGCTTGAAAAACGCGGGTCTTGGTTTTCCTTCGAAACAGAGCAAATCGGGCAAGGCCGGGAAGCGGCCAAAACCGCCATCAAGGAGGACAGCGACCTGCAACAACGCATTCTGACGAAAATCCGGGAACGGCTGGACGGCGCCGCGGCGCAAGTGGACGACAAGAAAACAGTGGACACCGTTGAGGATACCAGCGAGGAATAAATGGTCAAGTCCTGATTAAACGTTGACACGTCGAATAGTGACTGTTGAACACGGATCACAGCCGTCCCATGGGATGGCCGGGCCGTTCGTTCAATCATCCCATGGGACAGCCCCCTACGATGAATAGGGCACTTCCAGAGCCAAAGGTGTATGATGATCCTATTTCTGGGACAGCCCCGGGTCAAGCGTCGCCGCGAGGAGTTGGGCGGCGATCTCGATTTTCGGCGCCCGGGGCAGCTCCACCGTCTGGCCGTTCCGGCCGTGGAGCGTCACTTCGTTCTCATCTGTTCCAAAGCCGATGTCCGACCGGCTGATGTCGTTGGCGACAATCCAGTCCAGATGTTTACGCGTGAGTTTTTCTTTGGCGTATTCCTCCACATGGTCGGTTTCGGCGGCGAACCCCACTACGGTGTGTTCCCGGGTCTGATCTTCCAGAGATATGAGGATATCCACTGTCCGTTCCATATCCAGACGTAACGGGCCGGGGCGTTTTTTTAGTTTCTCCGTGGCGACCGCGGCCGGGCGGTAATCGGCCACCGCTCCGCTCATAAACAAGGTGTCCGCCGCGGCGAATTCCGCTCGCACCGCCGCCGTCATCTCCGCGGCGGTGGTGACGTGAATCACCCTGGCGCCGATCGGCGGCTCCAGATCCACCGGTCCGGAAACCAGAATCACGTCATGACCGGCCGCCACCGCGGCCTCCGCCAGGGCGTATCCCATTTTGCCACTGGACCGATTCGTCAAATAGCGGGCTGGATCCAAAAATTCCCGGGTGGGACCGGCTGTGACCAGGACACGTTTCGGACTATCAGCGACGGCCCCGGCCGCCTCCACCGCCAGCCGCGCCTGGACGGCGTTAAACACAGCCTCAACCGGTGCCAAGCGCCCCGGGCCGGTCTCATCTCCGCAAGCCACACGCCCCGGGCTGGGCGTGAGAATACGCGCCCCACGGTCTCTTAACACGTCACAATTCCGCTGAACCGCCGGATGCCGCCACATGCGCGGATTCATCGCCGGCGCGATCATCACAGTGCCTGCGAAAGACAAGGCGAAGGTGGATAAGGCGTCGTCCGCGACACCGTAGGCTAGTTTGGCGATGATATTGGCGGTGGCCGGCGCGATGAGCAAGACATCCGCTTGATCAGCCAAAGCGATATGTTCGGGACGCCAGTCAGGCACGTCCCACAAACTGGTGGTCACCCGGTTCCGTGACAAGGTGAGAAACGTCTGCGGACACACCAGCCGGGTGGCCGACTCCGTCATAATCACATGCGTGTCGAGGCCGGCCTTCACCAGCCGACTGGTCAAATCAGCGGCCTTATAAGCGGCGATCGACCCGGTGACTCCCAGCGCCACCGACTTCGCAAATCGTTTTTCTGAATCAGTGTCCATACCGATCGGTTCCATTTATTTTTCCCAGGGAGTGCTCAGCCATTGGCTGGTTTTTTGCAACGCGCCGTCAATAATCGCGGAAAAATCCCGCACCGCCTCTTTCACGCCGTCATTGACCAGGAAGTAGTCATATTCCCGCCAGGCCGTCAGTTCCTCACGGGCGTTACTCAGGCGGGTTTGAATCACCGCCTCGCTGTCCGTGTCCCGTTTCCGCAAACGGAATTCCAGCAAATCCACACTTGGCGGGGCGGTGAAAATAAAGATGGTGTGCGCCGCCAACGGGGTGTCCGCGACCGCCTTCCGGATGGCGCGGGCCCCTTGGACATCCACATCCAGCAAAACGCTGACGCCAGCGGCGATCCGCCGTTCAACTTCCTCGCGCAAGGTGCCGTAATAATTGGCATGGACCTCCGCATGTTCCAGAAACGCCGCCTGATCACGTCGAAGCAAAAAGTCCTCCCGGCTGATGAAATGATAATCCCGCCCGTCTGTTTCTCCTGTCCGCGGCGGCCGCGTGGTGCAGGAGACGGAAAACTCCACGTCAGCCCGCTGTTCCAGGAGCTGCCGGTACACGGTTGTTTTTCCCGCTCCGCTGGGCCCTGAAAGCACAATGACAAGTCCCAATCGTCTCTTTAGTGAATCCATCCGGTTATATCTTTCCTTGTGAACTTGGGAGTTCCGCGGCGCCGCCCCCATCCGCGGACGGCGCGGGCGGAACCCCCCGACGGGCGGCCCGCCGCCCCGCCAGAACCGTGTCCGCGAGACTGACCACCCACAACAGGATCACACCGATGAGCGACATCACTAACGGGATCACCGGCAAATGGCCGCTGACTTCCGCCTGGGGATCAATCAGACTGTAGGCTTCCACAATGATTTTTCCGGCGCTTAACAACATCACCAGGGCGCAACCCCCCCAGGATATGAAAAAAATCGCCGCGGCCACATATCGCTGTTGGTACGCCTGTCCGAAACCGGGACAGACAAAGGACATGGCGGTGGAACTGAACAGAGCTGGTTTAGGAGAAACAGTCATCCCGCAATATATCAATTGAAAACAGCGCCCGCCACACTACCTTACTGGTTTCAACGCATTCAACTGTCATCATCGTTTAACATGGATATCTCATGATTCTCGGACTGGGCGTCGATGTCATCGAAATAGACCGGATTGGCGCTGTGATCAACCGCCATGGCGGTTCCTTTCTCAAACACGTGTTCACCGACTCCGAACGGGCGGCCGCGCCGGACAACGCGGCCGCCGCGGCCGCGTATTACGCGGGACGCTGGTCCGCCAAAGAAGCCGTCGCCAAGGTTCTCGGAACGGGTATCGGGGAGCGCTGCGCCTGGAAAGATATTGAAATCACCCGGCATCCGTCCGGTCGGCCGTTGGTGACCCTGACGGGGACCGGCGCGGCGACAGCGGCGGAACTCGGCATTGAGCGCCTGCACCTCAGCATCAGCCATGAACGTAAACTCGCCTGCGCCTCCGCGGTGGGTGAGAAATAAGGGAAAAGACGATGCCTCCTGATTTTCTTAACACCCGCCTGGTGACCGCCAAAGGCTTTGGTCCCGGTGACAGCAAAGCCCCGGAAGCTTCGGATGACTTGGAGACCATTTTGGAGAAAGAGGACACCCGCACCCGGAAAAAAGTTATCCGCAGGGATGTGGCTGAAACCGGCCGCCGCAAAAGCGAAGTTGAACGGGATCTGAATGAGATTATCGCCACGCTGGAAGATGAACGGAGACTGGCGGAAGAAAAATTGACCCGTTTCGCGGAGGTGCGGGAGATGGTGTCCACCCTGCCGGACAATGTGGATGAGAAGGGGTTGTTCGAGGTGAAACGGGCTATCCGGGAAGCGCACATGGAAATGGTCAAACATCACCGGGACAGTCTGGCTGAAGACGGCGCGCCCGCCATCAATCCGGCGGAAGCCTGGATGGAACTTTCGTTCAGCGCGCTGACCAAGGCCGGTTTGGCCCTGACCTGGCCGTTGATCCTGGCGATTTTTCTAGCGGCGGGTGTCATCGCCGCCGTCTTATACCTGTTGTTCGGAGTGTGATATGATCCGCGGGTTCAAACAAAGACGGCCCCTGTCCCGGGAGGAACGAGAACGGCGGCGGCTGGTCCGTTATCTGGGTGCCGGGCAAGCCCGTTTCGCCAAACAAAAACACCACCTGGACGCGGAAAGCATCCGGTGGCGTTTGTATCTGATCACGGCTTTTTGTATTCTGGTGATCGCCGGTCTGGTGTCCCTCGTCCGGGAATTGACCTGACTGGAAAATCTTAAATAACCGATTTGGTTTTGGGAAGGCCCCAGACTTTTTCGCCTTCTTTCAAGCGACCGTCTTCTTTCAGGATGTCAATCCGTTCAAAGCGTTTCAGAACGTTGCGTTTTTTGCGGATTTGACCGCCGACTTTGAGGCTGCGATGTAATGACATGGCGTACTCCTTGTGACCGAGTCACGGTTTAATAATAAGTAATACACGCGATAAACACGATGGGTTTTGGACAAAGAGCATGTACCATACCGTCGTTTAATGTCTTTTCAAGTTTCATGGCAAAATCCGTTCGCCATCGTGTTCTTGTTCGTTGACCCGCACGTCCGCGACCAGAGGAAGATGATCCGAGGCGACGCGCGCCAGTTTCGAAGCGGGGATGTCGATGCTCGTCACGTCAAGGCCCGGGCTGATGAAGATGTGATCAATCCGTAAGATTGGAAAGCGGGCGAAAAAGGTGCTTTTCGGCCGGTGGTCCTGTGCCGCCGCCTGGACATCTTTGAGATGACGGGCGAGTCGGCGGCACGGCGAAGATGTCGGCCGCGCGTTAAAGTCGCCGCACAGAATCACCGGTCCGCGGCATTGTTCGTGCCCCAGCCAGTCACCGCCGAGCAACGCCTCCACCTGCGCCATACGTTCGCGCCGGGACAGGCCCAAGTGGGTGTTGATGATCTGGAACTCGATGCCGTTCAGGTCAACGGCGACCCAGAGAGCACCCCGCGGCTCCAGGCGCGGCCTGTCGGCGAGTCCCGGCAGTGAACCGGCCTTGATCAGCCGCATGGGCAGGTGGGTCAGAATGGCGTCGCCATAGCGTTCCTCCTCGACGCGCATAGCCGGATGAAAATGAAACGCCATCTCCAGATAACGAGCGATCAATTGAGCCTGATCCGTGCCGTGACTGCGGGCCCGGCCGACATCCAATTCCTGCAGCGCCACCACATCCGGATTGACGCGGGCAATGACGCGGGCGACGCGTTCAACATCGAGTTTGCCATCCATACCGATGCAGCTATGCGCATTGTAGGTCATAACCCGAAGGGTGTCCGGCGGTGTGGCGCTCACTCGGGGGCGGTCTTCAAAGATTCGCTCAGCCGGTCGTCCCAGATGGCGCAGGGCCGCGTCGCGCAGATCCCCGGGACGAAGATAGGTCTGTTCGCGTTCCGGCAACGGGGTGTCCGCCGGCAGCAAGGCGAAGCCGTTGGTCTCTTCCGGGGACGCGCCGGCGTGAGCGCCATTCTCCTCGGCAAAGCTCAGCGCGGGCAGGCCGTCGCACCATCCCAGCAGAACAAAATCCCCGGCATCCGGATGGTCGCAGAGACGCGACAGGTCTTCGCCGATCGAATCAAGAAACGGGTGTCGCGAACCGAACAGCGCCGCATGGTCGCGGGGCAGCCGGAATGTCCCGGCTTCGGTCCAGGCGCGCAGGATGCCTGGCGCCTCCACACCAAGCACGACCGGAATCTTGTGGTGACGCGCCAATTCACGGGCGATGGACGCGCGTTCGTCGCCGCTCAGTTGTCGGGGCGAATAGACGTGAGCCACGGGCCCGAGGGCGACAACGGCCGCTCGCTTCTCGTCGGTTTCCGGCCCTTCGATGCCAGGGGCCGGAAGCAGCCGTTGAATGGTCTTGCCGCCCAAAAGCCGCGCCCGCTGGCTCTGGATGCCGCCCTGTTTTTTGCCGCCAGCCGCTGGGGAATGGGCGCCCAGGCCTTTGAATGCCGCTGTCACAGCCTCTTCCAAAGTATAGCCTTGAACCCGATGGTAGGGCTTGACCGAGACCTGCCCGTGATCGGAATAGATCCAGACATCATAGCGCCGCCAGGCGGAATGGTTGGCGGCGCGCCACAACCGGGCGACCGCGTCGTCGATCCCCTTCAGGGTCCAATGGGCGAATAACGACCGCGGGCCGCGGCGGTGCGACTGTTCGTCATAACCGAGAAAATTGATGTGGACGATCGGTAAGCCGCGGCTGAGATCGATCTTGCCGCCAATCACACAGAGTTCACGTAGCAAAATGGTGATGGCGACCCGTGTCGGGACGAATTTCAGTTCCTTGACGAAGTCTTGTCCGCCGACCAGACCGCGCGCGAACCCCGCCAGCGCCAGCCCCAATTCCATCAGCAACAGGACCGCGATGCGCAGGAAACTGTAGAGATTGCTGAGCAAAAATGCCAGCAGCACCAGTGGATTGGCTCCGCGCAGCGTCGCCCCCCAGCCCATGGACGAGGGACAGAAATGCGGTTCCGCCGCGCCGCCGGCGTAAATGTCCGAGTAGGCGCTGCCGCCACTGAGCAGCGCCTCGTCAGCCTTGTCCACGAGCCGCGCCTCGACACCCGCCGCCGCCCCCGGTTCAACCATGCGGAGGATCCGACGCGAGCGATGATCCCTAAAGGCGAAGGCCGGGACAGCGCCCTTGACACCGTAGAATAGCTCCGCCTGAACCGCGGGGGTTGTCGACGGCAATCCCGAATAGTGGGGCTGATGCCGATAGCCTTCTCGCGCGATCAGTTTCCGCAGAAATGGCATTTCCCCGCGCTCCAGAGCGCGCTTGAACTGCGACTGCGAGAGCCCGTCGATCTGGATCATGAGCAGTCCCGGGCGGGTCGCCGGTCCCGCTGACACGGGCAGACGCAACAGACGCGACAGCCAGACACTGCGACTGAGCCCGCGGCGCAGACGGCGGAAAAATGTTTCAATTCGACCGATCATGAATTCGTGTCATTCCTTTTCAGAAGAGAGACTGGCGCTTATCGCCGCGCCGCAGGCGCCGGCGAAGCCTTTTAAAATCTCCCATTCCGCCTCGACCCATGAAAAGACATTTTCCCGCTCTATTGTCTCCTTGTTGGCGGCGGCGGGTGATTTTGGCTTGATTGAGGCGTAAGCGGTCAAGGCCTTGTCCGCCGTGCGGGAAATGGAAAAGGCTTCGGCGGTGTCGAGCGCGGCCTTTTTCAGATCGCGCATTTGCCCCGGCACCAAGTCGGCCGTCCACTGGAGCGCGGCGCTGAACGCCGCGGAATCCGGCTCCAGCAGCAGTCGGCCGTTTTTCCCGTTCTTGACCACATCCCGTGTGCCGGAGGCGTCCAGGGCGACGACCGGCAAGCCGGCCGCCATGGCTTCGGTCAACACCATTCCCTGAGTCTCGCTCTTGGATGCGAAGACAAACACATCCATCGCATGCAGAGCGTCGGCCAGTGATTGACCGCTCAGGATGCCGGCAGTGCGCAGTCGCGCGTCAACGCCGGCGCGGGCGAATATCTCCCGCATGCCCTCTTCGGAGGGGCCGGTGCCGACCACCAGAAAATGCGCCTGAGGCCGGTCGCGGAGGAACTCGGCGACCGACCGGGCTAGGAAACCCAGATTCTTTTCCGGCGCCAGACGTCCTAGGTGACCGACCACGAAAGCGTCTTCGGAAATATCCAGCCGCCGCCGCCACGCCCGGCCATCGCCCGCCGCGAAGTTCTCGAGGATGACTCCGGTGGGCACCACGGTGATCGGCGTGGTCACGCCCCGCTTGCGCAGCAGATCCCGGATGCTTTGGCTGGGGGCGAAAACCTGATCCGTGAGGTTCGCATAGCGGGTGGCCAGTTCAATCGCGAACCGTCGCAGGGCGGGAGAATCGCCGGGGATGTAGCCGGTGTAGTGTTCGTACAGGGTATGATGGGTGAAGACCAGCGGCAATTCTCGAAAGCGCGCCAGGCGCAGCGCGGTCATGCCCAGCAGGAAGGGGTGCTGAGAATGCACGATGTCCGGGCGGAAAGCGTCGACTGTTTTGGTCAGTGGCGAGTGCAGCGGCAGCGCCACCGAGAAGTCGCTGGCGTTGAAATTCTGGATCGCTTCAACCCGTGCCACGCCGACTTCATGGCTCGGCATGTCGGGGAATTCGGGGGCCACCACCAGCACCCGGTGCCCGCACCGGCGGTACTCGGCGGAGAACGCTTCCACCGACCGGGCGACACCCCCCACATGCGGGGTGAAGGTGTTTGTGAAGATGAGAATATTCATGAACGGGATTCCGGGTGGTCCGCCAAGTCCGATTCGTCTCCAACGCGCGCTTTCAGTCTCGCGCGAAGTACAAAAATCACCGCGCCCGCCGCACCGATAATAAGCAGGAAAAGCGCCATGTTCTGTGGCGAAGGATCGGCGATAAGGTTTTTTAATTGGCTGCCGAACAGGGCCAGGCACAGGGTCCCGGGAAGATGGGCGAGAAAGGTTCCGACAATGAAATCACGGTAACCAACATCAAATGTGCCGATGATGGCGTTCACGGCGGTGTAGGGCGCGCTGGGCACGGCGCGGACGGCTACCACCGCGGCGACACCCCCTTTGCCCAGGAATGTTTTAATTTTTGGGATGACCGTGTAGTCCAAAGCGTTGAGTCTCTCCACCCCCCAGAACCGGCCCGCGAAGAAAAAGACCGTCGCGGCGGACAAGCTGCCGCAGATCGCATACAGCCAGCCGGTGAAACCGCCAACGCCGAGAATCACCGCGACATTCAACAGGGCGTTGGGAAACATCAGCAGGTTGGCAAGCAGGTAGAGCGCGATCACCAAAAGAACAGTCCACCACTGCTGGGTCCATTGCGCGCGCATGATCTCCTGTAATTTATCCGGGCTCGCGATGGCGCGCAACGGCGTGAAACGCCATAGTGCCGCGGCAATTAGAATGGCCGCCGCCGGCATGATGAAAACGATCAGCCGAGGAGGCTTTTTTCCGGATGTGGCATGCTCATGGACCATCGGTTATCCTTCGACGTGTTTGACGGTGATCGTCCCATCGGCGGCGGTGGATCTGGCCGGGGGAAACCCCGGCAATCTGATGTCAAGCGGCGGCGCGGTGTCATGCCACGTCCCCCGCCAGTCGACGCGTACGGACCGGTCGGCCGCGGGGGTGATGGTCAGGTTCAGCGCGCCAAAGGTGGTTGGTGCGGGGCCGAAGCTGATCGGCGTGATCTTCTCGAGCCAGCGGGCGGGGATGCCCGCGCACAAAATCAGGCGGTCGCTTTCTTCGCGCACGAAACAGTTGCGTATGATCATCACCCATTCAGCCGCCGCCCAGATGTGGTGCCCGTCACCCATGCAGCCGCCACCGGTAAGTGGATGGACGGCCTCCGGCCAGTGCCCGGTCGGCGAGGCCAGATCCGCGACCGCGTCCATCAGGTCGAGGTGGCGCGGGTCGCCGGCGCGCAGCAAGACCTGCGCGACATGCAGAGTCAGGTAGGCGTTGAGGCCGGAATGGATCATGTCCTGGTAGAACGCGCCGTTCACAAAACAGCGGTTGATCAGGAATTCGACGCTGTCGAGCAGGCGGGGGTCGTCCGCCGCGCACAGCTGCGTCGGATAGCCGATCGCCAGGGAGCCGATGGCGCCGGCGTCCAGACGGCGATAGGGCGACGCTGGCATGGCCGACCGGCCGATCCGCCGCGCGCATCCCGCCAGACTGCGGTCGGCCGCCGCTTGGAATTCGTCCGCCGCCCGTGCGAACTCGTCGCTGTCGCCCGCGGCGCGGTCAGCGGTCATGGCCGCCGCCGCGCGCAGACCGGCGATGCCCCAGAAGTCATCCCAGTAGTAGTAGTCGTTGGGCCCCAGATGTTCGGCGCTGAAACCGGCCGGCAGCAGGCCGGCGTGGGGCGCGTCCAGATCATCCCCGAGCCGTTTGCGCATGATCCAGCGGGCACCGCGGCGGATCGGGCCGTCCCATTCCGGAGACGGGTGTCGCCCGGTGAGAGCGAAGAAGCGCCGTAGAATCCACAGCGCCTCGCCATTGCTGTCCCATTCGCCGTCTTGGGAACGGAAGTAGCCCCGGGCCGTCTGCCGCTTGGGGAAGCGCGCCAGAGCCCGTTCGGCGCGGTCGGTCAGCCCCGCGCACAGCAGGGCGTGGAGGATGAAGGCGGCATCCCGGAACCAGAAGCGTTTGTAGGTGAAGGGGCCCGCGTAGATGTCGCCCGGTGAATGCAGAATCAATGAGGTCACCGCGGCGCTGAAGAGAAATTGATAGCGCGGTTCCGGGCAGGCCAGTTTGCAGTGATCGCGGCGCGCGGTGTCCCAGGCGTCGGGGGCAAGCCTCCTGGTTGCGGCGGTTGCCAGTGGAATGGTCGCGGTAAGATTGGCCGGTTCGCCGGCCTTGACCGGAAACAGGGCCGCCGCCGTGACCATACCCAGGCCGCAACGTCCCTCGGTTTGATCATCCAGATCCTTGAGATGAATATAAACGTCGCCGCGGCGATAATCGGAAACATGATGGCGGGCGGCCGCGGTGCTGAAAGCGACCTTGCGGTCGCCGTCGACAGTCCAGCCATCACGCCCTTCCGCCAGCCTGACATGGTGAACAAAGCTGACCCCTTCGGGATTCTGCGGGCGCAGCGCCAGTACCAGCCAGGCGTTGGTGTCGGCTCGAGCCCGCAGATTCAGCTTGCACACTGGGATGCCCGACTCCAGTCGCACCCAGGCGCTGCTGGTCAGTGCCAGCCCGGACATGTCTGTATCGGTGGTTATCCGGACACCCGAATCCATGTCCTGACGCTGGCGGGTGTCGGCGGCCCGTGACGGCAGCAGACAACGTCCATCCTCAGCCAACAGCCAACCGGCCAATGACCAGCCATCGAGAAAAGGTGTCAGCAGGCCGCGGGGATCGACAATCGGCAGTTCCTGACAATCAGGATAGCCGATAGCGGTCCAGTTGCGATGAGTGAGATTAATATGGGTGATGGAAAAAGCGCGCGGGATGAAGGACGCGTCGAGCGGATCGAACTGCCGTTCGATCCAGTAGGGCCAGACCCAGTCCAGGTTGTGCTGGATGACTCGGCTGTTGATCAGGCCGCGGGCGTGGAACACCGCGCCGGCCCGGAGCAGTTCCAAAGGTTCGCCGACTTCGGACGGCTGGCCGAACGCGCGCAGCCGCGCCAGCAGGGCGACCGGATCAAGGAAACCATGCTTGCGCGCGACACGGCGGATCACAGAACGCCAAGGTAGCCATTTCATCCAGCTCATTGCTATCCCCTTTAAATTGCCGCGGGACAGGCGTGTCACTGTTTTGTGAAGAACGCTCTTCAGTCATCGACAGAAACGAACGCCGCGCCACCCGCCGCGTCGGTTTGAGGCGGGGTTCAGCTAGCCATTGCCGACGGACGCGCGCTCATGCCGCCTTTGTCTTTCAGTTGTCGGGTCGCCTTGCCGAGGCTTTTTCCGTGTGCCGGCAACCGCGTCAAGGACCATGCCACATTGACAACATACGCTACTATAGTCTATGATAGTCTATGGATCAACCGCCTGGGGGTAAGACCTGCCGCGCGTTGAGCCGGTTGGGGGGTGAATCCGAAACCATTGTCGCTGGTTGAAAAGACACGTACAGCGATTACATTCACCGCCGGTGACACGTCGTCGCCCGGTTAAGGGACGGATACGGGCGCCGTTTGAATCGCGGCGGGCGGGGTTACGTGTATGGGTAAGATGAAAGTGGTGCTATGAGTCTGCGGCGTCCGCAAGAAAATTTACGACTTACCTGTCCGTGCTGCGAACAGAAGCTGGATGCTTCGGGTGTGACGGCCTTTGAAGAGATCAGCTGTCCCAGTTGCTCCACCACATTCTTGACACCGTTCCGGTTTGGCCAGTATTTACTGGAAGAGGCGATTGAGGAAGGGCAGTTCTCCGGCGTTTACCGGGCGCAGGATTTAAAGCTGCGTCGGGAAGTGGCGGTGAAGATACTGTTTGAGGAGATGGCTGGCGATGCCCATATCATCGACCTCTTCCTCGGTGCCGCGCGGCGGACCGCTATCCTTAACCATATCAACATTTTACCGATTTACTCCTGTGATTGTCACGACGGGCTTCCCTATATCGTGATGGAGTATATGGCCGGGACGTGCCTGTACCGCGGCCTCTATGATTTGGATCACATGCTGCCGGTGGAGGATTGTGTCCACTATTGTGACATGGCGGCCCGGGGGTTGGACGCGGCTCATCGCGAAGATGTTGATCACGACGGCTTACGACCCACCAATGTGCTGTGGGATGGCTCCGGGAATATAAAAATTTGTGATTTCGGCATGTATGATTTCAAACGCGCCTGCGCTGAAAAAATGGGGCTGGACTGGCGCGCTTTTCTGCATTGCGGGTATACCAGTCCGGAAGTGCTGACCGGGGAAAGCCAAGGGGGCCTGTCGGCGGATATTTTTGGTCTTGGAACGACCTTATATCATTTGTTGACCGGACGGCGTCCATTCAGTAACAGGGTGGATCAGCGGATGGACAATCTCGCGGCGCTTCCACCCAGCCCGCGTCAGGTGCGGCCGGATGTGCCGGCGGATATCAGTGACTACGTCATGCGGATGATCGCCTTCGCCCCCGCCGACCGCCCGCACGCCTACCGGGAAATAATCAGCACGTTTTTTAAATTACAGCAAGGATTGCCCCCCCCCCCCAAAGTGGGAAAAACGGTGGTGGCCAAGCGGAAAAGGCCGACTGGGCGCCCTCTTCGTCCGACGGCCGCCCACGCCCGTCGCCGGTTAAATGTCGCGGCCACCCGGAAGGTCCGCCGCAAAGGGACGTTATTACCCGCGCTGGCGGGTCTGGTTTTGGCGCTTGTCGCCCTGGGCGCGGGAGCGCTGATTTTTCTGGCCGCCAGGGGCCGCTTCGCCACCGGACAGGGCACGGAATCGGATACCGGTGTCATGCGCGACGACGCGGTGGAACAGCAGATGGTCAACCGCCCGTCGGCGTTTGCGAACCGCCCTGTGCCCCCCGGACTTGATTTTTCTAAAACGAATGACCAACTCCGAAATTATTTGACCCGTTTGCCCCCGCATTTGAGTCGGCGGGAAGTCAGCCGCCTGCTGATTCTGGAGAAGCTGCGCCCGCATTTGCGGCAACTGGTGCGCTCGTTGCCTTATGAAGGGGCAGGGGTGCGGCTGTCTGACGGGCGGGTCGTGAATCTCGTGCTGTCCGATTGCGACAACCAAGGCCTGTCCGGGCGTGACGAGTCGGGCGCGGAAACACACGTCCGCTGGGATCAGCTGTCTTTTCGACAATATGGATTGTTTTTGGAATATTATACTGATAAACGCGTCGGCCGGGGAATATTGACCGCTGATGACCGCACGGCTTTGGCGGGAGATTATCTTATGTTGGCTTTGTTGTGGGATTGGCTGAAGGATGACTCCCGGGCGGTTAGATTCGCCAAGGCGGCGATTGAAACGGATCCGGAAACGGGAGCGAAAACCCGTGAGCTGCTGCCTTATCTGCCGCTCTGATCTGATGAATGAATCCAGCTAACCCGGCTGGCGGGACGGGGTGCGTGTCCCGCTGTTTCCGCACCCGGGCACATTATAACAGGTGAAAACGTTCCATGCCGCATGTCAAACTTGAATTGGATCAGTGTGAACACCTGATCAAAAACGGTGATTGGGCGGCATTGTTGCGCGCCATACAGGATATGGATCCCGCCGACACCGCGGATCTTCTGGAAGCCCTTGACGCGAAAGACCGGGAGCGCTTATTCAAACTGCTTGACTCAGAAACGGCTTCTGAAGTGCTGGTGGAGCTTGACGCTCCGTTTGTGGACGACGTGGTCGATGACATGCCGACGGATAAGCTGGCCGATTTGGCCGACCGCATGGCTCCGGATGACGCTGTCCGTATTTTGACGGATCTGGACGACGAGGAAAAAAGCGCTGAAGTGCTCGCCGGCATGAAAGCGTCCGGCGATGTGTCGGGAATGATGCGCTACGGGTGCGACTCCGCCGGTCAGTTAATGACGACTGAGGTCTTTTCCATGGCGGCTGACTGCCCGATTCGGCAGGTGCGTGAGGCTTTGGTCAATTACGAGCCGACCGATCCGGTTTTTTATGTGTACGCCATTGATGCGGAAACAGGCAAACTGCTGGGTCTGGCCAGTGTGAAAGCGGTTTTCACCGCCGGTCTAAACGCGACGCTGAGGGATGCGCTCGAACGGGATTACGTTCACTGCCATGTCAATGAGGACCAGGAGCATGTCGCTCATAAGTTCCGGAAGTATGATGTCTGGGTGATGCCCGTTGTCGATGAGAATCACCGACTTGTCGGCCGCATCACGGCGGACGATATTATGGACGTGTTGCATGAAGAGGCGGATGAGGATCTGGCGGCGATGGTCGGGGCGCCGGACATTGAACGCGATGAGGACTCGCCTTTCGCGATCGCCCGGCTCCGGTTTCCGTGGCTGATGGTGACGATGGCGGCCGGGCTGGTGAACAGTATCATCATTAAAAGTTTATTACAGGTCACGGCCAACGCCACATTGGCGATTTTTGTGCCGGCGATCATGGCCATGGGCGGCAACACCGGTATGCAATCCTCGGCGGTGACAATCCGTGGCATCGCGCTCGGCCAACGGGCGTACAACCGGCTGGGAGGACTGATCGTCAAGGAAGTCTCAGCCGGTTTGTTGATGGGGCTGGCCTGCGGGATGATTTCCGGATCGGTCATCTGGCTTTTTTTGACGGTGACGGGAGCGGATACCGGGACGCTCAACGCCGTGCGGCTGGGGATAACCGTCGGCGCGGCGATGTTCTGTTCCATGGGCTTCGCCAGTAGTTTCGGCGCCTTTGTGCCGATGACCCTGAACCGGCTGGGCATTGATCCCGCGGTGGCCGCGGGACCGTTTGTGACGACAAGCAATGATTTGTCCGCGTCACTGATTTATTTTTCCGTCTGTTTCTTCATGCTGCGCAGCTAGGCTGTGTGAATTCCTGTCCCATGATTTATTCAGAGAACACCACGACTCATAAACGCGCGATGATGTTGATCGCGGTGGCTGTTTTGTGCGTGTATATGGTGCCCATGGGCGTTTTCCCGGTCAGAGAATCCGAGGCCCGGTTGTCACTTATGGCGAACCGCCGCACCTGGGATAGCTCGGGGAAACACGAGAATTTTCTGCACGGAAAATCACCCTTTATGGTGTTGCACCACGCGCTTTACCGAGGCATGACCCCGGGCGCTGATGGGCCGACGGCATTCTATGCCCCTCGAGACACCTCATCAAGTCGGGGACTGGCGCTGCCGGCGCTGGCGCCCCGCCGGGCTCTCTGGTCGGTTCGATTACTGTCACTGCTGGCTTTAGCACTCTTGGCGCTCCCCTGTGTTTGGACGGTTAAACGGGAACTCAGTGGCGGGGCGGCCATTGTCACCGTGGGAGTCATCTCAGGGGCTCTTCCGGTCATGGCTCTCTGCCATGTCGACACCCGCTCGGTGTTCCTCGCTGGTTTGATCAACGCGGCTTGGTTTAGCTGGTATTTTCTGGCGCGTCAGCGAAAAAGCTGGGATCAGGCCTGGGCGGTGTCCGGGATGTTTCTTCTTATCGCCTGCCTGGAGGGGGGCAGCCTGATGCTCGTCGTCTTCTATGGACCGTTGCTGTTCTTACGCCGTCCGTTCCGGATTTGGCAGCGGATGTTGAATCCGGTTCACTTGGTCAGTTTGGGCGCTATTTTAATTTTCAGTATATTTTGGGCACATTTTTCCCGTGTGGAAGATGTTTTGCGACTCATGGGCGGCATGTCTGTTGAGGTGTCCGGACAGCAGAGCGTGTCGTTTCTTGTCCGGCTTGTGGTGATTCCCATCGGGGTGATTCTCATGTTGACTCCGTGGCCCGCTATTATCTGGCCCGCATATTGCGCGGCCTTTAAGCCGTTGGAAAAAAACGCGGTGTTTGCGCATTTTCTCCGGACGCTGGTGGCGCCGTTGTTTTTGGTTATCTGGTTTGTCGCGGGGATGAGAGGTCTGCTGGTTTTGCTAATGGTTCCGGCTCTGGCGGCCTTGGGGGCATTAAATTACGAGTTGCTGGTCCGGCGGCATATCCGGCGGTTACGCCAGTTCGCCCGGGGGTTTCGCCGTGTCGTCATGGTGACGGGGTGCGTGACACTGGTTTTTTGGATCGCCCACGCGCTTGGGTTGCCCCGGTTTGCTGGTGTCCGGGCGGGCGTGATCGTGTGGAGTCTGGGCTTTTTTATCCTCGGCATGGGCTGGTGCGCGCTGAATCGTTTCTCGCGGAACCGGCTTCCTTTTTGGGGGGAACTATTAGCCGCCACGACTGGTCTGGCCTGTCTGGCGCAAAGCCTGATCCTGCCTCTTGGTGATGTCGTTTACCGGGACGCGGCCGCGGACGCCGCGGCATTGATGATGAATGTCCCCCCCGACGCGCCCGTCTATGTGTTGCCCGCCAGTGACATCATCAGACCGGCTTTTAACAGTCAACGGCACGTGATCCAAATTCCCGCGGCGGAATATCTCCCCGCCGGTGAGCCGGTGGTTTATGTGTGGGGAAATGGCCGGGCACCGTTGCTGGAGACCCGCAAATGGGAGAAGGTGAGTGACCCGCTCCCGCGGTCCCGGGGGGAAAAGCTGACCTGCGGAGTGTCAACGGAAGAAAGCGCCCGGCTGTTTAAGTTTGTTTGTGGATGGACACCGGATGTGTCGAGGGATAACGTCAATCAAATCTACCGGGGTGTCATTGACCCTGAAAGCCAACGGCTGTTAACGCCATGAAACGGTCCATCAAAGCCTTAACAAACGATCAGTTCATCCACTGGCTCGCCGCCCATGGCCAACCGGCGTTCCGGGCGGAACAAGTGCGGAGGTGGCTGTATGACCGCTGGGCGGTTGATTTTGAGGAAATGACCAATTTGCCCGGAGCCCTGCGGGATCAGCTCACCGCGGCGTTCTCCGCGTGCGGTCTGGTTGAAGAGAACCGCCAACAGGCGGATGAAGGAACAGTGAAATTTCTCTGTGCCCTTCTGGACGGGCAAGCCATAGAGACCGTTTACATCCCGACCGGCAGACGGCGGACAGTGTGCGTCAGCACCCAAGTGGGGTGTCCCGTGCGCTGCGCGTTCTGCGCCAGTGGCCGCGGCGGCCTGATCAGAAATTTGACGCGGGATGAGATGATTGATCAAGTTATTCATGTCCAGCGCTGGGCCGGCGCGCCGGTGACGAATCTTGTGGTGATGGGAATGGGCGAGCCCATGCTTAATTTGGCCGAACTGATTCCGGCGCTGGAGACGGTATGTGATCCGCTGGGGCTGGGTTTGAGCGCCCGGCATGTCACCGTCTCAACCAGTGGCATTCCGACGGGCATCCGCCAGTTGGCGGATGAGAAACGGCCATGGAATTTAGCCCTGTCTCTGCACGCCACCACGGATGCCGCCCGGGCCCGCTTGATTCCACCTGAACACCGGTTCCCGATCTCAGAGATTTTAGCGGCTTGTGATTATTATCGGAATAAAACCACGCGCATGGTGACGTTCGAATACGCGCTGGTGCGGGGAATGAATGACAGCCCGAAAGACGCGGGTGAACTGGCCGCCATGGCCAAACGCCTGCGGGCGAAGATTAACCTCATTCCCTGCAACGCGTCATCCGCCGCGCATCTTTCGCCATCGCCTGAAAGAATTCAACAATTTCTAAAAATATTGGCGGGGGCGGGCGCCCGGGTGACTCTCAGGGAAAGCCGCGGGGAACAAATTCAAGCGGCTTGCGGTCAATTGCGCACCGGCCGCTGATCCCCGCGCCGGTTTAACTGGTTGCCGGGCAATGAAATGGAAAACAAATCAATGCCGGTGTTGATCTTTACGCAAAAAAACACGAAGTCAACTTGCATCACGCCTGTTTATGACGTACATTCATTCTCGCCGGGAAATTTCCGTCTGGACCCGTGTGTTCAGGGGTCAGACACCTCGGCGGCGCGGGGTCATTTTTTTTAAACCAAACGGCTTCGGTCACATTATAGATAGTCATTAAAAACAGCCCAGGAGAAAGAACATGGCGGGTTTAAATCGCGGCTTGATGATCTTCATCACACTTTTAGCCATCGGCGCGGCGGCGCTGAGTTTTTTGCTGTTCCAAAAACGGACGGAATTCACGGACCGCGCCAGCCTATTGGCCGAAACGAATGCCGCTATGGTCAAGGCGTTGGACAAGGAAAGTGGCACCAATGTGAGCCGGAAAGTGACGTTCACTCCGGCGGAGCCGGCGTTGGGGGGCAAAGAAAGTGGCACCTTGAGCGCCATTGATTTTCACACGGATAAAATCAGTGGCGGCAGCGCCTTCGCGGATAATCTTAAGGCCGCGGCGGACCTCGCTGAAAAGGTGAATCAACAGCGTAACACGTTGGCCCAAACACTCGATGAGATCGCTTACGCGCTGAAGATTGAAGAAGGACAAGTCAGCGTCGGTGATTTAAAGAACGCCAGTGAGACTGACCTGTATGAGACCGCCAGCCAAAAAATTAAGTCGCTGGCGGTGGCGACTCAGGAGCGGACAACCGATATGATCAACGCGTTGCTCGCCTCTTCGACAATCCTGGGACATAGTATGGAAGTCTCCATGTTCCAAACCCGCGACAGTCAGAGGGATGAGAATGGGAATGTGGTCATGACCTCATTTAAACATGCCGCCCAGCTCGCTGATTTTAACGCGGCGGTTTCCGCTGTCAATCAACGGTGCCAAGACTATGGGGACGCGATTGTTCAAGCGATTGAATCCATTAATTCGTTTAATTGGGACACCGATCCTGACCGCGTCCGTAATAAACTCAGTTACAGCCGGGCGTTGAGTTCTTTGGCTGGTGATTTCACTGAAATCAACACGCTTTTGGTGCAGGGCCGGGAAGACAAGGCGATGGTTCAAAAACTCAATATCGACCTCAGAGAGGTTAAAAATGAGCTGGCTGTGACGAAAAGTGACCGTGACACCTTGCAGACGAAAGTCGCGGAACAGACGGGAATCATCGCCGATCTCAGAGTCAAACTCGCCACGGGCGGTGGACCCAGAGGGCCCTGGGGGGGCGGTGACATGGAGCTGGACAAGAATTTGAAAGGACACATTGTCCAGGTGAATCCGGAATGGAATTATGTGATTCTGGACTTGGGAGAAGACGATGTGTACGAATCTCTGCCCTTGGTTGTCTCCCGCGGCGACGAATACATCGGCAAGGTCATGGTCAGCAAAGTGGCGAAAAATATTTGCGTGGCCGAGATCGACAGTAAGATGATGAAGAGCCCGATCCAGGAAGGTGATGTTGTGTTCCTCCCCAAGGGCTATTAAGAACTCACAGAGAGATTGATCATGTTAAACAGTGTGTTCACGACAATTTTAAGCGTCATCATCTTTACCTGTGTGGCGGGAATCGTCACCATGCAAATTTTGGAATGCTTGACACTGGGCGTTTTTTAGAGGCTCCGGCTTATGCTCTTTTTAAGACATTTCCTTGTCGGAATGCTTCTCGCCGCCGGGGTGTGTTTTTTGACTGGTTGCCTGAGCGACGATGCCGGCGATGGTGATTTGCCTTGGAGCGAACCCGCAGGCTGGGAAAATACCGGCTTCGGCATCCCTATGTGAAGCGCCTTTCTATATGTGAGTTTATCACCCGCGGAGACGCGGAGACAGCGACGGTTTTTTCCGCGTCCGCGTCTTCCTTGTCTCGGCGGGATTTTTTTTGAGGGGACCGGGCCTTCATGACATGTCCGCGGCACCATGTTTCACAGTTTGTCTGTCGGCTGCTTGTGGGCTTATGCCTCACTTGGGGACTGGCCTCGGCGGCGGCCGCGGATGATATACGCTGCGCGGCTTGCGGCAAACCGATTGCCGGCCGCTATTACATGGTGGATGGCCGTCCGTACTGCGCGCGGCCGGAATGTCACGCGTCGACCTTGCCCACATGCGCTGAATGCGGCCGACGGGTCGGCCCCCGCTATATTCAGGCGGGTGATAAAGCGTTTTGCGGCGAAGCCTGTTTGACCCGCTCCTTGCCTGTCTGCTCGGTCTGCCACCAACGGATGAGAGGGCAGTACAAGGTCCTGAATGGCAAAAAGTATTGCAGCCAAGCCTGCATGGACACCGCGGTGCCGAAATGCGAGCGATGCCGCTCACCTCTTTACCAAAGCGTGATCATCAACGGGCATGGATTCTGCCTGGAGTGCGGAAAACAACCCGCCTGCTGGGGATGCCGCTTGCCCCGACCGCTGACCAAAAAATTAGGTGACGGCCGGTCGTTGTGCGCGGACTGCGCGCGGGGCGCTGTTCTTTCCCGGGAAAAAGCGGAGGAGCTGTATATGATCGCCCGGCATGAGCAAAAACGCGTCACTGGCACCATTTCACCGACGTTGCCCGTTTTGCGTTTGGTCGGCCAGGATGTTTTGAAGACGGAGGCGCCTGAAAACGCGGATTTAGACGCCGTGCAATGGGGGGTCTACCGCCGGGAAATCACTACCCGCGTCACCACCCGGGGAATGCCCAAAAAACCGCCGACGACTGACATAACGCGGACGCGTGAAACGGTGTTTATTCTTGGTGGACTGAACCGGGAAAATTTCATAACCACCGCTGTCCATGAACTCACCCATGATCTTCTGGCGGAGAATCACCCCGATGTCGCGACCAAAGCGCCGAACTGGGTGGAAGAGGGAATTTGCCAGTATGTCGCGGCGGCCGTATGCTTGTTGAACGGATGGTTTGATGAACTCAAAGCGATTGAATCCGCGCCGGATAATGACTACGGCGGCGGATACCGGTTCTTTAAACGGACATTCGGAGACGCTGATTGGGACGACGTGGTGGATTGGATGAACACTGTTGATGTGACTACATTGCCAACGGTTCCCCCGCCAAAATAAATCCCGGCCACACGCGCTGTGTGAACCGGGATTAAGGACATCAAGAACCAAAGAAGTTGCCCTGTCAGGCGTTTTTCTTCGCGAAATCAGCCATGAATTCAACCAGTTTTTCGACACCGGCTTTGGGCATGGCGTTGTAAATGCTGGCGCGCATGCCGCCGACAGACCGATGGCCTTTCAGGGATTTTAACCCGATGGCGGACGCCTGCTCAATGAACGCGGGTTCCAAATCCGGGTTGTTTAACCGGAATGTGACATTCATTAATGAGCGGTTGGCAGGATTGGCCGGCCCATAGTACGCGTCGGAATGATCAATGAAATCATAAAGCAACGCGGCTTTCGCGCGGTTCGCCTTATCCATTGCCGCTAGGCCACCCTTTTCTTTAATCCACTTCAGCACCAGACCGACCATGTAAATCGCGAAGACGGGTGGCGTGTTGAACATGGATCCTGTGTCGATGTGCGTGTTATAATTCAGCATGGTGGGTATGCTCGCTTTCGCCCGTTCAGCTAAATCTTTTCGAATGACCACCACGGTCACACCCGCCGGACCGAGGTTTTTCTGAGCTCCGGCGAAAAACATGCCGAATTTATTGACATCGAAGGGGCGGCAGAGAATGTCACTAGACATGTCCGCGATGAGCGGCACGCCGTCAATTTCCGGAACGTCATGGTATTGGGTGCCGAAAATGGTGTTGTTGCTGCAAATATACAGATAAGCGGCGTCTCCAGTCATGCCTTCCCATTCCGTAGACGGCGCGATGGTGGTGTAATTATCTTGTTTGCCGCTGAACACGGCGCGGGCGTCGCCAAAGAGTTTGGCTTCTTTCAAGGCCTTCGCCGCCCAGGCTCCGGTGTCGGCGTACAGGGCGGGCTTGCCGTCTACCATCAGATTCATGGGAATCATGGCGAACTGAGTGCTGGCCCCTCCTTGCAGAAACAGGACTGAATAGGTGTCGGGAATGCCGGCGATCTCACGCAGATCCGCTTCCGCCTCATCAATGATCTGTTGAAATGCGGGGCCGCGGTGGCTGGCTTCAATTAGCCCGAAGCCGATGCCGCGAAAATCGACGAACTCGGCCTGGGCTTTTAACATCACCTCTTTGGGAAGTGTCGCCGGACCGGCGCTGAAATTGTAAACGGGATTTGTCATTTTAGATACCTTTCAGTTTGTTGACACCGTCAAACGGCACGATTAAACGAGTGATAGACAGCCGATACATTAACGCCATGACCAGGCGGTTGAACCAGTATACGCGCGAACCAATGCTTGCCCGGCGCCCCTCCCAGTTTCACAATTCAAGTTTTGGTTGTGTCTATTGGCCGCGACGCTGTGAGGACGGGAATTTTTTCCCCGCGGAATTTCGGCTGTTTTCGCAAAATGGTCACATCCATCACCGCTTTTACCCGCGCCAGGCGCTCACGCAGCTTTGTTTTCAATCCCGCCCGACTCGACACGTCCCGGGCGGCGAAGCCCAGGGTGTCAATGTCCCGGGCGTTGCCGATAAACACCGCCCGTTGACCGTGAAACCGTTGCGAAATAACCGTCATCCGGTTACAGCAAAAAACGTCTCTTGCCCGGATGACCGAATCCAGCGTGCGGAATCCGGCGTAATCACAGTGAACCTTTTCCGCGGGGATACCCCGTTTAATTAAGGCATTCTTCATGTCACTGGGCTCATCGTAACCTTTTCGGTGATTGTCCCCGCTGACAATGAGGACATCCACTTTGCCCGCCTTATACAATTGTTCCGCGGCGTCTATCCGGTAACGGAAATAAAGGTTTTCCCGGCCATTCGCCAAATACTGGCCGCAGCCTAACACCAGACCGACAGGACAATGAGGCGTTGTGTCCACGCTGCTGAAAATCTTTCCGTGCGAGGATGTTATCACCATCAGCTCACACGTGAGGATGACGCATCCAGCCCCTATTGGAAAGATAAGAGCGGCGATCATCAACCGGCGAATCCTTTTGGTTGCCAACGGGCGGAAAATGTTAATCCAGCGGTCCATCATTGAACAATCAAAGCTAGAGTGACAAGTAAGATCATGACCACGGCGATCGTCACCTTGACGGCCACACCGATCAGGCGGGCGGCCACGGCGGCCCCCGCGACGGTCATGGCCTGGTCAGATTGTTTGGAAATATGCAACTCAACAAGATAGGCCCCCAAAAACGTGCCGACAAAAACCCCGGCCAGGGAGCCGATAATCAAACCGAATGGCGCTCCGAGAACCGCCCCGGCCACACCGCCGATAATGGCTCCGACACCGCTCCATAAACTGCCTTTGACTTTGGCCCCCAGCAAGCCAGCGAAAAATTCGATGGTTTCCGCCAGAACGCCCAGCAGGAGAAGTCCGAGAAACGTCCACCAACTAATGACACCCGATCCCGCGGCCGCGATAAAGACACCCGCGGCGATGACAATCAAAAATTCCCCCGGCAAGCCAAGGGGAACAAGAACCACTCCTAGAAGCATGGTCAAGTAGAAAAAGACATACCCCAGGGAAATAAAAAAAAGACGCGTGAACTCCATGACTAAACATAATCGCCGCAGGCGGGAATGCAAAAAAAGAAAGGCGCGCGTTTCCCGGAAATCTGTAAAGGCCGGGGAGGGTGGTTGACACCATTCGGCTTTTCCCCCTCCCGTTAAGAGTTTCCAAGCACGGTAAAAATATTCAGGACGAATTCAATTGAAAGAGGGGACAGGTGTGATGGTTAACAGATTTCAGGGAAAAACGTTAATTTGGCAATGAATAACCGTGTATCCCGTTTCTGGATTCCGCGGTCCTCTGCGCTGGCGGCAAAAGACTCCGCCGTTTCAAATGCAAGATGACTTGATGCCGATTACTAATAGAGTAAACTCAACATTAAGCCCGCAACTGGCGAAAGGATACCAGCCCTTGCCTTGAATCATCAAAGCGCTTCTTCTCCGCCCGCTCATCTCCGTAGAATTCCGCCGTCATACTCTTCACAAACAGCTTGGAACCGATTATCGCGC
>JAVVEH010000002.1:161139-177871 GCA_032251435.1 Lentisphaeria bacterium | reverse complement strand
ACACGGAATAAATGAAGACCGGGGGGAGAATGTTGCGCGAAGCGCTTAGTTCAACCCTAAATGTCCCGCATGCAACCCAACGTAATCTGGCTTCGACAGGCTTGTCTGGAGGTCATGCAGAATGCAACCAACCAGAAGTGTCAGCTGGAAACAGGAGGGCTTTTGGCTGGATACTTCTCCGCAGACAATTCGGAAGTGGTCGTAACAAAAATAGTCACTGCTGGCCCCAATGCCGTGCATGGCATTTATAGCTATGTCCCGGATTATGAGGCCGACCGTGAGGCTATCGGTAAGATTTATGATGAAACAGACGGTCTTGAATCATACCTGGGTGACTGGCATAGTCATCCAATTGGCGGGGCGTATCTGAGTTGGAGAGACAGAAGAGCGTTAAAAAATATTGCCAGGTTCGAAGGAAACTTCGTGGAAAGCCCGGTCATGCTAATCATCGGTTTGGACCTTGATGACATTCCGTATTGGAAGGCATGGCGGATATTTAGAAATCCCGGCTCTTTTCTGATTTCCAGATGGTGCTTTCAAGAATTGGAAGCGAGAATATTTGAGTAAAACCGTATCACCCAACTTCCTCTCCCGGGAGAACGGGACGTTTCAATCCATTCTCTTCCAGCCGGGTATCCGCATATTTGTTCAGACCGGATTATTCAAGATGTTTGACTGCGGATTCCGCAGCAACTGCGTTGGTTTTTCTCTATCTCCGGTAAAAGAAAATCGGAGCTGACCCGGCTTTACAACTTTAAAACATAGCTAATCATTACTGCTAAGTTTCATAACAACTTTAAAAACCGCATTTTCCAAGCATTCGTCATCTGCGGGATGAGTAGTGAATCCTTGTCTTTCATACCATCCCAGCAGGTGTTCATTCTCCTTGACTGCATCATGAGTCACTGATCCCCAAATTTTCTTTATTCCGGCTTTTTCAGCTTCCTCAATAACACGTTTCAAGAGTGCTGTTCCTATACCAAGAGAACGAAAGTTTCCAGTTCCGGTTTTATTCCTCCAGGAGGACGGAAGTTGCTTCTTCAGTGATGGCGGAAGTAGTAAATTGTTTTCGACGCATATGTCGGATAGTCCCAAAACGTTTTCCGCCGTCAGTTCACAGTTGGCATAGGCCACATCACAGCCATTCCATTCGAAACGAAAACCCCAGAAATCATCGTCTTTTTTGGTAGTCAGTACAAACTTTGCACTGGGGAAAACATCAATTTCAGGATTTGACATTAAGAGTTTTTTTATCCATCGCCACATTTATGATTCTTGAATTTTCATCTGCACGATTTTCTCTCCACAAATATGCGGAACACTGCCATCCAGCCAATCCCGGCGGATGCCGAAATAGGCAGCCGTCCAGTCGAGGACTTGCGGAGTTAAAAAGCCCAGGATTTTCTCGTCTGAGGAGAGTTTGTCCAAAGTCAACCCAAATTCTAGGGGGAAGATATCTATGGCATGCTGAAGTTTCAGTTCGTGGCCGGCAAACAGCTTCCGGAACCGCTGTGCGACAATGCTCACACCATCGTCGGCCGGAGATTGCGGAATCCGCAGTTTACGCAAGAGCTTTCCCACATCCACCTTGCACCAACTAGGCCCGATTTTCGATTCGATCAATTCGTTTCCCATTTGATTCCGACTTCATAACTCAATTGCGCTGAATTTCATGCCCCGATAAAAGCAAAAAGTAGGACCCGGCGCCCCCCCCTCGGGGTGCCCTTTTCAGGAATTCCGTCATTTTTCCAGAGGAGTAATTTGAATTGGCGATAAGTCCATCTCGCCTCGGAGGCGGATTGCCAAAAGCTGACCATATTCCCAGCCTTCTGTCCCCCACGTTTTTTGCACTGCCTTAGCCACATCAATGTTGGCGGTTATTCGATTGCCCTCACGTTTCCCGAAATCCTTGAGTATCCACTCGTGCTTGCGCACTTTCCCTTCCCGTACGGGTTTTGCAGGTATTAACATCCATACTTTTTGCCCATTTCCCTCCTTGTGAACGGTCACATAAAGGTAAATGCCACCTCCATTTACAAAATTTGCCTCAAATGCAATTCGTGCCACATCCTCATCAATTTCGAGCTGTGCATATCCGCCATCCTTTGGCCTTAGCTGTAACCAATGCTCCCTTTCTTCATTGCCAAATGACAACAGGGGGTTAACTTTGCCAGCCACGTTGTCTACTCTCCACCCCAAAGACGAGGGATCTGGGTGTTCAGAATCGCACCCAATTAATAGCCCATACCCAAGGTTCAGATTATCAAGGCGTTCAAGACATTCCTCTGCGGCAAATGGGCGCCGTTCCCTGTCACGGGATAGACAGTCGTCGATGAGGGACTTCAGTTTGACATCAATGCTTCCGCTGGTGGAAAAATCCGACCAGATGTCGTAATCTTGAAACATTCGAACAGAAATCGCAGTCGCCGGACCAGCACCCGCATAGGGTTCTTTTCCGGTAATACAGTGGAACATCACAGCTCCGATCGAGTAAATATCTGCCCGAGCATCTAGAACTTCACCCAGCAGTTGTTCATAAGAGGCGTAATGTTTGCTGGCCAAGCTGTCGCTTGGTTGGGTCAATTGAGCCCCATCTTCCGCAAAGACAATTCCCAGATCAGCGAGTTTTACAGTTGGAGGATCCTCTGATATCTCTCCGTTAACCAACAACACATTGGCTGGCTTTACATCGCGATGAAGGGCGTCAAACTCATGTATCTCGTTAATCGCTGAGAACAGCTGGCGCGCAATACATATGGTTTGCTCTGCCGATAACGGCCCATTCTTCTTGATATAATCCTTCAGACTGTCTCCCTCGACATACTCCATGGCCAGAAAGGCTAGATCTCTGCTGGGGGAAATAAGGAGATCATAAACCCTGATAATATTGGCATGTTGAAGCTCGGCCGCCACAGAGAATTCCCGATGGATCCTCAGTGTCTGGTATCCGCCAAGCAACTCACTCTTATAGAGCTTGATCGCAACACTGTCCCCCACCTCCAGCGGGACACCTGCCCTGCCCTCTGTTACTTCCGCCAAATGAACAACTGCGGAGGCCCCTCCACCCAGGCGTTTGCCCAGCTTGTAACAGTCAACTTGTGAACCTTTTCGATATTTTGCCATTAGAATACTCTTTATTGGGTTAGACTACCTTCTGTACCACTACCTGTGTAAAAACTGTGCTTCAAAAGCAGGGCCGTTTCATTCTGAATTTCATCTCGCTTTTGCGGAATCCGCACCAACTGCATTGGATTTTCTATATCCCCGATAAAAGCAAATCAGAGGACCCGGCTTTATGACTTACTCAATTCTCTAAAGGGCTCCTGTCCGCCATGGCCAGAGGACGAAGGAGGATGGCCGGTTCTGTGTTCTCTAGGTGTGGGCATGAGAATTGGGTTATCTGGCCAACCATTCACTTAATTTAGTAAGACCTGATGGATCTTGCCGCCAGACATACCAGGTGTTAGTGATGAAATAGATTTTGGGGTAGATCTTCATGTATTCATTCTGTACGAAATCAGATTTCTCAGCGATTGGGAAGGTGGCGATGTGATCCATGCCTTTCACTGGATCGGCAAAGCCTAGTTCCCACGGAACCCATCGTGAGTCCTTCGAGTTCTCGGTAACCATCACGAGAAACTTTCTTTGCTCGCGGATCTTCTCTTTAATCTTTTTCGCAGTTTCACCCGATACAACATCGGGCATTCCTTCGTCAGTCCAATCAACATACACACTAACACCATGGCTCCGAAGAAACGCAATTGCGGGCTCAATGAGTTCTCGATCTTTATGGCTGTGGCTGAGGAATATCGTCGTATCCGCTGAAGCAGCATTCCGAGCTGCGGCGCTCCTTTGTACTGTTGCTATATATTCGTTTGCGACCGAGAAACCACGCTCGTATCGCTCAATCTGAGCTCTTGTAATAAATGCCATTGTCTTTCCTTGGATTGGCGATCAACTAATCCAATTTTTAAAATTCACATGCCCGTTATTGGTGATCCAGTCCTTGGTGTTAAACCACTTCGACAGCTTGAAGTTCTTCCCTCGCTGGGATTCCGGCATCTGTTTGATCGTGAAGGAATCGTGTTTTAAGAAATAGACCCACTTGCTTCCCGTCCACACAGTTGGACTTCCAGTCTTTCCATCTTCGCTTATTTGAAGCCCCAAGTGATCAAAGGGATTCGGGCCGTTTGTCTTCGTCCGGCCATCCTTTCCTTTCACTGAGTTGATGTGGATTCCGATCAGACTATTGCCTATCTCAATACTGTGAAAGATCTCGTAGCGCACCCAAGGCCGAGCGTAGGTATCTGATCCAATCAGGACAGCTGTTACACTGGTGTTCTTCATTTCGGAATTGATCATTCGCTTCAACGCGAGATCACTCGTCTTCTTCGCAGTTTCCCAAATGGAAGCATCAAAATAACCCGCCCTCTGGGCAGTTGTCAAGGCATTGTGGTTACGAACCACGTTAACCCTGAAATCGATTACATCTTGGTAGTGAAATGCGAAATATACCCGTTTTGCCATTGTTAACCCCTTTGTAACTTTTCAATCAGTTGTATCAGAACATTCTCAAGGTCGGAAAGTGAAAGAGAAGTATTTCCCAATTCTTGAAACTCACTCCTAAAACTTGCGGTGCATCCCGGAAAGTGAGTATCGAAACTGGTAAGAACTTCATTCCATAACTCTCTGGCCATATACCCAGTGGCTCCCACGGGAAGGGGTTTGAGCCCAGCGGTTACTGCAATCTCGAATTCCTGCCTCATACCGTTAGATGGTACCACAGTTCCCCCCTGCTCCTTATTTCCGAAAAGAAATACGGCTATTCCGGCATACTGCACCATCGATTCTCTGTATACTCGCCATCTGTCAGCAAGGCTGGTCCCGCCGGTTGCCACCTGTGGAAATGGACGCATCATGATATGCTCATCTGTCACAGTCTTGTCTTTGTCATTCAAATAAGCTAAGGCTCCATTAATAACCGGCCCCCCAACCCCCAAACCAAAACCGGTCACTACACGATTTCCCTTCTGCAATATTCTATAACTCAGCTTGTGGCAAAACTCCTCTACCTCCCCCTGATCCCAGGGAGAGAAATCATGGGCAGCACCAGCTATGAAAATAGATTTCCGTTTAAAACGTTCCTCCACCTTTTTCAGCAGTTCAGTTATTTCGGAATACTCAGCCACCAGCACTGTCTTAATTCCGAATCTCTTTAGATCCTGGATGAAATATTCTTGCTTCAATTTCCTTTTCTGAAAATCCTCATCCAATTCGCCAGACCACTGGGTTACAGCTCTTTGAATGCAGAAATGCTGGCGTGAATTTCTCTCATACTGAACACGGACACGGCTGAGAATATAGTCTAAATTGGGGTCAGTGAAGCTGAAGCCCAGGAAAAGAAATGTTTTCTCAACAAGGTCGCCACGAAGAGCTGTAACGAACGGTCCCATCTTAAATGGGTATTCCTCATAATCGTCCTTCGAAATGACAGCGTCACTCGCATGCTCAACGTCACCGTGCATCTTGTATACGATCACATCACGGTCAGGTCGAGTGACTGCGAGTTGTTTATTCGTATATTTGACATCTGGGACTTTTTTTGCTCCTTGTATTGCTGTTTCAATAAGTTTATCGTAATTTGAAGTCCAATACGTCTGAATTGGCAGGCGGCTAAGGATTCGGTGGTTTTCAGTCGGTTCAGTTGTTTTCGAGAATTCCTCAAATATTCTCTGCGTCAAAACGGACTTGTTGTTTCCAGCCTGGTTGCAGTGGTACTGCGCCAGTGTGACCAGATCAGTTTCTTGTTCTGGATCCAATTTCAGGTCTTCAATAATTTCCCGCAAGAGCCCCGTCCAATCAACATATCCAGAAGCCATTGAAAGCCCTGCGCCGGCGAAGACAGCAACATTATTATTGTGAAGTTCTTTTGTGAAGTCTCTGACAAAAACTTTGCTATCAATGCATTCTTTAGTCATTTGGCCTTCTCCTTCTTATTTCTAGGTCTCTTCTTCGGGACCAACATCTCCCGCTCCTCCTTAATCCGTGTCAGCAATGCTTCAGCGGAGTTTTGGCCGGTGATGAGGTCGGGGTTGGCGGCGCGCCAGGATTCGGTGAGGTCGCCGCGGAAGGCTTTGGCGAGGATGGATTGGGTCAGCTTGTCAACCCGGGTCTGGGCATCTCTGACCCGCTGTTCGATCTGGTCGGCAAAGGCGAATAACTCTTCCACCCGGCGGACGATTTCGGTTTGTTCATTGAGTGGCGGTAATGGAATCGTAATCTTAACCATTCGTGTCAGACCAAGGTCTTGGTTCCCGACACCATGCGTATACCTTTGGGCAAGGTCGTAACAATGCTTTGAATTCAACGCATGCTGAATAAACCTGCCATCAACCCCATCCACCAGCCTTAAGACAGCAACATGGACCCAAACATTGAAATCACGGGGTTCAGTGTTGAAATATGCAATGCCTGTCGTTCCACCTTTTGTGTACAGAATGTCGCCAACGTTTGGTCTGCAACGCTTGGAAAGCTCAGCATGCAATTCCGGAGAGATATATTTGGTGTCGGAGAAGCCAATTCCTTCTGGTCGGACATTGCCACCTGAGATGAAAGGTATACCACTTTCGGTATACGGTGGGCTAAAATGTGGCCCATCTTTTACGGACCAAGAAACTTCTCCCAGATTGCTCCAGCTCCATGATTTTGGTATTTCGAAACAATCATCCTCTTCTATCTGTGGGGGGACTTTATAGCGTTTCTTCCATGTCTCGTTTTTGGGTGCCTTACCCGCAGCCATCAACTTCTCAAGCTGATCTTTTTCCCATTTATGTCTCCGACTCTCCAATATCAAAGACTTATCCTGTTTTTCAAGGCGGTTCTCTTTCCTCCACTCTTCGGTGAGTTTGCCGGAGACGGCGGCGGCGAGGGTGGATTGGCGGAAGCGTTTGAGGATGGCGGGGATGCCGTCGAGCCGGGTTTTCAAGGTCTCCACTTGCGCCAGCAAATCATCCAGTTGCCGGGCGATTTCCTGCTGTTCGGCTAGGGGGGGGAGAAGAAAAGGTATCTGTTTTGCCTTTGCTCCTGAAATTTCTCTGAAAGTCGTTCCCGTACCCATACTTTCAGCCAGTTGTCTTATGCTCTTCAGGTAATAATAAGCATACGAAGAATCGACAGCTTCTGGAAATACGAAATTCTTGAAGCCCTGATTAGTGCAAATCTCGTTGGAGGCAACCGCCACGTATCCGATAGGGGCACGGCTGCTAAACAACAATGTGCCTTCAGGCATCAGTTTCGCGGCAGAGCTATCGTACCCAGTTTGGCTCAAGTCACGTGCGCCATGGGAAATGTATTTGCCTTCATAACCGCTTAGGTCTGCCGGGGTAAGCCAAGCTAAACCTTCTGAAGGAGGAGCGAAGTTGCGTGGGTCACCTGCTTTGGGAGTTCCTCCCCCTATTACATCGGCAACTTCACCAATGAGACACCTTTGCCAGCCGTTTGGGATTGTGACCTCACTCATCAACTCGCCTCCTCAGACAGTCCGGGCACGCTAACGGGGCCGTCGCTCAAGGGGCGGTAGGTCCGGTAGAGCGGGGCTTCCTCGCGGAGTTCACCGAAGCCGATCTTGCGCCCTGGGTTGCAGGAAAATTCTAGACGTTTCGGCTTGAGATATGTGCTATTCTTCAGCCCCCGCTCGCCAAGAAAAGCCCACAGTGTGGGTTTGGCGGGCGGGGTCATCAGTTTGCAGAGGGATGTCGAAAGCGACTTTGCGTCGGCCTGTCCGCCATTGAGCAAAGCTCTCTGGAGTGCCGTTCGCCTGGCTCCCCGCAACGGCGCAAGTCGCGGCGGGCGACCACTTTTAATTGCCGTGCCCCGGCCCGGCGGCGGGGCGGCAGGCCGCCCCGATGGAAAGCTCAGGCAGGCCTGAGACACCTTGGCTCGGCGTAGCCACACGAGGGCGAAGACGGCTCCAAAGACGCTATGCGTCGGTATCTTCACCGGTTCGATCGCCTGCGGACTCCGCAACACGCTGGAGAGCATGGCGACTCCCTGTTCGGTGAAGGCATAGGGTGGAGTCCGTCGTCCGCCGCGTCCTTTCTTTGAGGTCACAATTTGTGACCGTAAAACTTCTGCCTCCTCATCCGTGAGCTGAAACATAAAATCTTCGGGAAATCTATCAATATTCCGTTTTACGGCCTGATTCAGCGCTTTCGTCTCGACACCATATAGAGTGGATAGATCTTCATCAAGCATGACCTTCTGGCCGCGAATCATAAGGATTGCCTGCTCGATGCGTTCGATTGGGATGATGCTTTGTTTCATTTACCGGTTCCCGGTTCACCAGCCAGATCCCACATGGCGGCTTCTTCCATGAGCAGGTGGTGCTCGTGGATGAGTTCGCGGCGGAGTTCCTCTTCGGTTGGCAGGTAGAGCTGGTAGCGTGAGGCGAAGATGCGCCGGTTTTCGTCGTCGAGTACGTATTCGACGACGGCATCGTTTTTGTCCGTGCACAGAATAAGCCCGACGGTGGGATTGTCGTCGGCTTCACGGATTTCGCGGTCGTAGTAATGCACATACATGAGCATCTGGCCGAGATCCTGCGGGGTCAGTTTGTCGGTCTTTAGATCGATGACCACATAACATTTAAGTTTAGTGTGATAGAAGACCAGATCAGGGTAGAAGTGATCCCCCTCCAGGGTAAGGCGCTTCTGGCGGCCGACAAAGGCAAAGCCGGTGCCCAACTCGAGGAGGAATTCCTGCAGACGCCCGATGAGGGCTTGCTCGATCTTCGACTCGACCAGTTTGTGGGATTCCGGGAGGTCGAGAAACTCCAGAACGTAGGGATCTTTGATGACGTCGATGGGCTTGATATCCGCGGAACCCGCCAGCGTGTCACGACGCACGCCATCGGGGTCTCTGGCTTTGAGAAGACGCTCGTAAAGCAATGAGTTGATCTGGCGCTCGAGTTCGCGTACACTCCACCGCCCTTCTATGGCTTCCATCTCGTAGAAGTCGCGGATATCGATGCGTTTGATCCGCATGAGTACCCGATAGTGAGACCACCCAAGAGATGAATGCAGGGGGCGAGATGAATTTCGTACACAGTGTGTACTATTTTCCATATCAGGCTGCGGATGAGTGCGTTGCAGATTGGCTACACACTGTGTATCCAATTCAAACACTCCTGTCTGCCTAATCCTAAGGTCGCCGCTGACAAGTGTTGCCGAACGTTGATGAAATGACTGGTAGAACTGCCGGAACAGTTTCAGGTTGGGCACTGAAAAGCCCTTCCCGAACCGCTCGGACAACGCTTCCGACAGATCCGCCAGAAGGCGTTTGCCGTAGCCTGCACGATCGCTGCCTGCCTGGATTTCCTCGACAATCTCACGCCCGATCAGCCAGTAGGCAATCACCATTTGGCTGTTGACAGTGCGGACGACGTTGCCCCGGGCTTGCTCCAGGATATTCACGACCCTGGCGAAGAGGTCGGATTGCCCGGCGGACTTTGGCGCTGGTTGCTCTGACTTTCTACGCATCTATCAAACATCCTCCAATCGCGAAGCGAGCGCCCCCGCATCGGGGATTGTGCCTGCGGCTTCCGCAGGCAGAATTCCCGATGCCAGGTAGGGGAGTCCGAGGGGGTGACGCAGTCACGAATAAAAGGTGGCGTTGCCACACGCCCCGGCTTGCCCTCCCTAGCCACCTGGGCGACGGAGGGCGGGGTTCGGGGCTGGCCCCGATTCTTCTCTGCCTGCTTTTACTCATTCTTCTGCCTCCTCATTCAGTCCGAGCACTTCGGCGAGGAGGGTTTTCTGGGCTTCGGCTTCATCGGTTTTGCCGAGGGCGGTCATCAGGCCGTCGAGTTCGCGGAGGGCTTCGGTGAGTTCGCCCATGGCTTCGGCGGCGAGAACATCGGGTTCAGGCAGATTGGCGGCATCGACACTGTCGGAATCCTTAATCCAGGAGATGTCGAGCGAGTCGCCCTTGGTGTCCCGGATCCAGTCGCGGGAGAAACACCGCCACCTTGAGTTTTCTTCTGTCTGGTCAAGACCATCCGCCATGAACGACCATTCTCCTTCCTTGCGGGGGCTGGAGCCGTCGGGGTTGTCGCCGTAGACGGCTTCAAAGGGCGCCAGGTGCTGTTCGCTGAACGGGGTGCGTTTGCCGAAGCTGGGCATGTTGCTGCGCAGATCGTAGACCCAGACATGTTTGGTGTTGTCTTTTTCGGTGGTTCCCCGGGTGAAAAAGAGGACATTGGTCTTCACGCCCTGGGCATAGAAAATCCCGGTGGGGAGTCGGAGGATGGTATGCAGGTCGCATTTATCCATCAGGTCGCGGCGAATCTGCGTGCCCACCCCGGCTTCAAACAGGACATTGTCCGGAATCACCACGGCGGCCCGGGCCTTGCCATTCTTCTTCAGTGACCGGTAGATGATCTGGAGAAAGTTGAGCTGCTTGTTGGAAGAAGGAAAGGTCAGGTCGGACCGGGTCGGCTGCTCGCCGCCCTTTTTGGTGCCGAACGGCGGATTGGTCAGGATGACATCGAAGTCTTTCAGTTTTTCCGCCTGACTCGACAGGGAATCGCCCAGGACCAGAGCGCCATCGATGTCGTGGAGCATGGCGTTCATGAGGGCCAGGCGGTGGGCGTCCTGCACCAGTTCGACCCCGGCAAAGGCTTTCTGCCGCTGGAAATTCCGCTGGGCGGTGGACCATTCCCACTTGTTCTCCGAATTCGGGCCTTCGATGTACTGATTGGCGGCGATCATAAAACCGAAGGTGCCGGCGGCCGGGTCGAAGCAGCGTTCACCCAGTTTGGGTTTGACGAGCCGGACCATGGAATCGATCAGGGGACGCGGCGTGAAGTATTGGCCGGCGCCGGATTTTTTCTCGTTGGCATTTTTTTCGAGCAGGCCTTCGTAGAGATCGCCGAGACCTTCCTTTTTGGCTTCATACCAGTCGAGTTTGTTGATTTCCGAGATCAACTTGGCCAGGTTGACCGGGTGCTGGATGTCGGTTCGGGCGTTGGTGTAGATTTCCTTGATTCGCCCTTTCGATTTGTCGCCGCCCAGATCGCGCAGGAGTTCTTCGTAGAATTTTTTGAGTTCGATGCCCTTGCGCCGGGTGAGATCGTCCCAGCGGTAGCCCTCGGGAATCTTGTCCTCGACCCCGGTTTCCTTGGCCATTTTCAGAAACAGCAGATAGGTCAGCTCGGTGACGTATTGGTGATAGGTGATCCCATCATCACGCAATACGTCGCAGAGATTCCATAATTTTTGAACGATATCCTGTGTGGTCATGGGTGACAATGTCACTTTCCATTTTGGGCACCGCTTATCTACGCATATCCTCACTTATAACAGACCCGGAAATAAGCGTCCATAAGCGAAAATAAGCGGTGCCCTATATTTTTTTATGCGCCCCATTGGAGGGAATCGTCGGATTCTCCATAGAGGGCGTCGTTTAATTGTTCTATCAGTCGGGGGAGCTGACCCTGAAAGATTTTATTGATGCGCTGGAAACCGCCTTCTTCGCGGAAGACGCCCTTGTCCAGATCTTCCTGCTGAATGATGGTTTCGCGCGCCAATTGTTTCTCAAAGCGTTTGAGCCAGTTTTTCTGGGCCGCCGTCCAGTCATTCATGGCGTAGATTTTTTGCATGGCGTTTTTGATGCGCTCGTCGTGGCTCAACAGGGGGGTGCCGAGAGCCTGCCGCCGGATGAACGAGATCACATCCGCGGCGATATCCTCGTTTTTCCATTCGCGCCAGGCCACGCGCAGACTGTTCTCGCTAAACCCTTCCAGATCCATCGCGATTTTCAGTTCTTTCAGAGATTCCCGGGTCAGGTCGCGGGGGCGTTGACAGATGATGCTCAAGGCCGGGATTTTGTTCATGTTGTCGAGGATAAAGGTTTTAAACTCGTTAAGATAATCTTCGGGTTTGTCAGCCGATCCGTAGCCGCGCGTGTGCGTCTTGAGTTCATCAGGATGATGCGAGATCAGCACTTTTTTGGGGGCATCCATGTTCTGGTCCAGGAATTCAAAGAGTTTGCGGTGTCCGCGAATGATCTCGCGGGCCCGAGCCGGTTCGGTTCCCCTGATCTTTTTGATGAATTCCGGCAGGCTGAGTCCCCCGGTCAGACTATTGACCTTTTCTTCGGTCTCGCTCTGGATACGGTGGACTTTACGCTGCAGTTTGGCAACCAGTTGGTCGAGGTGGGCTTTCTGCTTAGCCGTAACTTCGTCACCTGTTCTATTGGCCGACTGAGAAGCTGGATCGTGTTCGGCAAGGGAAATGGGACTGTCCCCGCTGGAACGTTTGCCCGGAGCGGCCATATCCAGCAGTTCGTCCACCAGCATGGTAAAGGTGGTTTTGGGATTCGGGGCGACCGGTTTCATGTTGGTCACGGATTCCAAGGCCTCGTAAAGCCGGGCGGCATCGTAGATGCTGAAATGGTCTTTGCCAATCCCGTCGCAGCGGCGGGTGGCCCGGCCGAGCATCTGTTCGTAGAGAATACGCGAACAAACCTGGCGCAGGAAGACCAGGTTACAGATGGCCGGGACATCGATGCCGGTGGTCAGCAGATCAACGGTCACCACAATCGTCGGGTATTTTTCGTTTTTGAACCGGCGAATGGCCTGGGACGGATTGTCTATGGAGCCGGTGATCTTGCGGATGGCATCGTCGTCCACCGCGCAGCCCATGGCGTCGAATTCGTCCTTGAGAATCCGCACCACGGTGTCGGCATGGTTATCCGTCACAGCGTAGATAAGTGTCTTTTCATCACCGAACGGGTCCAGATCTTTCACCAGTTCCTTAATGACCGCCCGGTTGAATTCTTCGGTGATGACTTTGCGGTTGAAGCCGTCGACATCGATCCGCACTTCGTCCGGAATATTTTCGAGGTTGGTAATCTGGCCGGTGGCTTTATCCAGCACCGGTATGGTGTCGCCTTTCCTCCATTTGATGCCGCCTCCCGACAGGTTGGTGACCAGCTGATGCGGGGGTTCGTGATCGATCAGCCAGCCGTCGATGACGGCTTCGCGGTATCCGTAGGTGAAGACCGGTTTGCCGAAGATCTCGATGGTGTGGGGCGCGGGGGTGGCGGTCATGCCGATCTTGACCGCGTCGAAGTAATCGACGACTTTGCGGTATTTGCTGATGTAGTCGTTCTGATCCCGGTACTCAAGTTCGGTCTCGCTCATATCCCGGTCGAGGGTGTATCCGCGGTGCGCTTCGTCAACCACGATGCAGTCATACTGGTCGATGGTGGGGACATTTTCATCATTGGCGTTAAACAGCAGCCGGTGAAGAATGCTCTGCACAGTGGACACATCGACCCGCGTATCCGTCTCCACATCGGAGGTGGTGATATCCTTGACATCGAAGGTTTCGGCAAAGCTGAGGAAATCCTCAAGCTGGATATCACTGAAACTGTTGCCGGCCTGTTCACCCAGAGCATTGCGGTCGACCAGAAAGAGCACCCGCCGGAAGCGGTCCGATTTAATCAGCCGGTAGATCAGTCCGATGGCGGTTCGGGTTTTGCCGGTGCCGGTGGCCATGGCCAACAGGATATTCTGTTGATTTTCGCGCAGGGCTTCCTCCACTTTGCGGACAGCCTTTTCCTGATAATCCCGAAGCCCCAGGTAGTCGAACGATTCCTGATCCAGTTTCTCGTAGGCCGACGCGATATCCTGTTTCAGCAGTTGTCTGAGTCCTTCCGGAGAATACCATGCCTGCAAAGGGCGGGGATGGTTGGTGGGTTTCCGCCCATCCAGGAACCAGATGCCGGACTGATCTTCCAGTTGCTTCAGATAGGGGCGGCCGTTGGTGGAAAACAGAAACGGGACTTTGTAGGCGTTCCAGGGCCCCCCGACAAATTGCTCCTCACCTTGGATTTTCACATCCCGGGCGTAGCGTTTGGCCTGGCCGATATCGGAGACAACGGTCTTTTCCCATTTTTTGGCTTCCACCAGACCAATCAGGTCCATACCGGCAAACAGCGCGTAGTCGGCCGGACCGGATGCCGTCGGCCATTCGGCGATGGCTTTGTTCCTGCCTTTTTCCGGACGGACCCCCTTGGCATAGCGGAGATTTGCGGAGTCCGCAATCCAACCGGCGGCAGTCAACTGATCATCGATGATCTGCCGGGTTTCCGCTTCGGTTAGTTTCAGCTTTTTGGACACGCGCGTCGACGATTGCCGCCTCTCGGCGCGTTGTTCCCTGCTCACGTCCTGCCGCTTCAGCGATTCCAGTCTTTCAATCAGCTTGGCCTTGTCCTCCTCCAGTAACTTCGTTACGTTTTCTTTTTGCAAATTGCCCAATTCCACCAGGTTTGGAAAGGCCGACACAATAGCAGAAGAGAGTTTTTCCGGGGCAACGGATTCTGCCGGCATGGCAAACGGGGGAATAGAGACCTGGGATGGGCCATAGGTTTTGGCAAACCATTCCGCCAGCCGGTGGGCGAACTGAAGCTGAATCCGGGCGGCACCCTGGTCTGCGAAACCATCATGCACGGCCCGATTGCCCGCCTTCCGGATGGAATGAAACAGGGGCGCCAGGTTCTCTGGTATAGTCCCCTTGTTTTGCAGCAAATGGAGCCGGCTGATCTGTTTGCCATCAAAGGGTTCGTTCAAGTTTTCGTAGGCGATCAGATACCGAGCCTGCGTCTCGGCAAACAGTCTGAGCTTGATCAGTGTGGTGTTGGCATCGCGGTGCAGGCACTTTTCCGCGAGTTCCGCAAGATCGGCCAGCTCCGCCCACTGTTCCCGGAGAAATTCAAAGTTGCTCATATCAGCCTTCCGGTTTTGAGACTGAAGGTTTTTCCCGGCGTGGTAATCAGGTGATCCAGGAGGCGAATATCCAGTTCCTTGGCCAAGGCTTCAAGCTTGCGGGTCATGGCGTGATCCGCATCCGACGGGATAGCCTCGCCGCCGGGGTGGTTGTGGACCAGAATAATACCGGTGGCGCCACATTCGAGGGCCGGTGCGAGAATCTCTCTGGGATAGAATGCGGTCTTGTCAACTGTGCCACTGCCGACCTCGGCATGTCTAAGGACACGTTTCGCGTCGTCCAGATAAATGGCCATGACTGTTTCACGGGATTTGCCGGCCAAATGCATGCGTAGAAAATCCACCACCTCTTCCGGGCGGCGAATGGATTCCCGGTGTTCCATTTCACATTCCAGAGAACGGGTGAGAAATCCCTGAACGATCTTCAGAAAGGCCGCTGAATTGGGACCAAGACCATCCGTTTCCTGTAATTCCTCCGCGGAGGCATGCAAAATCGCATGCAGGGAGCCATGCGCGGCCAGGAGTCGTTTGGCCAAAGGTTTGGTGTCGATTCGGGGAATGGCGTAGGTCAGCAGCAACTCAAGCAGTTCGTAGTCGGCCAGAGCCTTTCTGCCGCCGTCGGCGAACCGCTCCCGCAGGCGCTGCCGGTGTCCGGACACGTCGACGGCTTTGCCGCCGCGTTCCATGACCGTCAAAACAGTGTCCGTCGACTCATCGTCACCATAGGTGAAGGTCTCGATGGCTCTGGATTGTTTCGGTTTTTTCGGCATGTTCCTATCCGACTGTTTCTAACCACGAATGGACACTAATTTACACGAATAAGGTAGGAAAGAGATGGCTTTACAAACGTTTTCTAAAAATTCTGCGGCCATCTGCGTGAATCTGCGGTTTAACGACCTTTCCACATATGCTGTTATTCGTTCAGTAATCTATCTTTTTACTTCTCCCTGGTTTACCGCGTTTGCCGGGTAAATTCCGGGCAGCTTCCTGCAAGGCTTTTACGGTTCAGATTCCAAGGCTCCAAGGGGGCATGACATACCAGCCCAGGGCAGCGCCCTGGGATTGGGTTGGTTATGCATTTTAGCCCTGACAGGGCGTGACATAAATCTCAGTCCCACAAATACCTCTCGTCATACTCGACGCCATACCGCTTGAGAAACTCCACGAACTCCTCCTGGAATGTCTGCGTGCGATGGTGCTCTTCCTGGTTGTCAATGTAACGCAACAGGGCTGCTTTCTGCGACATACCGACCGAAAACGCCCCGTAGCCGGCTTGCCAGGCAAATCCGGCATATTCGCCATCCTGTTTCTTTATCCAGGCCGATGACGATTTCTTAATTTCTTCCAGCAACTTGCTAACCGCCAGCGTTCGCGGCAACGTACAGGCGATATGGACGTGATCGTCGGTTCCGCCGACCCGATACGCCTCGCTGCCTATTGCGCGGCAGGCACCAGCCAAGTAGGCGTGCAAACCGGCACGAATCTCTGAATCGATCCAGCATTCACGGTTTTTGGTGCTGAACACCAGATGCAAGAGAATGTGTGAGAGAGATTGCGGCATCCGCAAATCCTTATGTCACGCCCTTTCAGGGCTAAATGTCATTTTCGTTCTGTCCCCGGGGCGTTGCCCCGGGCTGGTATGTATCGCCCCTCTGGGGCCTTGTTCGACGATATCTCCTGAAGCCGGGCCATTGCCCCGGGCTGGTATGTATCGCCCCTCCGGGGCCTTGTTCGACGATATCTCCTGAAGCCGGGCCATTGCCCCGGGCTGGTATGTATCGCCCCTCCGGGGCCTTGTTCGACGATATCTCCTGAAGCCGGGCCATTGCCCCGGGCTGGTATGTATCGCCCCTCCGGGGCCTTGTTCGACGATATCTCCTGAAGCCGGGCATTGCCCCGGGCTGGTATGTATCGCCCCTCCGGGGCCTTGTTCGACGATATCTC
>JAVVEH010000002.1:0-161039 GCA_032251435.1 Lentisphaeria bacterium | reverse complement strand
GCCTTGTTCGACGATATCTCCTGAAGCCGGGCATTGCCCCGGGCTGGTATGTATCTCTGGATTGTTTCGGTTTTTTCGGCATTGTTCCTATCCGACTGTTTCTAACCACGAATGGACACTAATTTACACGAATAAAAGCGGGAAAGAGATGGCTTTACACAGGGTTTCACAAAAATCCGCGTGCATCCGCGGTTTAACTATCTTTCCGCGCCGGTTCAGTGTTATCGTCGCGGCCTTCCAAAGCCACCTGATTTCACGCGGTGGCGCCGAGCGCAGTTACATTAGGATGTTAACGTCATTTCCGCAACCACAAAGCCCCGTAAAATTGTGTCTGGTTTCAGGGGGTCGCAAAAACCCCGCGAATAATTCACCAATCAGCGGCTCCAACCTACTTTTACAGGTTAAACCCCCGTCAGGCGCGCTTTTATACGCTTGGTGATGAGAGCGTTTAGCTCGGCCGCGCGGGGCGGACACCGGGGCTGTCACCATGCTCCTAATTGCCGCTGAGAAGTTGTCAAGTGGATTTGAATCATGGCCGATCCGCCTTTATGTTCCATTCGTCGGGTTTTAGTGAAAGCGACGGCAACGATAAAAAAGGATGTTGTTCATCATGAAATGGATCACCAAACTGACCCTCCTCTCTCTCACCGCCGCACTCATCACCGGTTGCGGGAAAAAAACAGAGGAACCCACGTCTTCTTCCGTGGAACCGGCCAAGACGAAACGAATCGCCGTCATTCCCAAAGGAACCACACACCCCTTTTGGAAAAGTGTCGAAGCCGGCGCCGTGAAGGCGGGAGAAGACAACGGGTTTGAAATCATCTGGAAAGGGGCGCTGGTGGAAACGGACCGGGCTCAACAGATTCAGATTATCAAACAGTTTGTGACTCAGAAAGTGGACGGCATCGTGCTGGCCCCGCTGGACGCCAAGGCGCCGGGAATTATCCGCGCGGTTCAGGATGCCACGGCGGCCGGTATCCCGGTGGTCATTATGGATTCCTCCCTGAATGCCGAGGCGGGTAAAGATTATATCAGTTTCGCGGCGACGAGCAATAAAGAGGCCGGTCGCAAAGGCGGCGACATGCTGGCCGAATTGCTCGGGGGCAAAGGGAAAGTCGTCATTCTGCGTTATCTTGAAGGCTCCGCCAGCACGGAAAACCGTGAAGCCGGTTGTATCGAGGCGCTGGAAAAATATCCGGACATTGAGATCATCGCGGATCCGTTCGCCGCCGGCAGCGGCACCATCGCGGACGCCAAAAATCGGGCTGTCAGCATGATTGACAAGCTGAAAGAAGCGGATGGTGTTTTCGCTTCCAACGATCCCGCGACGGTCGGCATGCTGGGCGCGCTGCAGTCCAAAGGCTTGATCGGCGACGTTAAATTCGTCGGTTTCGACGCCTCCCCTCCCTCGGTGGCGGCCCTGAAGAAAAATGAGATTCAAGCGCTCGTCGCCCAGGATCCGTTTAACATGGGTTTCCAATCGGTCACCGCCCTGGGCAAATATTTTAACGGGGAATCCGTTCCGCTGCGCATTGATACCGGCGCCGGGGTGTTGACCCCCGACAATCTGACGACTGACGAGAGCAAAAAACTCCTCAAACAGGCTGAATAAGCGCATGGGTGTTCATGATGCGTCGACGCCGCGCCTTAAAATGGCCGGTATTTGCAAGCGTTTCGGGCCCACTGTCGCTCTTGGCGGCGTGGATCTGGAGGCGCGGGCTGGCGAGGCGCATGCTCTGATTGGCGAAAATGGCGCCGGCAAGAGCACCTTGATGAAAGTGCTTTCCGGCGCTTACCAGGCGGATAGCGGTGAGATGTGGATTGACGGGACGGTCTATCAGCCACGGAACCCCCTGGATGGACGTGAACGCGGCGTGGCCATGATCTACCAGGAGCTTTCCCTGGCTCAGCATCTCTCCGTGATGGAGAATATTGTCCTGGGCAATGAACCGTGTTCAGGCCCGTTTATGCGCTGGAAGGACATTCGCCGGATCGCTGGAGAAGCGCTCGCGCATGTCGGCCTGGAGACGCTTCCTCTAGAGACCCGGGCCGGGGCGCTTTCCAACGCCAAGCAGCAGTTGATCGAAATCGCCCGCAGTGTCGCCACCGGCGCCAAAATTCTGGTCTTCGATGAACCGACCAGCTCGCTGTCCCGTCAAGATATCGACAATCTCTTCCGTTTGATCCGGGAATTAAAAGAAAAGGATTACGCGATTGTTTATATCTCTCACTTTCTGGAGGAAATCCAGGAGATCACCGACCGTTTCACAGTGTTGCGCGACGGGGAGAGTGTGGGGAACGGGGTGACGGCTGAAGCGGCAATCAATGACATCATCACGATGATGGTAGGCCGTGACGTGGACGATCTTTACCCCCGTTCTCCCCGCCACATAGGCGGGCGGGTCTGCGAAACCCGTCATGTCGCCGGGGCGGCCAAGCCCGCGGATGTCTCGCTGGATCTTCACCGCGGGGAAGTCGTCGGCATCGCCGGCGTTGTCGGAGCCGGCCGCACGGAGTTTCTGCGTTGCCTTTTCGCTCTGGACCCGATCCGTTCAGGAGATGTGAAAATCGCCTCTATCGACGGGACATTGACCCCGCGGCGGTTATGGAACGCCGGGGTTGGCATTATTAGCGAAGATCGTAAGCGTGAGGGGCTCGCGACCGCCTTGTCAATCGCTGACAACCTGACCTTGTCCAGCCAGCCGTTTATCATCACATCCACCTGGCAGGAAACGGTCTGCCGGTCTTGGATCGAGGCGCTTCCCATCAAGTGCGCGTCGCCGTTTCAAGCGGTGGATGACCTGTCCGGGGGCAACCAGCAGAAAGTCGCCATCGCCAGACTGCTGCACGCGGATGTCGACATTCTTCTTTTAGACGAACCGACGCGCGGAATCGATGTGGGCAGTAAAGCCCAGATTTATCAGTTGATTGACGAGCTGGCCGCCGGGAACCCGGAAGCAGGCGTCAAACCGAAAGCCATTCTGGTGGTCTCCAGCTACCTGCCGGAATTACTGGGGATCTGCGATCGAATCGGCGTGATGTGCAAAGGGAAACTCGGGCCGTTGAAAGCGGTTGGCGACGTGGATGAGCACAGCATCATGCTGGAAGCCACGGGCGCCGGCGCGGATGAACCAAAAGACGGGCGCGAAGGGTAGGTCATGAAAGAAAAGATTGTCAAAACTATCAGCAAGGCGGGCCCTTTCATCGCGCTGCTGTTTGTCTTCGGGTTGTTCGCCAGTCTCGGCGGGAGCGATTTCCGCCAGTGGGGGACGATGAACGACATCCTGATGCTTTCAGTGATCGTCGGCATCGCCGCTCTCGGGGCCACATTGGTCATCATTTCAGGGGGGATTGACTTGTCTGTCGGCTGCACGATCGCGGCGGTGACAGTGGTTATCGCCCGGATGTTCAACATGCGGCTGGGGGACAGCTATCTGATTGAACAGTTTCCCATTCTGTGGCCGCTTTGCGCGATGGCGGGCGGTGTCGCCTTCGGAGCGGCGGTCGGCGTCGTCATCGGATCGTCAGTTGTCGGCCATATCGGCCGGGCGGCCGCCGTCATTCTGGGCCTTTTGGTCATGGTCTGGCTGCGAAGCGGGGCTGACTGGCCGTTATTCGTCTGTATTCCTCTCGGCATCCTGGCGGGCGGGGCTCTCTGGTTTCTCAATACCATCTCAATCAAGAAGACGCCTTTGCCCCCGTTCATCGTCACGCTTGGACTCTGGGCGTCCCTGCGCGGGACCGCTAAATGGCTGGCGGGAGGGACATCGGTTTATGTCGATGTTTCGGAAGTCAACGGCAAAGCCATTTGGCTAAACACGATCATGCGCGACATAAAAGTGGGTGACATGATTCTACCCATGCCCGGCGTTTGGATGTGGGGCTTACTGGCCGTCGCCATGGGGCTGATGCTCAAATACACACGGTTTGGCCGCCACATTTACGCGGTGGGGTCCAATGAAAACACCGCCCGGCTCTGCGGGATTAATGTTGAGAAAACAAAAATTCTCACCTACTTGGTCGCTATCGCCTGCGCCGGTTTGGCCGGCGTGCTGCGATTCGCCTGGCTGGGCATGGGCGACCCGACGACTGACATCGGCACTGAGCTTCTGGTCATCGCTTCGGTTGTGATCGGCGGCGCCAGTTTAAATGGCGGGGTCGGGGGTATCGGGGGGACACTGGTCGGCACGCTGATCATCATGATCGTCTACAAAGGCTGCACCGTTCTAGGCCTTCAGAATTTTGTTCAGGAGATCGTCACCGGAGCGATCATTGTCGCCGCGGTGACTCTCGACCAGATTCGTCACAAAAAAGCGGACTAACTCTCTGGCGGGCGCGCGGCGCGTGTCAGACGACCACCCGGGGCAGCGGCGCGCCGCTGTGGCGGGTGATTTTCCGCTCTAACTCCGCGTCCGCGTTGCGCGCGAGCGGGGGTACCCGCCCCGTCATGCCGATGCTGTCACCTTTGATGATAAGCAAACCGTCAATACCTGGAATCGCGCTGACCGCGTCCAATACCGACTGAATATCCTCGCGCGTTTTCACCAGATTCGCGGCTTGAGTGGCGGCGCAATCAGCCAGACAGGCGTCGCGTGAGAACACGGTCGCCAAATCGCACTTTCCCAGACTTAAAGAATGCCCCATGGTCGAAGAGGACGAACAGACAGCCAGAGGGAAAAGGCCGGGGGACGCGCGCAAAGCCAGTTTGCCCGACAAAGGACTGGTTCCGGCGAAAAGGCCCAGGCGGACTTCTTTATCCCCCACGATGAAGATGTCTCCCCCGTTTTCCACGATCGCCTCGCTGGCGCCCGCGGCGACGGCGGCCCAAGCCGCGGCTTCCGCCACGGCGCCGGCCACAGCCGCCATGGGGCCGACACCCACCGCCTGTGACGCCTCGTACATCCGGGTGATAAACGCCGGCGCGGGGGCGGACGGCAAAGGGGACAGGGCTGTTTTAAAAGCCGGGTGGCTGGCGATATGCGCGTCCAGCTCCCGGCGACAGCGGATAATTCGCTCAACACAGGCGTCGAAACGGTCACTGCGAATCCGGAAATTAGCTTCCCGGTGGGAAAACAGTTTAAATTCCGGTGATGGCATTTAGGCAAGGCTCAGGGATAAAAAAACGCGGAACCGACACCGTCGGCTCCGCGTGAACACATAACCTGAAACGTTTACTCGGTCGGCGTGTCGGTGGCTTCATCAGGTGTTTCCGCCGATTTATCAGCGGCTTCGTCAACGCCCGTTTCCGTGTCACCGTCCGCCGTTCCGGCGGCGGCGTCCTCGGCCGCGTCTTCGGTCGTGCCGCCCATCGTCCCGTCCGCGGCGGAACCGTCCGCGTCTTGTGACATCGGGGTGTCCTTCGCCAAGGCTTCAGCCCGGGAGGCGGCTTTCGCCGTGGCCCCGGCCTGACTGGTCAGAATCGCCAGCACGAGTGTGTTGGCGAGAAAAACAGCCGCCAGCGTCACGGTGGCTTTGGTGATGACATTGCCCGTGGCGGCGCCGAAAACGGACTCGGTCTGTCCCCCGGCCAAGGCGCCCAGGCCGCCTTGGCTTTTGCTTTGTTGAATCAAAACAATGCCGATCAGCATGACCGAAACCAAAACTTCAAGAACGTACAAAGCGATAATCAGAGAGCCCATGCAAACCACCTCCGCGCGGGAAAACAGTGTAAAATAAAAAATCAGCAAACAAAGGCGTTAAATTTAAGCCGTATTAGGCTGATTGCAAACAAGGCCGCGCTGTTTTCAGGTAACCGGCTAGCAGCCGGGGGACATTGTGTAGGGCGGTCTTCCAAGACCGACTGTCTTAAGGCATCCCCGGGCAAGGAACCCCGGCCTACGCCCCAGCTATTAACCGATTACGTTTTCAGCGCCGCGAAATTAAATTCCGCCGCGATTCCTGATTCCTGATTCCTGGTTCCTGGTTCCTGGTTCCTGGTTATTGGTTATTGGTTATTGGTTATTGGTTATTGATTATTGGTTATTGGTTATTGATTATTGGTTATTGGTTATTGATTATTGATTATTGATTATTGATTATTGGGGTCGGTGAGGGTGTCACGGCCTCATCAACCAGCATGACAGGAATCCCGTCTTTGACTGGATACTGACGGCGGCACTGATCGCAAATCACCCATGTGCCGTCCTCGCTGAGGCGGACGGGGGGGCGGTCAGAGCAAGCGGGACAGGCGAGAATAGTGATCAACTCTTGCGGGGGGCGACGGCTCATTTATTTTCTCCAGTCAATCGATTTTTCACAGATTCGGGTTACAGTAACCGTTTGATGTTAAGATAACCCGTTTTTACCCAGGTGAAACCACAATGATCATTGACACGCTTGACCGCTTGACGTTTTATTCGCCGCTAAATCCACTGCTTCCCGTTGTGTGTGACTTTCTGGCCACCCATGATTTGGACTCTCTGGCTGAGGGGTGGCACCCGATCGCCGGAGAGGGAGAAGAGGCCTATCTGATGGTAGCCACGGAAAACTGCCGCCCTGAGGAGGACGCTGAACTGGAAGGACACCGCAAGTACATCGACATCCAGATTTGCCTGGCGGGACATGACCGCGTCGGCTGGCGGTCGCTGGGTGACTGCCCGGGCTGCCTGACCGAATACGAGCCGGAAGATGATTTATTGTTCTGCAACGAAAAACCGACCCAATGGGTGGATTTAACCGCCGGACTCTTTGTGATGCTGTTTCCCGATGATCTTCACAAACCCCTGGTGGGTGAGGGACAAGTCAAAAAACTGGTGGTGAAGATCCTTCACGAGGATTGACGACGATTATCGGCACAGCCCCTGTTCTCCGGCCCCCGTTCTCACAGCGCTGGGATATCTGACCTGATCATGGCGAAAACATACGACCAAATCAATGATAAAATCGCATCCGGAAAGGCCGTCGTTCTGACGGCCGAGGAAATTATTGATTACGTTGACCGCAAAGGCGTTGATCAAGCGGCCCGGGAAGTGGATGTGGTCACCACGGCCACGTTTGGCGCGATGTGTTCGTCCGGTTGCTTTTTGAATTTCGGCCACAGCAAACCGAAGATGCGCATGTCGGAGACGTGGATTGATGATGTCTCCGCCTATTCCGGGCTGGCGGCGGTGGACTGCTACCTGGGCGCCACGCAACTGCGTCACAATGACCCGGCCAATATGAATTATCCCGGCGATTTCGCCTTTGGCGGCGCCCATGTGATCGAAAAACTGGTCGCCGGCCAAGAGTGCCAGTTATTCGCGTTGTCGTATGGAACGGATGACTATCCCCGCCGCGAAATCCGCACCTACTTCACCTTGGATGACTTGAACCAGGCCATCATGGTCAACCCGCGGAATTGTTACCAGAATTACAATGTGGCGACCAACCGCTCGGATCGAACCGTGTATTCATACCTGGGCCGCCTTGAACCGAAGATGCGCAATGTGACCTACAGCTCCGCCGGCCAGTTGTCTCCTCTTTTAAATGATCCGTTTTATCAAACCATCGGCATCGGGACCAGCGTCTGGCTGGCGGGTTCGCGGGGTGTTGTCCACGCCGAGGGCACACAACACGCGCCCGACTGCGCCCGCTCGCCTGACGGGGTTCCCACTGAAGGCGCTGGAACGCTGGGACTGACAGCGGACATGAAAGGCATGATTCCGGAATTTGTCCGCGGCGTGAGCTTACGCGGCTACGGTGTCTCGCTGGCGTTGGGCATCGGCATACCGATTCCCATTTTAAATGAGGAAATTCTCACCCGGGTCACCATCCGGGATGACCAAATCAAAGCGCCGGTCATCGACTACAGCCATGATTACCCGCAGCGGACAGGCGCCGTGGTGAAAGAAGTCACCTACGCGCAACTGCGGACGGGCGTGATTGAACTCGGGGGACACGACGCCCGGGTCAGCAGTCTGTCATCGTACGCCAAAGCGCTGGCCATCGCCGAACTGTTAAAAGCGGAGATCCGGGATGGCGGATTCGCAATGGGCGTTCCCTCCATTCCTCTAAAAGCCTCCAACCAAGGATGCTCCCCGCTCGAGATCCGGGAGCGGCAATCATGAGCCCTGTCACTCAACGACTTTTCCTCCGGTTCCCAAAATGTGAGACCGAAAAACCCATCGTTTATAATCTGGTCAAAGAGTACGACCTGAAGATTAATATTTTCCGGGCGAAAGTGACCCCGGACGAGGAGGGCTATCTGGTCTTGGACATCACCGGCGAGAAGACCAAATTTGACCGGGCGATGGACTATATCCAGTCGTTGGGCATTAATATCGACTCGACCACCAAAGATGTCACCTGGCACGAGGATTTATGCACGCATTGCGGCAACTGCCTGGCCCACTGCCCCACCGGGGCCCTGCATGTCGCGGACTCCGCGGTCCGCCGGATCGCGTTTGACGAATCCCTCTGCGTGGAGTGCCTGGCCTGTTTAAGAGATTGCCCGTTCGGGGCCTGCACCGCCGCGTTTTAATGCCTGACCGCAAGGAGTATCATGCGCAACACCATCCCCGTCACCCCGACTGACCGCTTTTACTTCCGCAGACATGTTTTAAGTATTCCGTTGCACCTGATTATGACCTTGGTGACCTGCGGCCTGTGGAATCTCTATTGGAATTACCGGCAAATGGAAGCCTGCAACGACATGCTCGGACGCCGTGAATTCAGTTTCCTCGCCTGGATGTTGCTGACGTTTATCACCTGCGGCATCTGGCACATTTTTTATCAATACAAAATGGGCGCGTCCATAGTGGAAATCCAGCGCCACACGGGCAAGACGGTATTCGACGCGCTGCCCATCCTCAGCTGCCTGCTAACCGTTTTAGGCTTTTCCATCGTTGTGGATATTATCCACCAGTCCGAGATTAACAAGCTTGCCAGTTAAGCATGATTCCCGGGAAGACGGGTGCTCACCTCATCACAGAACAAGCGCATGTAATCGGGGCTGACCGCGGAGACATGGGGCATGAGAAACGCGTTCGGACACCCGCGCAGCGGGCTGTCCATCGGCAGGGGCTCTGTTTCAAACACATCCAAGTAAGCCCCGGCGAGTTTGCCCGCGCGCAGCGCGGCGGCCAAGGCGGCCTCATCCACCGCGTTACCCCGTCCCACATTATAAAGCGCGGCGTGTCCAGGCAATCCGGCCAATCGGGAAGCGTTGATGATGTGATTGGTTTCCGGAGACCGTGGCAAGCACAAAATAAGGTGATCCGTCGTCGGCAACACCGCGTCCAACCCGCTGAGCGGGATGATTTGGTCTTTCTCATCAAAGAACGGCGGCCGCTGATCAGGCGCCGTCCGTCTCACCCCGGTGAGGGTGACACCAAAAGGTTTCAATAACCGGGCGATCCATTCGCCGATGTGACCCAACCCGAGAACCGTCACCCGGGCGCCGCGGAGTGAGCGCATAGTCCTCCCCACCTCCGCCCGCGGCCAAGTTTCGCCGCTTAACCGACGCGTCTCAATAATCCCCCGGCAGTGCGCCAACGCCATGCCGACCACCGTTTCGGCCATTAAAGGACCGTGGAATGTCCCGTAGCTGACGGTGACACGCGGCGGCGGGTCAATGTGAAAATAATCCTTGCCCGCCGCCGGTGTGGCGATATGGCGCAGGTTCGGCGCTTGGGCGAAATACGCCTGCTCAAACCGCCAGACAAGGGCCGCCGCCGCCGTCGGCAACTCCCGAAGAAAGTCATTCTCGCTCCAGCAGATCCGTATGTCGACCCCCGGTGTCAACCGCGCCAGGTAAGCCGCGTCCGTCTCTGTGAAGTTCCAACACGGAATCCATTTATGTGTCAACCACGTGATCACACGCGCCATACGTCGCCTCCACTTTTTTCAGTCGGGATATCTTTTCTGTCATGAAGAAAACAAAGTCGGCCCGTCATGATGTTCCTGTCCCCGGTCATGTCAGGGCGCCCAAACCCAGCAGCGCGTAAAAGGTGTATTCCACATCGGGCGCCCCGTGGTCGGGGGCCTCCCGGAAGCCCCCTGAGTCTGTCCAGCACGCTTCAATGAAGCGGGCCATGTTTGTGCGAAGGTCTTCCGGGACCCCCCCGGAGACTTTGAGAGCCGTCAAACCGGCACCCGTGGACAGCGCGTCCGCGGTTCCCGCGGCGTGCGGCCGTATGCCGCCGGCTTGATCGACCAAAGACAGCAGCGCCCGCCGCCGCCCGGCCGGATCCCCTGGAGCTCCCGCCAACATGATTAACAGGATTTCCGCCGCCAATCCGGACGCTCCGGAGGCCGGTTCCCATTCGGCCAAAGGGGTCACGGGAAGATCCATTCCCGCGGACTCCGCGGCCAGGCGGGCCAGGTAGGCTCCGTAAGATGTCGGTCGTTCCACAGCACCGGGCAAGTGAGAATAGCCGCCGCCGGGGGTCATGAACGGCGAGAGATCCACGTTCTTCCGTTTAAGCCAGGTCATTCTCCGCAACGCCGACCAGGCCGCGGTCTCCGGCAAAGACATCGGCGCCGCCCCCCGCCGGGACAACTCTCCGACAAAGCGCCGCAGGGTGACAAAGGCCCGCGGGTGCCGGCCCGTTGTCACCAAGGCGCCGCCAAACCAACTGTAATAGGTGTCCTCAGAAATCCCGTCCGGTCCGCGGAACCCCCCTCCCGGACCTTGGTTCGACAGAACGAACCGGCTGATCCGCCGCCGCCCCTCCGGGCTTAGCGTCCGCCGCCCGGAGCGAAGTGTTTTCATTAAAAAGCGTGTCACATTCATACGGTGTAATGTAGTCCCGCGTCCCGTCTCTTTCGGAAATAAAAAAAGGAAAGTCACATTTTTTTTCACAGCCATCCCATAGGACGGCGGAATAATGGAATATAAACACCCATCATTCCATGGGACCACTGTGATTTTTTTTTAAAACCCACGCAACTTTATAGCCACCCGCCGGTCATAAAAGGGCAGGACAAGGTAGCCGCGCGTGTCAGTCTCCTTCTCCTTTCTCTCATACTTCCTCTTCATCTAGGCGCGCGCGGTTACCGGTCCTTTTTTTTTTGTGATCGACATTTCCCCCCCCTCCCCTTATATTACGGGATGATCATACGCGTCAACCAACTGACTGTCCCCCTGGATTACACCCCAGCCGTTCTTGAGGCCGCTGTTTTAAAAAAACTGGGTCTGAAAGCCGGACAACTGGAACGACTCACCGTCATTCGCCGGTCCATTGACGCCCGTTCCCCGTCCGCTCCCCCGGTTTACTCACTGACCGCGGAAGCGGTTTACACGGGCGCCCTGCGGGCCGGCTGGGCAAAGACGCGTGATATAACCATCAGCGCCCCGGCGCCCGTTTCCCCGCCCCGTCCGACACCACTGGCGGTTCGGGGCGGCGGTCTCCGGCCGGTCGTCGTCGGCGCGGGCCCCGCGGGTTTGCTGGCGGCGCTGACCCTGGCCCGCGGCGGCCAACGTCCGATTCTCATTGACCGGGGTGACGCGGTGGAAACCCGGGCCGGCGCCGTCGACGCCTTTTGGCGGAACGGGACATTGGCGGCGGAGAGCAACGCGCTTTTCGGCGAGGGCGGCGCCGGCCTTTTTTCTGACGGAAAACTCACCTCCCGCAGTAAAGACCGTCCCCGGGTCAAGCGTTTTTTCGACACGCTGGCCGCGGCGGGCGCGCCGGAGGAGATTCTTATCGACGCCATGCCGCATGTGGGCAGTGACCGCCTTTTACGACTCATTCCCCGGCTGCGGCGAATGATTATCGAGGCGGGTGGCGAGGTCCGTTTCAACCATCGTCTGGATCAACTCATCATCGAAAACAAGCGTCTCAAAGGGCTTGTTATCAATGGTGAGGACATCGCCTGTGACATCTGCCTGCTGGCGATTGGCCACAGCGCCCGGGACACCGTGACCATGTTGCTCTCCCGGGGAATCAGCCTGTCCCCCAAGGCCTTCGCCATCGGGGTCCGCGTGGAAATGCCGCAGATCAGCATTGATCAAAGTCAGTGGGGGTGTTGGTGGGACCATCCGGCGCTGCGAGCGGCCAGCTTTAAATTAACCCGTCGTGAAGAGAGTGACGCGCGGGCCTGTTACAGTTTTTGCATGTGTCCCGGCGGCACCGTTATCGCCTGCGCTTCCAGCCCGGGGCTTCTCACCACCAACGGCATGAGTTTACACAATCGGAACAAACCTTTTGGCAACGCCGCCTTTCTCGTGCCGGTCACGCCGACGGATTTTCTTGTTCCGGGCGCCGGCCCCTTGGCTGGATACGCGTTTCAGGAGAATTTGGAAAAGAAGGCCTGGGTCGCCGGTGGCGGTGATTTTTCTTTGCCCGCCTCACCCTTGACTGATTTTCTCGCGGGCCGGGCGCCCGCGGCTTTGCCCGATGAACGCTCCTGTCCCCGGGCTGTGCCAGCGGATGTCGCCGCGCTATTGCCACAGTTCGCCACATCCACCCTGCGGCGCTTCCTGCCGTCCATGTTAGGCCAGTTGCGGCATGTGGATCCAACCACCGTTTTACTCTATGGCGTTGAAACACGCAGCTCAAGCCCTGTCCGCATTGACCGGGAGGCGGATTTTGCCAGTCCGGCCTGCGCCGGGCTCTATCCCTGCGGAGAGGGCGCGGGCTACGCGGGCGGCATTGTCAGTTCCGGCATTGACGGCATCAAGGCGGCGGAAGCCGTGTTATCCAAGCGGGGTGTCTGAATTGACTGAAGGCCAAAGAGGCGGGACGATCTGACACGGTGTTTCTCCGTGACCAGTCCGCGCCTCTTTCAAATCCGTCAACCCATCATGTCACGGGTAGATCGCTTGGAGGATCGTTTCGATCACCGCCTCGGTTTGTGACCAATCGTTTAGTTCCACGGCGACGCTTTTTCCCTGAATTCCTTTAGCGGGAGCGATGTTCGCCGCCAGTGTTTTATTGGGGACGGTATAAACGAAGGCGGTGTCCGCCGCCGCCGACCCGGCCGGGAAGGCGAATGTCATTTTCAAGGCATTGGCCAGCGCCGCCACCTGCTCTCCGTAGTTGGCCCCCTGATCTTCCGCCACCATCACCGGACTGGCCAGGAAAATGATTCCTTTGAGGGCCGCGGGTGTGAATGAATGGACCATGACATTGTAGGTCCATCCCGCGTTGCTTTCGACTTCGCCTCCGAGAGACGGGTATGTTCCCCATGTGGCGCCATCGGGAACGGCTTTTGTGGTGATCATTTCCGGAATGTAGTCGTTCCAGTAAGTCTTCCAGGCGCCGATGTACCGGTGAACGTTTTCGGCGTAATAGTCGTTGCCGGGGCGCAGGGCGGCCAAGTCCTTGTAATCCGCCATGAGGCTCGGAGCCAGATTCAGATATTCGGGGGGAAACCAACTCTTTAATTGCGGATTTTTCTCGGCGCTTTTACCGCCGGCGTTGCTTTGCATAAAAATAACGCCGACCGGGGCGCCGGTTTTGGACGCGATGCTGTGCCCAAGCGCCGCCGCCAGGCCTTCGGCGTCTTTCCAGTATGAGGCGAACCGGTTTTCCGGCGTGGTGGAGACGCAGACACTAAACCGGGAAGGACTGGAATGAGCATCCCGTTTGGCCTGCCGCTCGATCATGCGGACGATCTGACCGGACGGCTTCACCGCCGGAATAGTCATGTCCATATCCGGAGCCGCCACATACCAGACATCGCCGATAACGATATTTTCGGCCACGCGTTCGTGGGCCAGTTCACCGTCAATCGTGAAAGTCACCTTCAGGGTCTTCGGCTCAGCGCTGGCGGCCATCGCTGGCACAGTGACCTGCCACTCCCGCATGCCGGGAGTGACCGGAATCGTCTTTTCAATGCCATTGAAACTGAAATGGATCACGGCTTCACCCTCGGCCTCTTTTCCCCAATCATGAACAGCGGAGCCCCAGATCGTCACCGGCACACCGGCTTGCAGGACCGCGTTGTCGCGGAACTGCGTGCTCAGGATGGGCATTTTGCGATACTCGTAGACCAAGCCGATCGTGCTGGGGTCAATGGTCTCGCCATGAATCTTGAGCTTTTCATCCGGCCAGGTTTCGCTGGTCACCAGTTTGTTATCGTAATAGATAAACGGTGTCATCGGCAACAGCGCCTTGTTATAGACATTCGGCTCGAAGCCAATGCCGCCAGTCCCGTAGGTGACACCCCGGGGAGTCTTGACTTCGGGTGATGTGAGGATGACTTTGTCACCGTCAATAGTCATGCTGGCGGGATACCAGACCCGGTTTTCATCAGCCAGATAGAAGAACTTCACGTGGTCATCACCGTTTTCAATAATCTTCGGATTGGCGAATCCGGTCGCGCCTTCATCTCTGCCGACCGCGTTGCTACGGGTCTCCGCGACCACCAAACCGCCGTCGGCGTAATCAAATTCGACAATCACCTTGTCGCCTTTGACCGTATATGACTTGAACATCGGACCATCCGCCACCATATCTTTCGCGAGCCCGCCTGCCTTGAGCTTAGTCGAAGGGTACTGGTTTTTCAGGGCGTGCAGGGCCAGGCGCTGGCCGGGAACCGCCTTGCTGCCATAGTGGATAGCCCCCTGAATGTCGATCTGGCTGGCCATATTGGCGTTGGGAATATCGCGCGCCAACGCCGTTCCCAGGCGCATTTCGGCCGTGCCGCCGATACTTGGTTTGCCGTCATAGGCACCGTTCCCCGGAGAATAGAACTGGTGAAAATAGACCGGCAGTTCCGGGTTGTCCCAGCGGATCCGCCAGCCGCGGATCAAGCTGTGCAAATTATGATAATAGGGAAGGCCTTCGCCCATGTTGGCATAGCCCTGGTTCCAGATGCCGCCGCGGATAGCGTAGGGAATAACGGGGTTCAAGCGACCGTTGAACATCCAGGACGCGTCCCGGTTGCCGTTCATGTTGCCCGGGGTTTTGGTGGACACGGCCCGGCCCGCCTTTAATTCCTCCTCAATCCCCTGATAAAATGTGTTCCAGGCGGTCGTATGCTCCGCTGTGGCTGGATCCGTCTCAAGGATCTGCTGATAGATCGCTTTCGTGTAATCATCGTCACCATCCCGAAAACCAACCCGCGGCACCCAGGCTTGGATGGATGTCTGACTGAATGAACAGTTCAGGATGCCAATAGGCACGCCCAGTTCTTCGTAAAGCTTGTGGGCGAAGGCGAAAGCGATCGCGCTATAGTCCGTATAGCCACCATCTTTCCAAGCTCCCGTGGCGCGTTCAATCGGATGGAGCATGGCATAAACACTGGTGACCTCGAATTCGCGGATCGGATTCACGCCGTTTTCAGGCTCAACGGTCAATTTATTGCAACTGCTCTTCGCCACCTTCCACTGCATGTTGGACTGCCCGGAAGCCATCCAGACCTCACCAACCAGAATGTTTTTAAGTGTGACCGTCTTGCCTTGGTCATCGCTGATGACCATCTCGGCGGGCTCAAAACTGGCTTTGAGCGGATCAAGTTCCAGCATCCATTTACCGGCTTCACCCGCTTTGGTGTCCCGCTTCTGACCGGCAAACTCGACAGTCACGGTTGTGCCGGGCGCGCTCCATCCCCAGACAGGGATAGGCATGTCACGCTGCAGGACAGCGTTATCACAAAACGGCGCGCCTAGCTCGATAGCCGGTTTTGGCGCGGCGGCCTCAGTCGGCGCCGCCTCCGCCTCCTGGCTCATCATTGGCGCGCAAAGCCCCAATGTCACTAAAAATAAACCCACGAAACCGACAGTTTTTCCACGTATCATGATGCGCCTTTTTTCTTTTATTTCACACGTTTATCTGTGTCCGCCACGGACACAATCACAGGTATTGGGAAGCGATGATCCACACTTTACTGCGACCCGTCACGCCCGGCAATGTTCGTATTCGCCATCCTTGTATCGTATTCAGCCACGTGGCTGCCGGGGCCAGAGCCCTCGCCTGGATGATTCACGCGGCGTGAATCATCCAGCCTATTTGACCTTTTTCCCAGCCTGCCTGGCTTCTTCCAGAGAGATCAGTTTAGCGGGATCGGGATCTTCTTCAATCGCCTTCACCATGGTATTCCACAAGCCCTGGAATCGGCCCATACTGTCCTGTTTGATCCGGGGATCAGCCTTGAGTTTTTCCAGCGCCCCCTTCGCGTTAGCCCCATACTTGGGCAGTGTCGCGAAAATCATACGCAGCTTGAACCCCCATTTGCCGCTGGCCATATCAAGGACATCCAGGGTGTACTGAATGCCCTCTTCAATATTCAAGTCAGCGAGAATGGAAATGCCCGCCCCCACGGGGCCCCCTGGGCTGTGATAGGAGTGATAGGTGGGGTCTTTGTCATCGATCACATGTAATATGATGTCAGCGACGCGATGGAAATCCTCAAGCGGCATGCCCGCCAGCATCCGCAGCCCCTCGGCGCGCGCATGCTGACGTTTGTGTTCGGCGAGCTTCACGGCGGCCGTATAATGCATGTCTTTATCCTTGACAAGTCCGGCTTTGAAGGGTTCGGAGCACAACCGGTTGATACTCGTCGCCAGCGACCAGTCAATATCGCGGAACGTGTCGCCAGGTTCATCCTCAACCACCATGGTCACCATATCCGCGTAATACGCGTAAGCCGACTCCCCCATCCAAGACAGGGAGCTGGCGGCCGCGGCTCTGACTTCGGGGGTTTCCCCGCTGTCACGCAGGATCGCGCCCATATCCGCCATGACCGCCAACTGCCGCTCCGGGGGGCACTTCCAGCCGAAATAGTCCAGCGCGCTCATTTTCTCGATTTTCGAGCCATTTTTTATCATGTTTCTGAGGACAGGAACAAAGTCGCCCTCCTTTTCACGCAAAGCCCAGACCGCCGCGCGTGTGACTTGGGGAATGGGATCCCCGAACAGCGCCAAAAGGTCGTCCGCGGATTTGCTTTTATAATCCACCTTGCTTCTTTCGACGACAGCCACCGCCTGAGAGCCATCAACCCAGATGGACTCATCGGCCTCTCTGCCGGTAATAATGAGGGCTTTCCGCGGCAGGCAGTATGTCAACAGCGCCACACCCGCCTGAGGGCCTTCCTTGCCACCGCCGCCAAATCGGGAAAACCCGCCATCCCACGACCGGTACATGGTTTGCAGCCAGAGCGACTTCCGGAAGAAGTCCCGGGTCACGTCAGGGCCGGAAAGCGCGGCGCCAAGCGGTGTCCACAGGGGGTTGAAGAAGGTGCTGGCATGCCCCTTCTCCAAGCCGTCATAGGTTGTCGCCGCCAACTGCGAGAAAAACTTGGCGCCCTCACTGTTTCCTTTAACAGCCATACACAGGGCCGCGGAGCCACTGGTGCCATTGTTGTTATAAAATTGGGTTTTAGGACCATGGACACCATAGGGGAAGGCGCCTTTTCCGACAAAGGACTCAACATACGCGGACGTTTTGGCAATTCCCCGCTTGAGAGCCGGATCATCAATCCCGCATTTCTCAGCCAGAAGCATGCCCATGAAACAGCTTAAGCTGGTTTGATTCATCTGCGCGTATCCGGGAAGACGCCCGTAGCGTTCCGGAGATGCCAGCCGGTGGCCGTAAAGTCCACCGGCGTCCTGTCCCCGGGCCAAGCCCAGGGCGTAGGTCTTAATGCCCGGAAGCACGGATTGGTCGTTGGTGAGAAGTTAGTATTCGCACAAGGTGATAAGGTTGTATCCCCAGTACCAGCCGACATAGCCCATGTCCTTTTCCCCCCTCAGAAGCGCCTCCACATCATCGGGATTGGGCTTCGCCCATTGCGCCTGCTGAATCGCTTTGGCGACCATATCGATATACTTTTTCTCGCCGGTGGCCATCAGGCCGAGAAGACCGGGGTGACAGGCGCCACTGTCGATCTTGCCGGATTTGACCAGGTGTTCCGCCGCCCGTTCAATGATTGTGTCGCTTTTGGGGCAGTTGTAGGGAGCGGTGCCGCTGTAAGCGCCAAGGATCGTCAATTGGAGTTCGACCCGCCTGCCGCCATGAAGCATCAGCGTCAACCGGCCGGCATGTTTTTCCGTCTCGGCCAGGTTAATCGCCTCGGCCAATTCTTCCCGGGGATTCCCCGTGAAACTGGCCACGGCGGCACCGACACCGGCGCCAATGACCTGATCCCCTTGTTTGAGGTTACCTTCCGCCGGCGATCCCGGGGCGACCTGGGTGACGCTGATTGTGTTCTTCGACAACGTGCCAACCAACCCCGTCGGGCCCAGTTGATACGTCGGCTCGTCCGCCCCGCGCGCCAGGCTGGCGACTGACAGACAAACAAGCGCTCCCGCCCGGATCATTGTATCGGTTAAAAAGTCACGCATCTTCATGGCCTCTTTGATTTAAGTGGAAAAAGTGTTTAAACAAGCGAGCGTGTAACCATAGCACGGCATCGCCATTCCGTCTCATGTCAACCGGGATCATTCAGCCGACCGGATTTTCAAACATGTGCGGCAGGAAGAGCTCTTCGTGACGCGACACCAGCTCCTCGTGTCGGGTTCGGCAGAAGGCCAAAGCGCCTTGAACGCCATTACCCACAACCGTGCCGAAATCCCATTTGCACGCTGGCGACAAGCTGACTGCCCCGCGGGCGGGGCGGTCAGCTCTCAAACCATCCTTAAGGCGCTCCGAATCACTCGGCGGGAATGGATCAGGCGCGATCCCGCCGGACACCGGTGTCATGTCCGATCGCTTTGCCAAATACGGTCTCGTTATTTTGCGAGCCGGGCATCCAGACGGAAACCGAACCCATCGTTGTAGACGGTCATGGAAAGCATGCCCCAGCGCCAGTTATGGCGGGTCGAGACCGCCAGCGTGTTCTCACCCTTTTTAAGATGTTTCAGCGCCGATTCTTTGAATTCGGCATCAACATTCCCCGTCTTCTTTTCCAGGTTGTTCACCTTTCCGATCAATTCACCGTTCAGATAGATCTCGATTCCCTGCTGCCGAAACAGCCAGCCCCGGAAACGCAGGCCGTCGAAGGCCTTCTTATCCTCAACGTTGAATGTGGTGCGCAGCAGCGCGGTGTGATACATCCGCCAGGAAATCGGCAGGTGGGTCTCCATCCAGGCGGCATCATCAAATCTCGGTTTCGTCCAGTCCTTGGGCGCCTGCGAGATGTCCTCAACCACGCTCATTCGCCAGACGTTAGCTTCTTCAGGAGCGACTTTTCCCGGCCCGAACTCGCCCTTCGCCTTGCTGCGGGCTGTTTCGATTTCAGTCACCAGGCATTGCCATACGCGCTTTTCTTCCAGTTTTTCGGTTTTTTCAGCGGTCTTCTTAGCATCGGAAGTCACCGCCCCTTCAGCGTCGGCGATGGCTTTTTCAGCCGCGGCCAAGCGCGCGTCACCCTCGGGCAGAATCCCCGCCAATCCGGGCATAAAGGTTTTCGCTTCAGCGGGCTTGCCTTCCGCGGCCAGGCGGCTTACACGAGCCAGATCGTCGACAATACTTTCCTGAATCTCCCGGGCGGCCCGGGCGAGATACTCGACGGTGGCCCGTTCATTCTTGGCGACCGTGCCGGCGGCGAGCAAATCATTGACAAGCGTTTCGCAGGTGGCGTAGTCTTTCTTCCAATAGGCGTCCAGAGCCGGCTTCAGATAAGCGGGAGCGTCCACCGTGAAGGGTGACACCGGCGCGCCGACGATCTGAAGGCGCTGCCGCGGAGCCACCAGAGCCACACCGCAACCCGCCCCGACCTTCCCGCTTTCGTGCTGGATAAGACTGCCGTCAAACATCCGGTTGCATTCCCGATACCAACGGTAATTTTTCCAGAAATGAATGAAAGCGGCCTTGCTGTGGGCGTGGGCGCCTAACGGTGTCCAGAAGTTGTTCCAGAAATTCCCGCCATGACCATGGAATGTATTATTCCAGGCGTAGGAACTGATCAGCGAGCACAAATGCGCCGCGCGGTGATTCCCGGTGAGGCCCATGAGAATCCCGGCGGCGGACAAGCCGCCGTTGTAGGTGTCCAGATGTCCCGTCGCCAGCGCTTCCGGGTTGACAGGCGCGGGCACGTCCCGCTCGCAACCGCCAAAGCCGTAGATGAGAAAACCGGTTTCGGCCCGGTTACGACCGAAATGCTGTACGCCAAGCGCGAAAGAGTCCATGTCGATATCGACACCCGCCTCCTTGGCGAACTGCATGCCCATCACGCCCGGCAAACCGGCGTTGGGGATCAGCCCGTAGGTCGGGCCGCCCGGGAAATTGTGGCGCCAGCCGCCTTCCTGTTTATTCTGTGTCGCCGCCAAACGGTCGCAAAACCACTTGAGGTAGGGCAGCGCGTTGCGGTCACCCGTCGCCAGATAATACTCGCCGAACAGAAACGCGTTGGCGGAGGAATGCCAGCTTTTCATTCCCCCAACGGGATTAATCTCTTTATTGGGATCCATCCCCGCCATGATTTTGTAGATGACCCGCCGCACATACCCCTGCATCTCCGGATCCCCGGTCGCTAAGAGAAAAATGGCGTCCGTGTTCAAAAAGCCCGCGTCGGCACCTTGCGCCACAACCCAGTTTTGAAGATCCGCTATGATTTTTTCCGTTTTCGGACAATCATACGGCGCCGTCGGGCTATAGGTTCCCATCACCTCCAGAGTCAGCTCAACATCGCGATTTTCGCCATCGCGCCGGACTCCGAGGACAAGCTTTCCGTTTTTTTCCCGTGTCTCACTCTCGGTGATGGCGGCCGCCATCACTTCCCAGGCTTTCCACCCCAGCATCGCGCCATTGGCGCTGTAGATGACATCACCTTCAAACAGCTTGCTGTCGGCCGGCGACCCGGATACCACTTCGCGGACACCCATATTGGGACCGAACGGGCCGGTTTTGACACCAACCGGGCCAAGCCATCCGGAAAAGTTGTCATACCCGTGGGTTTTGAGCTGTCCATTGATCAGCGTCACGTCGTTCTTTTCCCACTCGTTGGCGGGGGTGAAATATTCCATGGGCAAATCATCATCAGCATTGGTGACAAACCAATGGTAGGGGGCTTTTTCCGAACGGAATGGCATCGCCGGCAGACCGGCGGTGTTCACCAGGCCTTGATCCGGATGACTGTTCCAGTTGTAACGGACATGGACAATCCGGGGAACCGTCTCACTCTTTATGCGGATCACATCGCCATCGATCGTGGCCTTGGCGGGGGCGTACTCGCTGTCGACACCCGCCACCTCAAAATAGTCGAGGGCGTCGCCACTGGCCTTCAGTCCCTCGGCCGTTCCCTTTTTGAAGAAAACCGTGGCTTCGTTAAAATGGGTTTCCAGGCGGTCAAACATGGGCCCGGTTTCCGGGACATCCGGTCTGTCATACACAGCTCCCAAGAGCCAGCTCGAACACCGCCGGGCCAGCAACGCCTCATCCGTCGGCTGGGCGCTGAACAACCGGTTTTCCGATCCGGGAAGAATAACATCCACACCGGGAAGCTCTTCGGCGGTCTGCCGTTGCAATTCCCGCATTTCCCGATGGTGTTCACCCAGCGTGTTGAGAGCGGACGCGGGGGGAACAACAAGCCCCATCGGCACATTCCCGCCAGCGAAAAGGGTCCGCCATTCCCGGGGGACGCGGGGTGTGGTCACCGGTTCCATACGAAAGCCGACCTTGCGAATATTATACGTTTCAACATACGCCCGGTCTAATTCATCCCGATCCAGGATTTTCCCGTTGTCTTCGAGTTCAGCATAAATCATGTAAGGATAGTCATTGCCAAGTTGGACAAGCGCGGCTTTCACAGCCAGGCCTTTTAACGGACTCAAAACCGCGTTATAGCCACCGGAAGGAAACAGCGCGTATGCCGCGGGGTCTCCGGCGATTGCCCCCTTCGGTCTTTTTTCCCCGTTCTTGTCCGCCTCCAGGATTTTATCGAAATAAGCGAGTTGGCCGGGCACATCGCTTTTACCGTAGAGTTTTTCAGTCTCCTCCAGGGCTTCGCGGCTCAACCAGGAAATAGGAAACGCCGGCCCCATGTTCAGATCAATAATCCCGACCGGAACGTTCACGTTGGCGCGGAGATCCCGGCCAAGATAATACGCGGCCGCGGACAGGGTCATAGCCGTTTCCTTCTCGACGGTCAGCCAGCCGCTGGTCGCCTCAGATGCCAAGTCGTCTCGCGGTTCGCTTGCCGGGAGGGTTTTTATTGTCAGCGCCCGGAAAAGCGGGTCGGCCTTATCCGCCGCCCGGCGCCCCGCCTCGTCACGGCCCAGGGAAATATCCACACTGGTCTGACGGGCGAATAAAAAAACATCGCCGATGAGGACATCAGAAAGGCTGATGTCTCCACCCGCCGATTTCACCGAAAGCGTCTGTCCCTTGGCGTTGGCGGCCATAGGCTCAAACGTCACCTGCCAGAGGCCCGCGTCATCAGCTGTTCCTTTGCTCGCTTGCCCGGCGAACTCAACCGTCACCTCCGCGTTTTTATCCGCGAACCCTTTCACTGTCAACGGCTGATCGCGCTGGACCACCATGCCATCGCCAAAGTGGCGGCTAAAACGCGGCTCCGCCGCCGAGAGAGCCGTCACAGAAAAAATCAGACATACCAACGCGCGCGCCCTTGTCAACACCATTTTCTTATTCATTATTATAACCTGTTTTTTTGCCCTGCCGGGCGTCTTTTCTTAACGTCTATAGCACGTTTGTCCGCACATTAACATCGTCATGTATTCAACTACGAAAGAGAAATCGGCGCCACCTGTCGGGCGCCGACCTCTGAGCCCCGCTTCCCGCTACTTTACCGGGGTGAGGGTGAAATCCTTTATGGTCATTCCCTTGACCGGCTCGGCGCGCGTGAAACGCAGCACGTTGCGCCCCTTGACTAGTGGCAATCGCGCCGGCGGAGTCTGTTCCCACATGCCAATGGTGTAGGGAGCCGTGATATCGACAGTCTCGTTGGCGTCGTTGGGCGTTACCAGAAGGCGCTGATCGGGACTGACTGTCACCACCCGGGCCACAAGCTCGTAGACACCGGCCGCGGGCGCCTCGAAGGTGTACTCGAACGTCGCCGGGTCACCGATCCGGCTATAGTGCATCTGCAACCCGCCAAGGGCGCTTTTCATGAAGACAATTTTCCCCGGCTTGGTCGTCGTGACACGACAGGCCACCGCCGGAATCGTGATGACGCCATCCGGGCCGGTGATGATCCCGCGGTCCGCTTCCGTCACGACCACGTCTTCAACGATATCCGCTTCCTTCGACACATTGGCCTCGGCAATGTCCTGACCAACCGCGGCCAGCGCCACCGCCTTGGATTCCTCGACAATCGCCCGTTGCCGGTAAAGCGCCACGCCATTCCAAAAACCGGAAGCCTCGTCATGAAAACCAAGGGTCTTCGGTTCCCCGAGGACAGCGCCAATCCACTGGGCTCTTTGAACCCGCGTGAATTTTTCCGCGGCCGCTCTGGCCTGCGTATAGGCGAGGAAATCAAGATCCTGCTGACCTGTGTGAAGCCAGCCCCAGGTCCAGCCCGCGCCAAGATTGATGACCCATCCGTCCGGTGTCCAGTGAACAAGTGTGGCGTGACCTTTCTGAGGACGGGCAATGGTCGGAATCCCGAAACAACGCAAGATGAACCGTCCGAAAAACGCGCGCCGCCCGCAGACACCACCGGTATTGATCATATTCTGGTATTTTTGCAGGGAAGGAAGGTCATTCTTCTGATCCTGCGATCCATATTTGACATCCGTCTTGACTGCTTTCACATACCGCCAGCGAAAGTCCTTGGTGGAGATATGATCCGGCCGGTAATTTCTGAGCATCTCGCGGCCCCAGGCCAGCGTCTCATCCGGCTCGTCGCCGTTGACGACATGTCGGCACTCCCAGGCGGACAGATCCTTGAAAGCGGGATCCAGTTCGCCATTGAGGTACGCTTTCTCGAACTGTAGATACCGCTGAACCGGGTCAACAATGGCCGGCGCGTTGATGGCGGTCTGGGGGTTCGCCTGCTTAATCGGCACGGCGTGCTCCAGGCTGACACCCAGCGCCAATCGCCCCAGGATACCTTCTCCGGCCCGGGGACTGGCTTTTTGAATATCGGTATAAATCCGCATGGCTTGACCGTAATTGCCGCCGTTGGCGCCCTCCGCTTCGACCATCCGCTTCATCAGGTCGTCATCCGCGAGAAGCTTGTTCACCAGAGCTTCCCACTCATTCCCCTGCTGGGCGAACTCGGCCAGGCCACGTGGAGTCGCCTGGGCCAGAACGATGTATTTCACCAGAGACGCGTCCAGCTTGTCGCTCGCCAGAAATCCATCCAACTGATTGAGGATGGCCTCGACCGGGCCCTGGGCTTCAGCTTGAGCTGACGCGAGGGCCTCCCGCGCGTCGCTATAAGCCTTCGCGGCGGCCTCCTTGTCCTTGGCTTTGGCTTGAGCCCGCGTCGCCGAGAGAGCCGTGGCCAACGCGTCCGACTCTGTCTGATAAGCTTTCACAAAGGCGGTTTTCCGCTGCTCGTCGATAGCCGGCAAGGCTTCGATAATCTCCGTCTGTAGCTCTGTCAACATGGCGGCGTAGTTCGCCAGGAGTATCTCGCCAGCTTCCGTCAACGGGGCGGGAGGGGGAGCGGGCGGAGCCTTTTTCGGAGCGGCCACCGCGCTCAATCCACCGCACACCAACGCCGTCGACACGTAAGCCATCCCTAGCCAATGTTTGGTTTTCACTGTATTCACATTCCTGATTTTTGAGAAAGACAGGTTCATTAATCCATCCGCCGGACTGGTTTCTTTTTTCATACGACAACACTAAGTGTAAACTGCCGCCATCAAAGTATAACGCGGGAACAACGTGTTGAAAGAGAAAATAATCCAGACGACATCACCCTGTGGAATCACTGTAATATCCCTTTTTTGGCGTAAAAAGATAAAAAAATGGCGGGATTAAACATTTTTTACCATTCAAACCGGTGTATGTTAGGCTATGATTATGAGGCGGTGACAATCACCCTCGACTAAGGAGAAATGTGAAAAAAATGCCTGTTTACATCAGTACTGTGTGTTTAGAGCGAAACCGCTGGGGGAGCCGCCAACCATCTTATCGAGTCAGTGAGTGGTTGCCGCGGTTCGCCGCCGACGGGTTTGACGGGATTGAGCTGTGGGAGAATCACTGGCTGGCGGCGGATGCCGGAGAGCGGGATCGCCTCATGGCCGCGGAAACTCCGCTCGCCGTATATAACACCTATGCGGCCTTTAGTGATGAGCATGCGGAGCCTCTTGAAAAGGCCGCCGGGGCGATTGAGAAATTGGCGGCGGGAGGGGTTAAATACAACCTTGGCAACGACCCGGCCAAACTCAGCGAATACCGCCGTAATCTTCTTAAATGGGCGGACCGTCTGCCCGCCACCTGCAAGCTTCTCTGTGAATGCCATCCAGGAACGATTCTTGAAGAACCGGCGGTCGCGGCCAAGTTTTTCGCTGACTTGGATCCAAATCGATTTGGTGTGATCGTCCACGTCGCCGGGAATCCGGATGTCGTCAAGGAGTGGTTCTCCACATTCGGATCCCGTGTCGCCCACTTGCACGTGCAGATGCGCGACGCTCAGACTAATCCGGCTCTTCCCGAGGCCCGGGAAAAGCTCGACGCCTGCTTTTCTGAAGTGACTAAGCACGGCTACCAGGGCAGTGTCTCCATTGAATTCACCCGGGGCATTGGCAGGGATGAGGATATTGAGACACTTTACGCCAACGCCCGCGCCGACATGGCCTATTGCCGAAAGGTATTATCGTGATTAAGATGCTGCACATGGCCGGTCGCCGGTCGCAATTATCCCCGGATAAACCATTTACCGACGCTCTGAAAGAGTTTGGCCGCCTCGACATCGTCGAGCACTGCCGGGACATGACAGAGGCAGACATACTGGCGCGCATGCGGAAGGCGGATGTGCTGATCACCATGTGGGGGGCCGCTCCCATTCCGCCGGCGCTGGCGGACGAGCCCGGCAACGTGCGCTACGTGTTACATCTCACCGGCACCTGCCGGCCGTATATCCCCATTGAAATCATCCGCAGCGACATCCCGGTGACAAACTGGGGAGACGCTCCCGCCAACGCCATCGCCGAGGGGGCCATGGCCCTGCTCCTGGCGGTCATGAAAGACCTGCGGTCCCGGACAGATGGTGTCAGGCGGGGGGAATGGATAGGAGCCAGACGGCTTGGTGTCCCGTCCGGCACGTTGAACCAATTGCGCCTGGGGCTTTACGGGTGCGGTGTCATCGGCAGGCGTTTTGTCGACATGGTCGCCCCGTTCAAGCCCGACCTGCTCGTTTACGATCCCTATGCCGACATCCTGCCTGACTGCTGCCGACGCGTGGACAGCCTTGAAGAGCTGTTTAAAGAAAGTGAGGCCTTGTCTATCTTCGCGGGGTTGTCCGATCAGACCCGTCAATCGGTCACGGCGGACTTATTGGCCAAACTGCCCGATCACGGCATTGTCATCAATGTGGCGAGGGGGGAAATCATCGATCAGAACGCGCTTTTCTCCGAGCTGAAATCGGGGCGCCTCCGGGCCGGCCTTGACGTGCTCGACGGCAGCGATTCCCTCCCCCCGGATCATGAGGCGCGCCAGTGGCCGAATCTACTGTTGACCTGCCATGATATCAACTCGGCCCTGTGGCCGGATCGACCCGGTCAAATGAGCGACGCCGATCGGATCGCGTTGGATAATCTGCGTCATTTCATCGCCGGGGAACCACTGAAGTTCGAGATGGATGAAAAGCGCTATAATCTCAGCACCTGAGCGGGCGGACATGACTGGCGTGATACGATATAGAGAGGGCGCGATCTGCTATTGTCCGTCCTTCTTTTCCCCTATATAGTCGTTTTTTCACCCGGGAAACGGTATGTTCCCGCCTCCTTCCGCCATGCGGAAAACCCATTGGAAACTACGATGCGACAGCGACAAAAAGACGTGATGCGGGACCTCGCTCGACAGTATGCGGAGATCGCGGCCCTGCCCCGGCAGCAAGAAACCATCGATGGCTGGCGCCGTCTCAACGGGCTTCAAATCACTCGGCCTATGGTGCGGATTGACCAGCTTCCCTGGCATGAGTTGCCCTGGGGAAAAGAAAACATGGTTAACCATGAGGGGTTCCTTAAAGCTGTCGAACAACGCCTCCGGATGACTCTCTACGCCTGGGATAATTTCAAAGCGGATATGGTGGTGCTCCCCTACTTCGGGATCAGTAAAACAGTCCGAAACGCCAAGCTCGGGCCGGAATGGATCGTTGAGCGTGACGGCCTTTCCCAACATTACGCGGAACAGCTCACAACAATCGACGAGGTCCGGGCGCTGGAAACGCCGGTTATTGAAACCGACCCGGAGTTGGATCAGCGACACCTGGAGATCGTCAGCGACTGTTTTGACGGCATTCTTCCCGTCCGGCTGGTTGGCTCGGGCCGGCACTCCGGCTTATGGGATATGATCTCTACCCTGATCTCACCGGAACGCATGCTCTACGACCTGATTGACCGGCCCGATTACGTCGCCGAGTTAATCGCCAAATTTGTGGAGATGGAAAATGGCGTTCTGGATCAATATGAAGCCCATGGGTTGCTCGAAGCGGCGCCGCCGGACATTCACTGCACCGGGGCTTTCTGCGATGACTTGCCATCGGACACCTATGACGGCGACAAAGCCACGGCCGCTGACACGTGGACATTTTCCATGGGCCAGATGTTCTCTGAGGTGTCCCCGGCGATGCAGGAAGAATTCGACATCCAGCCGTTGAAGCCACTTTTGGAACGGTACGGATTGGTCTATTACGGGTGTTGCGAGCCCCTGCACAACAAAATTAACATTGTCCGCCAGATTCGTAATGTGCGGAAAATCTCCATCAGTCCGTGGGCGGATAAAGAAATCGCCGCGGCGAACATTCATGGCGACTACGTCTTTTCCGCCAAACCCAATCCGGCGCATGTGGCCATGGGGTCATTTGACGCGGATCTTGTCCGCCGGGATTTGACGGAAACTGTTGACACCTGCCGCCGTCACAATACTCCCTGTGAATTGATCCTCAAAGACGTGAGCACCGTCCGCGGCGCCCCCAGCCGCCTGAGCGAATGGGAAAAAATCGCCATGGACGTTGTCAAAAGCAACCATTAATTGACAGAACACATACGCCCCGCCATGGCCGGCGGGCGGAAAAGGACCCATCCCGATGGCTAAACTCAGCCTAATCCCCTCCCCCCGTCTCTACGTGAGCGCGGATACCGCCGCCAATTTGAAAGATAAGCTGCACAGCCCGTTTTTGAAAAACATGGCTGATCAGGTCCTCAAAGACGCCGACAGGCTAGTCCGCGCGGCCCCGCTTAAAGAAGGATCTGAGTCCACGTACCAAGCCGTCACCCGCCCCATCGACACGCATCTCCAGTGTCTGACCTGCGCCTGGACTCTGACGCGGGCTCCGCGATATCGTCAAGCGGCCATCAAACATCTGAGCAATCTGACCACATTCAATCAGATCAGTTGCGAAGCCCGTGTCAACACACCTCCCGACAAAGAACTGCCCTTCTGTTTAAGCTACGGTGAGTTGTCCGCCACCGTCGGACTGATGTATGATTTATTCCGCCAGGAGATGACCGACGACGAACAGGCCGTTTTTTTCGCTGTGCTCGACAAATTCCTGATGCGGGCGGCGGTCAAGTGCCTGGACAGTCCGCCCTGGTGGGCGAACAAAGAATGGTCGAACTGGAACGGGGTCTGCGCCGGCGGCATGGGCATCATGGCGTTGGCTTTCCATGATGACCACCCCGATGCGCCCAAACTGATTCCTTTTGTGGAGAAAAGCCTGGGGGAATATTTCAAATCCTACATCGCCAATGGCGGCGGGTGCCTGGAGGGAACGGGGTATTGGAACTATGGGATGAATTATTCCATGCGCTACCTGCTAAGCTGGGAAAACGCCACGCAAAAAAAACATCCGGCCTTCAAAATGAAAGAACTCGGACAGTCGTTATTCTTTCCGCTGGACTTCACCGGTGTCTCTTTCGGCGATAATGACGGGTGGGGACCGACAGCCTTCTACTTCCTCCTGGCTGACCGCTTGAATCAGCGTCACGCCGCTTTGAACGCGGCGACCTACTTGGCCGCGCCGGAAAAACTGGCGCGCCAGAAAAAACAGAGAAAGAAAGGCAAAGGAGTCAATGGCGGCACCTTGCTTTACGCGGCGGACGCGATTCCGACAGCGGAAGAAATTGATCGACTGAACATTGAACACACGGCGAAAAAAGCGCCGGTCGCCCGGATTTACACAGGCATGGACTGGGCGGCGCTGGCCGACGATGAGGCGTTTCCGTCCCTGCGCCTGGCGCTTCGCGGCGGATCCAGCAAAATTAGCGGCCACGGCATGATTGACCTGCTTAGTTTCCGGTGTCGGGTCAATGATGAACTGATGATTACCGATCAGCAGGATGGCGGCTACATGGCCACCACCTTCACCCGCCGCGGACACGAATTGTATGGCCGCAGCCCGGCCTCCAAGAGCACGCTCTTTGTGGACGGACTCGGGTGTGACACAGATGTGGCATGTGACACAACCGAGATCGTGCGGGGACAGGATCTACTCGGCATCCGTGTCGATGCATCTGGAATCTATCTTCCCCGCTGGAAAGACAAATTTATCGGGCGCCTGGCACTCATGGTGGAAAATAGTTACTGGCTCATCGTGGATCACATGCTGGGGACTGATGAGGCCGACATCCATTGGCTTGAGTCACGCTTTCACACGCTGGCGGAAAGTCAAAGTGGAAAGAGCTGGGTCAGCCTGAAAAGCGGGAATCAGCGGCTGATGATGACCTTCGCCGCTCTGGGTAAAGGCGTGCTTCTGGAATCGACAGGCATGCCCGCCCAACCCACAGTGCCCCGCACGACCATCTTCCGGTGGATGGGAGCTGAAGCGTCTCATGACAACCTGCACGTGACCGCGCTTAATCCCGGCGCCAAGAAGCTTGCTCTCAAACTTGAAAGGAAACAGGATGGCGCCTACACAATCACCGTGACCAGACCCGGTGGCGCCGCCCGGACGATCCGGTTAACACATGAACTGAAACTGGCCTGAGCCATAAGCGGAAAACGAGATCAACACATGCGCAATCCGACAGATTCTCGATGGGATCTTTCAGACCATGCCGGGCCACAATGGATATTCCCCGCGCGCCCGGGGGATTCGGTCAATCAATATGTCGATTTCCTCCACGCGTTTGACTGTGATCAGCCTGATCCAGGCGCCGAATTAGTCATCAGCGCGGACACCGATTTCATCGCCTGGCTTAACGGGACACTGATCGGGCACGGGCAATATTCTGACTACCCGGATCAAAAAACCTATGACCGCTTTTCTGTCGGTTCGGCGCTCCGCCAAGGATCCAACACGCTGGCGGTGACGGTGTTCTATAACGGCCGGGACAGCAGTGTGTACCGACGGGGAAAACCCGGGGTGGTGTTTGAGATCCGCGGGACGGGGCTGTCCGTCATCAGTGGAACGGCCACGCGGTGCCGCCCCAACCCATCCTATCATTCCGGCTCCATCGCCATCGTCTCCGGACAGCTCGCCTACACCTTCGGCTATGACGCCAGCCGAGAGGACAACCGCCACGTCCCGGACGACATCCCCGGCGGAGACTGGCGGCGCGTCGCCGCCAGTGAAGCCACATGTCCTCCCGGACGTCGAACATTGAATCCGCGGCCTGTCGCCCGTCTGGTTGACGGCGGCCCCACCGCCGCCCGGCTTCACGCCTGCGGATATGTCCGGCGATTGACAGGCGGTGATCAAAAACCGGATGGGGATCACCAGGCGGACTCAACGGTCATCAGCCCGGCGGCGCGAATGCAAACAGACTTTCTCAGCGCCGTCTCGACCCGCGATCTTTTTGGTGTCCCGTTTGGCGCCGAGCTTGCCGACCGCCCTTCGGGCATAAGGCCCATTTCCCCGGATTTAAATGGCCATGACGGCATCTATATCATCGTCGATATGGGACAGGAAGAAGCTGGGCACCTGGAGTTTGAGATCGACGCGCCGGCGGGAACCATTCTGGACATCGGCTATGGCGAGCACCTCGATGATCTGCGGGTACGAACGTGCGTCGGCGGACGCAATTTCGCCTCCCGTTATATCTGCCGCCAAGGCAGACAGACCTTCACCCACCGGTTTCTGCGGTGGGCCGGAAGATATCTTCAGGTGACGATTCAAGAGGGCAATTTCACCTTGCGCCGCCTCCATCTGCGCCGCCAGGAATACCCAGTGACGTATCAAGGGAAACTGGAAACCAACAATTCCCTTCACACGGCCATCCTCGACACCTGTCGACGGACCTTGACGTTGTGCATGCACGAACATTATGAAGACACCCCCTGGCGGGAGCAGGCTCTATACGCCAATGACGCCCGGACCCAGGCGCTTTGCAGCTACTACGCGTTTGGTGAAACCCAGTTTCCCGCCAGTAGCTTCTCACTTCTCGGGCGCGGTTTGCGGGAGGACGGCTTTCTGGAATTGACCGCTCCCGCCCGCCCCAAGGTCACGATTCCCTCGTTCACGCTGGTCTGGATGCTCGCGGTTCGTGATCACTACCTGTACAGCGGGGACGCCACCCTCGCCCGGCAGTTTCTGCCCCAGATCATATCGATGCTCACCACGTTTCTAACGGAGCGCCGGGATGGTCTATTGCCCCTGAGGCAAGCTCAGGGTGTCTGGCATTTTTATGACTGGACTCGAGGTCTCTCAGGCTATGGCGAAGAAGATTTCGCCAACGGTCTGACCGCCGACGCCCCATTGAACTGTTTTCTTATCCTCGCCCTTGAAGCGGCCCGGGAAATCATCCAGTGGCTGGGTGATGACGGTCAGGAATACAGAGATACTGAAGCGATCTTTTCCGCGGCGGTCGACGATCTGCGCGGACACGTGGGCGCGGCGTTTTATCGCCCGGACGAGGAAGCCTTCGCCACACACAATCAACCCGGCCCCCTGAGCGAACTGACCCAGGCTCTGGCCGTTCTTTCCAGAGCCGGAACAGAAGCGATGCGGGAGAACGCCCTCGCCCGCATGGCCCAGACAGATTCCGGTCTTATCGCGCCGGGGTTAAGCCAGTCATTTTATACGTTTGAGGCCTTGATGACCCGAAAGGGAAAATATGGTCCAGTGGTTTTAGAGCGGATTGAAAAGCAATGGGCTCACATGCTGCGCTCCGGGGCGACGACGTTCTGGGAAACGATCAAGGGCGCGGGGGATTTTTCCAACGCGGGCAGCCTGTGCCATGGCTGGTCGGCGGTGCCCCTGTACGTTTTTTTCCATCATATTCTAGGTGTCCGGCCTAGGGCGCCGGGATTCAGCGCCTTTTCCCTGGACCCCATGATTGGAGCGACACCCGTCTGTTCAGGAACGGTCCCCGTCCCGGTCGGAGAGATCACCGTAGCCTGGAATTACGCGACCGGGAAACAGATTTACACGATGCGGGCGCCGGACTCTTGCGACCGTGTGGAACTCACGGACTGATCTGACATGCCCCACGAACCTTCCGGCGACTATTACGACTATACGAAAACCATGCTCCCCGAGCGACCGTGGATGCTGCCTTGGCATCAGAAAGGATAAAAAATGGCCATGCGACCACATCTTATTATTTTCAATCCGGACCAGTGGCGCTCGGACGTGATGGGCTGTCATGGCAATCCAGCGGCCGTCACCCCGGTCATTGACGCCTTGGTGAAAACCGAAGGGGTGTCTTTCAGCAACGCGTTTTGCCAAAACACGGTCTGCACCCCCAGTCGATGCAGTTTTATGACCGGTTGGTATCCGCATGTCCGCGGACACCGCACCATGTACCACATGCTGCACCCCGAGTGGAACGAACCGAATGTGTTAAAGATTCTCAAAGACAACGGCTATCATGTCTGGTGGGGAGGCAAAAATGACCTGACACCCGGACAAGATCCGGTTGACGCGTATTGTCATGAACGCTTCAACCCCACTCAAGAAGATTACGCCCGCTGGGGTTATGAGCGACAGGAAGGGAATCACGGCAATGCCTCCGGTTGGCGCGGCGAGTTTGGCGGGGATAATTATTTCAGTTTTTTCAAAGGAAGATTGGATAAGGGCGACAAGGACATCTACTGCGACGGTGACTGGGCGATGGTACTGGGAGCGATCGATAAAATAAAATCGTATGACGGCGAGGCGCCGCTGTGTCTATATGTTCCCATAGGCTACCCGCATCCGCCCTACTGTGTCGAAGAACCCTGGTACAGCGTCACAGACCGCGGCCAGATTCCCGCCCGGCCATTGCCGCCGCCAAATTACGCGGGAAAGGCGTCGATTCTTCAAGGGATCGCGGAATGGCAGGGCTTAAAAGATTGGCGTGAAGAACGCTGGACGGAACTCCGGGCGACCTATTATGGCATGTGTTCCCGCGTGGATCATCAATTCGGCATGATTGTCAGCGCGTTAAAGGAAGCCGGCATGTACGATGACAGCGCGGTCTTTCTCTTTTCCGATCACGGGGATTACACAGGGGATTATGGTATTGTGGAAAAAACTCAGAATACGTTTGAGGATTGCCTGGCGAAAGTCCCCTTTGTTATCAAACCACCCAGCCGCGTCCCCGTCCAACCCCGAGTCTGCGACGCCCTGGTGGAATTGGTGGACTTCTCGGCGACCGTCTACGACTTAACCGGCATTGACCCGGGATATGACCACTTTGGTAAAAGCTTACTGCCGCTGGTGGCCGGAGAAACGGGCACCCACCGGGATGCCGTCTTTTGCGAGGGGGGGCGTCTGCAAGGTGAAGTACAAGCGATGGAAAGGGATAGTTCCTCCTGCGGAAAGGACAAGGATACTCGATATGGACTCTATTATCCGCGGCTGCGCCTGCAGATCACCGATGAATTAGGGCCCTATCACACGAAGGCGGCCATGTGCCGCACCAAAACTCACAAATATATCCGTCGGCACTATGAACAGGATGAGCTTTATGACCTAGCGAAAGATCCCGCTGAGATCCACAATGTCATTGCGGATCCGGCTTATGCGGGCATTTTGCGGGAATTAAAAGAACGCCTGCTCAGCTGGTACATGGAAACCTGCGATGTGGTCCCCCGCCAGACGGATCGGCGGTGAAGAAGATTCCGAGCACAAGTATCCCTGCTGAGCCAGGATCCGGGGCACAAGTACCCCTGCTGAGCTAACAAAAGCCCAAAACAGCCAATCCAACCATCTATCAGAATAGCCATTTTAACTTGACAGGAACCACGTTTAGCCAAGGGGACCAAAAAGCTCAAGCGCCCGGAAACGGTTTTTGGGAGACCGCTGACGGCAGCACCATCGACACGCATGTGAGTCACACGATTCCACAATTGTCATCGGCCTGTCCCATGCTGGACACCATGTACGGCATCTCGATTTATGATCATGAATGCGTCACCATCGATCCCAAGACCTACTTTTACATGCTTTGTAATCGCTTTACGCGCGACTTCAAAATTCCGGAAGGTTTCATTTCCGACGGTTCTGTGTTCTGGGTCGGCTATGGTTTCAACACTTATCTTTATGAGCGAGCGGATCACTCTCACCCCGAAATGCGCTCTGACCGCTGCTCAGTTGCGTCAGAAGCTCAGAATCAGAAGTTTGGTGGATACATATTGACATTTTGTAGAAAACGAATTATTCGCGCCGCCCGATGATCGATCCCGTCAATTCAGTCGGCAGAATCGGGAGAGTCGATGGATTCGAGCGAATCGAAAGCGGTGCGAAAACCAAGAGAATCTCAATGAACATAGTCGTAAACAACATCACCGTTTGCCTGGCCGACGACATCGCCCCCTTCACGGCAGCGCTGGATTGCACTCAAGTGGCGGAAGGGCTATTCGATGTCATCCTGACGCTCAAAGCCAATGCACCCGCTCAACTGCCGGAGATCAAGCTCTCGTGGTCGTTGCCTTCCGTCGACTTTCACCACAAGTGGAACAGCGAGTGCATGCAAAACCGGGCCTTGGACGTGGGAAATTTCACAGCCAATTATGTCACCAGCCGGGCCAATCGTCAGGCCCCGGTCTATTCGCTCTACAATCTTGATGGCATCAACACGTGCACCTTCGCGTTGTCGGACGCGGTTCACGACACACGTCTTGGCGGCACTTACGCCAGTGGCCTGACCTATACATGCAGTGCGACAATAAACGGAGCCAAGATAGATCCTGTAATGGCGTATTCAGCCACCCTGCGTTTTGATTTTCGCCGGATTCCCTATTATCAAAGCCTGCGGGACATCGTGCAGTGGTGGCAGGCCATGCCCGAATACCGGCCCTGCCAGGTGCCGGATGACGCCCGCAAACCGTTGTTCTCGAGCTGGTATGTCTATGAAATGGATGTCGATGCCGATGACTTGGAAAAACAGTGTCAACTGGCCAAAGCCTGCGGGATGGATGTGGCCATTCTCGACGATGGCTGGCAGACCGAACAGGTCGGCACCGGGTACCGGAGCAATGGCGACTGGGAAGTCCACCCCGCCAAATTCGCGGACTTCGCGGCCCACGTGAAACGGATACAGGACATGGGCTTGAAGTACCTGGTCTGGTTTTCCGTGCCGTTTGTGGGGGTTGATTCCAAAGCGTACAAGACAATGAAACACTATCTCATGCCGGGAAAAGAGGGTGCGCAGTGGTTTGGGTTCGACCCGCGGTTCCCGCAGGCGCGCGAGTATCTGGCAAGCATCTACGAGCGTTTTGTCAGGGACTACGGCATCGACGGCCTGAAAATGGATTTCATCGGCTCGATTGGCGGCCGGCCGGAGGATGAAACAGGACTGAAACCGGGGCACGACACGGTTTCGATCGGGGCGGCGGTCTGCAAGCTGTTGGATGACGTGATGGCGCGGCTCCACCGCTTGAACCCCGATATCCTGATTGAATTCAGGCAGGGCTATATTGGTCCGGCCATGCGCAAATACGGCAACATGTTTCGGGCCGTGGATTGCCCCAACAGCATCGGCGACAACCGCGTCCGCACGCTCGATGTCCGGTTGCTGAGCGGCGACACCGCCGTGCATTCCGACCCCATCACCTGGCACGACGACGATCCCCCGGAAAGCGCCGCCATGCAGTTGATTCACGCGCTTTTCAGCGCGCCGCAGATCTCGCGGAGACTGAGCGAACTGACACCCGCGCATCTGCAGATGCTCAAGAGCTATCTGCGGTTCTGGCGGCAGTACCGGGGCGTTCTGATGGAAGGCGAACTCGCCCCCCTCTATCCGCATTTGCTCTACCCGCTGGTGGCCGCGCGGAATAAAGAGGTTATGGTGGCCGCGTTCTACGCCAACATGCCGCTGGAGTGCAATGGCGACCTGCCTTCTGAAGTGGTACTGGTTAACGGGACGTACAAACCGGAAGTCCTCATCGACACCCGTGAAGACATTGGCGCCTTTGAGGCCACCACTGTCGACTGCCTCGGCAATACGCTTGAACAGTCAACGATTGTTCTCGCGAAAGGAATACAAAAAGTGCCGGTGACGATAGCCGGGCATACTGTGCTGAAAAGAGGTTTGTGAAAGCATAGGGGCTATGCGAAAAGGCCGAATTAAGGTGTCGTAACACATTAACTGTCACATTTTCCAGGCAACTCAAAGCTGGTTCGAGCAAGAACTGTAGCGTTTATTATTTAACAGCCCCTAAGAAAGAGAACAGCCACAAAAAGGCGCAAAAAGATTTTGATCGACACCGGCGTTCAAAGAAAGGGATGCGGCGCGCACCCGTTTTCCATACCTTTTTGTGCCTTTTTGTGGCAATGAAAGTAGAGTTACATATCCCCGACACAAATGACTATTTAACAAGGCCCGACATGATGACCAGACCCAACTTTCTTTTGATCTTAAATGACGACATGGGATTCTCGGACATCGGTTGTTACGGCGGTGAAGTCCAGACCCCCAACCTGGATGCGTTGGCGGCCAACGGTCTGGGCTATACGCAGTTCTATAACACCGCGCGCTGCTGCCCGTCGCGGGCTTCACTACTGACAGGTCTATACCCGCAGCAGGCGGATGTCGGCGAGATGGTTCATGATGATGGCATCGAAGGTTATCGCGGGGATTTAAATGCGAATACGGTGACGATAGCCGAGGCATTGAAGACGGGTGGTTACGCCACCTATATGTCCGGGAAATGGCATGTGTCAAACAACATCGAGCACGATGGAGCCAAGCATAGCTGGCCGAATCAGCGTGGTTTCGACGATTTCTACGGCATCATCACCGGAGCGGCCAACTACTACCAGCCGCGGACCCTGACACGCGACAACCAACCCGTCGAGCCGGAGGGGGACGACTATTACCTCACCGATGCCATCTCGGAAGAGGCTGCCCGCCAGATCCGTGAACACGCTTCGGCCCATTCGACGGGCTCAGGACAGGTTCCTTTCTTTCAATATGTCGCTTATACCGCCCCCCACTGGCCGCTGCATGCCCATGAAGAAGATATCGCCAAATATAAAGGACGATTTGATGCTGGGTGGGATGAACTCCGCAAACAGCGTCGCCAACGAATGATTGAGATGGGGATCCTAAAAGAGAGCTGGAAACTGAGTGAGCGGGATCCGGATGTCGGGCCGTGGGAGGATCAGCCGCACAAGGAGTGGGAAGCGCGGCGAATGGAGGTTTACGCGGCGCAGATCGACCGCATGGATCAGGGTATTGGCCGAATTACCGCGGCATTAAAAGAGACGGGCCAGTTTGAGAACACCGTCATCGTCTTTCTGGCGGACAACGGTGGCTGTGCCGAGGAGCTGGGTGGTGGTTCGGACTCATGGGTCAAGCGCATGGTGGATCGTGGAGCGCGGGTCGGGACGACCCGCACGCGTGATGGCCGACCCGTCCGATTCGGGAATACGCCCGACATTATTCCGGGCGCTGAAGATACCTATAGCAGCTACGGTGTGCCGTGGGCCAATGTTTCGGATACCCCGTTCCGGAAATATAAGCACTGGATTCACGAGGGGGGTATCTCAACGCCCTTCATTGTCCACTGGCCAGCAGGACTGGAGAGCAAAGGGGTATTGCGCCACCAGCCGGCCCAGTTGCCGGATGTAATGGCGACCTTTCTCGATATCGCCGGTGTGGACTATCCCGTGGAATACCAGGGAAAACCGATCAAGCCGCTGGAAGGCGTGAGCATGGTCCCGACTTTCACTGATCAGCCGCATGGGCGCGATGTGTTGTATTGGGAGCATCATGGAAACCGCGGGGTCCGCGAAGGAAAATGGAAACTGGTGGCGGAAAAGAATGAGCCATGGGAGCTCTATGATCTGGAGGCGGACCGCACGGAGCTGCATGATCTTGTCGAGAAACACCCGGAAAAGGTCGAAGAACTCAAGCGCCATTATTTTGCCTGGGCAAAACGCTGCGGGGTCCTGGAATTCGATGACTTGCGGGCCATCCGCCAGCCCCAATTCCGTGCCCGGAGGGAAGCGGACCTTGAAAACACTCATCCAAACCACCCATGAAGATCTGGGCGTTTTGTCAAAAGTTTACCGATTGCCTCTCCGGGAACCTATTTTAACCATTGGAAATGCTTTACGGAAACCAACGACGGTGAAAAGGGAAATCAATGCCAGTCATACCCAAAAATCTTTTTAATCCTAATTTGCTGACGGCAAATTGTTCGGGGTTTGAGCCGTCTCCGGCATCTCATGAGCTGGCAATTGTCAAACGCTGGGTGCGGAAACCTCATGAAGCCGGGATGGCAGCCGTGCTGACGGCGCGTCGAAAGAAATTGAGCCTGGTGGATTGCGGCAGCTGACGGTTTTATGCTCTTATTTCAACCTAGAACCCCGGCAGGCTTTTCTGGGAATCCGGCATAACTTCAGCTTCCGAACTGTCAGCGTAGACTCCCTCCGAAATGACACGGTCCGTGATATCATTAAGGTATTCACGAAGTGTATTATCGAGTTCTTCAAATTCAGGCCACAGGATTTCATCAAGGAACCGTTTTGGCACTTTAGCCATCACAGTTGTGTATCGCTGACGCCGCCGTCGATAGGGGCGAATGTCGTACCGCCGCAAAAGGGCGACAAACAGTCGTCTCGACCACATATCTCCCATGCTGAACTGGTACTCCACTGGCGGGTCGGCATCTGCTGTTTCCGCAAGACGTTTACGAATTCTCTCCAAAGCATTGGCGGCGGCCACACGTTCTCCGGGTGTCGCCGCGCCGGCATGAAGATTCTCAATATTTCTTAATTTCTCAATCAGTTGCTGTTCGGTGATCAATGGTTATTTCTCGTTTTGGTGTTTCAAAAGGGTTTAATTTAATCCATTGACATAAATAATCGACCTTGCATCCGCAATCCCCTCAGGGAGTGTGGATGCGATAACGATCCAGCGCCATTTGACAAGACTCGGAGGGGTACTATCTTTCTGGCATATTGGTATTAACTTGATGATTGCAACCCAGAGAGGGTTCCAAATAATGACAACGATTTCCTTGAAAATTCCAGCGGATCTTGACCGCAGGTTGCAGCAGACAGCAGCCCGGCGCCACACCTCCCGCTCGGCTCTCATGCGCGAAGCGGCGGAGTTGTATCTGTCCACGGACGAGACAGCGGAATCCTGCCTCTGCAAGGTTTCGGATCTCGTCGGCAGTGTCGACGGCCCCGAAGACCTCTCCAGCAACAAAGACCACCTGCGGGGATTTGGCCAATGAGCCGGGTATTGCTGCTGGATACCGGCCCGCTGGTGGCCGCGATCAATCGGCGGGACAGATTTCACCTCTGGGCAACGGAACTGCTGGGACGCATAAAACCGCCGATTTTCACTTGCGAAGCGGTCTTGGCGGAAGCCTGTTTTCTACTTCAGGGAACGCATGGGGGCTCCGCTGCCATCCTGGAATTTGTCCGGCGCGGCGTTTTACTGCCCCAATTCTCTTTGACTGAACACGCGGTTTCCGTTGCCAGGTTGATGAATAAATACGCCGATGTGCCAATGGCCCTGGCCGATGCCTGTCTGGTGCGGATGTCGGAACTACACGACGACTGCGAAGTGGCATCCTTCGACAGTGACTTTCTGATCTACCGGCGCAACGGACGGAATACTATCCCGCTCACGATGCCACCGGAACTTTGTTAAACCATGCCTCCTGATACAGAAAAAAGCACCCTTAAACATGAACGTGGAATTTGACATTGCTTCCATTCCTTTCAGTCGGTTCGGCTCCTATACCGCCTTTTCATATCTGCAGGGAGAAACGCACGCAAAAACAGGGCTTCCAGAAGGGATATGGCTGCGGTGCGTTCATGGCGATGCCGCTTACGAGGTCATGCGCATCGAAATGGTTGACAACGGCGTGCCTGTTTCCTGTAGAATTGTCGGCGGATCGGCCGAACTCAGCCTTCTTTCCAAAACCGGACGGGTGGATATCTGCCTGCCGACAGAAAACACCATCCGCTTCCGTGTCACCAATGCCACGCTACGGTTCACCGCCCGCCCGTTTCGAAATCATTGCGCCATACCCGAATCCGGGGGCAATTGGATCCTCACCTTGGCTAGGTCATTCCGCTCTTACCGGCTCGTTCCTCTCTCGGGAACGTTCACGATGGACGCGCCTTGGGAGATCAAACACTGCAAACATATTATTGCTGAACTGTCCGCCACAATCGGACAAACAGCCGAATTGGCCATCGAAGAACTCACGTGGATGCGACCGCCACAGGATCATACTGTCCCGTTCGACACCCTGACTGAAGATATTCAAGCCCAGTTTGAGGCGTTCTGTAAACCGTTCTTGTCTTGCCCCAAATCTCTGCGGGAGACCGCTATCTCCGCGGCCTACCTGGACTGGTCGAGCGTTGTCCATCCGCATCGGCTTTTAACACGACCCGCTATGTATATGAGCAAAAACTGGATGACCAACGTCTGGGCCTGGGATCATGCGTTCAACGCCCTCGCCGTCTGTTTGTCGGACCCGGATTTAGCCTGGGATCAGTTGATGGTCATCTTCGACCATCAAGACGAAACCGGACAAATCCCGGATTTTATCAACGATGTCCGATTTCTCACCTGCTTCGTCAAACCACCCGTCCACGGCTGGATCCTCAAGCGTATGATCGACTACGCCGGCGCGCTCCCGCCCGAGCGCCTGCGGGAAGCCTATCACAAACTGTCCCTCTGGACGGACTGGTGGTTCACCTATCGTGATCCGGAAGAAGATGGACTGCCCGTTTACTGGCATGGCAACGACTCAGGCTGGGACAATGGCACTGTCTTTGATGTCCCTTTCCCTATTAAAAGTGCCGATTTAAGCGCCTTTCTTGTTGTCCAGATGGACACCTTGGCACTGATCGCGGACACGCTCGAGCGCAATAAGGACGCCGCGAACTGGCGGCAGCGGGCCGACAGGACCCTGAAGGCCTTGATTGACACACTTTGGGATGGGAAAAAGTTCCGCTCTGTCAGCACGGTTACAGGACAAGCCGCCCTGCCCTCAGACAGCGTTTTCGGGTGCCTGCCTATCATCCTAGGGAAGCGTCTGCCGGATGCAATTCGCACGGCCCTTATAACTGAAATTCGCCGACACGTCACAGAATGGGGACCGGCCACCGAGCATCCGGACTCACCCCTCTATGAAACACATGGTTACTGGCGCGGCCCCATCTGGGCGCCACCCACGATGATTTTAGTTGACGGGCTCCATGCCGCCGGTGAGACAGAATTGGCCCATGATATCGCCGAACGTTTTTGCCATCTCTGTGCCAGGAGCGGGTTCGCTGAAAATTTTGACGCCATCACCGGGGCGCCTCTCTGTGATCCGGCCTACACCTGGACCAGCAGTGTGTTTCTGATCCTGGCGAATAAATTTGTTAGTAATGTCCGAAAAATGGGCGGCGAAAGAATCGCGACTACGCTCAAGGAATGAGAAATGTGTGTGTTTTTAGCCCCAAAGGGGTGATATGAAATAGCCCAGGGTTCACCTTGGGGGATGGAATAGAAAGATTCGCAGCCCTGAAGGGGCGAAATGAAGAAGGCGGACAAGCTCATGTCGCCCTTTCAGGGCTAAAACCATACATCATCACTGCCCCAGGGCGAGCCCTGGGCTTTACCATATCGGGGCTTCACCCCTAGAGTCCCCTCACTTTTCGGACATTACCAATTTATTCCGTCTTAACCGACAAAATGGAGAAACAAATGGCGACACATCTTAACATCTTTCCGGCGCCTCGGAAGGCCACAATCAAGAAAACAACCATTGATCTCGGACAGGCTGAATGGATTGTCCTGCCGCGACCATTCAGCGGGCACTTGTACAATCGTGTCCATTCCTGCGCCACAAAGCTTGGTCGGATCCTCAATAAATCTATCCGTATCGCGGCCGTACCACCGCAAGATGGGAAAGTTCTGCTGTCAATCAGCCTTGACAAGGAACCCCCGCATGAGCAGGGCTTTGAGCTTAAGTTGACCCGCACCGGCCAATCTCTGCGCGCTGGCGGAGAAGCAGGCGCGTTTTATGGGTGCCTGGCTTTTGTACAGCTCATCGAACAGTTTGGCGCAACCCCCGCTTCTCTGACGATTCAGGATGAGCCCGATTTTCCCACCCGCGGCATTATGCTGGATGTCAGTCGTTGCAAGGTGCCGACGATGGACACTCTTAAGCAACTCATCGATCGGCTGGCAGGCATGCGGATTAATCACCTCCAGTTGTATATTGAGCATACCTTCGCCTTTTCAGCTCATAGAAGGGTGTGGGCCGATGCGAGCCCTTTCACCCACGAAGAAATTATTGAGCTGGATCAGTACTGCTCAGATAGATTTATTGAACTTGCCCCCAATTTCAACTCCTTCGGCCATTTTGGCCGCTGGCTGAAGCATCCGGAATACCGTCATCTCGGAGAGTGTCCTGACAAATCCCAGGGAGGCGGTTGTCTCGCACCAAACAACGCCAGTTTGAAACTGCTCGAAGAACTTTTTGATGAATATCTGCCCCATTTTTCCAGTCGTCTGTTTAATGTAGGCTGTGACGAAACCTGGGAACTGGGAAAAGGCCGAAGCAAGGCAAAAGCGGAAAAAACCAGCACAACGCGGGTTTATCTGGATTTCCTGAAAAAGATTCATCAACGGGTTGAAAGCCGGGGTCGGCGGATGCAATTCTGGGGAGATATCATTCTTCATCAACCTGAGTTGATCAAGGAACTCCCTGAAGACATTGTCGCTCTCTGCTGGGGATATCAAGCTGACCACCCGTATGAGACACAGTGCCCGGCCTTTGCCGATGCCGGCATTGAATACTATGTCTGCCCCGGCACCAGCGCCTGGAACAGTATCACTGGGCGCACCGACAACTGCCTGGGAAATCTGGAAAACGCCGCACAGAACGGTGCCAAGTATGGTGCGACAGGATATCTGATTACCGACTGGGGTGACGGGGGGCATCACCAGGTCTTGCCGATTAGTTACCTTGGCTTTGCGGCGGGCGCGGCCTTCAGTTGGCACCTCAAGACGAACCGGGAGATCGATTTGGCCGGGGCTCTCAGCCATCATTTTTTCAGTGATCCAACGGGTGAACTCGGACAGCTTTGTATTGATTTGGGCCGGACCTTGAACCACATCCCGGGTTTAGTGCGGGGCAACTGTTCAGCCATCAACCAGTTACTTTTCGGCAAACTCATAGATGGACCCTACGATCTTTCACATGTCACGCAGGATCAGTATAATGCCGCAAACGCCTGGCTGGATCAGATTGAAACATCCTTGGTTCGCTGTCGGCCCCAATGCGATGATCGCACAGGGGGCCTGAATGAATTCCGCCATGCCATTGCCTGTAGTCGCCATGCCATTCACCGGGGACAGTTTTATCAGTTTGGCATTGGCGATTTGGATCATTTGAAGCGTGATCTGCAATCGCTGGTCATGAGCCATGAGGAACAATGGCTGGCCCGCAACCGCCGCGGCGGCCTCCATGAAAGCTCCACACGGCTGCGAAATGTTGGAAATGGCTTATAAAAAAACGCCTGCCTTTTGGTTTTGATTATTCTTTTTCTTGTTCGACTTTCTGTTTCGGATTTAGCGAGATACCGTTTCTCTTGTGGCAGGTCGGGCTTGACAGAACTGATATGCGAAATTACTTCATGAAATCTGGTTCTGAAACCCAGGTGAACACATGAGGCGGCCATGCGCTTCCAGAAGCATATTAAATTTTACAGATAACCCCGCCCTGTGGGTCACCATCTCTCGAAACATGGCCGATCTGAGCACTTCCAGGCATCTTTCATAGCTGGGATGAACTCTTCGGTGTCCGGGAAGCGATCATTGAGCTGACGAATCCATGACTGAGGCACACCCATCCCGCCAGCGCGGTTTTTCCGGCAAGGGCGTCTTTCCGCCAAAATACGCCTTTACGCTGCTGATCCCGTTGAGGAACATGTTTCTGTCGCCCAAAAAGCTGATTAGGCGGCTGGATCTGCGCGAGAGTCACACCGTATTGGAGATCGGCCCAGGCCCCGGCTATTTCAGCGCACCTGTCGCCAGGCACTTGCGCCAGGGGACGCTTGTTCTGCTTGATCTTCAGCGGGAGATGCTGGACATGTGCCGGAGGCGACTGGAGAAACGGGGGATATCGAACGTTGAATACAGGCAAACGGATGGCGCGAGCCTGGGACTTGACGCTAACCGTTTTGACCGTGTTTTCATGGTGACGGTTATTGGCGAGGTGGAGAATAAAAACAGCTATCTTCGGGAGATCCACGGGATACTCAAGGAGGACGGCCTTCTGTCCATTTCTGAATTGGCCGGTGATCCGGACAAACTCAGCCGCAAAGAACTTGAAGCACTGGTCTGCCGACACGGGTTTGCTGTTCGCGCCGTGTTCGGCAACGCGCGAAACTACACCATGAATTTCGGGAAGACCGTCAAAAGCGGATCCTCCGAATAGCTTTTCATGCGCCGGGCTTCGGGTAAGTTCCGCCAGTTTTTAGTTAAGAAAGGGAATGCAATAGTGTTTAATTTGACCTCATCACGCGCGAAACAGGTGGAGACACGGAACCGTGGGGCGCAGGCTTTAGAAAGGGATAAGCGGGTTTGTCATCCCCGTCTGCGCGGGAAGAACAGGCCAGCAAGTCCCAAAAGGACGGCTGAGGCGGGTTCCGGGATGGAACTGCCGGATGGAAATATGGCAAATTCGCTGTTGTGGTCAATGACCGCCCAGACAACGTTGTTGGCCACATCCACGCCGTAACGGCTGAGGGTGAGGTTTCCGTCGTAGGCTCCCGCGGTGAATGAGGCGCCGCCGCCGCCGTCGCTGTTGCCAAGCACTGCATTCACCCAGCCACTGCCATTCCACCAGCTCAGATAGTCCGGGGTGCCGCCGGCGGGGTCGTAGTTCATCTGTAGCGCGAATCGTTCACCGCCCAGGCCGGTAATTGTCAGCACCTCGGAAATTGCACCGGCGGCAGAACCGCCGAAGGATGTGAAATCCATACTGACCGTGCAGTCGTCGGACAGAGTTCCATCCAACAGCTCGGCTGTGGTGTCCCCGGATATGCTTTTCATGGTAAACTTGACATCATAGCTGCCCAAGTCGGTCCAAGCGGCAAGGTTGGATTGTCCAGAGCCTGCATTGTCCAACACGGTCGTGCCCACATCCCAGACTAGGGAACCGGCATCCGTGTCGGCGGCGACCGTGTAGTGGTTCCGCATGCCGAGAGTTATGGTTCCTTCGTAGGTGCCGTTCAGCAACCCCGTGGCATCAAAGGACAGGGCACCCGACACCGACGCGCTGGAATCGACTGTGGTTCCCGTGGTCAGAGTAGCCACAGACCACCCGTCGGGTGCATCGACAGAAGCGATTATGCCGGGAACCCGAACCCGCCCGGCGGAAGCTGCCGCATTGGAGATTTCCAGACTGTCGCCGTCAGACAATGGAGAAGAATTATTGGGAGTGAGTGAGGCTAACTCCGCCTCATTGGAGGCGACACGAAAGCCGATGTAAGGGTCATCAACGCCTGGATTGAAGTCGGATCGGGAGCTGGCTTTCAGGGTGTTCGCGGTATTGGCGCTGGAGAACGACCCCCCGCGATATACGCGGTCTGTGCCGACTAACGCTTCGTTAAACTCCCAAACGTTCCCGCCCTGGTCGAACGTCCCGTAGGGGCTGGAAGAGCCACTGTACGCGCCCACTTCCGTCCGGTAGTAGGGCGAGCCAAGAACCCAATTACTGTCCCCGTCCCTAAAGTTTGCGGAATTCGCGCCCCCGATGGGAGTTTCCGCTGTCGGCGCCGTATCGCTGCCGGTCGGGTAGTCGTAATATGCGCCTGTTGAGGCGTTGTAGTAGGCCGCCTTATACCACTCGTCCTCGGTTGGGATGAAATACGCCGTGCCATACGCCAATGCCGCCGCCTGATGGTTCATAACCTCCGAAACCGTCGTCAATCCGGTCAACGTGTAGGCACCCGTCTCCGTCCCCCCCGTCGTCAGCCAGTTCGTGTACCGAGCGGCGTCGTACCACGACACGTAATTCACCGGGCGGTTTTGCCAATCCGCGGCCGTCGATCCAGGATCCTCCGTTGCGCCACCGCTGAAGTCATACGTCGTCGCCACGGCATTCCAGCTTATCTGGCAGCCATAGACAATGGTGTCCATCTTTACATTGTACAGTTTGTTGGTGTTTGTTCCGGTGGGGTCCACCGCATTCAGAAACGTCACATATTCACCCGCCGTCACCTCGTACTCGCTAATCCGGTACTCGTAGCCCACGCGGCCGTATGTCGTGGTATCCGCATCATTCCCTGGATTCGCGACTGTCACAAACCCGGCATGGACTCCCGCCGACATCAATGACACCACACATACAAAAAAAGAAATGGAAATCTTCACAAACACCTCATTTCGCACCAGGAATAAAACGCCACTGTTATGAGATCAGTCAATGCAAAAACCCTTAAAAAGGAGAGCAAGGTAAACCTTAAATCAGAAACAGCAAATGATATTTTCACCATTTTTACGCTTATGGCTGGATTTTTTTTCTGATCGATTTGATTTCTTTTGTTTCAGGCCATAATTTAAGCGCGTGGGGTGTTTTCTTAGACACGGGTTCCACCGGCATGGAAGAGCCCGTTTTCAACGCGGTTTGGACTCACACTGGACGGGGTCTGAAAATGCGGAATGCGGAATCTTTTTTTCTCGAAGAACATCATTGTCCGGGTGGCTGGGGGCGGAATTATGGACATTCATACGCGCGCCGCACGTGACCGACGGCAGCGAGTCTGGTGGAAATCGGCTGGGCCAGTGGCGAAACGCCGACGGGGCGTTTCACTCATCGGCCTGCTGGCGCTATGCCTGGCCGCGCTTGAAGCGGCGGGCCGCCCGCTGATTATCGCGATGGAAGAGGCCCCGCCCTTTGAATACCTCGAAGACGGCCAGGTTCAGGGCGTTAACGTTGAGGTGATTTTGCGGATCATGTCCCGGCTGGGGGTGTCGGTGGAGTTCCACTTCTATCCATGGAGCCGGGCCTGGATGATGGCCCAAAAAGGCAAAGTGGACGCCGTCTCCAATGTCTCCTACCAGCCGTTCCGGGAAGACGCTTTCTTCTTTGATGACGCGCAACGGGCGTTTCAGACCAGCGGAACGATCCCCGACAATTTTCTCTGGCTCGCTGAATATGTTTTTTTTGTCCAGACCGGGCGGTTGGAAGAGTTTGAAAGTCAACCGGATGTCGCCGCCTACGCGGGCAAACACACCGTGGGGCTGGTGCGTGGCTACAGCTATCAGCCGGGTTTTACGGAGACGTTCAGTTCCACAAAAATCTTTTCGTCGCCGCGGGACGCTCTGCAGGCGCTGGCCGCCGGCAAGGTGGCCGTGGTTCCCATGGAACGGACCATTGGCAGGCGGATCATTCAAGACACCGGTCTCGGGGACACCATTGCCAATCTCACGTCCCCATTGTTCCATAAGCCGTATTATCTGTTGTTTTGCCGTAAAGCCGGCTATCCTGATCTGGAAAAGCTGTCCGAGCGGTTTGGGCAACGCCTGGCCGCCATGCGCGCGTCGGGGGAGTACCAGTCCATTCGCGATCACTTCATGCCGCCCGACCACATCCAGGCGATTCAGCGGCCTTTGCGGTTTGTCTGCGAGGATTGGCCGCCGCTGGAATACATGGAAAACGGCACGATTAAGGGCATTGATGTTCAAGTTGTCGATCACATCATGAATTGGCTTGGCGTGCCCTATGAAATTCATATTTATCCCTGGAGCCGGGCCTGGATGATGGCGGAAAATGGCAAGGCGGACGCGGTTTTATCCGTGTCTTACAAAGCCGCCCGGGAGTCCGTTCTGTTTTATACCGAGGAGCAACGCGACTACGCCCGGACCGGAACGCTTCCCGAGGATTACCTGTGGCTGAGTGAGTATGTCTTTTTTATCAAGAAGGCGAACGTGGGCCGTTTTCAGTTTGATTCCTACGACCAGGTCAAAGCCGATGGCATCACGGTCGGGCGCAATCGTGACTACAGCTATGACAAGGCGTTCCGCGACGCGGGTTTCAGCGGTCCGGTTTATTCGTCCACCGAGAGGGGCTTGCTGGCTCTGGTCGCCGGTGAGATTGACCTGTATCCGATGGACCGCATGGTCGGCTATGCGGAGTTAAATCGCCTGGGACTTCAGGATAGCGTGACAACGCTCCCAAAACCGCTGTTTTCAAAACCCTACCTTAGCCCGTTCTGCCGCCGCAGTGAGACACCGGATTTGGAAAAGGTGATGGACGCGTTTTACCGTGAGTTGCGTCTAATGCGGGCGGACGGCCGATATAAGCGCATCCGCGACGATTTTCTCGAACGGCTCAAATCCCCCGCTTTACCTCAGGAACGCCAGTGACATCTCCCGGAAGAAAAAGCCGCGGCATTCTTTTTCACCTGATGTTCTGGGTGATTTTGAGTCTGGTGCTGGTCACGTTGGGCGTGATCGTCGTGTTCTCCTTCCTGATTGACATGTCGCTGGAAAAAAACCTGAGCCGGGAAGCCGATCAGCTCGCCGGGGAAATCGCCGAAAGTATGAAGGAAGCGGTCTGGAACATGGATGATTCATACCTGGCGGACCACTTGGCCAACCTGCATTGGCCCAGCCTTGGGGTAGCCCAAATAAACGTGACAACCCAGTTTGGCGATCCGATTTTCATCGGCCCTTACAGCCCCGAACCGGAACCCGTTTTCGGGCGGGCGCCGGTGGTTTACCAAGGGGAGACCATCGGATCGGTGATCGTAGGCAAAAGCCGGCACCGCATTTCCCAAGCCAAACACGCGGTCGGGGGTGCCACACTGATGGTGTTTTTCTCGGCTCTTGCCACCCTGCTCATCGCCTGCTCCGCGGCCCTCCGTTTGACGGTTGTCCTGCCGGTCCGCAAAACCGTGGCCGGCTTGCGGCAAATCGCCAGCGGGGATTATGATTTCCGGCTGGGCGCGGCCAGGGGAAAAGAAATCAATATCATTAACCAGGAAATTAATACCATGGCCGCGGAAATCGCGCGTCGTCAGCAGCTGGTGGCCAATGAAGTCGCCACCCGCCGGCAAGCGCAGGCGGAACTGCGGAAATTAAACCGCAACCTGGAGAAACATGTGGCCGCCCGGACGGAACGACTCAGACGGCTGGCGACGCAGCTGGCCACGGCTCAGGACGAGGAACAAAAACGGATCGCCGAAGGCTTGCATGATGATGTCGCGCAATTGGTGGCGGCGGCCCGGATGAAAATCAACCAGGTAAGCGAGTCACTGAAGGAATGTCAAGCCTGCGGCAAGGCGTTTGCTGAGGCGGATGACATGATCCGGCAAGCCTATGAGCGGATTCGCCTGCTGAGTTTTGAGCTGGCGTCCTCAACTCTTTATAACCGGGGACTGGCCCAGTCGCTGCAACTGTTGTGCCGGGGAATGTCCGAACGCTATGACGCGGACTTTAATTTGACGTGTTCAGGTCATGAAGACGCGGATCTCGATCCAGCCTGCGCCACGGTTCTGTTTAAATCGGGGCGTGAGCTGATGTTTAACGTGGTTAAACACGCCGGTGTGCGGGAAGCGCTTCTGCAATTGAATTTTGAGCCTCGACAGGTGAGTCTAACCATCGAAGATCGAGGCAGGGGATTCGCCGCGGAAGATCTTGATTTTGACGGTGCGAAAGGGTTGGGACTTTTTTCAATCAGAGAACGCCTGCGCGATATTGACGGAGATCTGACCATTGATTCACAGCCGGGAATTGTGACGCGCGTGACGCTGTCAATTCCTGTCATCGAAAAAGGGGATGACCATGAAGACATATACGGAACGGCCTAAAATCCGCGTGCTGGTCGCTGATGATCACGCGCTGATCTTAAGGATGATTTGTGATTTTCTTTCCCAGGAACCGGATATTGAGGTGGTTGGCCAGGCGTCTGACGGCGACAGCGCCATTGAGGCCGTGACCTCCGCCCAACCCCACGTCATGATTCTTGATGTGCGCATGCCCAACCTCGGCGGAATCGAGGCCATTCCGAGGATCAAAGAGAAATGGCCGCATATTCACGTCATCTGCATGTCAATAACCCATGAGGAAAGCGTCATAAACGAAGCCTTCAATGTCGGCGCTTCCGGATACATGTTTAAAGGTGGAACCGGACATGAGTTCGCCGACTCCGTCCGCACGGTTGTCGCCGGTGGCCGCTACCTCTCCCAACGGGGAAAAGCGGCGAGGACCTGACCCCGGCGGCGGGCCGGCAAACAAACGGACAAAGAACCGCCGCGACCAGCCGGAACCGCCCGGTCAATCCGTTCGGCGGCGACTATCTGGCACCCGAATCAGGCCTCCCGCGCGCATGAAGTGGCGCGAAACGATATAGCTGTGGCGCATTGCGCTATTGCTTGCTCCGCGGTTCACACTATTGTATCCCGCGTTCGACGTTTTGACTATTTCAGCACCCACTGACACGAATGGATAACGCATGACTAACGAGCCGTCCGGCGACTACTACGATTACACCCAAACCATGCGGCCCGAGCGGCCCTGGATGCTCCCCTACCATCAGAGCCTCGTATTTCTGACCATGACGTGCACCCGTGGCGGCGATGGGAAGGTGGACAAGATTTATCAGACATTTGAGCAGACGCTGGCCATGACCCGGCGGATATATAATCTGACCCTGGGGGTGCCCCAGATCAACTACTTAGTTGGCTGGCATCATGAAGGTCACGATTCGAAATATCCCGACTGGAGCGAAGTCAACCGGCATTTAAAGCGCGCGGAAGACCCAACGGCCCTCGACAGTCTGCGGTGGCTGATTCGCGAAGCCCGCGCGTACAACACCACCATAAGTCTGCATCTAAACATGATGGACGCCTATCCCGACAGTCCGCTTTGGGATGAATATGTCGCCAAAGACATCATTGCCAAGGACGAGCGAGGCGAGATCATCAAAGGGAAGGAATGGGGCGGCATGGCGTCCTACCAGATGAGCTACACCCAGGAGTGGAAAACGGGCATGGCCCAGAAACGCATTGACGGCATCATTGAGATGATCCCCGAGTTGGTTGAAGGAGGCACCATTCATATTGACGCGTTTCTGGGTGAACGCCCCGGCGAGGGACGCGGGCAGCTTATCAGCCCCTACTTGGGATATACAAAAGAAGAAGAACTCGCCACACAACGGAAAATTTTCCGTTACTGGCGTGACCGCGGCATTGATGTGACTTCCGAATGGGCCGACGGTCTGCGGGGGGACTATTTTATCGGTCTGCAGGCCTGGTGCTGGCATGGGGCCAGCGCGTGTTCGCACGTGCCCGACTATCTTCATTGCGGCAATCCCATGCAGGACGCGAAGCATCCCGGATTCGACCAGGAAAACGGGCTTCACGAAAAATATAAAGAGGAGTTTTATCTCCTTTTTGTCCCGTGGTACTATAAGAATAATCCGGCTGGGACAGAAGATATCCAGACAATGGTTGACGGAGACAACATCTGTATGCCTGCTTTGTGGTGTGACGAAAAAACCATCATCGCCTACAGCAAAGAAGGAGTTGAGAATAAATCCTGGACACTGCGCGGGGATTGGCGGGGCGTGACCAAGGTGTCGGTCGCCAGACTTTCCCAGGACGAACCCGAAACAATCGGCACCCTCCCCGTTGTTGGTGGGAAGCTGACCCTGAGTTTATCAGCGGATGAAGCCGTGAAAATTACGCCGGTTTGTTAGCTCTATGTATAAAATCATCCATCTTTATAAGACGAAACGACTGTAACCTTATAGGAAAAAAAATGAACAAACCCAACATCATCTTTATTCTCACCGACGACCAGGGATATGGTGAAATCGGGGCCCATGGCAATCCGTATATTCAAACGCCAAACCTTGATATATTGCATAGCGAATCGGTTCGGTTTACGAATTTTCATGTCGGGACAACCTGCGCCCCGACCCGGTCCGGTCTGCTGACCGGGCACAACTGCAACAGCACGGGTGTCTGGCATACCATCGGCGGGCGGTCTTTACTTCGGGAGGACGAATGGACGCTGGCTGACGCCTTGAAAGAAGCAGGCTATTGTACCGGTCACTTCGGCAAATGGCATCTGGGAGACGCATCCCCTTTTCTGCCCCATGAACGGGGATTTGATATCTCGGTTTACCACGGCGGCGGGGGCATTGGCAACACACCGGATTACTGGGGAAATGATTACTTTGACGACACCTATTTCGTCAATGGCAAACCGGTTAAATTTGAAGGGTTTTGCGCGGATGTGTTCTTTGCCGAAGGCATCAAATTTATCGAAGACCACACCCGTTCGACAGGCTCAGGGGAACAGGATGCCCCCTTTTTCTGCTACATTGCCAGTAATACCCCGCACAGTCCCTGGAATGTGGAGGAACGCTACTGGAAACCCTACGCGGAATCCGCGCCGAGCGAAAACCGCGCGCGGTTTTACGGAACGGTGACAAATATTGACGAGAATGTGGGTAAACTCAGGGCAAAACTTGATGAACTGGGACTGGCTGAAAATACCATATTCATATTCATGACCGACAATGGTTCCGGGGGCGGAGTCACTCCTGATTCAGAAGGATTTGTGGAAGAGGGCCCCTGCAATTATAACGCGGGCATGCGCGGAACCAAATGCTGGGAATACGAAGGTGGCCATCGCGTGCCTTTTTTCCTGCATTGGCCGGCATTGGGAGCCAGCACCGGGCATGATGTCAATGAACTGACCTCTTATATTGACTTTATGCCGACAATGCTTGATTTATGCGGTATTGAGGTACCCAAAGGGCGGTCATTCCATGGACAGAGTTTAAAACCCCTGATCGGCGGGGATATGGGTCCTGAATGGTCAGAGCGAACCCTGGTCACGGACACGCAGCGAATCGCCCGCCCCCTCAAATGGCGTAAGAGCTGTGTGATGCGCGGTGACTGGCGGCTGATTAACGGCAAAGAATTATATGATCTGGCCGTGGATCCCGGTCAGAAAAATGACATTTCCAGCAACCATCCCGATGTTGTCGCTGATTTACGCGAGGCATACCGGAACTGGTGGGATCTGGTCTCGGAACAATTTGACCGGGATATCCCATTCCATATCGGTGCGGACGACACCGAAGTGGTTCTTACGACCCATGATGTCCGAAATGAAGCCATGGATTGCGCATGGAACCAGATACATGTTCGTCGTGGAACTGTCTGCAATGGCTATTGGGAAGTTGACGCCCGTGTCGCTGGCAGATATTCATTTGAACTGCGCCGCTGGCCGCGGGAAGCGGGTTATGCCCTGGTCGATGGCATTGATGGTGATGATGTTGATCAGCGACGGGACTGTTATGCCGAGCGCGGCAAGGATCGATACTCCGGCGGCGAAGCCCTGCCCATACAATGGGCCCGTCTACAGATCGGCGGCCAGACCTTCCATGCGGAAGTCGCTCCCGGAGACACCCATGCGACCTTCGAAGTGGATCTGCCGGAGGGCATCGCCCACATCTTCCCGTCCTTTCACTGCGACAATCCGGACAATCTCGCTCCCTACTATATCTATGTGCGGCGGGTTGCCGCTACCGGCAGTGAAACATGACGAATGATGCGAAAACAGGTGAAAAGATGACATCTCTAACAGGAAAAGTCGCCGCGTGCATGTCAACGGTGCTGCTGACTTCGGTGACCGTGGGTGCCGAAAAACCGAATATTGTCCTCACCCTGGTGGACGACATGGGCTGGTCGGATCTGGGCTGCTATGGAAGCGAGATTAACACACCAAATATAGATTCGCTGGCAAGACAAGGGGTCCGCTTCACCCAGTTCTACAACACGGCCAAGTGTATGACGTCACGCGCCAGTCTGTTGACGGGCCTGTATCCCCAGCAGTGCGGGATGATGAGCCCGAATAAAATAACTAACGCGGTAACTTTGGGAGAAGTGCTGCGCCCGGCGGGATATCGGACCCTGGCCTCGGGTAAGCATCATGGGACCGAGACTCTTTTCAACCGCGGGTTTGATCACTATTACGGCTTGCGCGACGGTTGCTGTAACTTCTGGAACCCGGGCGGGCAGCGGGAAGGCGAACCCGCGCCGGGACGCAAAAAACGGGTGCGATACTGGTGCGATGATGAAACAACCTATCACCCCTATACACCAAAAAGCCGAACCTTCTATACCACCGACGCCTTCACCGACAAGGCGCTTGACTGGCTGGATGATAAGGAACAGGCGGAAAAACCATTCTTTCTCTACCTGGCCTACACCGCGCCCCACTATCCCCTGCACGCCTGGCCGGAGGATATTGCCAAATACAAGGGATGCTATGATGAGGGCTATATCGCCATCCGCAAAGCCCGCTATGAAAAGATGGTCAAGACGGGCCTCGTGGATCCGGAGAAAAGCCCGCTTCCAGAGTGGGACGGGAATGATTGGGACACCCTGCCCGAAGAAGAACGGCAGAAAGAGATTCGGCGTATGGAGATCTATGCCGCTATGCTGGATCGGGTCGACCAGAATCTCGGCCGCGTGATTGACAAGCTGAAAGCTCAGGGAAAATTTGAAAATACCATCTTCCTCTTTGCGTCTGACAACGGGGCCTGTGCCGAGGATACTGGCGCACGACAGAAATCCACCCGGCTGGAGGACTTTGGCAGTGTCGCCAGCTATGAAACCGTGGGCCGGAGCTGGGCCACGGTACAGAATACGCCACTGCGTAAATGGAAAAACTACAGCCACGAAGGAGGTATTCGCACGCCGCTGATTGTCAGCTGGCCGGGAAAAATCAAGAATCCGGGCGGCTTTTGCCATACCTCCGGGCACTTGATTGATATGATGCCGACCTTTGTTGAGTTGACTGGGGCCCAGTATCCTGGTCCGGCCGCAGGTGGCCCAGTTCCTCCCATGCAGGGAGTGAGTCTGCTGCCTGCTTTGGACGGCCAGCCCCTGACACGCGGCAACCCCATCTTCTGGCAGTGGTCCGGTGGCGGCGCGATCCGCAAAGATGACATGAAAGCGGTTTTCTGGGGACGGGGCAATACCCGCGCATGGGAACTGCATGATATGTCGAAAAACCTGACCGAGACAGCGGATCTGGCCGAAGCAATGCCCGGAAAGCTGCGGGAACTGTCCTCGCAGTGGCAAGATTGGCACACATCAGTCAGTGAAAAAGATGTCAGTGACTGATAAACCCAATATTCTCTTCATTCTCGCCGATGACATGGGCTATGGTGATTTTTCATGCTTTAATTACGGCGCGTCGAAAACGCCCAATCTGGACGCGCTTCTCAAAGAAAGCGTCTGCCTGACCCAGCACTACTCGGCGTCAGCGCTGTGCGCCCCGGCCCGAGCCGGACTGCTGACCGGGCGCTATCCCCACCGGACCGGGGTGATTGACACCATCGCGGCGGGGGAAATGGATTGTCTGGCCACCCGCGAGACAACCATGGCGGATATTTTCAAAGCCGCCGGTTACGCCACGGGACTGGTCGGCAAATGGCATTGCGGCTGCATCCAGCAAAAATACCATCCCAACGCCCGTGGCTTCGATGAGTTCGCCGGATTTCAGGGCGGCGGCTCTGATTACTTTGACTGGGTATTGAACTATAATGGCGCATCCCGGATAAGTGACGGGCGGTATCTGACGGATGTCTTTACCGAAGAGGCGGTCTCCTTTATTCAACGGCATCGTGACGAGCCTTTCTTCCTGCACTTGGCCTACAACGCGCCGCATGGTCCGTTGCAGGCGCCGGAGGACGAGGTGGCGCCATTTTTGGAGGACGGGCGGTTCAATCTGGGAGTCAGCCATATCTACGGCATGATCAAGCGCATGGACGAAGGCATTGGCCGGGTCCTTGAAACATTGGACAAAGAAGGTCTCAGGGATAATACCATCGTCATGTTCACCAGTGACAACGGGCCCCAGTTCAGCGGCAAGGACGAATGGCGGATTGAACGCTTCAATTGCGGATTCCGCGGATCCAAAGGCAGTGTTCATGAAGGGGGCATACGGGTGCCGCTGCTGATCCGCTGGCCCGCGGGACTGGAGGGTAACCGTCAGTATCATGATTTTGTCCATTTCACGGACTGGCTGCCGACACTGGCCGCCGCGGCGGATATTCCGATTCCAGCGGATCTCACTCTGGATGGCCAGAATGTCCTGCCCGCCTTGCGGGGAGACGGCCCGTCCCTTCTCAATCCCAAACGCTTCTGGCAATGGAGCCGGGGAGTGCCGACAATCACCCATAACGCCGCGATGCGCGACGGGTTCTGGAAGCTGGTGATTCCCGGCGATGTGAGCGCCAACCGTTTTGATGGCTGGCGGGAAGACTTGAAAGCGACGGCGGACAGCCGGGCGAACGCTGAGCGGTATAGGGACAAACCGCCCGATGCCGTCGGCCGGCCAGTCTTTCTCGACGAGCCACCCCAGACACCCTTACTTTTTAATCTGGCCGCCGATCCGCTTGAAAAACAAAACCTCGCCGAGGCGTGTCCGGATCGTGTCCGGAAAATGATGACTGAATTAGAAGCCTGGTTTGAGCGTGTCGAGGAAGATCGGGCTTCCATCCCCGATCGTCAGTTCCGCCGCGCTGAAGATATGCGGACAACTGGATGAACGCCGATGCCAAGTCACGCCTGTCCCGGTGAAACGATCACCGGGAAAACCATCTGGAATCAGCGGCGTTTGTTAAAATAGAACTCCGGAACAAAGGAAGCTTTAGAAAATATGCGCATGGAAACCATCCCCCCCCAGACCGATAACTGGTCGTCCCATGAGAGAGACTTTTCCGTCAAAAACAATCGGCATTATGAATCCATTTTCGCGCTTGGCACGGGCTATATGACCGTGCGCTCCAGTATTGAAGAGGGATTCAGTGATGATGACCAGTCCTATGATTACATGCGGATGCCGGTGAATGTCACGCTGGAAAAACTCCGGGAAACGAAAAACCGCTACGGCACCTTCCTGCCCGTTGTGCAATCCAAACACCCGCTCTTGCGAACCGGCTTGACCAACCTGCCCTGGTTCCTCGGTCTGGTTGTTTCTGTTGACGGCGAAAAACTGGATATGGAACACGGTGCCATCACAGACTACCATCGCTGGCTGGATATAAAAGAAGCCACGCTTTACCGCGCCGTTGTCTGGGAAACTAAAAGCGGCAAGGAGGTCAACGCGCTTTTTAAACGCTTCATGAATCCGGAACTGCGTTTCACCTGTGTGCAGGAATGCAAAATCACGTTGCGCCGGGGCAATGCGGACGTGACGATTGAAAGCGCGGTCGACACCAATGTCCGGACAAACGGACTGGATGTTTTCACCGACCATGCCGTGGATGCCGACGGCGCCATCATGTTGAGTGATGTCACGACCAATATCGGCGGGCGCGTGGTGACGGCCAGCCTCGCCAGCGTCTCCAAAACAGACCAATTCCATATCAACCGCGAAGCGCGCAAGATTTCGGCCGTCTACTCGTTCACACTTCAGGAAGGCGAGGAGGCGGTCATTCAAAAGGTTTCAGCCGTCGCTTCGGATATGTATTTCCCGGAGAACGGGCTCCGCGACGCCGCGAAAAACATGCTGAAAAACAGTGCCGGACAGACTACAGACGCCTTGCATCGAGCCCATGCGGCTGTGTGGGCTGACTACTGGGATCTCGCCGATATCACGATTGAGGCCGAAGAAGCCGATGGCTACAACTCTCAATTGGCGGCGCGGCTGGCCGTGTATCACCTCATGCGGGCCAAGGCTAAAGAAGAAGACCGGTCACTGGTCTGTCCCAAGGGGATGACATCCGAAGTCTACTTTGGCTCCGTTTTCTGGGATATGGATATTTTTATTCAGCCCTTTTTCATCTATACAAACCCGGCGATAGCGAAAACCACGCCGATGTACCGGTATCGAACGCTGGACGCGGCCCGGAAACGGACCGCTGAAGCCGGCTACCGAGGCGCCCGATACCCGTGGATGGGCGATGTGAACGGCGACGAAACCTGTCCGCTTTTTGAATATGCCGACCATCAAGTCCATGTGACATCTGACGTTATTATCGGCATGTGGCACTACGTCAGAGAAACCCAGGACACCGATTTTCTTTACAATCAGGGACTGGAAATGCTCTTGGAGACATCCCGGTACTGGGTTGAACGGGTTGACACGCTTAAAGGAAAGCCGGGATATCATCTGCTTGGCGTGATGGGTCCCGATGAATACACCCATTTCTGCACCGACAACGCGTATACCAATCATTCGGTGAAGTTCTGCTTGAATCTGGCGGTTGAGATCGCGGAGAAAGCGAGGCGGGAGGCCCCGGAAGCCTATCAGGCCGTGACGGAAAAAATCAGCTTTAATCCCCGCGAGCTGGCTACCTTCAGGGATGTCGCCGATGGTCTGAGTATTCCAGTTGACAAAGACCGGAACATCATCTGGCAATGCGACGGCTATGACACCCAATATGCCGACATCGATATCGAGGGCATTTGGAAGGACAAGACAAAACCGTTTGGAGATTACGTCCATCAAGAGAAACGCTACCGGTCCAAAGTGATGAAACAGTCCGATGTCGGCGCCCTGCTCTGCCTCTTTTCCGAGGACTTCACCCTGGAGCGGAAAAAAGCCTCCATGGCGTATTACGCGCCTTACAACACCAATGAGTCCTCCAATTCCATGTGCCACAACATGATCCTGGCCGCCAATATCGGCGATAAAAAACGAGCTTACGACTCCTGGAAAGCATCCATGGACATTGACTTTGGCAAGCGGCCGCGATCAGTGGACGGCATCCACTGCGCCAATATCGGGGGCATGTGGCAGCAAATTGTCCACGGGTTCGCCGGCATGGTCAGCGTCTTGAACACCGACACGCTGACCTTTCACCCCTGTGTGCCTGACGAAATCAGTAACATCACCTTCAAACTTTACTGGAAGCGGGACCTGGCGCGGATCACCGTGACGACATCGACAGTCGAAGTGGAAAATCTCTCGACCAACCCCATACCCTTTATCGTCAACGACGACACCGCTGTCGCCGCGCCGGGAAACCGGGCGGTTTTGACCTATTGACTGTGGAAGCCGATCAGACAGGGGTTTGGCCCTGCAGGGTTCGCCCACGGCCGTCACATTCGAAAAAAACATTGCGTAATCCGCAAACAAGGTAACTGTTAACAATCGTTTTCAAAGGAGCCGATTATCAAAAAAACACTTCCCGCGGTCATGCTTTTTCTATCCGGTTTCGCCGGTCTGATCTATCAGGTTCTCTGGATGCGCCAACTGGGCCTTCTGTTCGGCAATACGGCGCACGCGGCGGCCATGACGCTGGCTGTTTTTTTCGCCGGTCTGGCGGCGGGGAACTGGTTTTGGGGGCGGCGGGTGTCGGCAAGCCGCAATCCCTTGCGTCTTTACGCCTGGCTGGAGGGGGGGATCGCCGTCACCGCCCTCCTTTACTTTGGGGTCATCGCCCTTTTTTATCTGATCTATCCTGATATCTACCGGCACACGAGTTCCGGATTGGTCCTGGGACTGGTCAAGTGTCTGCTGGCGTGTGGACTGATCTTTCCCCCCGCCTTTTTCATGGGGGGAACGATTCCAGCGATGGGACAGTATCTGATTGTCAAGCGGGAATTGTTCGGCACCGTCACGGCTCGGATCTATGGCGTCAACACGATCGGCGCCGCGCTGGGCGCGCTGTCCGCGGCTTTTGTGGCGGTTCCGCTTTTCGGGTTTAACACGACCTGCGTGATCGCCATGGGGATAACCTGTTGCGTGGCTGGTGTGGCGTACCGGATCTCCCGCGGCTGGCGTGACGAAGACAGGCGCGCTCAGGACGAGTGCCCCCGGGCGGACGCGCTGTCCGCGGTGAAAAAGGCGGCATCCAAGCGGCGTGGGAAAGAAAACCAGAAGGGGAAGGGGCGTGCCTCCGCCGCGGATGTCCAGCGCCCAGCCATCTTTTCACTGGCGTTTATGTCTGGTTTCAGTCTGCTGGCTTTAGAAGTTTTGTGGACACGCATGTTCGCCCAGATCCATGAGAATTCCGTCTACAGTTTCGCCACGGTGCTGGTCATCGTCTTAGTGTGCCTGTCGCTGGGCGCCCTGCTGGCGTCTCTGCTGGCCGCCACCAAGCTGTCCCCCCGCCTATGCCTGTCCACCTTGTTGCTGGCCAGCGGCGGGGCGCTGGCGTTTTCACCCCGCCTGTTTATCAGCCTGACGGACAACTTGACCATGCTGCCCGTCAGTGGCACCTTCGGGCAGTATGTCCGTCACCTCTTCACGCTGGGGTTCGCCACAGTGGCCCCGGCCTGTGTTTTACTAGGCTCGGTTTTTCCCTTTCTGATGAAACATGAGCAGGTTTTCGCCTTTCGGATCGGGAAAAGCATCGGCCATTTGTCGGCGGTCAACACGGTTGGCGCCATCGTGGGATCGGTCGCCTGCGGCTTTTTCCTTCTGCGGATCGTCGGCATGTGGTGGACAATGTGGATCATCGCCGTTCTGTATGTGTCCGCCGGTCTCCTGTTGACAGCGAAACTCCAGACGGGCCGGTGGCGCCTGCGGATCGTCGGCGGCGTGGTTTCACTCCTTCTTTTCACCGTTCTGAACCCGTCTAATCTGCGCGTCGTCGGCGCCGATCCCATGCGCGGGGAGCAAACAGTCCTTGAGGTCTGGGAAACCAGTGATTGCACCGTGTCCGCGGTCAAGGACAGTTCCGGGCATAACATGCTCAAAATCAACTCCAACTATGTCCTCGGTTCGACCGGCGCCGTGCTGAATCAGGTTTTTCAGGCGCGGATCCCGTTATTCATCTACCCCAAGACCGAGAGCTTGTTTTTTCTCGGCATGGGAACCGGCATCACAGCGGGAGGGGCGCTTGACACCGGCTTGTTCGATTCGGTCAAATCGGTGGTTGTCTGTGAAATGGTCCCGGAAGTGGTTGAGGCCGCCGAACGCTATATCGCCGGCGGGACAGGCGGCGAGGATTACACCCATGGCCTGTTTAACGACCCGCGGGTCGATATCCTCGTCGAAGACGGGCGCCACTATCTGCTGGGCACAGACAGCGCCTTCGATATGATCAACGCCGATCTCTTTCTGCCTTATCGCCACGGCGCCGGCAGTCTCTACAGCCGTGACCATTTTGTCAACGCCAAAAAACGACTCACCCCAGATGGCGTGTTTGTGCAATGGCTGCCCTTGTTCCAGTTGACGGACTTCGAGTTTGGGGTGATTAGCCGCACCATGTTAAGTGTTTTTGATCAGGTGACTCTGTGGCGGAACAATTTTCAGCCGGGAGCGGAAATTGTGGCGCTGGTGGGGCATAACGGAAACCACCCCCTGCCCCCTTGTGACCTGCCGAGCGGCGAAGCCAAGCGGGCCGCTATTCAGGGGAAAACCTGGCGCGATCTGCCGCGTTTGTCACTGATGTGCGACGAGCAAACGGTCGCTTTATTCTATTGCGGCAACATGACCGCTTCCAAAGACCTGTTCGACACCTATCCGGTCAACACCGATGACAAACCCGTGATTGAATACCGGTCACCTATATCTCTCCGGCAAAAAACAGGCACACGGTTCCCACCCACCTTTGTCGGTCCTAAATTGGCGGATTTTATTGACCGTCTTCAGGAAAATTGTCCGCCGGACCGGGATCCCATGCTGATCAACCGCACACCCGAAAATCGGCGCCTGCCGGTGGCTGGAGCGGCGTTGCACCGGGCCTGGATCGCCTTCGCGATGCAGGATGCTGAAGCCTGCCGAAAAGCCTGGCGGATCTTCACCACAGAATGGGCGAATAGGTAGATGACATATGGCGACAGAGCACATCGATTGGGAAGATGATGGCGACGCGATGGCGAAGGCCGCGGGCAACTCCGACCCGGGGAAGGGAAGCCGGGGGCCCCGCCGCTGGGAGGATCCGGCCTGCTTCGCGGTAGGCAAGGAGCCCCCAAACACCCGCCTTGTCCCTGAGGGCGAGCGGTCAGGAACGCCCTTGCATCTTTCGCTCAATGGTGTCTGGCGGTTTCATCGCGTTGACTCGCCGGACTTGGCGCCAGAAGGATTCGAAACGGAAAGATTCGATGATTCGGGCTGGGCGGATATCGCCGTTCCGGGACACTGGGAACTGCAGGGCTTCGGCCAGCCGATCTACACCAATATCCAGTATCCCTTTCCGCCAACCCCGCCGCGGGTGCCGGAAGAGAACCCGACGGGACTCTACCGAACCACTGTTGATCTCCCGACAGCCTGGGAGGATTCGCCGGTGTTTATCACGTTCGAGGGGGTCGACTCCTGCCTGGAACTATGGGTGAACGGGGCGTTCGTCGGCTACAGCCAAGTCAGCCGCTGTCCGGCGGAGTTCAACTTGACCCCATTCGTCAAGCCAGGCCGGAATGTCATCGCGGTTCGGGTGTTGCGCTGGTGCGACGGCACCTATCTGGAAGATCAGGATATGTGGTGGCTAAGCGGTATTTTCCGCGATGTCTGGTGGCGCTGCGAGGAACATCTACAGATCCGTGATATCCGCGTCACCTCGGAGCTGACAGGTGATGATGGCCGTCTGACCGTCGAATTGGATTGCCGGAACTTGTCAGACCAGTCTTGTGAAAGTGAAATAGCTCTTTCGGTGCTTGCTCCGGATGGAGACCACCTGCTCGCTCCGCTCGTCCGGCGGGTCCGTGCGGACGCGGGAGCGCATGAGCAGGTGGTCTTCGCATGTGTTATTCCACAGGTGAAGCCCTGGTCCGCCGAAACACCGAATCTGTATTCCCTGGAGATCGAACAGCTAGCCGAGGGCCGTCGGCGTGTCTACCGGAAAGCCTGCGGATTCCGCGCAGTTGAAATCGCCGACGGGCAGCTTCTGATCAACGGTGTCCCGATTCTGCTCTACGGTGTCAACCGACACGAGTTTCACCCCGACCGGGGCAGATATGTGACGGAAGCGGACATGGCGCGGGATATCCGCCTGCTCAAACAGCACAATTTTAACGCGGTGCGGACATCGCACTATCCCAACCACCCCCGCTGGCTGGAACTCTGCGACGCCTATGGCCTGTATGTCATTGATGAGGCCGACCTTGAGACACATGGTCTGGGAGGGGTCTTGGCCGGGGAACCGGGCTGGGCCGCCGCCTATCTGGATCGGGCGGAACGGCTGGTGACGCGTGACCGCAATCATCCTTCGGTGATCGCCTGGTCGCTGGGCAATGAATCCGGTTCCGGCCCGAATATTGTGGCCATGGCTGACCGCATCCGCCAGATCGATGGCGCGCGTCCCATCAACTATCATCATGCCGGGACAGCCGACTATGTGGACTGGGTGACGTTGCATTATCCCAAAATGGATGATATCCATGCTCTTCTTGACGACCCGAAAAGCGATGGGCGCCCCGTATTGCTTGAGGAATACGCGCACGCGACAGGCAATTGCCTGGGTAATTTCAAGGAGTATTGGGATCTTATCCGCTCTGAGAAACGCCTGATTGGCGGGTTCATCTGGGAATGGTGCGATCAGGCCCTGCGCAAACCGGATGGCAGCTATGCCTACGGGGGCGATTTCGGGGACGAACCCAACGATGGGAAATATTGTCTCGATGGGCTGGTCTTCCCCGATCGGTCTATCCAGCCCTGCCTGCTCGAGGCTAAGAAGATCTTTCAGCCAGTGACCATTGCTGTTTCTGAAACGAGCAGCCGACTGACTCTGACCAACCGCCGGTTTCACTCGGGGCTTGACGATCTTTGCTGCTCCTGGACTTTGGCGGTCGCCGGTGAGACGCGGGCATCCGGTTGTCTCGATCTGCCGGCCATCGCCCCCGGTGAATCCGTGGAACTTATGGTGCCGGAGGTGTGGGATGCCGCTGACGGTCAACCAAATGCCGTTCTCACGATCTGTCTCACGCTGGCCAAAGACACGACCTGGGGCAAGGCCGGTCACGAGGTGGCCTGGGAGCAGTTCATATTGACAGGTCGTCATACAACCGAAGCTCAACGCATGAGGACGCAGCCGCGGCCGGTGACTGCCCCCCATGCACCGGTTGCCGTAAGCTCCGAAAACGGAGCGCTTGCCTGGGGCGGGATGAGCGGCGGCGAATTGACTCTCTGGCGCGCTCCCCTGTGCAATGACAAACCCTTTATCAAAGGGTGGATTGAAGCGGGCTATAACGCCCTCGAATTGGGGGCGTGCTCAGTGCGTGAGACCGACGCGGGGTTCCAAGTCGAAAGAACCTGGCGGCATGCGGGAACGGCCCTCTTCTCTGAGAGGCTGGAATACACCCGCGCGGGCGACACGCTCGCCATCCGCCAACGGCTGAAACCATTGCGGACCGGATTGCCTACCCTCCCGCGGCTCGGACTGCGCTTCTTTGTGCCGACGAACATCACGGGTGCTCGCTGGTACGGACGGGGGCCGCATGAGTGTCTCTGTGACCGGTGTCAGGGAGCGAAGCTGGGCATGCACGAGGCGGGTGTCGACGCATTGGCGGTGCCGTATATCTTCCCCCAGGAACATGGCATGCGATGTGATGTGAGCCTGCTGGAATTGATGCGCGGAAACACGCCCTGGCTGCGGGTGACAGCGGCGGAGGTGTTTGTTTTCAGCCTGCGGCGTCACACGGTCGAACAGCTCGACGCGGCGCTTCACCAGGAGGATCTGCGGGATGGCGACTCGCTCGAACTTTGTATTGATCACTGTCATGCCGGAACCGGCAATACCAGTTTGCGGGCGGAACGCCTCGATCGCTACCAGATTCCTGTCCAGACATATGATTGGTCAATAACCATGGAGAGGTTATATTCTGATTATGAAGGCTCTTAAGAAAGAACAGCTTCTCTGGTATAAGCGCTTTGTCGTGTTGCGTCCCGTGCCCGGATTGCTTTGCCCCGCCTTGATCGCTTTCGCGCACGCGGATTCGATCAAATACCAGAACCCGGGTGCGAAGCGGTCAAAACGCTGGAAACACACCCTGGTCTTTCAGTACACCCTGTCCGGCCGGGGAGTCTTTGAACGGGATGGCGTGCGACATGACCTGACACCCGGACGAGCGTTCTTCTGCAACGTTTCGGATGACCGCCTGACCTATTACTATCCTGACGACACCACCGAGCCCTGGGAATTCCTGTACGTCACGATCATCGATACGATAGGCTGGATCGCCCCGGTTAACCAAAGCTTCGGTTACATCTTCGACATTGACCCGTCCGAACCACAAATCCAGCACTTGCTCGCCTACGGCGATGTGGCTGAAACGTCGATTCAGATCGATGCCGGTGCCGCCCATGTCTTCGCCAGCACGCTGATCGGCATGCTGGTGGACCAAGCCCAATGTGAAGCCCGGCACCGCGGCGCGGCCCTGCGGATCGTCAAGCGGGGGCTCGACACAATTGAAGCCATGATTGGCAAACCCTTGAACGCGAAGATGCTGGCGGAACAGATCGGGGTGTCGCAGGAGCATCTGAACCGCATTTTCCGGGATGAACTGGGACGGACCCCTTATCAGTGCATCGCCGACGCCAAAATGCACCGGGCCTGCGAATTGCTCAAAAATACCGACCAGACGATTGCCAATGTCGCCGAACAGGTGGGGTATGGTCCCGATTCACATTTCGCCCGTCTTTTCAAACGGGTCATCGGGGTGACCCCCAGCCGATACCGCGGCGGAGCATCCATGCCGGTGAACCGGTGGCACTGTTGACGGAATGGCGGGAGGTTATGGCCCTTTGGCATCCGGGATGGCAACTGCCGGAACAATCCGCGCGGCAGGGCAGGGGACATGGCAAAAGGCGGCGGCCAATATTCGTGCCCATTCGTGTGAATTCGTGGTTCGCGAATTATTCTGATCCGTACTCGCGTGGTGTGAGAAAGGCGTCTTTGGTGGCGAATCCAAAGGTGTCGGCCGTGTTTGTCTGGCTCCAAATGGCCGCCGTGGGCACTTCAAAGGTGCGGGCGCCGCCATCGGTGAAAACGTAATTGACCGAGGTGACACCACCGATCCCCGCCTGGTACAACGGCTGCCATTGGTAGTGGTTGGCTTTATACCCCCCCCAGATGTGGTTTGTCATCACCCCGGTAATAGAACCAAAATATGTCGACGAGCCCTGCCCTCTTGTGAGATCCGCGGCCAGAACATCGAACTTCAGCCCGGAAATACCCTTGCTGACATACTTCATTGTCCACTCCCAGCCGGCCTTTCGCATGACGTTCGCCGGCTCGCTATACCGGTAGCCCTCCGGGGAGTTTGCCCGGCTGGAACTCCCATGGTAGACATTGAAAAACATCGAATAGTAGGATTGCGCGTCGCTTCTTTCCGGAGGCAATCCCCTGACCCCCTCCGGACACTTCCATAGTTTGTTTCTGTAGGTTATGTCCCGATAATCGCCGTATCCGCCGTTAAAATACTCCGCCAGGGCATTGTATTTGGGCACATTGTTTATCTGATAGCTGGTCGGCCGGCCTTCAGCCCACTCCCCGACACCGTCGTCTTTCCCCTCGGGATAGAAGCCGTCATAGTCAACCGTGTAGGTGGTTAAACCAATGGCGATTTGACGCAAGTTGGATTTGCAGGCCACAAGCCTGGCCGAGAACGCCGCCCGTTGCAACGACGGCAGCAGCAGCGAGGCCAGGATGCCGATGATGGCGATGACCACGAGCAGTTCGATTAAAGTGAAGTTTTTTTTCATGTCTGCGAACGCGATAGTCACCCGTTTCGGCGTTCCGTGCGGAGGGTGTTCAGGGCGCCCTTTTCCGGCTGAAGCCGGTACACCAACATGCGTGCGCGAACCGTCCTGAAGCATTGGCCATTCCAAGTTGGTGTCTCGACTTCAGGGCGTGTCGATTTAATCAAAATCACCCGGTTTTAAGTCCCAAAGGGACGTGACAACTATAGCCTGGGGTAAAGCCCCAGGTTTGTTGATAAAACACGATCTAGCCCTGAAGGGGCGACACAAAAATTTGCTGTCCAACATGTTGTTACGCCTGTTAAGGTCAACCATCAACCCGGCTTCGTCTCCGGCTCTTCTGAGACAAGAAGTGACTTCAGCGCTTTTTGACTGGTCGATATGGCTGATTTCGGGACGAAATCGGTCCATGGAGCGCATCCGTCTCGGATGCATCCGTGTTGAGCAGTCGAACATGGTTGCATGCTCAATGACCTTGTCTCATTCCGTTCGGATCGGGGATTCCGAACCCCGAGGGGTCGCTACGCCGGGGCAAGCCATCAACCATATCGTCACCGCCGCCGCCGGCGTAGACAGACACCCGCCAATCCCAGCCCCGCAAGAGCGATGGTGGAGGGTTCGGGGATGGCAACAAGGTCGTATGTAACATCAAGTTGGAAAAAACCGGTCGCGTTATCCCGGTCGCGAAAGCGCACAAAATCATTGCTGGTGCCAGTATCATTTGTACGTTTGAGCAAAAGATTTATGGTCCCATCTCCTGTGATAGCGGCCTCCACGACGCTATTGAATTCGGCTGACGAGGGAAAGATATGGGAGACGTTTTGAGTGTCATTAAGGTTATTGATAAAGGTCAGGAGTGTGCCCGCAGTGCCGCCAGCGACATCACTGCCATCACCGGCAGGATTGTTCCATGTCGAGGTGGTTTCTCCAAAGTCATAGGCATAGTCGTATACACCAACATTGGGGTCACTTGAACCATTGGCGCCGTTGCGGTTTGTAACTCTCAGCACTGAGCTGGTTACAGTGACTATAGTATTTCCGGGGAGGGATATAGGTGACGTATCAAAGCGAATGAAAGTACGTTGGATGGCCCCGGCATAGCCAACAATCAGTTCGTTATCGGGATCATCGTTCCGATTGTCGTTGGCATCATTGGCGACAATATAGGTATCCGCAACGACATCAAATGTGATCGTATCTGCACTAGCTTTCCCAACCAATGTTAAGGCGGCGATAACGACGAAAAGAGTAAGCATTCGGCTGTTCATCATGGTCTCCTTGACGGTTGTCCGTTGTTGATTGTTCGTTGTCTGTTGCTGGAAAGATGTTAACTGACTCATCATGATCTCCTTTTCCGGCTGGAATTAAAACCGCACTGTGGCACACGTTCGATGAGATATCTACGATTGTTGATTTTTAGATTCCCTAATATAGGAGAATTCTTTTAAGGAGCATAGAAATGGATCCACCATAAATTGACTTTAATAGGCCAATTATTGATGAAAATAAAGATTTCCGGGGGGATGCGGAGGGCGCCATCGGGATTTCATGCGGGGGGACGCCGCCGCGCCGCGCCAGGGACTGTCGCGGCCACATTGTTTCCGAAAAGGGCAAGACACGGCTTTGCCAATGTGGGCGGGACGGCCATCATTGGGGAGGCAGCGCGCCGCAGACTCGCCGACGGTGAGATAGAATTTGGTAACGCGGCAGTCATAGGCGCACCGATTGAAGCAAACAGCCGGAAATCCAGGGTTACAGGCGACGATTACGGCAGACGATATTTGCGCGTAATCGTCACTCGGCACGAAATCTCCATCTTTCACCGCCGCGTTACAGAATTTGGGCCGAAAGGCTTCCTTTATCCAAGTGGCACCTGCAGGTCTTAATGAAAGGCCCATCCGGGTTGTCGGCGGTGGCTGCCAGGTGGACAACGCGGCCCTGCTTCTGCAGGGGATCTCGCCCCTCCGAACACTTGTAGATCATGAGATACGAGCCGTCAGGCCGCCGGCAGACCGCTGGATTGCTGACCATGCGCTCATCCGGCATGCCTTCCTCGCCACGGTCGATCAGCGGGGCATCCCGTCGCGTCCAGGGGCCGGCGGGATGCGGGGCGGTGGCCACCCCGATGCGCTGGGCGGCCTGGTAGCATATGCGGATTTCTTGCGGAACGGCCCCCCCGTCCAGGTGGGTGTCGATCCATTCCCGCGGCCCGGAGGTGCCCATGTAATACAGGTACCAGGTGCCGTCGAAGCAGTGAACAGTGGGGTTGTGGGTGCACCAGGCATCAAAATAGCCTTCACCACGCGCGGGCAGCACGATGTCCAGATGCCGAAACGGCCCGCGGGGGCTGCCCGCGACGGCGACCGCCACCTCGGAATGGGTCAGCCACCCCCCATGCCCGAAACGGCGCGGCCAGCGCGCATAGAGCAAATAGTACTTTCCTTCGGGGCCGCGCGTCATGCTGCCGCCCCAGATATACCAGTCAATATCCTGGAAGACGGCGGTTTCGGGAACGGGCTGAAGAACAGAAGCAAGTGGATTGGGCATGGGTTATCCTCCTATTCTTCTCACTTTTTTTCCCGCGTGTCTGTCTGATTGCCTTTACTTGCGTCCCTTGGCGATGCCGGAGCCGACCAGGTAGTTGTAGCTCTGCCGCACCGCCTTCATCATGTCGCCGGCATACGAGTCAAGCTCGACCACCGCGTATTCCGCATGCACGGCAGCATCGGCGGCCCCGCGCAGATCAACCATCCCCGTCCCGGCCGGCAGGAACGGCACCGAATTGCTGACCATGATCTTGCCGTCCCCGGTCTCCGCCTCGACAAACTCGTCGTCGACATGGATCACCCCGTCCTTGAAATGCAAAATCCGGCCGCGCGCGCCGATTTCCTTGACAAACTCGACCGGCGACAGACCAGCCCTAGCCACCCAGTACAAATCGGCTTCCCAAAGCACCGTCTCCGGCGTGTTCTCCAAAAACAGCCGGTAGCCATAGTCGTCGCCGACACGCTGCAAATCCCAGTCATGATTGTGGTAGCCGACCTGCAGACCATGCACGGCGGCAACTTCGGCCGCCGCGCAATACAGCTCCGCCGTCGCCTTGATCGCATCCGCATCCTTGAAACTCTCCCGGAATTTCGGCGGACAACCGGTAATGATCATGCTGTGTCCAAGCATCAAGGCCGTCTCGACAACCTGATTGCGGTTGTCGCCAATCGGCAACGCGCTGTGACAGGACGGGGCGCGCAGCCCCAGGTCGGCGAACAATTTAACGGCCTTCTCCGGACTGTAGCCCGGGAATCCGGCCGGCTCGACATTTGTGAAGCCCATCCCGGCAATGGCGCGCAATGTCCCTTCGTAATCGGCGGCAAGCTGTGCCCTGACACTGTAAAGCTGAATGCTGATCTGTCGTTCCATGGCGAAATACTCCTGTGTTTTACAATGCCATTTTCCCAGCCAGTTGAGTTGAACCGGAACCATTCGATAATCTAAACATCATGCATTATTTTTTCAATCACTTTCAAGACACACCCGATCGTGTCAAGGGCGACCTCCGGCAGGGTCACCGACAGACCGTTTTCCGTCGGCTCCCATTGGACCGGCGCATCGCATCCCAGCAGGGATACGGATTCGACCGGTTCACCGGCCAGTGAGGCAATCAGCAACCGGGCATCCTTCGGCCAGACAAGGGTGATCGCATAGACCGCATTGTCCTTGGCCGTGAACCAGACATCCTGTGGAGTGAAATTGCCGTTGAACCCCCGTTCCTTGCGGTCGGTGGTTCCTCCGAAGTCGGGTTGATACGGTCCCTCCTTGTCGACCTTCCACGACGTGGTTCCATAAATAGCTTCGCTGTTGATGGCCATCCGGCGGCATCGAATTTGTCCGGGTTGAAGAATTTCGCCAGGGCGGCATACTCGTCGCGCGGGGCTTGCGCGAACCACTGTATCCACTCGCTGATGCCTGGCGGCGGGACCCCTTTCCAGGAGCCGGCCGCAAGCGAATAGAGCCCCCAGTGGATGAACATGCCGAGTTTCATGTCATTGAAGTGGCGCAGGACGTTGCGGTCATGCTTGGCGCGGTTCATCTGCTGCCAGCATTGCTTTTCGTCGTCGGTCAGATATGGACGGGTGAGTCTGTTGATCATGACAGGTTGCTCCGTTCTCAATAAACGCGGATGCGGGATACGACTGCCGAGCAGCCATGCGTGGCGGTTATTTCCAGCCTGAGCTTGCGGTCTCGCAGGGTGCCGACAGATCCATGCGGACATGCCCCTGATGGTTGTCGGTGGTTTCATGGAGGATGTCGCCGCGCTCGTCCACAAGCCGGAAGCCGCGCACGCGGAAGGGCATGATGCGCTCGGGATGGCCATACAGTACGGACTCCATGGCAAGTGTTCTGAGAGCTCGGAAAGTGTCAGGCTTTTCGATAATCATTTGGATCTCAATGAGTTATTTCAGGTCTTCCAGAAAGACCCGGCAGGTTCCGTTGACGACCCCATTCAAGCAAGAAATCTCTCACTGCGGACAATGCGATTCCGGAGATCAATTGGTTTCCGTCAGACAATCCGTCCCCGGCGCGCCCGGCCAGTTCCGATACCATGCGCGAGCGCCAGAGGAGAAGCCTGTCCTCACAAGCCGGCTCGTCGGCAAGGTTGTGAAGTTCATCGGGATCACCAGCAAGATCGAAAAGCTGCTCCTCACCCGTGAGCGTGTACCAGATGTACTTTTCCCTGCCGTCGGTCAGAAACTGCATGCCCGTGTTTTTGTCGTAGCAAGGCGAGTGCTCGCCGTGAACATAGTCCCGCCACCCGGCTTCGGCCGGCGAATTGTCAAGGAGCGGCAGCATACTGCGGCCTTCCACACTTTCGGGGATGTTCAAACCGGCGGCCTCCAGGAGCGTCGGCATAATGTCAATCTGGGAGACCGGAGCCGCCGAGTTCCGCCGTCCGGGAACTTCCGGGGGCGTAATAATCATCGGGATCCCCGCCGAGCCCTCATACGCATAAGTCTTCCGGAACAGATTGTGATCCCCGAGCATCTCGCCGTGATCCGAGGTGAAAAGGAACCAGGTGGGCCCGATGTTCATTCCTTCAAGCGCTTGCCGGAATCGTCCGATCTGGGTGTCGATGTGCGTAATCAGCGCGTAGTAAGATCGGCGAGCGTCTGCTAGCTGTTCAGGCGAAAGCCGGCCGTGCCAGGCATTTGGATCGTCAACGGGAATGTCATGCCGCGCCGCCCAGTCGCCGACCGGAACCGGAGGGATCGGTTCATCCTTGTACATGGCACGGTACTGCTTGGGCGGATCCAGCGGAGCATGGGGGCGATGGAACGACACGTTCAGGAAGAAGGGACGGCCTTGATCCCGGTTCTCAAGAAAATGAATGCCTCGCGTCGCGACCCAACTGTTGTTGTGCCATTACTCTGGAAGTCCAGGTTCAAGCGTCACGGGGACGGCAACATCGTCTTCCATGTCATACGGCAGGCACCATATCTGTGTGCCTGCCTGATTGGTAAAATACAACCGGGATTCAGAGATGGTATCCGGGTCGCCATCGGCCCAGAATCCGTAGAAGTCGGGATGCGCATTGCGCGGCCGCCGCACGTAGCCATGGTTGAGCGGGCTGTTCTGCGTCACCTCGCGGGTTTTCTTCCATGTCTTGCCTTCATCCTGGCTGCACCAGACGGCGATTTCCCCGCCGGTGCCGTGTTTCCGAGGGCCGGGTTCCGTCGGGCCAATCACTCGCCAGGTCCCATCCGGCTCCATATAGAGAGACCCCATATCGTAGTTGTGTGTCGAGGTTGTGATTTCACGGAATGCCCAGTCGCCGGCGGTCCAGTGGGCGATGGTCCATGTGCGCGGCGCGCCCTTAGGGCCCGGTTGATGGCTGCCACTGGTCAGGTAGAGGATCACGGGGTTGCCTTTACCATCGAACCCAATATCCTTCATGTACACCAGCCGCTTCTCGGAGCGATAGTCGCGTACCAGCGCGGGGCAGTCCGGATTGGTCAACGGTGTCTCAACAATCTCCCCAGCAGCGGTATGCCAGGTCTTTCCCCCGTCATCGGTCTGAACAAAATACAGGTTGGTCCGTTGGTCTACATTGCCTTTCGGGTGCATGTTGAAGGCCGTGATCACCTTGCCATCCTTTTCATTGCTGACCTGATAATGCCCGCCCATGCCGGCCAGTTTACGGTCTTGCGTCCAGTTTCCGCCCTCGGCATCACTCACGCTCCAGTAGAGTTCGCGCACCCCGGTATACTTGGTAAACAGAAAGAGGAAGCCCCGCTTTTCAATCCACCAGGGCTGGGGGTAGGTGAATTCACGTTCCGAGACGTGTCTAAACGATTCGATGTCGTAGGGTTCGCCTGAGCGGTAGACATGGCCCGGCCTTTTGTGTCCACGCCCGCTGACATAGACCCACAGGTATCCCTTGCCATCAATCTGAATACTCGGATTGTCGTGCGGATCATCCACGTCCCGCTTGTCGTGGACGACGACAGGTTTCGGCACCTGACCTGTTTGATGATCGTAGTAGGCGGCCATGGCGAGCAGATGCCGCTCGTCCTTTTCTGTTGTCCCCCCGTAGACAAAGAAGGTTTTCTCAACGGCCGGCGCGTAAACCGCCAGCGGATGATGTTTCGCCGTATAGGTGCCCAGACCTCCGGAATACTTCGACCCGAATTCGGATTTTTGCCCCAAGTCAAACCAAATCCCCCGATATCCATCAATTCGTTCAACAGTCGTTGCCATGCTTTTCTTCTCCTCACCTCCGCGCGTTGTCGCCGTAACGCAGAGAAATATCAGTCCAGTTAATTTCAGAGTGTCGACTTTCATCATATACCTTAGCTTGTCTGGCGAAGGTTCGCCTCACCGTTCAGACGGAATAGCGCCTGACCCGAATTGATTATGAACAAAATGGCAAACCGACGAGGTGAGGTTGCCGTCCCGTTGGTCGCTCCAGTTCCACGGCGCTGGCTCTCATATCAATTCTTTCATGTCCGCCAGAAAGACTCGGCGTGTTCCGTTGACGAAGGCATTAAAGGTGACGTAACGCCAGGTTCGATCCCAGGCGGGATGGGCATCCACCCGCATGACACTGTCTTCGCATGATTGGCGGGTGTTGACGCGCGCAATCGTTTCTTCCTGTCCGCTTTTGAGATCGATCCAGCGCAATGGGATCGTGCCGTCGCCGAACGCCGTCTTCTCGCTGGTGTACGTATCGGTCAGCAGGTGTGTGCCGTTCGGGTGGACAGTGGGATGCCCTGATCCCGGGATTTCGTTCAGCATCTTGCGCAAGCCACTGCCATCCGCGTTGACCTGTACAAAGCGCAGGATATCCCGATCTATATTGAGATTCATCGATATGCGGCTGCCGTCCGGAAACCAGGTGGCGTGGTGTCCCCCTTTTTCCCATTGCTCGGGCCCCACAGCACAGTGTTTCGGGCCTCCGTCAAGTCCCATTGTCACCCAGGCGAAGCGCACCGCGGAATGGTCAATCTTGAACATGTTCCAGCGCGGTTCGTCGGTTGCGGGAAACCATCGCAGGCTCACCATGAGGCGATCGCTTTGCGGATTGAACTTGCTGTGAAACCCGTAGATCTCCTGGTGCCGCGGATCGTCAATCAGAACCGGAGGATCGGCCTGGCTTAGCAGATCCGCGATTGAGACAAGCAGCCGTGTCTTTCCCGTGGTTGTGTCGGTCAGGTAGAAGCCGTCATCCTCAGCCGGGCCGATGTTGCGCCGCATCTTTTCGGGAGGAATGCAGACACCGTATCCCGGCTGGGTTCTCCTCATGGTTGTCATATTGGCCGATATCAACCATCGGCCATCGGCGGAGGCGTGGTATACGGCACCTTCCAGGCGCTGGCGTTTGCCGCTCAACGGATCAAGTTTCCAGGCAAAGGGCTGCCAGGTTTCCGTATCAACGTCATTAAAAAACAAGTCGTGGTCGGAACCTCCCCAATTGATATTGGCCCCCATCTGCGGCTCCCAGCCGGCCGTCTCGGCGACGACATGATCTTCGCCGGTTGCCAGATCGACGATGCGGACATTGCCTGTTTCACCCGGCTGCGGCTGACGATTCTCAAACGGGAGCTGAAACACGGCCAGATAGCGTCCGGACGGGCTGATCGGAGACGTGTCGAAGAACCGGTGAATACACCCCGGGCGTGTCGGTGTGACGCACCACACGGGAACTTTGGGAGCAAAGTCCCGATATCTGGGAAAGCTGTCGTGTATCTTCATCTTGGGGTCTTCTTAGGCTCTACGGTTGTTTCCCGCGGATAGGTGTGTCCGGCAGACTAACGCGACAAGACTGAGCCCTGACTGACTGAATGTCACTTCAAGCTCCCTGCCGCGACATTTCCGGGACGCCATGGGATGCGACCGTTTTTCTCCTGCAGGAACTTGGCATCGACGATTTTGTACCAGTTGTGCAGCTGCTGTCGCATGGCCTGGACCTGCTCCGGCATCTTTTCCGCGAGGTCATTCTGCTCTCCGATGTCCTTTTCGAGGTTATACAGGTGCACCCTGCCATCCTCGTACCGTTCGAGCAATTTATAATTCCCAACCCGAATGGCTCCGCCGGGGAATCCTCCCTGGTTTGAATAGTGGGGATAATGCCAGAACAACGGGCGGGCCGGCAAGACTTCACCGCGCAGAGCGAGTGTGAAATCCATGCCGTCAGTCACATGGTCTATAGGTATGCCGGCTGCGGCGGCAATGGTGGGGAAAAGGTCAATGGAGCAGATCGGCTGATGAGAGACTGACCCGGGGCTGGTGACCCCCGGATAGCGGACCAGCCAGGGTTCGCGAATGCCTCCCTCGTAGATCCACCCCTTGCCGCCGCGCAGCGGCAGGTTGCTGGTCGGTGACCCCTCGGATGTCGAGAGCCCCCCATTGTCGGAGGTAAAGATCACGACTGTGTTGTCGGCCAATCCCGACTCTTCAAGCTGTTTGAGCACCACCCCGACGGCTTCGTCCATGGCTTCAACCATGGCGGCATACACCGCATGTTTCTGTAGGATTCGCACCTTTCGCGCCTTATTTGTCGGCAGATTCTGCTCCTCGTCGGCAAACTCCTCGCCCGCGATCTTCTCAGCTTTGGCCTTATACTTCTCAATCAGGTCGGGACGCCCCATCAAGGGTGTATGGACCGAGTAGAACGACAGATAGGCGAGAAAGGGCCTGTCTTTATTCTTGGCAATGAAAGTTGCCGTCTCCCTGGCGAGCCGGGCCGGGAGATGATCGCCGGGAGGACTGTCCGGCTGCAGCTGCGGGTTATCAAACGGGGCAAAATAGTGTTTTCCGGGACCGCCCGCACGGTGTCCGCCCATGTTGACGTCAAACCCCTGATTTTGCGGATAATACGTCTCATCCGGTCCCAGATGCCATTTTCCTGCGAAGAACGTTGCATAGTCCTTATGCTTCAGAAGTTCCGCTACTGTCACCTCCTCCACAGGCATTCTGTCATTGAGCGGTGCCGGATTGAACTGGCCACTGCGTTTGCCGGAAAAATAATTTGTCGCATCGGGTCGGGAAGGATATTTGCCGGTCATCAGGCTGTAGCGGGTTGGTGAGCAGACCGGATTTGCCGCATAGCCATCGGTGAACCGCATGCCCGACTGAGCCAGTCGATCAATATTGGGTGTGTCGTAGAAGCAGTTCGGGTTGTTCGCACCAATATCCATATAGCCAAGATCATCGACAACGAAGACTAGGAAATTGGGCTGTCTGGGCTCGTCCAGCTGGGCAAATCCGGACACTGCCGCCGCCATCGCCGTTGACACGAGAACGTTTTGCTTGTTTAAGCCGAGCATCTGCGACTCCAATCGTAACGACTCAGGTGGGAATCAGTGACAGGCAGTGGGACATTAGTAGTTGCCATAAAATGACGAAAGACCCAAAGACCCAAAGAATTCCTAATTCCCAAATGTCCAATGCCGAAAAGAGTTTCCCTGCCACTCGGCGGACATGGATCGGAGAATAGTGGAATTCGGTGTTTGGAGTTCGTCATTCGGGCTTGCTTGGGTTTTTGGGCGTTTGGGTATTTCGGCATTATCAGGGACAGGCAGTGGGAGATACCTGAGTAGTTACCTCCAGCCTATTCATAAGTCAACCAGGCCGTGGCTGTGCAATCTGTATCGGATATGAAGCGGATCCAGTGGGCACTGTATTCCGGGGGAAAGCGGTAGGTTTCTGTCTGTCCCGCTTTGAGCGCGAAGGTCTTGTAGCGATGCCAGCCGGACTGGTGGTCGACATTGACTTCCAGCGTGATTGTCACATCTTTGTCGGCACGCAATTCAAGCGTCTTGCGGTCATAGCCAGTCATAAGATACGGGTCGGACGGCACGGCCGCCTTGACCGCTGTGTCTTTCCAGGGGCCGCCCCTTCCGACCGGTTTTCCGAGCTGCCACAGGTCATCAACCGCGCCACACCACACGGCGACGCCATCGTCGCTACGAAAGACGTGACCATCCTCCTCGGCCTTGGGCGCGACTCCCGTGAGCACCAGTAGTCCCTGCCACGTGCAGAAGTCATGGATCTGTTTGCTATGACTGGCCACCGGGCGCATCCGCTCCCAGTCCGGCAACGCTTTGAAGCCGGAACGCGGGATCTCGTAGAAGCTGCCGTGGATGTTCGCCAGGTTGCGCTCGGACTCCACTTCGCGCGCCGCCCGCGGCCAGCCAAAGGCGAACGGCTGGTCATAGGCGGCATCGCCTTTCGGCAAGCGAAACCGGTTGTCTCGGCTGCGGACAATGACGGATGCGGCATCGATCTCAAATTCGGGCTCGACAGCCAGCATCTTTTCGAGGCCGGCATCACGCTTGGTCGGCCGGAACTGAAAATCGCGGGTCACGTCGTGGCACGGCTGGCCGTCTGGCGCGATGAGCTGAAGATTGCGGCTTTTTTGCGCCGGATACAGCAGCCCGCCCTGCCCCTCGCCACTGCCCTCGGCCAGGCCTGCGAACAACCTTGTGTTGGACTCCGGGTATGTCGCCGCTGTGCCATGGAAATAGGCGGTCGCTTCACAATCCTTGTCCGCTGTCATGCGGATCCATTCGGCCTTGAGGCTGCCGGGAAGCGTCACGACGGCATAGTCGCCGACTTCGAAAGCGCCATGTTCCTGCCAGTCGTCGCGGCCCTCCGGATCGATCTCGATGGTGAATGTCGCTTGAGGCGAGGCGGAAAGGTGCAAGACGCGGCGGTCAAAGCCCGCAATCAGGAATGGATCGGAGGGCGCGCCGCCCTTGACGTTGTCCTTGACCCACGGCCCGCCATAGCCGCTGGCCGGGCCCCATTTCTTCAATTCATCAAATGTGCCAATCCACAGATTGCTCTGCGGTTGGCCGCAATGCTTGTGCCCCATGATTGATGCTTCATCCGTGGCAATGACCAGGTGCCCGTTCCAGAGGCAGAAGTCCGGAATGTAGCGGAGGTGGCTGCTGATCGGAGCAATCCCGGCGGTGTCGCCGGCCGCGAAGGTTTTGGGAAACTGGTAGAACATCCCGTGCATGTCCATCATCATGCCGTGCTCGCCAATCTCGCGGATGCGCGGCCATTCGGTGAACCAGCCGTGCCGGGGATCGTTGTTATGCGCCGCCTTGGGCAGGAGGAAGGTGTGCCAAACACCGTTATCAAGTATTTTCAGCCGCAGGGAACGGCGGTCCCAGCCAATCGACCAGAGCGGGCCCTGATCATCCGGCACAGCATCAATGCCGGCCGGCCCCGTGACATCTGTGAATTGGCGCCGTTCGACCATCTCCCAGGCCGTGCCGTCCCACTGGGCCAGCACACCGGCATTCTCCAAACTCTCCGGCAGGTCTTCAACCAGCAGGTGATCGCCGTAGCCGCCACCCACCGGGAGCTCCCCGTTGTTCGATACCACGAGTCTGCCCTGCGAGGTGTAGGCGCCTTTACCGTGCCAGCCTGGAACGGGCTTGTGAAACAGCTTCTTGACCTCCAGGGTATGAACATCGGCTTCGTAGATCATCCCCTCCATGTCCACGACGTAGACTTTGTTTGCCGGATCGGTCAAGTGCCGGGCGATCGCCGTCACCCGCGCCGGCATGGTTTTGGGGGAGATTGTGCGCACATTGCCATCTGAATCGACCAGGTAATGGCCGAGGATGAGCTGATTCGACTCCTGGTGAATCATGCGCCCGGCCGGCGTTCCGCCCACACTCTCGGGATGAATCGTCATCGTGAGATTATCATCGATTGAATACAGTTTGTGGGTGCTGCCCTCGGGGTGGTGCGCGCCGTAGGTGATCATCCACAGCTTGCCTGCCCAGGGCACAAGCGCCCCAATCCCGCACTCGTTCAACTTGGCGGTTTCACCGGATTCGACGGTGTATGTACAAAGATGCGGATATACGCCGCTAATCTGAAGGGGGCTTGCTTGGTTGGTGGCTCCGGCGGTCATTGCTGCTGTCATAGCGATTGCTCCTGCAAGTTTGTAGGCGAGGGCTCGGCTCATGGTTGTAATAAAAATAACACTTATCTGAGGATTTTTTCTTGAGGGTGGTTGAATCACCCTTTTTCCGGATAAATCCGGTACACCGACACGCGTGAACTGATCCACGTCCGCCAATCTGATATCCGTGTTCAATAGTCATTATTCGGCGTGTCAACTTTTAATCAGGACTTGATCTCAATCACGCTTCAGTTGACACGCTTTCTATTCAACCCGTTCATAGACCTCATACCCGCAATGCCAGTCCGGTGGAACTCGTTCATCGGCAGATCCCGCGTCATTACCCGATTCATCATCACTATCTTCGGATCGATCAATTTCCTCATCATCAAACCCGCCTTTTTCGACTAGAAGATACGTTTTGCCCTTGATCGTGTAAAGCCTCATTTTTCTGGCTTCACCCATGCCGTTGTCGATCAACGTGTCATCCGTCCAGAACAGAAATTTATTTTCCCCTACGTCTCCATTATCTTTAAGTGTAAGATATACCTTTCTGATTAGTCTGCCAAGAGCACCGCCAACGCGTTGACTCTTTTTTTGCTTTTTAGCGTTTGGATTTTTGGCTCTTTTAGCCCTTTTTTTAGCCAACTCTTCCAGTCCTCTTTCGATGCGTGATATTTTTTTCTTTATCTCCGCTTCAATAGTGTCCAACTTATCAGGTGCAACGTCAATCTGATACAGCCATTTCCCCACAAATTTCTCATTGGGAGAGAACGTTCCTGAATAGATGTACATGTCCTTTTCATCACCGCTCCGCTTGTAGGCAAGCGTCGCTTTGGGGTCTTTACGGCCAATTTCCGCACCTTCCGGCAGGTCGACGAGGATTCCCGCGATCCTTTTCTTTGCGTACCGCGCTCCGCCGATCATGGTGTAACCTGTCGCCTCATCCACAAACTCGTTGGGCACATTTTCGAAGGCCTTTCTGAAGTATTCAACCGCAAAGGATTTGACATCCTCTGGAGCGGTTGAGATCTTCTGCTCCAGATCCCTGACCCTGCGCAGCAGAACCAGGGCGATCCTGGTTCTGCCGAGAACCTCGCAGAGACTGGGCATTACCTCCTTGCAGTGCTCCGGGCTGGTGGCAATCATCGTCAGAGCATCGAAACTGTTGTATTGAAACCACCATTCATCATGATCGAGATATTTTAAAAGCTCTTCATTGCGCAGTTGTCACGCGCTTTTGCGTAAACAGAATTCTCCCCATCCGGCGTCAGAAGGGCGGCCGCGGCCATGGCAAAGGCCAATCCTCCCGTCTTACCGTTGTCTCTGTATCCGTTTTCCGGGAAGCTGTCGCCATAGGGAACTGTTCCGCGACCGGAAAAACGGAAAAATTGTCGTAGCGATGTCTGCAGCATATAGTCATCCACATCAACTCCGCAGTATTTCGCCATAAGCAGAAATGTCACACAGTGAACGCCCGCGGCATTGAGTTGTCCATACGAAAAGCCTGCCTTGCCGCGCCCGCTCCAGCCTCCATTAAACATATACTCCCTGATCTCATCAGTCATTTGCTTTATTAACGGCAATACGCTCTTGTCTCCTGTCCGAAGATAGTATTCACAAAGGCCTGGCCCCTTATAGCCCTGTCCGTTGACACTTTCGATGATCTGGCCCTTCTTGAGTTTTCCGGTTTTTGCCGCGGGCGACCCGTCTTCAATCCCCGAAATTTTCATCGTGAAATTGGGATTCACCAGATCGATGCCGATCCCCACCGGACCGAAGTGCGGCACCTTCCAGGTTGATCCCCGTGAGTCGGGTTTGGGGAAGAACAAGGAAGACTCCGTGTAATAGGGGTCGGAACCCTGGGTTTTCGCGGCAGCCCACAGATTCGGCGTGACCGCCAATGCCAAAACCAAGACAACCGGCATTTTCATTTTCAAAGTATTTGCGAGCTTAGAATTCATGTACAGTTTGCTTTTGTTTTTGAGGGTGTCGTTCCCGGGTCTCACATGCCGCCGCCGGGGTTGGTCATTCGCGGTCTTCCGGGCCCGCTGCCGGGCCACTCCCGAACTGCTTGTCGTACTGCTCGCGGAAGGGGTTCATGGCGGGAGCGGTTTTCCAGGCGTCCTCATTGACGAGAAGCGGAACGGTCTCATCCCACCACGTTTCATAGGCGACGGAAAATGCGCGGACGATGTTAGGATGTTCCCCGGAGACATCCCGGGATTCGCGGGGATCGGCCTGCAGATCGTATAGCCGCAAATCACTTCTGGAAACCAGGCAATACCGGCTGTCGCGGACACGCCAGGAGCGGGACTTACGCGGAGGCTCCCCCTTCGGCCAACGACCGCCGTGCGTGACCAGCATCCGGTCCGGCCACGCGGCGTCCGGGTTTAGCAACAGGGGAACGAGGCTGCGGCCTTCAACCTGCTGCCGAAGCTCGTCGCCCAGCGCTGCCCCGGCCAGTTCGGCCAGGGTGGGAAAGACATCGATATGGGCGGCCAACGGCTTGACGTCAGCCGGCTTCAGAGTGCCCGGCCAGCGCCAGAAGGAAGCGGCCCGTGTCCCGCCCTGCGACACCGAGCCTTTGGCACCGCGCATGCCGGCATTGAATACCTTTCTGCCACCCGCCGTGCCGTTGTCGGTCATGAACACGATGAGCGTATTGTCGTCAAGCTCCAACGCCTTCAACTTCGCCAGCATTTGCCCGATGTTGTCGTCGATATTGGCGATCATGCCGAAGAACTTGGCGGTGTCGTCCGGCACCTTCCCCTTGTAGCGCGCTTCGTCTTCGGGACGAACCTGCAACGGCACATGAGGCGCGTTGGTGGCCAGATAGCAGAAAAACGGCTTCCCATCTTTCTGTGACTCGATCCATGTCATCGCCTGGGCGAAAAACACGTCGGTGCAATAGCCGGAGGTCTTCTCGAATGTGCCATTGTGTTTGATGACCGGATCGAAATACCGGTTGCCGGGAACGTCTCCGCAACTGCCTGGATAGCTCTGTCCGATCCCGCCCGCCCCGTGGATGAACACTTCGTCGAAGCCGCGCTGGTCGGGTTGATAGGCATCCTCATCCCCAAGATGCCATTTGCCGAAGATGCCGGTCGCATAGCCGGCGGACTGAAGCGCCTGAGCGATGGTCGTCGCTTTGAGCGTGAGGCGCTCACGTTCGTAAATCGTGTGCGTCACACCGTTCTTGAACGGATGCCGTCCGGTCATTAACGCGCTCCGCGTCGGGGAGCAGGTCGGGCTGACATGGAAATCGTTGAAGCGGACCCCCTCGTCATGCAGCCGGTCCATGTTGGGCGTTTTCAGTATCGGGTTGCCGGTGCACGACAGGTCGCCGTAGCCCTGATCATCGGTGAGGATGAAAATGATGTTGGGCTTGTCCGCCGCGGACAAAGCGGCGGCGGGCGCCAGCAGCAAAGCGGCCGGGAGTAGTCTTGATTTCATTGTCAATCCTCTTGATCGGGTGTCCAGGCGGCGGGAGCCGGATTGGCCACGGCAAGCGAACTGGTGTCGCCGTAGTCTTTGCGTGTCCGCTCCAACAGCGCGGTGAGTTCTTTGATCTTGCCGGCGGACTCCGTTTTGCCGGCAAGATCGTTCATCTCGTGCGGGTCGGTTTCGAGATCAAAAAGCTGGGTCTTGTTGATCAAGGGATAGCGGATGAGCTTCCAGCGGTCGTCACGGATGGAACGCTGGCAATTCTTGTACGCCGTAAACAGGACGTCGCGCACGTTTGCCTGTTCTCCCCTGATGACCGGCGCGAGACTTTTGGCATCCAGCCCGGCCGGCACAGGAATCCCGGCCAGCTCGCAGAGCGTCGGATAGACATCGTACAGATAGGCGAACGCCTTGGTGTCGCCTTTCTTGATGCCCGGCCCGGCAAAGATCAGCGGCACATGCATGCCGCCGAACTCGTAGAGGTTTTGCTTGCCCAGCAAGCCATGTTCGCCGAGCGAGAGGCCGTTGTCGCCGGCGATGATAAAGAGGGTGTTGTCGAACTGCCCGGCGGCCTTCAACGCTTCGACAACCCGGCCGACCTGCGCATCCCAGTATGTCGTCGATGCGTAATAACGGGCCAGCTTGCCGGTGACGCTCTCCCTGGTGCGCGGCCACGCCAGCGTCTTCTCGTCGCGCACGGTCATGTCGCCGTTGTCGAATGGATGGAACGGCAGGAAGTTGGCCGGCAGCGGAATCTTCTCCGGCTGATACATGGCGTAAAACTCTTCCGTCGCGAATTGTGGATCGTGCGGCTCTTTGCCCGCCATGTAGAGGAACAGCGGCTTCTGGCCGGCATTGTCCTGGATGAATTGGATGATGTTGTCGGCATGGCCCTCGGCTGTCTTCCCGTTCAGGTGGACATCGAACTCGTCGTCGAGCTTCTTCGGGCCGTTGCCAAACTTGCCGCTGCGGATCGAGGCGTAGCCGGCCGCCTTGATGGTCTGCGCGAGGGTCGGCGCGGTCCGTTCCTTCCGCAGATAACTCGTCCCGGTCTGGATCATTGTCCGGCTCGGCAGACACACGGCGCCACTGTGGGAGCCGAGGGTATAGGCGTTGCGGAAGATCACCCCGTTGGCCGCCAGCTTGTCGATGTTCGGTGTCTTGACGACGGGATGCCCCAGCACGCCGAGACAGTCCGCCCGCAGGTCGTCGGCAAGGAAAAATACGATGTTGGGCGGGGGCGGGGGCGCTGGTTCGGCGGCCGGCGGATTGACGGCACCCAGGGCGAGGGCCTGCGTACCCAACATCACAGCAATGGATTCAGATCTCATATCGCGATATCCTTTCGAAGAATTTTGGCGGAATTTCGGTTATAGATCAATCGCCAGTGTGTTGGTGTATTTTGAAGGCAGGCGCTCCGGCAGTTCGACCGTCAAGGTGCCGAACGCCTGACTGAAGGCGCATTCGCCGCCGCCAAGCAGGGTGACCTTGCGCACCCGATCCTCGCGGGTCAGGCTCTTGATCACCGCCACGCGGTTTTCGGGCGCCGCCAGCATGAAGGCGTAGAGAGTGTCGCCCCGCCCGGCCGACCCTGAGCCTTGCCGACGGGTGAACCGGTAGTCCGAACTGTTCCAGACGACCTGCTCCTCCTTGAATCCTTGGATCAGCACGGTGCTGTCCCCTTCCCCGTACCGCCGCCACGGCCGGGTGCCGTGGATGGCTTCGCTGTTGATGGCGAACCAGTCCGCCAGCTCCGACAGCAAGTAATGCGTCTCGTCGTCGATCGAGCCATCCGGTTTCTGCAAAATGTTGAGCAGCATGCAACCGTTTTTGGCGGCGATGTCGATGAGCATCTCGATGACATGACCCGGCTTCTTGAATTCCTGCTTGACATCGTAGAACCAGTTGCCGATGCAGGTGTCGGTCTGCCAAGGGTCGGGATAAATTCCGGGGAGCTGGCTCTTCTCAATGTCGAGCACTCCGACCCGGTAGACTTCGGGGCGCCGGTCCTTCTGGTTGTAAACCGCGCGGTTTTCGCCATGCTTCCGGATGGATGTGTTGTACAGGTGGGCGACGGCTTCAAGGCCGTTGCGGTAGACCGCGTCGCCGGGATTATTATCGGCATGGTTGCCGAATGGCAGGGCGCTGTCGGAATAGAGCAGATCCGGCTGGTACAAGTCGATGACCTCGCGCATGACGGCAAGCCAGTAGTCGTGAAAGTCGCGGTTTGACGTCAGCCAGGGCTTGGTCTCCCTCGTTTGCCCGGCGGTCACGTGCTCATAGTTGTCCAGGTAGAAGTCGCGGTATTCGGGATCGTTGCCGTCGTAGGGCACGCCGGCGTACGGGCCTTCGGTGTCGTGCCACTTGTTGGTCTTCCACCACGAAAAGGTCGCCCCGAGATGTTCGGTCAGACCGAACGGCAGCCCTTCCCTGTCGGCCGCCGCCTTCCACAGCCCGCAGATATCCTTCTTTGGCCCGATCTCCACCGAATTGAACCGGTTGAATCTGGACGGATAGTTGAAAAAATGATCGTGGTGCATGGCCTGGCCTACGAAATAGCGCGCGCCGGCCTTCTTGTACAGCGCCATCAGTCCTTCCGGATCGAAGTTCTCGGCCTGCCAGAGCGCGCAGATGTCCTTGTAGCCAAATTTTGAAGGATGTCCGTAATGGCGCAGATGGTAGAGATACTGCTTATGCCCCTGGATATACATATTTCGGGCATACCAGTCACCGTACATGGGCACGCTCTGCGGACCCCAGTGGCTCCATATCCCGAACTTGGCATCGCGGAACCACTTCGGGCATTCGTAGGCTGTCAGAGATTCAAATGCGGGAGAGAATTTTGCTGTTTTTGTCATCGTATCATCCGGGTGTGATCAGACCGTCCAGATCCCACAGATCTTCCCAGGTCTGGTCGTCTTTCCAGAGAAAAACATGGCCTTTGATCAGGCGGTTATTCCGGTCAATGCGGGAGAGCCGATTCATCTCCTCATCGGTCAGCGGGGGCGTTGTCACACACCGCAGGTTGGCAAGGTAGTTGCGACGGTTTGCCGACATCGGAATGACCACCTGCCCGCGTTGCACGCCCCACTTCAAGCATACCGCCGCCGGGTGCGCGGCATGCGCTTCGGCGATTTCGACCAGGACAGGATCTTCCATATCGACCGTGTCATCCGGGGTCCGGTCGCGCTCGGGCCGATTTGGCGACCCGAGCGGGCAGTATCCGACTGGCACGATGCCGTTGTCGCGGACAAACTCGAAGAGTTCGGGTTGCTGAAAATGGGGATGGAGTTCCATTTCGTTAACCGCCGGTTTGATGTCGGCATCCCGCAACAGCAACTCAAGCTTGGGAATCGTCATATTTGAGTTGCCGATGTGACGGACGAGTCCCGAGTCCACAAGCCTCTCCATCTGCCGCCAGGTTTTCATGAATTCTGAATGTATGTAGGGTCTGGCATCGGGACTTCGGGATGATACATCACACTGCGGGGGATGGAAATTGGGAAATGGCCAATGCGCCAGGTAGAGGTCTAAATAATCCAGACCTAAATCCATTAACGACTGCTTACACGCCGGAATGACATCTTTTTCCGCATGCTTGTCATTCCACAGCTTGGAGGTGATCCACAGCGCTTCACGCGGAATGCCATTGTCCATGATAACCTGCAGGGATTTGCCAATCTGCGCCTCGTTACCATACACCGACGCGCAGTCGAAGTGGCGGTACCCGACGCGGGCGGCGCCGATAACCGCCGCCGCGATCTGTTCGTGCGTGACGTGATCAGAACCGAACGTGCCAAGCCCCACCATCGGCATCCGCGCCTCTGTACATAGCGTGGCCGACGGCACAGCGTCCGGGTTGACACCGTCGGCATCCATAAACGGGTCGTTCCGCATGGTCGCTAGCCCTTTATCTCTTCGTCAAACACAACCGCGACTTTGCCGCATTTGCCACTTGCCATCAGGGCATAGGCGTCATCCGCTTTTTCCAGGGGGAAGCGGTGGGTGACGAGATCTTCCGGATGCAGCCCCCAGCGGGCGATACGTTCAACAAGCTCCTCCATCTTCCAAATCGATGTCACCCAAGAACCATAAATTGTTTTCTGATCGTGGATGATGTCAGGACTTGGGTTGAAGCTGCAAGTGCCCCCTTCGCCAATGAAGCAAATTTTACCCCATTTACGGGTTGCTTGAACACAGACGAGGCGGGCTCTTTCATTGGCGGAACAATCCACCGCGCGCTCGACCCCCATGCCGCCGGTCAGGGCGCGAATTTGTTCAACGTTGTCCGGTCCGGCGGCAAGCACCTCGTCGCAAAGCCCCAGTTCCGTAGCCAAATCAAGACGTTCCTGGATAACATCAGTTCCGATGACACATCTGGACCCCATCGCTCGGGCCAGCATGGCAGTGGCCAACCCCACCGGGCCAAGACCGGTGATCAAAACGGTGTCATTGCCGCAAATGCCAATCTTTTCAAGCCCCTCGTAAACGGTGCCAAACCCACAGGCAATCTGCGCCCCGTCTGTGTAGGTTAAAGAACCCGGAAGGTAAACACAATCCTTTTCCTCAGCCAGAATATAGGGGGCCATACCACCGTTTCGTTGCCAGCCGTAGGCACGTCGATAGGTGTCGCTCGTGCAGGAAATCATATACCCGCGGCGGCAGTCATTGCACACACCGCATCCGGAAATGTGATATAGAACAACACGGTCATCTTTCTTAAACCGTCGGCATCCGGGGCCGATGTCAACAATCTGGCCACACGGTTCGTGTCCGGCAATTGTGCCCGGCTGATACCCTTCGGGGCCTTTGCCGAGGTGCTCATGGTAGATGCACCGGATGTCACTCCCGCAGATCGTCGATGATTTCGTTTTTATCAGCACTTCCCCATGTCCTGGCTTGGGCACCTGGAACGCCTTCAATTCAACACTGCTGTCCCCGGGGAGAATCGCGCCGGTCATCATTTTGTCTTGCATCTTTAATTCCTTCAAATGGTCTTCGTATTCTCTTCAACCTGTTCCGCCGCGGTGGAAAAGGGTCAAAAAAGTCATAAATCCCTTAACCCAATATTCCAATATTCCAACATTCCAACATTCCAACATTCCAACATTCCATGAATCACAGTGATGGAAATCGATTGTTTACTCTATCCACGCGAGAAAGTATTTCAAAAAGGAAGCACCTGCCAATCCTTGACTTCTTACAGCCATTTTGAGGATATTTCAAGCGTGAAGCCGATTCTTTCATCTTGAATCCGAATGAAAATCCACAAAAAAAAAGGCCGCCCGAAGGCGGCCTGTCTTATAATGCGATGGTGGAGCATATCGGGCTCGAACCGATGACCTCCACACTGCCAGTGTGGCGCTCTAGCCAACTGAGCTAATGCCCCGTTCGCATCATCTGGCGGTTAATATAGCGAAACATAAGCCCTCGGCAATTCGCTAAAATGATTTTTTCTGTATTTTTATCGTTGGCCCCCGCCCTCCCTGTTCTCACACCGCTTGAGACCCGCCCTTTCGGGGTTACATTAACCCCATTGCTCAGAATGCCGTTTTTTTCATCTGAAGGTCCCTTCTTTGACTATTCCTCCTCATCAACACCGCCTTGACTTTGACCAGCTTCCCGTGACCGGGTGGTTTCCGGGGCACATGCTAAAAGCCGGCCGGCAAATCAAAGAAAAGCTCAAGCTGGTTGACTTGGTTGTGGAGCTTCTTGACGCCCGGATCCCTAAAGTCTCCCGTAATCCCGCCTTTAACGATTTATTCGGGAGTAAGCCCCGTTGTCTGGTTTTCACGAAATCCGACTCCGCCGATGACGCTGAGACAGCCCGGTGGCAAGCGTATTACGCGGCGAAAAAGCAAACCGTTTTTTTTGTGGATTCCATCACCGGACGGAATTTAGACGCGCTAGTGCCGGGGTGGCATGCGCGTGTGGAGGAACACCGGACCGCCAGTGGGTCCACCACCCGACTGCGCCGCCCGTTGCGGGTCATGATCACCGGCATTCCCAATATCGGAAAATCCACGCTGATTAATCGCCTTTCAATCAGCAAACGGGCGCAAACCGGCCCCCGTCCGGGTGTCACCCGGAGCCAGCAATGGATCAAATTAGCCGGGGATGTGGAGTTGCTGGACACGCCCGGTGTCCTGTGGCCCAAGATAAGCGCCAAGCGCATGGAGTTGAAGCTGACCCTCTGTGGATGCATCAAAGATGAGCTCATCGGCGAGGAGCTGGTCGCCGAGTATCTCCTGGAGTGGGCGCGTGAAAATCCAGGAAAATTGTCATTGGACATGTATGATTGCGGTGAGTTGACCGAGTCAGTCGAAGAATTTTTGGAAGCGGTCGGGCGGCAACGGGGCCACCTGAAATCCGGGGGCGTGGTGGACAGGCGTAAAAGCGCCATCGCCGTGCTGAAAGACTTCCGGGACGGCCGCCTTGGAACCATTACTTTGGACAGGTGCTAAATGCTATCTATTGACGACTTAAACGCCAAGATCAAGAGTGGAATTATCGCCATTGTCGGGCGGGCCAATGTGGGGAAATCCACGTTACTCAACGGGATTTTAGAGGAAAAAGTCAGCATCGTCAGTGATGTCGCCCAGACGACCCGCAATTTGATCCGCGCGGTATTGACAGAGCCGCGGGGCCAGTTGGTGTTTCTAGACACCCCCGGCGTGCACCGGGCCACCTATGACCTGGGAAAAATGATGAACCGGATGGCCAGGTCCTCCGTTGAGGGCGCGGATGTCGTCATGCTGGTCTTGGACGGCAGCGAACGCCCGTTTGAAGAGGATGACGGCTGGATGCGGAAAATCGCCAAACAGGCGCTCCCCGCCGTCATCGTGTTAAATAAAATTGACTTGGGCACGCCGTACGCGGACGAATACCGCGCCCAATGGGAAGACATTTCCCGAAAAAATCCTGATCATTGCGCAGCGGTTCCCTGGTTTGACATTTCAGCCGCCAACCATGACGGGGTGGCGGAACTTGTTCAAGCGCTTTTTGACCGGGTTCCCCTCGGCCCGCCCTTGTTTTCCGAAGATGTGTTGACTGATTTTCCACGCAAATTGGCCATGGGCGATGTCATCCGGGAAAAGTTATTCCACGAATTGCATGATGAGCTTCCCCACGCCATCGCGGTGGGGGTCAATCACATTGACGAATCTCCGGAAACGGGCTGGCTGGCTCATGCGGACATTTACGTGAACCGTCCGTCCCAGAAGGGGATTGTCATCGGGCAGAAAGGCCGCCTGTTGCGCAAGATAAAACGACTGGCGGAGAAAGATATTTCGGACATGTACGATGTCCCCGTCACCTTGGAATTGTGGGTGAAGGTGGAGAAGGACTGGGCGAAAAATTTCTGGATTTTGCGGCAACTGGGTTACGCGTGATGTGAGTGTGGCATGCCTGTTGTGTTTCCAATCGACGCTCTCATAAGCCGTCTCCGCGGCCGCCGTGTCGGCTTGGCGGGCACGCCGGGGTCCCGCCTGTCGCCTGATGTCTATTTAGACCAGGTGCTGTTAACGCGTGCCGATCCGCGCGCGTTTCTAGCTTTGGAACACGGCCTTAAGGGCGAGTTGCAAGACGGCGTGACGTTTGACAGTTACACCGATCCCGCGACCGGCTTGCCGGTTTTCAGTTTTTACGGAGTCCATAAAGCGGTCCCGACCGCTTTTTTCGAAGCCGTCGATGTCTGTGTGTTTTGCGTTCAGGACGTGTCCCACCGGGCCTACACATTCAAGCAGGCATTGGCCGCTTTGCTGGAACAGGCGGGCGACCACGGCACGGACATCATTATCCTGGACCGCCCCACCCCGCTGGCTCACCTTGGCTCTCAAGGCCCGGTTCATACTCAATTCTTTCCCCTCGCCCTCCCCGTCGTCATCCCCTACACACTGGGTGAGCTGGGGCTGCGCCTGATCAAAGAGCGCGACCTCCCTGTCAACGCCGACGTTTTACCCGTCAGCAACTGGCGACGAGACACCCGTTGGGACCGGTTGTCCTCCCCTTGGATTCCGCCCTCCCCTAATATTCCCTCTTTAGATTCGGCCTACGCCTATCTGGCCACGGGGTTATTGCAGGCCACCAACGTGTCCGAGGGACGAGGCACGTGTAATCCGTTTGAATTTTTCGGGGCGCCATTTATCGCGCCCGATTCTCTGGGCGCCATGGCGCGCGCCGCCCGGCTTCCCGGTGTCGAATGGCGGGATGTTTATTTCAAGCCCGGTTTTAACAAATACGCCGGTCAAGTCTGTGGCGGCTTGCATCTGATGATCACCGACCCGGATGTTTTTTCGCCGGTTGACACCAGTTTGACGCTCCTGCAAAGCCTGGCCCGGCTTTATCCTGAACAGTTTCAGGTGACCGAAGGACTTTGCCAGTGGCTGGATGGATGCCCTCGAACGGTGGCCGAGTTCGCTGATTTGCCGATAAGCTCCGTCAGCGATCAGTGGCGCTCACAATCCCGCCTTTTCGATCATACGATGGATAAAATAAGCCTTTATAACTAGCCTGGATCCGGAAGTAAGGGCATGTTAAACTCCCCGAGTTGACAGCTTTGACCGATCCGGACTGCGAAAATAATTGTCTCGAGGCCGGGTTTGAAAAAGCCCCCGGGTATAATATGTTACCAAAACAGGTGGTATTTATTTTCATCCGGGGATAACCCAGAAAACCAGCTAGAGGCGCGTTTTGATTACCGCTGTCGCATTACATCTTTCAGATGGCACCGATCTCCACTGGGATTTTGATTTCAGCGCTCAGGGAACCATGCGTGTCAACCGCTTGTCGATGACGAAAATTCCGCAGTGGATGCGCTTGGAATACTGCCAATGTCCGGGTTGTCTTCTGACTCCTAAAAAGAACCCGCTTTGTCCGGTGGCGGAAGTTTTGGGAAAATACGCTTTTGATTTAGCGGAATACCGGTCTTACGAATCCGTTAATGTCGATGTTTTTCTTGACACCGGGGATGTTGTTCAGCTCGAAAGCATTCCTCTTCAGACAGTCGTCAGTGAATTAGTCCGGCTGGCGGTTTTTCAATATGAGTGTCCGATCGGCCGAGCCGTCAAACCGGCGATGAGTGATCTGCCTCCCTTTCCTTCCAATGATGAAATATTAGATGCTTTCGCCCGGGCCTTTGAACCGGGGCTCGGCGCTGACACGGTCAACTTGAGTGAAGAGCAGGAAATTTATCTGGAAGCTTTGCATGATTTATTTGGCAACTTGTCGGTGCGGCTGGAGCACTTGGGTCAGGGTGACGCTCATCTGAATGGCGTGGTTATTTTACATTCCCTGGCCGTTCTGTTCACGCTCTCCGCGCCGGAGCTGATTAGTGTTGTCCGCGGCAGATAGGATGAGGATCACCGGTTCCGGCGGTGACGATTTTCACACTTTTCATTCATTCACACTTGCGCCGGTTCTCCCTCACGCTATAGTACCATTCCGATGACTTAAGTGTCATTTTTTTTGATGTTTCTGACGGTGATTGTAGCTCAGTTGGTTAGAGCGCCTGGTTGTGGCCCAGGAGGTCGGGGGTTCGAGTCCCCTCATTCACCCCATTTTTCAGGTGTCCCCCCCCCGGGGACGCCTTTTTCTTGCTTCCCGCATGTCTTTTGTTTACACACAACCATCCCATTGTGAAATAACTGTGAACAAATATTTTAAATTATGCCTAAATCCGCTTGCCTGAAGAGCAAGATTCAGTATATTAAGCATGCTTTCGCTCGGGTGGCGGAACTGGCAGACGCGCTAGGTTGAGGGCCTAGTGGGGTAAAACCCGTGCGGGTTCGAGTCCCGCCTCGAGCACCAGTTGTTTCAAACCGGCATTCAAAAACGTTTGAATGCCGGTTTTTTTTGTTACCGGGATCTCAGTAAGCCAACATGACTATGTGTCACACCAAGCCAGCCCCCGCCCATTTCGCCTGTCTGGATATCGGGACGAATTCCGTTCTTTTATTAATGGCCGCCGTTGATGAAGCCGGCACGATCACGGAAGAAGGCGAGGGGTATCAAACCACCCGATTGGGACAGGGGGTTGATCAGACGGGCCGGTTGCGACCGGAAGCGGTCGCCCGCACGCTGGAAGCCGTGGAGATGTTCATGTCACAAGCCATGGCCTATCCTGGAAGGCCCTTGCGCCTGGCTGTCGTGAGCACCAGCGCGGCCAGAGACGCTGTCAACGGAAACGATTTCACCGCTCCGTGCCGACGGATCTGCGGATGCGAACCAACTATCTTGACAGGCGGCGATGAGGCTCTGGCCACCTATATCGGCGCCGCTGGCGACCTGCCGGACAGTCAACCGGCGGTGACGCTGGATATTGGCGGGGGAAGCACGGAAGTGGCCTTCGGCGCGGGATCGACCTGCTTGTTCCGAACCAGCCTGAATATGGGCTGCGTGCGGTTCGGGGAACGCTTCAGTCTCTTTGATTTGCCATCTCCAGAGGCGATTCAAGCCGCGCGCCAGGCCGTCCGTGACGAACTGGCGACTCCCGTGAAGGAAATCGGGGCGGCCATTCACCCGGCTGACACGGGAAACATACACTACCTGGCCAGCGGGGGAACAGCCACCAGCTTCGCCTCATTGGCTCAATCGTTGCCGACCTATGATAAAACCCGCGCGCATGGGTTTCACGCTGAGACGGCGCGGGCGCGGGCAATGACCGCGCGGTTACTGGCCATGCCATTGGCGGACCGGGCCCGCTTGCCCGGACTGAGAAAAGGGCGGGGAAAGGTGCTGTCGACGGGCATGCTCATCCTTCAAGAATGCCTGGAGGCGCTCGCGGCCCCCTCGTTCCATGTCAGCGCGCGCGGCTTGCGATTCGGCATCATCCGGCAAATGGCGGAAGGGCGGTTCACACCGTCTTTGGTTATCCAATAAGCCGGGGGCGATCAACGGCTAGCGGACCAGCCGCCGTTCCAAACTGTTCACCGTCTGCCGGAAAGAGGGATCCCTTGACATTTTCTTTGTCACCGCGCTGACCGCGTGAAGCACCGTGGCGTGATTCCGGTTGAAGGCCTCGGCGATTGTCGGCGAGGAAAAATCCGTCAACGTCCTGGCGATATACATGGCGATCTGGCGCGGCACGGCGATATTCGCCGGGCGGCGCTTACTGGTCATGTCAGCCAGTCTGATGTCAAAATATTCCGCGACCGACCGCTGAATGCTCTCAATGGTCATACTGGTGCCGATTTCCTCCTCCAAAATAGGTAGAAGAAGATTCTCCGCCAGCGTTAAATCAATGACGGCGCCCGTAATGGAGGCGTAAGAGACCAGACGGATTAACGCTCCCTCGAGACGACGCACATTTGATTTAATTTTATTGGCGATGAAAAACAACACATCATCACTCAGTTTCACCGTGTGCTCGAATTGCTTCTTTTTAAGGATAGCCAGCCGTGTTTCCATGGCCGGGGGCAGAATCTCTGTCGTCAAACCCCATTCAAAGCGGGAAACCAGCCGTTTTTCCAACCCGCCAATCTCATGGGCGGGGCGGTCGGAGGAAATCACAATCTGTTTGTGCGCGTGATAGAGTGAATTAAACGTGTGAAAAAACTCTTCCTGAAATTGCTCTTTTCCTTTAAAAAACTGGACATCGTCAATCAGCAGCATGTCCACATTTCGGAATCGGCGGCGAAAGGTCGGCAGCGCTTTGTCCCGCAACGCCTCAACATAAAAATTGGCGAATTCCTCACTCGTCAGATATTCCGCGTGGCGGCATTTCCCGGAGGACAGGGCATGCTGGGCGATAGCCTGCATCAAATGGGTTTTCCCCAGCCCTGTGGGACCATGGAGGAACAGCGGGTTATAGGCGATCCCCGGCGATTCAGCCGTGGCCAGCGACGCGGCGTGCGCGAAGGTGCAATTCTCACCGACGACAAATGACTCAAATGTGAAGTGTTTGTTAAACCGCTTGTCGGCGACAGGCGCCGCCGCACGGAACCCCCGGGTCGAGGAAGATGATCTTTCGGTGGTTTTCGCCAGTTCAGGCATTGCCACGACCGGCGCCTCATGGCCGCTCTCAAACCGGACTTTCACCTGGGTCCCGGTGCTTTTAGCGAAAATATCCTCAATCAGTCCCTTGTAATTCGCGCTTAGCCATTCACTGAAAACATCATTAGAAACGCCCAGAGTCAAATGGCGCTGATCCACATTCAAAGGAATAATACCCGCGATCCACCGGTCATACGTGTCGTCATTCAACAGTTCTTTTAATTGAGCGGAAATGTCATTCCAAACGTGTTCAACTGTTAATTTTAGCATGCGTGACAACCGTGATAATAAACACTCAAAGAGACCGATACAAACCTTCAAAAAGAGGCGCCGACTCAACGGGACGGGAGTTTGTGAGGAGAGAGGGAACCACATCCCGGTGGATCCACTTATTCGATCCGTCCGCCAGCAATGTTAAATGTACTTTTTTTTAACGGCTTAACAAACCCTTTCCAAAGGTTTTTTTCTGTTTTATTTGTAACTTAATATCATTGAAACAGATAGACCACAGACTTTTTCAGGGAAGCCCCGCTAACAGGAAATAACCAGTTGACAGAGCCGGAAAAACCGGATAGAGTATGACATCTTAAAAGCGGATTCTGAAACCGACCCGCGGGAACAGTATGTCACCCGGGTCTCAAGCACATCACATGAAGGAGATCACTATGGTCACCGCGTTTGTTTTGATCAATGTCGAGGATCGTCATTTGCTGGACATTTCCACCCGCCTTAAAGAGTTTGACGGGGTCGAGGAAGTGCATATCGTGGCCGGTGAATACGATATGGTGGCCGTCATCCGCGTGACTGACAACGCCATTTTAGCGAATTTGCTCACGGACGAGATTATTCACACCCCAGGTATCAAACGGACCAAAACATTGATCTCACTGCAAAATTGATCGACCGCGTCTAAGGCACCCTTTCTGACCCTTTTTTTTCATGGCCGCCACATCTTTTGTCCAGCGAACCCTCAGCCTGTGGAGTCATGAGGAAGGGTTTTCCCGGCTTCCCGGTCGGTTGTTGTGTCGTGACACCGCGTCCATAGGGCTGTTCGCGGCTGGCGTGACGGCCGGATTTCCGGATCAATCCGTTGTTTTTGTCACCGCCGACAGCGCCGGGGCCGACGCTCTCGCCCACAGCCTTGACTGCTGGCGCAATCTGACGGGTGACTGCCGCCGAATCATCCCGGTACCGGAAGTGCGCGGATTGAGACGTGAGTGGTTTCCGGAAAACGAGGCGTCACGGTGCGCGGCTCTTGACCAGGCGCTGGGGGGGCGTCCCGGAATATATGTCGCGGAAACAGGGGCTGTTTTGCCAACTGATTGTGACCCGGCCGCCTTCCAAACCGGAACATTCACCCTCAAGAAAGGCCAAATGATCTCACCGGACGAGGTGGTTGACACACTGGTCGCCCTGGATTACGACAACGAACCCCTTGTCGGTTCACCTGGAGAATTTTCCCGTCGAGGGGGGCTTTTGGACATCTATTCGCCCTCCAGACGGGCACCGGTCCGGGTGGATTTTTTCGGGGACGAAATTGACAGTATCCGCCTCTTTGATCCCGAAACGCAACGCTCCTTTGAAACCGTTGAAACCATTCGTATTCTCCCCCGGGGACAGGCGGTGTTCACGGCGGGTGACGGCGAGCCAGTCAGTTTCATCAGCTATTTCCCTGTCCATCCTGTCCTGGTTTTATGCTCGCCTGACCAGTTAATCCACCACCTGGAGACATTTGGCGGGGACACTTTGGTCTCGGACTGGGAGCGGCTAAGAGAAACATACGCCGCCCGAAGCATTCACATTATCCCGGAGAAGGACTGGGCGGCCGCGCCGCGCCCGGCCGGTCCGCCGCCTCTCTCGCCCGCCGGCTACGCCCTCCCCGCCACACTTCTGCCATCCCTGCCGGAGTTGGGAGCGCAAGCCTCCACCCTGCATTGGCAACTCCTGCGGGACAATCTGCTGATGTGGATGAAGACGAATTACACGGTGACCGCCTGTTGCGGAAACAGCGGGGAAGCGCAACGCTTTCAAGAGTTGCTCGCGCAAGATCCAAAAGCGGCTGACATTCCAGTGACGTGTCTCCCCCTGCCCCTTTCCGAAGGGGTTGTCTTGCCCGGACACCATGTCGTTATGCTCAGTGAGAAAGAACTTTTCGGCAAAAAGGGTACCGGCAACCGGCGCCGACGCCGATACCAGACAGACACGCCGACCAGTCGCGCGGCGGAATTGGACGAAGGATGCCTGGCGGTGCACGCGGCCCAGGGGATCTGCGTGTACCATGGCATCCGGATGATTGAAGCAGGCGGCGCGCTTCAGGAAACGATGGAATTGGAATTCGCTGATGACGCGCGCCTTTTTGTGCCGCTCGATCAATCCTCCCTGGTGTCCCGCTATGTCGGCGGGACGAGACATCTTCCCCGCTTAAGTAAAATTGGCGGGGCCGCATGGAAGAACAACAAGCTCTCAGCCGCGGCCTCCGCGAATGATCTCGCCGCCGAATTGCTCCGCTTGGAAGCCATGCGCCAACACGCCAGAGGCTATCAATTTAACGGGCAGTCCGACTGGGAGGAGGATTTCGCCGCCGCCTTTCCTTACGTGGAAACGGCCGACCAGACAAAAGCGATTGAGGAAACACTGGCGGACATGGCCGACCCGCGCCCCATGGACCGGTTGCTCTGCGGCGATGTGGGATATGGAAAAACGGAGGTCGCCATGCGCGCCGCCTTCCGGGCGGTCATGAATGGAAAACAAGTCGCGGTCTTGGTGCCGACCACGATTCTCGCTCAACAGCACTTCACCACATTTCGGGAGCGCATGGCGGAGTATCCCGTGATTATTGAAGCCCTCAGCCGGTTCAAAACCAGCGGCGAACAGAATCTTATCCTGGAGCGATTGGCGCTGGGACATGTCGACATCATCATCGGCACCCACCGCCTCGTGCAGAAAGATGTCGCCTTCGCTGATCTGGGACTGGTTATTATTGATGAGGAGCAACGCTTCGGGGTGAGGCATAAAGAAACACTTAAACACCTGCGCGCCAGTGTCGACATCCTGACCATGACCGCCACCCCGATTCCCCGGACCCTGTATTTCAGCCTGTCCGGATTAAAAAACCTCAGCACCATCATGACGCCCCCCGCCGAGCGCTTGCCTGTCAAAACCGTGGTCGCCCAATACGACAAACACATTATCCGTGACGCGGTCATGCGTGAACTGGAACGGCATGGCCAGGTTTTTATTCTTCACAACCGTGTCCGCACCATTGAGGCCTTCTGCCGGGAACTCAGCCACCTTGTTCCGGAAGCCCGATTCGCCGTCGCCCATGGTCAGATGTCGTCCCATGACCTGGAAGCGGTCATGGTGGACTATGTGGAGGGACATGTTGATGTCTTAGTCTGCACCACGATCATTGAATCCGGCGTTGACATCCCCAATGCGAACACGATCATCATTGATCGGGCCGAACGCTTTGGTTTGGCCGAATTGTATCAACTGCGCGGGCGTGTCGGCCGTTATCACAACCAAGCCTACGCCTATCTGCTGCTGCCGCCGATGGGAACACTTCCCAAAAACGCCCGTGAGCGTATCGCCGCCATCCGCCAATACACGCATCTGGGAGCGGGATTTAAGTTGGCGTTGCGCGACTTGGAGATCCGCGGGGCCGGCAATATTCTCGGCCAGGAACAAAGCGGGCAAATCGCCGCGGTCGGCTTTGAACTGTACTGCGAATTACTCCGGGACGCGGTCGCCCGTCTTGAAAATATGCCCACCCAGGCGGAGAAAACCACCCGTGTCATGATGGACACAGTCGCCTTCGGCACCCAGACAGGCGCCGGCAAGGCGCCGGCCGCCTTCCCGCCGTCATACATCGACTCCGAAGACATCAGGGTGGCGTGTTACCAACGTCTCCAAAAAATCCACGCGGAAGACGACCTGAACCAGTTTGAGGAAGAGCTTGTCGATCGCTTTGGCCCCCTGCCCTCCCCGGCGGACACCCTCCTGACCATCAGCGCAATCCGAGTACTGGCCGAGAACAAAGGCATCCAGGAACTGACCGTCAGCAAGGGGCGGGTACTGATGAAGGCAAATGGCGCCACGGTGGGCGCCGTTGACGGGCGCGTCCCCCGCTTAACCATGACCAACCCGCGTGATCAACTCGATGAACTGGCTGAACTCATCCGCAGCCTGCCCGACACGCCAAACCTGTAAGCCATCCCGAATACCGCCCCGGCTTGTTTCTCTCACCTCGGAACCCGCCACGGATTCGCGGCGGCGCGCCATAAGCGGACAGCGTCTTCCACATGCCGATTTTAAGAAAATCACAAGCGTTTTTTTGTGAACGCGTTCGCCAAGTCAAAGCGTCCTCTTGTTTGCATAATCATCGATCGCCATTATATTAGTCTTTTGTATTTGTTTTAAAATAGAAAGCGCAGGAATTTCATGGCACCCCGCACGCTCACGACCACGTGGAAGAATTTTGAAAAGCTTTTCAGGCAATACGAAAAAAGCGGGCGGACCGACAGTAAAAAGCTAGAGGCGATTGATGACCTGGTGCGGAAAACCAACGCCTCCCGTATCACCGACGCCCTGGCCACGCTTTTCGTCAAACCTTACGGGGTCGAAAATGGGTCCATCCTGCTTTCGGGCACCATTGATGGCATCTTTCCTGAATGGCGCTCCAAGGCTGAAATCAGCATTGAAGAAGTGGATGACGATGAAGTCAAAAGCTGTACGATTATCATCAATATCAACGGTGTCTTTGATTTTCTCGCTGAAGGGGCCGCCGCGCTCGACAAACTGAACACCCCGGAGGCCCGAAAGAGTTTTCAGGAATATCGGTACACGGCCTACATGGCTCAAATGAGCAAACTGCCGGCGAAGTTCGTGCTTTTCCTGCTCATTCTGCAGGAGGTCGCCACGCTGAAACGCATCACGGACGTGGAAAAAAAGGGCGGCGAAATCGAAGCCGCCGTGGGCGCGCGGTATCTGCAACTTTTATGGGGATTCAAAGAACTGGAAACCTTTTTCAAGCGCACCAACGGTCTTGACCTGCGCGCCGAATTCGGCATTCTCTGGCTGGAATCCGACTGGTTTATCGGCCAGTAATCTCCCGCCCGGCCGCATCCACGAGGATGTCCTTCGCGATCTCATCCGCGAGCAAGTCAACAGCTTGACTCATCCCGGCGACCATCCGCGCCACGCTGGACTCACCGGTCGCTGGCACGGCGATGTCGAACAGGCGGCCGCGGCCGCCTGATTCCCAACGACCCATGAAGCGCACAGCCCCCTGACGATCCGCTTCAAACCCGTAAACCACGATGTTCAGGGAATAATCCCGGACAGCGTCACGGCGGATGTCTGTTCCAAGCGCCACCTTCGCTTTTGGCAAAGCCCGGGTGAACGAATCTCTCAACACTCTCGCGACCGCGTCTTCCAGAGGTTCCGCCCATTGATCAAACTCACGCCGTTCCAGCTGATGGGGGCCTTGCCGCACCACCACCGATTTGTTGTCCAGATAATCCGGCACGGACACGGACTCAATGACAATCACCGGGGCCGCCGCGCTGGAAGCCGCCGCCATCCGTCCGCTTTCCAGCGTGTAGTACGCGGTGGGGGCGGTATAGGCGCAGCCAAACGCCAGCAGTCCCCCGCCGCACAGCCAGATCCATCGTACAACAGGTTTAACCAGCGTTGTCATGCTCATGGGTGTCACCGCTTTGTTTACTTATTCCTCAAGGCGGCCATCGCGGCCGCCACGCCATTCGGGTTTCTGAACACACTGGTTCCCGCCACCAGGACATCGGCGCCCGCGGCCGCGACCAATGGCGCCGTCTCCGCGTCAATGCCCCCATCCACCTCCACATGGAAGGGGCGCGCGGCTTGATCAGACAGGGCCCGCACGGTCTTGATTTTCGGCAGCATGTCAGCCATGAAACTCTGACCGCCAAATCCCGGTTCGACCGTCATCACCAACACCATGGAGAGCAAATCGAGAAAGGGTTCAATCACCGACGCGGGAGTGGCGGGTTTCAGGCAGAGCCCGGCGGAACAGCCCAGTTCCCGGATCGCCCGCAAGGTCGCGGCGGTGTCCCCGTCACTTTCCACATGAATCGTTATGTGGTCAGCGCCCGCCTTGGCGAAGGCTTCCACATAGCGGTCCGGCTGGCTGATCATCAGATGCGCGTCAAACGTCAGATCCGTGCACGCGCGAAGGCTGCTGACAACCGGTGGCCCCAGGGAGATGTTCGGGACGAAATGCCCATCCATGACATCCAGATGAAGCATGTCACAGCCGCCCTCCTCCACGCGCCGCGCCTCATCCCCAAGACAGGCGAAATCCGCGGCTAAAATGGACGGGGCGATTAAAAGACCTTTGGGCTTGGAATAACGCAATGATCCCCGCATAATGACACACCTTGGTGATTTTTTTTCTAGAACAACTCGTCTAAACGTATAGGGTATTTCACGTTTTTCCACCACCACGATCTGAAACACGCCGACCCGCATGCAAACACAAAAACGAAGCAATGAGTGATTTCATGGCTTCTTCCAGATCTTTTTTGGGAGCGTAGCCAAAATCCCGAACCGCTTTGGCGCAGGTGAACCAATGAGATCCCGCCAGTTGAGCCGCCACAAACCGCGTCATGGGCGGCTCGCCAAGCCGGGGAAAAAGCCCGTGAACCGCTTCCAGCGCGGCCCCGGCCAGCCACGCCAGTCGATAGGGAACCCGCTTATCGAGTTCTTTGGCGCCCGCGCCATGCAGGAGCCGGTTAATCCACGCCCACATCGCCACCGGTTCCGGATCGTTGATAAAATACGCCTGTCCGGCGACGGGGGAATCCGCGGACAAGGCGGCCATCGCCTGGATGTGCCCCAGCGCGGCGTTGTCGACATGCGTCATGCTGATCCTGTTCTTACCCGTGCCGACGATCTTCAATTTTCCCGCTTTCGCTCGATTGACGATGCGTGGCGCTAAATGCGGATCCCCGGTTCCCCAAATCAAATGCGGGCGCAAGGCGCAGGTGGCCAGCCGTTCAACCCGCGGCCGTGAAACGCCGTCATCCCCGACCACGATGTCCCACCCATTCGCGGCTAAAACCATTTTTTCCGCCCGGGCTTTAGACTCCGGATACACCGCCGCATAGCGCTTTGGATAGGGAAGAGATTCATCCCCGTTTTCTATATCCAGGCGGGCCATATCAAACACGACACTGGGAGAACTCGTGTAAACCAGGCGCGTGACCTTCTCTTCAAGGCAGGCTTGCAAAACGTTCGCCGTCCCCCTCACGTTAATGGAAAAATACTCCTGCCGATCCCCCCAGACACCGGCCCGCGCCGCCACATGAAAAATACCGTCACAGCCGCGGCTGGCGGCTTTAACCGCCTGCGAGTCCCGAATATCTCCCACATGGCATTCCGCCCCGGCGGCGGCCAGATCGGGATAATCATGCCGCCCCAGGACGCGGACATCCTCGCCGCGGGACAAGAGTTCCCGCGCTAAACGCCCGCCTAAAAAACCGCCGCCGCCAGTGACAAGATACCGCATCAGTGGGACCCGCTCTTGGCGTGAACCGCGTTCAACGTGGCCACATAGGGCCCGGGAAGGCCCGTGTCGTAATGCTGACCGGCGACACGGCACGCCAGCACGCCCTCCTCACGCCGCATGGTGTCCAACGCCGTCGTCAGCTGAATTTCTCCGCCTTCGCGGTAATCACACGCAATCTGGTCTTGAAGATACGTGAACAATGACGGATTCAGGACGTACTGACCATACACACAGAGAAAATGATCCGGTGCCAAGCCGGCCGTGACCAAATTTTGCCGGGCGTAATCCAAACTGGGTTTCTCGGCGAATTCACTGACTTGATACAGGTCGGCGCTCTCAGTCGGCAGAGCCGCCACGGTCCCGTAATGACAGACGTTCTGACCCTCTTCGACATAGACTCCCACCACGCTGAGCTTGCCGTCGGCCGCGTCATACGCGTCAACCAGCTGTTTCGCGCATGGGGTGTCCGTGTCCGACACATACAGGTGGTCTCCCAGCATCAAGAGGAAAGGCTCATCCCCCACCCAATCCGCCGCGCAATTCACCGCATGGCCGAACCCGGCTTGCTCCGCTTGCGGGATGTAGGTGATTTTTTCGCCCATGACCCGCAATTTTTCGCAGTATCGTTTATGCTGATCGGACAAATGGTTATAGTGTTCCGGTGCCAGAGGTTCACGGAAAAACGCGTCAAACACCGGCTCGTCCCCTGACTTGACAATGATCGCCACATCATCTATTCCCGCCTCAAAAGCCTCCTCGACAATCGCCAGAATAACCGGTTTCGCGATGCCGTCCGAAGTCACCACCGGAAAGAATTCTTTTTTCACCGCCTTGGAAGCCGGGAACATCCGCGTGCCGAAGCCCGCCGCGGGGATCACCGCTTTCCGCAGTTTTTTGGGCGGGATTAGATCCAAGTCAAAACAATCCATGCCGTAGGTTTCAGCCAGGTAGTCCGACAGGGCCTTCCGGGCGGCGGAATCTTTCGCCACGAATTGCACACAGCCATCGCCCTGGCTGCCCACCCCCTTTCCCCCGTAGGTGAGCGTCTTGACCCGCTCATCGCCGAGAACCGCGTGCAGTTTAGGCGCGGCTAATTCCATCGGGCAGGCCGGTCTCAAATAACGGTCAAACCCCGCTTGAGCCTCAGTCATCAGGTTTCCCAGCGTCTCCGCGTCTCCAGCGGCCAGCGCGGCCGCCGCCCGTGATGAGATATCCTCATTGACAGAGCCTAAAAACGTCACGACCCCCGCTTCCAGTTCACCGTTTGGAAACGGATAGGCCCGATTCAAATCTCCCAAGATACGCACGGTGTCTTTCCGCCCTTTCAAATCGCCCACAAGCAGGTGGACGGGATGTTTCACCCCCAATTGCCGGGTTTTCAGCAAATCGCCGTCAAAGGTCATCTCCACCGGCACCTGACCAAAAGCGCAGCCCTGATCCATGCGGCCGCACCGGGACGGAGTTAATATTTCCCCTTGATAGGCCGCTTCCATTTCCGCCCGGGGAGTCAATTTCAAATCATAAACCCGGTTGAAGGCCCGGGCCACCAACACGCAAAAACACGCCGATGAGCTCAAGCCCTTTCTCACCGGCAAATCGGTCAAATAATTATCAATTTCCAGCCCTTTGATCTGGTAATAGGTCAGCATCGTGTAGGCCACGCCGGCCGCGTAACTGTAAAACCCGCCTTCCTCGGCGACGGTGAGAAGCGCCTCACGATCCATGGGCAAGTTGCAGGAAGGCGGGCGGGATCCGTCGGTCAGCGTCGAGTGAATAACCAGCGAATCCGGATGCGCTTTCACCCGGGCGTAGGCGCCTTGGTTCGTACCGGAAATAATCACCTTTCCCGGACGGATGGACGAATTCACCCGCCGGTAGCCGCCGGCCCAGTCGGAATGCTCGCCAAACAAACAGACCCGGCCTGGAACAAAAATGTCATGCGCTTTTTCCACAACAGTCTCCACATTTATTAAAAAAACAGGACACCCGGAGACGACAGCCCTGTCATGTGACGATTTATTAGCACACGCTCAAACGCTTTCGGGGCGACTCTTTAAATCATCTCCAGATTCCGCGGGAACCGCCCAGCTTCCGGAAACCTAAATCAATCGCGCTTTTTTTCAACCGAAAAGGAATAAACAACAGCGCCGCGGCATCAAATTCCGCCGCGGTCACTGGTCCCTGGTCACTGGTCACTGGTCACTGGTCACTGGTCCCTGGTCACTCCCCCCCGTCGCGGTCGCCGCGCAGTTTCTTGACTTGACCGCGGACTTTCTTACTCTTTAGCCGTCGTTCTTTCGAGGCCTTTGTGGGCTTGGTGGGGCGGCGTTTTTTCGGCGGCACCGCCGCCCGGTCAACCAGCTTTTGCAAGCGGGCGACCGCGGCTTCTTTATTTTTTAATTGGCTGCGATGGCTTTGCGCCTGGATCAGCACGCAGCCATCCAGCGTCAAGCGGCTCCCCGCCAGCTTCATCAACCGCTGTTTCACCGCCGCCGGGAGCGCGTTGGAGGCCCGCGCGTCAAACCGGAGCTGAACCGCTGTCTGGACTCGGTTAACATGCTGTCCCCCAGGCCCGCTCGCCCGGGAATACTCAAAGACCAGTTCATTGTCAGGAATCACGTATTTCATTATCAGCCAGGCTATTCAGTGCTAAAAATGTGGTGGAGTTAATATCCACGGCCAACCCTGCAAAGTCAATGGCGCGGTTCAGGATTCCTCCGACTGTGGCACACGTTGTCGAGGGAACCGACCAACCGCGGAGGATTTTTTTTTGACAGAATCGACGGAATCGAGACAATCGACTGAACCGACCCGGAGGAAACCCTGATCGGCCGGATCGGCTCTCTCGAATCTGTCGATTCCCTCGACCCCCTCGATCCCCCTCGAATCCGTCGCCCAAATTAACTGTTTTTCACACAAAAAAACACGATGCCACGTTTGAGTTCACCATCATCCGCCGTTAAGTTAACCTCTTGTCCCGCCGCTTCGGGTGGACATGAGTTCTCGAAGAATTAAACGATCACCAAGGAAATCCCCATGGCTTCCAAAATCGCCGTCCAATTGTTCACTGTCCGCGACTTCACGAAAACCGCCGCTGATTTCGCATCCACCTTGGAAAAAGTGTCAAAAATGGGGTATACCGCTGTCCAAATGTCCGCGGTTGGCGCTGTTTTCAACGAAAAACCGGAAGTCAGCCCGGATGAAGCGGGAAAAATGCTGGCGGATAACGGGCTGACATGTATCGCCACGCACCGGTCCTGGGACGCGTTGATGAACAACACGGAAAAGGAAATTGACTTTCACAAAGCCCTGAACTGTGATTTCGCCGCGATTGGCGGGATACCCCAAAATTACGGGCGTACTGCCGAAGGCTATCGTCAGTTTCTGAAAGATGCCGGTCCGGTCATCGAAAAACTCGCCGCCGCGGGGATCCGTTTCGGTCACCACAATCACGCCCATGAATTCCAACGCGTGCCCGGAGAAAAAATCACCTTGGAAGACATCTTGATCGACGAGTCTCCCGCCGCGTTGAACCTGGAGCTGGACCTGTACTGGGTCGAACATGCGGGATTGAATTGCTGCCGGATCCTCGAACGCTGCCATGGCCGGGTGCCTGTCATTCACCTGAAAGACAAGGAAGTGGACAACGAGGAAGGGCCGGTCATGGCCCCGATTGGCGAAGGAAACATGGACTGGGCGCACATCATCCCCGCCTGCGAGGCGGCTGGTGTCGAATGGTATGCTGTCGAACAGGACAGATGCCGCCGGGATCCCTTCGACTGCCTCCGCTCCAGCTTTGATTTTCTCGCTGGCATGGGGCTGTAAAGCCCACCAGCCGACGCCGGGGCGGATCTTTTTTCAAGCGAATCGACGGAATCGAGAGAATCGAAAGAACCGACCCTCGATTTGCTCGATTCATTCGATTCTCTCGATTCCCTCGACCGCTCCTCAGCCCTCAGCCTGGGTCTTGCCCAGGCTGAATGTCCCGTATGCCCCGGCATTTCGGATAACCGGTGCATCCCCAGAAGGCTTTGCCACTGTTTTTGCCGCTTTGCGCCAGCCGCCGCGTCATCGGCGAGCCGCAGTCCGGGCAGGCTGGAGCGTCCTCCCGCGCCGCCCGGGCCTCCACCCGGATACCGGTGAGTTTTTCGCGGAAACCGCCCTCTTTTTTAAAGTTCTCCCCCTGCGACTCCAACTGGTGGTTGAGCATGTTGATCACCCGGCCGATGAGAATCAGCAGGCCGTTGGCCACCGCCTCGTCGCTGTCCGAATCCAGCCAGCGGTCGAATTTCTTTTTCTGATCGAGGATGTGCAGGCAGGCATCGCGCACCACATCGTCTCCGTAGGCCGGCGGGTCGAGCCGGATGGCGAAGACCGCCCGCGCCTCGGCGCCAGTCTTTTCCCAAGGCGCCTTTCCCTGCCGGAGTAGCCAGTTGATGAAATCCCCCGCCAGTTCCGCCAGACTCGCCCGGGCCACATCGGTGAGCTTCATCTCGGTCTCCCGCGATGTCGCCCGCCGCGCCGACCCCTCGGCCGTGTTGGCGCATCCGGACCGCGCCGCCTGCGTCATCTGGTCGTATTGGCGGCCGCACGGATCGTTCCGCCGGTTCAAAAAATCCCGGCAGAACCGTTGCGTCCCCAACTGGACAATGTTGCCCAGAATCCACGAATCCAGCCAGAAATACCCGCCGGTGCCGCCAAACATGATCGCGCCTCCTTTTTTTGGGTGACAACCTTGAACACAATTAAAAATAGCATATTTTTAAAAGCGTTCAAGACAGGGCGGGATTTTTTTTCGAGAGAATCGAGAGAATCGAGAGAATCGAAAGAGTCGAGCGAATCGAGGATCGGTTCTTTCGATTCCCTCGATTACCTCGATTCCTTCGACTACTCTCCGGGCGCGATGCGCCCGCGGGAAAATGCCCGCCGGGGCGTTCCCCCTTGCCGATGCTCGGGGTACCAGCCCCGGCCGGGCAAAAGTGCCTGCCACCCCGAAGCCTGGCGAAGGCGGGTCTTCGCCCCGCGACAAGCTCGGGGACGGGAGCATGCGTTGTCCGATTACAGCGTGTCGCCATAGTCGCATTGCGGGCCAGGCAGACGCGGAAGCCGAGGTTGTTGTTCGTGTTGGTCGGCGTGTTCCTGTCGCGGTTCGCCGACCGGCAGTTCCCGGTGTCGTTGTTCCAGCTGCCGCCGCGGTTCACGCGGTTGGAGGCCCTATGCATACCCCGCGAGTTGTTGCTGCCGTTGTTCCACGCATTGCCGGAAATGGCCGGCTTTCGCCATCAGTGTAGCCGCCGTCAGCGACCGCGACCGGGCCTGCAAGTCGTTTTCGGCCAGTCGCCCGGCGCGGAACAGGCGTTTGAGTGTCTTGAGTTTGCGGCTGTAGCGCTGGGCGGACTTCGCCTGTAGACGGATGCCGGACAGGCAGTCATCCCTGGAGCGTTCGCGGCATCGCGCAGACCTCGGAGCACCGCCGCGGATGTGCCGAAGACCAGCATGTCGTCCATGTAGCGGATGTATCCGGGCGCCCGCTTCTCCTCGGTGATCCAGTGGTCGAAGCCATCGAGCAGGAAGTTGCCGAAGTACTGGCTGGTGAGGTTGCCGATGGGCAGGCCGCGGCCGGGCGCGGTCTGGTAGCTTTCGACGAGGCGGGCGAACAAGTCGTTCAGCGCCCGCTCCCGGAAGCGCTTCGCCACCAGCCTCAGCAGCACATCGTGCGACGCGCTGTCGTAGAATTTCCGGATATCCATCTTCAGGTACCACGGGCCGCGGCGTGTGAAGTGTCGCGCCCGCAGCACCGCCCGGTGCTGCCCTTTGCCCTTACGACAGGCGTAGGAGTCGTGAATGAGCGTGCGCTCGAACACCGGGCCGCAGGCCTGGATGATGGCTTGGTGAATCACCCGCTGCTCGAAAGAAGCCACCTGGATCAAACGGGGTTTGGGATCGTAAACCATGAAGCTGCGGTAGGGGCCGAAGCGGTACTCCCCCGCCCCGATGGCATCGATGACCCGCCGGAGATTGGCGTGCAAATCCCGCCGGAACTCGACCACTTCGGCAATGGCGCCCTTCCCTTTGGCGGCCAAATGGAAGGCCTCGAGAAAGGTCTCCATGCGCAACAGCCGATCCCAAATGCCACCGAACGACTTCACAGCAAAGTCTCCTTCCCGGGCGCTTCCCTGCCGTTCAGCTCGGCCAGCTCGCCGTCGTCGCCGATCGAATAGGTGAACATGCGGTATCTCATGACGGCTCCGGGATGGGTGTTTTTTCGAGGGAATCGATAGAATCGATGGAATCGAAAGAACCGATCCGGCCGATTCCATCGATTCCATCGATTCGCTCGATTCAGTCGATTCCTTCGACCGCCCTAGCCCCTAGCCCCTAGCCCCTAGCCCCTAGCCCCAGGCATCAGTACCGGTAATGCTCCGGCTTATAGGGCCCTTCCACGGGCACACCGATGTAATCGGCCTGTTCCTGAGTCAGTTTCGTCAACTTAGCGCCCAGTTTTTCCAGATGCAGCATCGCCACTTCCTCATCCAGTTTCTTGGACAAGCGGAAAACATCAATGTCCCGTTCAGGATTTCGGGCGATGTCAATCTGCGCCAGCGTCTGGTTGGTGAAGGAATTGCTCATCACAAAACTGGGATGGCCCGTCGCGCAGCCCAGATTCACCAGACGCCCCTCGGCCAGCATGTAGATGCAGTGTCCATCCGGAAAGGAATAGCGGTGCACCGGGCATTCACTGCCTTTGATTTCCATTTTTTCAACGCCGGCCATTTTTTCCAGAGCCGCGACTTGGATCTCATTGTCAAAATGCCCGATATTGCAGACAATGGCCTGATCTTTCATCTTCGCCATGTGGTCAGCGGTGATGATGTCTTTATTCCCGGTGGTGGTGACAAACAGGTCGGCGCTCGCCAGCGCGTCTTCCACCGTGCAGACCTTAAAGCCGGCCATGCACGCCTGCAACGCGCAAATGGGATCCACTTCACTGACCAGAACCCGGGCGCGCTCATTGCGGAGGGCTTCGGCGCACCCCTTGCCGACATCCCCGTACCCGCAGACCATGGCCGTTTTGCCACTGAGCATGACATCCATCGCCCGTTTCACGCCATCCGTCAGTGAATGCCGGCACCCATAGGTATTGTCAAACTTGCTTTTGGTGACGGAATCATTGACGTTGACCGCTTGGAACAGAAGCTCACCATTGTCCCGCATCTGGACCAATCTGTGCACGCCCGTGGTGGTCTCCTCCGAAACGCCCTTCACCCCCGCGGCCACGGCGGTCCAGTGCCGGTTATTTTCGGCCAAAACCTTTTTCAGCAACGCGTTGATCGCCTGGAGTTCCGCATTGTCCGTCGGCTCGTCCAGAATTGATGGATTCTCCTCCGCCGCTTTTCCCCGGTGGATCAACAGCGTGGCGTCGCCGCCGTCATCGACAATTTGATGGGGGCCGCCGCCATCCGGCCAGGTCAACGCTTGATAGGTGCAAGCCCAATAGTCCGCCAATGTTTCCCCTTTCCAGGCGAAGACCGGCACCCCGGTGGCGGCGATCGCCGCCGCCGCGTGATTCTGGGTGGAGAAAATATTGCACGACGCCCAGCGCACATCGGCGCCCAGTTCGACCAGCGTCTCAATCAGCACCGCGGTCTGGATCGTCATATGCAGAGATCCCATGATCCGCACATTCGCCAACGGCTTTTCCGGGCCGTATTTGGCCCGGGTGGCCATCAGCCCCGGCATTTCATGTTCGGCGATGTCAATTTCTTTACGACCAAAAGCGGCCAAAGACGGATCGGCGATCCAGTAGTTGTCTGTTTTAACAATAGGCATGAGTAAACCTTTAGGATTCTAAGTTTTAAGTTCTGAGTTCTGAGTTATAAGTTCCACAGTCCACGTTCACAATGTATCGATCGCCTCTTTCAGGTTTTTCCACGTCTGATCCGGCAACGCCGCGCCGGTCACCTGAACCACTTCAGCGCTGACCATCGCTCCCGCATGGCCCGCCTGGTCAATGTCCATTCCTTCTCCCAAACCGTAAAGGAAGCCGGCGGCCCAGGAATCTCCCGCGCCGGTGGTGTCAACCGCCTGGACAGTCTCCGCTTGAATCCGGGCGGTTTTTCCTCTGTGGGACACCCAAGCGCCCCGCGGTCCGACTTTGAGCGCCGCCAAGTCAACATCGTCCGCCAGCGCCCGCAATCCCGCCTCCTCGTCCGCTGTTCCCGTATATTCCCGGGCCTCCTCCTCATTCGCGAACAGATAGTCCACATACTCCCGGACCAGGGCGCGCAGCTCCTGGCCGCCCGCGCGGACAACTTCAGGTGAAGCCAAATCCAAACTGATCTTCGCTCCCGCTTCCCGGGCGCGGACGAGCACCCATTTAATTAATTCCGGATTAAACAGTAAATACCCTTCGATATGAACCACGTCATAGCCGGCGAAATCAGCGGTCGTCACGTCCACCGGCAGCAAGGTGCCGGCGGCGCCCAGAAAGGTGCGCATGGTCCGTTCCGAATCCGGCGTGATCAACGACAGGCATTTTCCGGTCGGCTCAACGTCACACCGTTTAAACGCCTTAGGGCACACGCCGGCGGCGCGGGCGGCCGAGATATAATACTCACCATCCTCATCCCGGCCCACTTTCGCCAGCAGACCGGCCGGGGCTCCCAAACGGGCCACACCCACCGCGGTGTTGGCGGCGCTGCCCCCCGGCGCCAGCGCGGGGAAGTCCGGCAACCGGCTGATAATGGACCGCATCAGAGAATGATCAACCAGCTCCATCCCACCTTTCGCTCCAGCCACTGTGGACAGAAACACTTCGGGGACATAGGCCAGTTGATCAACTAAGGCTGATCCCACTCCTATCACTTTTCCAGGCATATATCATTCTCCGTAAAACACAAACCCCGCGGACACCGCGGCTCGATCCGCGCGCGGTCACAACAAGGGATGATCACTTATCACAATTTCGCTTCGGCTTTTAAAATATCCACCTTATCAACCGCTTCCCAGGGGAAGATATCCCGGCCAAAGTGACCATAAGCGGCGGTGTCACAATAGCACCACCCCTGATCAAACGACGGTGTCTTCAAGCCGAGATTCTCAATCAAGGCCACGGGCCGAAAATCAAAGATACCGCTGTGTTCCAGAATATGTTGCAGCTCCTCGTCGCCAACCACGCCCGTGCCGAATGTCGCCACGTTGATACTAAGCGGACGCGGCACACCGATCGCGTAGGAGACTTGGATTTCACATTTCTTCGCCAGGCCGGCCGCCACCACGTTTTTGGCCACATACCGGCATTTATAGGCCGCGGAACGGTCAACCTTGGACGGATCTTTTCCCGAGAAAGCCCCGCCGCCATGACAGCCGACCCCGCCATAGGTGTCGACAATGATTTTCCGGCCGGTCAATCCGGTGTCACCGTGAGGGCCGCCAATCACAAACCGGCCCGTTGGATTGACATGGAAATCAATGTCATTGTGAAGAAATTCAGCCGGAATCACCTCATGAACCACCTGCTGAGTGGTGGACCGCAGCCATTCAATGGGCATGGCCTCGTCATGCTGGTGAGAGACAACCACTGTTTCAACTCGGACCGGCTGCCCATCGTCATATAAAAAGGACACCTGGCTTTTCGAATCCGGGCGCAGGTAGTTGGCGGCGTCCGACCCGGCTTCTCTGCGCAACTCGGCGAAGCGCTGTAAAATCAAATGGGAATAGTGAACCGGCGCCGGCATCAACGCCTCCGTCTCGTCACTGGCGTAACCAAACATCATACCCTGGTCACCGGCCCCCTGCTCAAGATGAAGGCCCTCGCCCTCATTCACCCCTTGGGCGATGTCATGCGACTGGGGATGCAGGCAGACCATGACTTTGCAACTGTTGGCGTCGAAACCAATATCCGGCCGGTCGTAGCCAATCTTCCGGGCGGCCTGACGAGCGACCTCTTCCCAGTTCACTTTGGCGCTGGTGGTGATTTCACCGGACAACACAATCAAATCCGTCGTGGCCAATGTCTCGCAGGCCACACGACTTTGGGGATCCTGTTTCAAACAGGCGTCCAGAACACTATCGGAAATTTGATCGCAGACCTTATCCGGATGTCCTTCAGAAACAGACTCGGACGTGTAAATATGTCGCTGATTGATTTTACTCACGGGGTGATTCCCTACGTTTAATGGCCACTATTAAAAAAAGAACACATGTTCACTTATGCGAATATGGGAATATAATAAAAAAACGAGCTTTTTCAATTCTTTTTTTCGTGTGTTTGGGACATTTTATTGCAACCGCATCGTTGGTTATTATATTTCCGGCCGACCTTGTGTTTAGAATACAGGAGGAACGTGTAAAACCCTTTGGTTTTTTAAGTTCCGGTTAATCGTTTATCAGTTGTTTGCCCAAAATCTTTTAACAGATAACTGCCTCGCAAGCTCAAAGAGTTTTACAAGAGGCTCACAGGCTCCCAATGACCATTGATCACGCTCAACAAGAAGAGATTCTCCGCCGCAACCGGAAGGCTGTGGAGGAACGGCGACGCGGTTACCGGGAACAGGCGCTGAAACTTTTTCCCCATGTTTGCGGAGGATGCGGCCGGGAATTCGCCGGCAAGCGCCTCAAAGAACTCACCGTCCACCATAAAGATCACGACCACGACAATAATCCCCCGGACGGCAGCAACTGGGAACTTCTCTGCATCTATTGCCATGACCATGAGCACGACAAAATCCGTCATGCCGATCACGTCGGCGTGAACCGTGACGACAAAGCTGACAAAATGAAAGGGCTGGGGAACCCGTTCGCCGACCTGGATCAGCTCCTGTGATCCCGCTTATGGGGCGCCGCCGGGCCGTCGGCGGGCGGACAGGCCGCCAGACAGCCGCCTCAGTCGGCGGTGCCGGATCAGTCGATTCGTTTGGCCGAATCAAGGGCGGTTGGCGGGGGCTGACAGGTCCGTGGGGAGGCCCATTCCCCGCGCAAGCGTTTCGCAGTGACTGCGAACGCCATAGGATTGTCCGCCCGGACGAGGGAACGGAAGGCCTCGCTGTCCGGGCCGAACGCTTGTCGAGCCGCCTCCAAGAGAAACCCGGTCCGGGTGATCCCCGTCTCCGCGGCCAGGCGCGCTTCCATCTCCAAAACCGTCAGCACATCGGCGGGGGACCGCTCCGGCGGCGCGCCGCCCGCGCAAACCTGGGCGATGTCTTTCAGCAAATAGGGATTGTTCAGCAGGCCGCGGGCGGGCGCGACACCGTCACACCCGGATCTTTCCCACGCGTTCACAGCATCGCGAATGGAAAAAAGATCTCCACTGGCGATCATGGGCACAGGCCCGGCCAATTGTTTCGCCCGGGATAAGCGTCCGCGCCCATGTTTCACCTCAGCATACGATTCCTTAACCGTGCGGAAATGCAGCGTGAAAAAGTCCACATCCGCGGCGGCCACCGCCGGCACGATGTCGTCCAGCTCCGCGGGATCCGCGAATCCGCTCCGGATTTTCACGCTGATCCCTTTTCCCGGACACGCCCGGCGGAGTCCGCGCAGGCAGTCATGAATCCAGCCGGGATCCCGCAGTTTCGCTCCGCCGGCGCCCGAGGAAATGACGGTGTTGCTGGGACAGCCGCAATTCAAATCCACGCCGACGGCCCCCAGTTCACAGCAACCCGCCGCGGTCTCGGCAAGCACATCCGCATGAATCCCCATGACCTGCGCGACCACTGGCAAGCCTGTTTCAAAATAGGGAAGCAACCGCTTGCGCAGGCGGTTGCCCCCAGGCGCCGCGTTGGAAACGCGGATAAACGGGGTTATCCAGCAGGGCACAAGGCCCAGCCGGGAGTAACAGGCCACCATAACCCCTTGGGTCAAGCCATCCAGGGGACCGGGCAAAACGCGGCTTGGCAGGAACCCGTCCCCAAAGGGTAAGGGTTCCAGCCAAGCCGACGGCAACATCGCCGCTTGATCACACACCATGTGACTGCCCGGATTTTATCGTGACACGGCTATTCACCGCCAATTGAACACACTGGGATCATAATCTTCCGGAGCGGTGAAGCCCAGCAACTCGATACATGTCGCGGCCAGACTGCTGATTCCCAGGCCTTTTTTTAATTCGCCGGCGTACTCGCCATGATAGGACGGATCATAAATCACGCAGGGCACGGGATTCAGCGAGTGAGCGGTCTTAACCTTCTTCACCCCGTTCTCCACTTTCACCGCCCCGGTCTTCTTGTCATGCTCGTACATATCATCGGCGTTCCCGTGGTCCGCGGAAATCACCATGACACCGCCGACAGCGTCAATGGCTTTCTTCAGGCGGCCAAGCTGAAGGTCGACCGTTTCCACCGCGATCTGGACAGCCTGATACACGCCCGTATGCCCGACCATATCGCCGTTGGCGAAATTCAGACGGATAAAGTCGAATTCACCACTTTTGATGGCCTTCAGCACGGCATCCGTGATGTCGGCGGCCTTCATCCACGGGCGCTGTTCAAAAGGCAGGATATCGGATGTCACCTCGACATATTTTTCCAAGCTTTCATTGATATAGCCGGAATTATTGCCGTTATAGAAATAGGTGACATGTCCGTACTTCTGGGTTTCGCTAATCGCCATGGAGCGCACACCGCTGGCGCACAAATACTGGCCGACCGTCCGGTCAATGCTCGGCGGCGCCACCAGGTATTTTTTCGGCACATGCAGGTCGCCGTCATATTCCATCATGCCCGCGTAGCAGACATCCGGCCGGTCGCCGCGCTCAAACTGAGGCAAATTATCCTGTTCAAAGGCGGCGGTGATTTCCTGGGCGCGGTCACCGCGGAAGTTGAAGAAGACCACCGAATCTCCATCCCGCACTGGGCCAACGGGCTGACCGTTTTCGGCGATGACGAACGGGCCCAGATCCTGGTCGATCGCCCCGGTTTGCCGCCGAATGTCCGTAATGGCGTCACGGGCGCTCGCATACCGCGGCCCCTTCCCTTTCACGTGGGTTAGCCACCCGCGCTCAACCATACTCCAGTCGGCCCCATAACGGTCCATGGTGATGTTCATCCGCCCGCCGCCGGAGGCGATCCGGAAATCCACGCCGTGAGCGCTGTTCAGCTCGGCCAGGAAGGCTTCAAAGGGATCCACATATTCCAGAGCGGAGGTTTCGCCGACATCCCGGCCGTCGAGAAGGATATGGAGGCGGGCTTTTTTCACCCCTTCATCCTTGGCGGCTCTGACCAGCATGGCTTTAAGATGATCAATATGACTATGCACATTGCCATCGGAAAAGAGACCGATGAAATGCAGGGCGCTGTTCTTTTCCCGGACGTTGGCGGTGATCTCTTTCCAGGTGTCACCTTCAAACATCGCGCCGGTGGCGATCGCGTTGCTGACCAGTTTCGCTCCCTGGGCGAACACCCGGCCAGCGCCGATGGCGTTATGGCCGACTTCACTGTTCCCCATATCCTCGTCACTAGGCAGACCGACAGCTTTCCCGTGGGCCTTCAATGGAACGACAGGGCACGTGGCGTGAAAGGTGTCCAAATAGGGTGTCAAGGAGCTGGCCACCGCGTCGCCTTGTTCATATTTTCCATATCCGACCCCATCCATAATGACCAGAACAACAGGCCCTTTGCGCGGGGTGAAACCGTTTTTCGTTAACGCGTTAACCATCATGTGTTTCCTTATGTTATTTACCAATGCAGAATTTGGCGAAAATCGTGTCCAGAACATCAATGGAAGCGGTTCTTCCGGTAATCCGGCCGACATCCTCGGCGGCGGATCGAAGGTGGACAGCCGCGAGTTCCCAAAGTTCCTGTTCCATCAAGGGACCAGTGTCAGCCAATTCGCTCAGCGCGGCTTCCAACAGAGCCCCGTGCCGGGCGTTCACCGCGTATTCAGGCTCAGCCATTCCAGGGCGCTCCCAAATGACCGCTTCAATCTGATCGTAAAGCGTCTCCAAGCCTTGGCCAGTCACCGCGGACACCGCGACATGACCTGGAGAAAGGGAAAGTGACGCGGTGGCTTTTTCAACGAGATCGACTTTATTCGCCACATGAATCACAGGAGCGGCTGACAGGTGGTCCCCCACCGCCAGGCCGGTTTCCGGCGACCGGATGTCGTATACCCACAAAACCACTTGCGCTTCTTTGAGGCTGGCTTTACTCCGGTCAATCCCATGTTTTTCCACCACATCCCGGGTTTCCCGGATACCCGCGGTGTCAGTTAGACGAACCGGGATGCCCCGCACGTGAGCCAGTTCTTCCAAGGTGTCCCGAGTCGTGCCGGGGATTTCGGTGACAATGGCCCGGTCACGACCGAGAAAACAATTCAGCAAACTGGATTTTCCCACATTCGGGCCACCGGCGATCACCAGCCGCACGCCATCGCGCAGCACTTCACCCACGTGCCGCCCCGCGAGCAACTGGTTGAGAGCGCCTGTCACATGCCGCAAGCGCTCAGCCAACGCTTCGGGGGGCATCCAGTCCAGATGTTCCTCGGGAAAGTCCATCCGTGATTCCACGTCGGCCAACACCGCGGTGAGTTCCTCGAAGACAGCGTTCACGCGGCAGCTCAGGGATCCCTGTAACTGGCGGTTCGCCAGCCGCAGCGCCATCTCGCTATGGGCGGAAATCAAATCCCCCACGGCTTCGGCTTGCGTTAAATCCATCTTCCCGTTAATAAACGCCCGTTTGGTGAACTCCCCCGGCGCCGCCAGCCGGGCGCCGGCGGACAGCAAGCACTGCAAGACCTTGCGCGGAACCAACGCGCCGCCATGGGTGTGGAATTCCACCATCGGTTCGCCCGTGTAACTCGCAGCGCCGGGAAAAACCACAGCCAGACACTGATCCACGACCGCGCCATCCGCGTCAACAACCCGGCCCAGCGCCAGCCGACGGGGCGGCCCGTGGATCAACGATTTCCGGGACCGCCACACCTTGTCCGCGACCGCCATCGCTGTTTCGCCGCTCACGCGGACAATGGAAACCGCCCCCCCCACGCCACCGGCGATGGCGGCGATGGTGTCTTCCGACATGTCAGGGGCGACATTCATTCCGCGGCGGTTCCTTTCCCGCGGGCGGGCGGCCCGGCGGCGCGCTCATCATCTCGGCCGGATGCCCGGCCAAAAATGAGATAAGCCATCGCTAACACGAAACCGCCAAGTTCAATCGACAACTGATCCGCGAATAAGAATGTTCCAGTCAACCCCTTACTGACGAAAACAATGACCGCCACGGCCACGCCCACTTTGACGATATTGGGGATGCCTGGCCAGATTTTCTGAGCGAAATGGCGATAGCGTATCGGTGCCAGCATGGCGACGGAGGACAGTATGGCGAAAAAATAAATCAACAGAGGTTTGTCAAGGAATAATAAGGCGGCCGCCCCGGTCAGCAACGCCCCGGCGGGAGAGGGCAAGCCGCTGAACACGCCGATGGGCAACGCCCCTTTAAGGCGCAGAAAACGGATAAGCCGGACAATCACCGAGACGCAAAAAGCGGCGGCCACCAAAAACCCGGGGATGGTGGATCCCAACGCCACAAATAACAGAAACGCCGTGGCCAGGCCGAAGCTGGTGCCGTCGGCGATGTCATCAAATAAGGCGCCATAGCGGGTGGAACCGAATTTCCGCGCGCAGCGACCGTCAAACAAGTCAAAGAACTGTCCGATGAACACCAGCACAAATCCATGATGAAGCCACCCGAAGCTGACACAAACAATCGACGAGATCCCGCAGAGAAAATTGCCCAGCGTGAAGGTGTTGGCGTACCATGAGTCCGGAACGATTTTGCAAAAAAAGGATAAAAACGCCAGCACAGCGCAGCAAATCGCCAGCAGGGCTAAAAACGGGGGGGTAATGAAGCGCAGGTCGTAAAGCACATCAGAGCCGCCGAGAATAATCATGATCGTGATCAGCGCGGTTTTGGCCTTGCCAAATAAATTAGCCGCTTTTTTAACGGTGAACAGCCGGGAGCATTGTCCAATTGAATCGATGACGACCAAAGCCAGTATCCAGCCAAAGGGAAACAGTGTGTGACTCTCGCCTTTGTAGATGACCGTCTGCCAGCCTGACAGATAAATCAACACGGGAAAGTAAAGCAGCTTGTCACTCAGGGGATCAATCCATTTTCCACTTTCGGTCACCAAGTCACAGGAGCGGGCGATATCGCCATCGGTCAGATCCGTGATCATCCAAAAAGCGAACCATAAAAAAGCGGTCACCTGCCACCCCCCCGCCCACAAAAAAATCGTCACCAGTCCCATGGGCATGCGCATGTAGGAAATGGGGTTGGGATGAAACAAGCGGTGCGCTCGAATCCAGGCCCGTCCTCCGGGGCTCCGGGTGGCTAGAATCACCCCCGCCCGCTCAAGAGCGAAAATGACTAAGGTTCCGACGACAGCTATGATCAAATCTTTCACAAAAACCGTTTCGCGCTTTCTTCATTGGCGCCGCGGCGAAGACGCCGCTGGCTGCGGGCGTTTCCGCCGGGGAGGACTCAATTATCGGTGTCCAAGGAGTCCTGGTCAGGATTCACCTTAGTCAGCCGCACTTTTTTAATACGCCGCTCGTCCGCGTCCAGGATTTCCACGTCCAGATCCTGGGTTCTGACTTTTTCGCCAATCAGGGGAATATGCCCCAAAATAAATGACAGATACCCGCCCAGAGTGTCAAAATCCTCATCCTCGGGCAATTCCAGCCCCAGCGCCTCATTGATGTCGTCAATCGTTGTACGGGCGTCAAACACATCACCTTGATGATCCGGGATCACGGCTCCCTCTTCCTGATCGTCATGGTCATATTCATCCCGGATGTCACCGACGATCTCCTCGAGAATATCCTCAAGGGTAATCACGCCGGCGGTTCCCCCGTATTCATCAACAACCACCCCGAAGTGCGTGATTGTTCTCTGGAACTCTTCCAGCAAATCTCCCACGTTTTTACTTTCAGGAATAAAAATAGCCGAATGCATCACATCCGTCAGCGAGTGATCCTCCAGCGCGCCCTCCACCGCCAGCAGATCTTTGGCGTGGATCACCCCGACAATGTGGTCAACGGAGCCATGGTAAACGGGAATCCGGGAATGCCCGGACTCCACGATCACTTTTTTTACCACGAGCAGTGAGACATCATCGGCGACGGCGTCAAGATCCACCCGCGGGGTCATAATTTCCCGAACCAGCAGTTCATCCAAATCAAAAATTCCACGGATCATCCGGCGCTCATCTTCTTCCAACGCGGTTATGTGGAGCGCTTCCCCCGCCTCGTCCTTTTCAACCAGCGACAGGATCTCATCCTCAGTCGTTGTCTTCTCCTGGTCGCTTTCGCCGGAAAGCCGGTGGCGGATAAGAAACGCGTGCCATTTCTCCAGCGGCCAGACAATGACAATAAGCGGCAAGGACAGGACGCGGACAACCGGCATCCCCACACGCAAAAACTGCTTGGTCCAAACCTTTCCCAATCCGGATCCGAACAGCTCCGTGCACAGTAAATAAAGCAGCGCCCCCGAGCCCGCCCAGGCTAGATAGGAAAAATCGCCCTGTCCCGCTTCGGGCGCCATGGTCGCCCGCCATAAAGCCGTGCCCGAAATCACGATGAGAATAATCGCCACGACTTGCAGGATACGCAGCGAAATGCGGTATCGTTCACGGCGGTCATACCAAACCATGAACGTCTCGGCCAAATCCGGCTGAGTGGTTTCCAGTTTCCGCAAGGCCCCGGGGCTTAACTCGCTCAACGCCATCCGGACGGCGGATACGAACACGCCAAAGAACAAGGCGGCCAAGGCCACCCAGAAAATAACATCACCATTCATCTCGATTTCACCTAAACAGCTCTATGGAGTTATACTAATGCCCAGACCATCACTTAGCGTTCGGTTTGGCGAACGCGAAACATTCGGACGGATTAAACCGGTCGCGCAGAACAGCCATCACCCGGCTCTCCGCCCGCCGCATCGCCCTCACATCTTCTGACGCCTGATCGTCCCATCCGCCCAGATGTAACAACCCGTGAACGATGTAAAGGGTCAGCTCCCATTCCGGCGGCTGGTTGTACTCGACGGCGTTTTCCAGCGCCCGGGCGGGACAAATTAAGATTTCCCCCAGGCAGCCCGTGGGAAGCGTGGCGGGATTATGCGCGCGCAAATCAAATGTGATGACATCCGTCACATCGTCATGATCAAGAAACGATCGGTTAATGTGGCGGATCGCGCGCGGACCGAGAAAGACAACATCAAGCTCCGCCTGATCCCATTCCGGAGAGGAAAAACCCGCTTCATTCGCCGCCAGGTTGATCATGTCCATCGTCTTCGACCGATTTTTCAGCTGAAGTGTCCGGGTTCGCCGACGCAGGTGTATCTTCATTCGGTTCCTTTTCATCGTCCTTGGGATAAGCGATCCGACCGTGGGACATGTTCACAATGGTCGAGATGATCGTTTTTTTAACGATCGCGAGCTCTTCAAACGTCAAATCCGCATGATCTAATTGCCCGTCGATCACTTTCTTCGTCACCAGCTCGTTGACAAAATTTTCGATTTTCTGCGGGGTGGGTTTTTCCAGAGATCGGCAAGCCGCCTCACAGGTGTCGGCGATAGAAAGCAGCACCACCTCTTTCCGCGTCGGCGTCGGTCCCGGGTAACGGTAATCACGGGTCTCCAAGCTGCGCTCGTCATTCTTTTCCTCATGCTGGCCTTTCGCCCGATGGTAAAAATATGAGATAAGGCTGGTGCCATGGTGTTGGGCGATGCCTTCCCGGATGACCTTGCGTAATTTGTATTTCTCGGCCAGAGCCAATCCTTCCCGCACATGGTTTAAAATGACCATGCTGCTCATGCGGGGTTGCAGGCGGTCATGAGGCGTATGCCCGCCAAATGACATGTTTTCGGTGAAATAATCCGGCTGGGACATTTTCCCGATGTCATGAAAATAAGCGATGACACGGGCCAGCAGCGGATTCGCCCCGATCGCCGCCGCCGCCTGCTCGGTGAGAGTGGCGACCATCAAACTGTGGTGATATGTGCCCGGCGCCTCCATCTGCATCCGCTTTAACAGGGGATGGTTTAAGTCACTGAGTTCAATCAACGAAATGTATGTGGTGATGCCGAACATGACTTCAAACAGGGGCAAGAGCACAAAGGCCGCCACCGTGACAACAAACCCGTTTAACAAGGCCAGCAATGTCACCCGGTCTAAATGATTCATGGGCACTTCTTTAAAAATCAAAAACAAAATCTGAACCACCATGATCGTGAAAGCGATTCCCAAAATGGTCTGCAGCGAATGAATGCGTTTCCTGGCCCGGCTGAACAACATCGCCGCGACCACCGATGAAAAGAGGCTGGTGATAAACAACTGCAAGGGTTGGACGCTTTGAAAAGCGGCCAGCAAACTGGTGTACACAATCGCCACCATAGTGGTGCGCAATCCCATGAGCTGAGCCATGAGCATCGCCGAGACTGTCAAGGGCGCCATGGCCATGTAATCAATGGAGGTAAAGGTGTTCCGGGCGGACAGAAAATCCGTGAAAATCCGGGTGATAACCAGTTGAAGCATCACCAAAATAGCGATCAACACCAACTTCCCGTTCGTGTTCAACACGTCCGGGGAAATAATTTTAAGCATGTACCCCAAGGCCAGGAGTAAACATAACGACAGGCCTGAGTGAAAAACCGCTTCCCGCCACAACCGGCGTCCCTTCTGAGACCGCTCCAACTCGCTCCGGTAATCGTTGACTAACCGGATCTGCTCAGCGCTGACTTGACTGCCCTGCTCTAACAGCAACTCATCCTCGGCAATGACGACAATTTGATCTGGAACCGCGGCGGCGGCCTCATCGCGGTCCTGCGTTGTCAGCTCGACATCCAGTAACACGTTTGGCCGCAGCACGGACTCCGTGAACGCCCGCACCGCGGCTTTCTCCTTGCTGCTGACATCCTCCGCCTCCCCCGCGAAGGTGGTGACGATGGATTCAACCGCCGCCCTTCGGGTGAGCTGCTCGCCAACCGTCCGACTCATCCGCCGGCCTTGTGTGTCGACGAGAACGATACTGTCGCCGGCGCTTAAAATGGTATAAAATGTCTCTTTGGGATCATCGGTGACAATGCCATGCCGCAGGTGCCGCGTAATGATGTCTTTGAACGTCTGCTTTTTCAGCTTTTTCAAGGTGCCGGGAATGACATCCAGAACGCCCTGTTCCGCCAGATAAGACACCGCGTCGCGCGCCGCGTCCTCAGTCGCCGTGGCGGTGGTGTTCCCACCATTTTCCGGAAGCAACAGGCGGGCGTACAACATGTCAAAAACCCTGAGCGCCTCGTCAACCTTCCGCTTGTCGACAACAAAGACCGGCGGAACACGCCGCCGGGCCTCTTCCCGCAGGCGGTCCGTCGCCGCCTTGTCAACATGCCTGAAAGCGACTGAGCTATATAAATCGTCTTGGACAATCTGGCCTTCGACCAAGCTGTCAAATGACAGCGGGCGTTTGTGCAGACTGGTGAATGTCGCGACACCCCAAACGGCCACCCCCATCAGCACCGTCAGGCGGAAATGACGGCTGAGGAGGTTGGATCGCTTCACGTCCGTCCCCTTGGCGATGTCTTTGCGCGTGGCGGACAACGGCTTGGAAACGTTCTTTTTCTTTGTGAATAAAGAGGTAAATGCCATAATCTGTCAGCCTGTCATCCCCGTCAGTCGTAAGCGAAACGGAAAAGAACAGGGAAAAAGGCCGTGACTGTGAGGAGCCATTTAGTCGGTGGGGGGGATGGTGAGAACGGACCCGACCTTCAGGTTGTCGGGACTGTCAATCGCCTCCCGGTTCGCGTCATAGATCCGCCGCCACAACTCGGCCTTGCCATAGTGCCGGATGGCGATACCGCTGAGGGTGTCCCCCTTGGCGACGGTGTGCGTTTTCTTGACTGAAGGGGCGGCAAGGTCAGCCGGGGTTGTCTCCATCGGCACAAACACGACATCGTCATCGGTCATCACCGGCGGCAGATCCGTCAGCGGCGGTAATTCAAACGAATCGGGCATGTCCGTGTCGCCCAAAACCGGGCCTGTCGTCATCACCGGCGGCAGCGTTTGACGGGGCGGGATTGACCTGGAGGAGGCGTTCGATGATGACCGGAAGGAACGGACGGGAGCGTGATAAGGCAGACGCCATTTCCAGTTCCAGCTGTCCATTCGCTCAGCCCATTCCCGTTGCCGGGGAGTCAACGGCTGTTCCGCCAGGCGATGACGGCACCCCGTCAAGCACGTCACGCTAAAAAGAACGAGAAAAACACGACCGGCAATCTTCATTTCCATGTCTCCAAAATCAGTGGCATTGTCATTTCCCGGCTGGCGGACCGCTGCTTTCCGCCCCGCCGGACAAACCCCGCGGAAAACCCGGCCCCGCGGAAAGCGCGGCTGGACATCCGTATTCAAGACGCTCAAAATTTGCGGAAAATCAGCGCCGCGTTGTGTCCCCCGAATCCCAAGTTGGTGTTCATGGCGATGATCGGATTCACTTGCCGGGCGGTGTTGGGAACATAGTCCAAATCGCAGTCCGGATCCGGATTTTCGTAATTCACCGTGGGGGGCACAATCCCCGTTTTCAACGCCATTAAAACGGCGATGCTTTCCAACCCGCCGGCGGCGCCCAAGGCGTGACCGGTCATTGACTTTGTGCTGCTGACAGCGATTTTATAGGCCGCGTCGCCAAACGCTTTCTTGATCGCCAAGGTTTCCGTTTTATCGTTCAATGGCGTGCTGGTCCCGTGGGCGTTGATGTAGCCCATCTGCGCCGGTGTCACACCGGCGTGCGCCATGGCCATTTCCATCGCCCGTTTCGGCCCGTCAGCCGTCGCATCCGGCGCGGTGATATGATACGCGTCTCCGGAAGAGCCGTACCCGACGATTTCGCCAAGAATGTCAGCCCCGCGGGCTTTGGCGTGTTCCAGCTCTTCTAAAACCAGAATCCCGGCGCCCTCAGAAGGCACAAAACCATCACGCTCAGCGTCAAACGGCCGACTGGCCCGTTGCGGATCATCATTACGCTCGGAAAGCGCCTTCATCGCGGAGAATCCAGCGACCCCCAATTCACATAAACAAGCTTCGGTGCCGCCCGTGACCATCGCGTCGGCATCGCCGCGCTTAATGGTCCACATCGCCTCCCCAATCGCGTGAGAGGCCGACGCGCAGGCGGAAACGACAGCGAAATTAGGCCCGCGCAACTGATGTTGAATCGAGACGAATCCGGATGCCATATCTAAAATCATCATCGGCACCATCAGCGGGGAGCTTTTTGAGGGGCCCCGGGTCTCAAGCACGCGTGATTGCTCTTGCAAGGTCTTCACCCCGCCGATGCCGCACCCAATCAGCGCCCCCGCGCGCGTCGGATTAAACGCGGGGTCTGTCGTCAAACCAGACTGCTTGACCGCTTCATCAGCGGCGGCCACGGCGTAATGACAGAAAACATCCAGGCGGCGAGCTTCTTTGGGAGTGATCCAATTCGTGATGTCAAAATCCTTAATCTCACCCGCGATGCGGCATCTCATCTGACTGGCGTCAAACGACGTTGTCGCGGTAATGCCGGATTTCCCCTCAACGAGGGATTGCCAAAAAACATCAACACCGACACCAACGCTGCTGACCACACCCGCGCCTGTAACCACTACTCGGCGTTCGTTCATAAAAATGGCCCCGATTTACCCTGGAATGTTTACGTGTATAAACGACGGCCACACCTTCGTCATGTGAAGATGTGGCCCTCTCAAAATCCAAAAAAGGGTTGACTCAGCCCTTCATCTTCTCAATGTAATTGATGGCATCGCCAACACTGACGAGCTTCTCAGCTTCCTCATCCGGAATTTCTGCACCGAATTCTTCTTCGAGAGCCATAACCAATTCAACAGTGTCCAGGGAATCGGCGCCAAGGTCTTCAATAAACTTGGCCTCGGGAATAACCTGGTCATCGTTGACACCAAGCTGCTCGACGATAATTTCTTTGACGCGGTCCGCAGTAGATGCCATTTGTAATCTCCTGATTAGTGGTTGAATGCCTTTTCCAACTTACGGCAAGTCGCCATCAGCATGACACATGCCGACGACAGTTTCATTTTTTAGTCACTGACAGCTCTCTGTCAATTCAGCAATATAGCCTGTAAAACTCTCTGGTCAAACACCAAAATCACATAACCATTCCGCCATCAATATTGATCACCTGTCCAGTCACATAATCTGACGCCGGTCCGGCGAGAAAACCCACCACGCCGGCCACGTCTTCAGCGGTGCCAGGACGGCGCAGAGGAATCACGGTCATAAACGCCTCCCGGGCCTGGTCGGTCAATTTTTCAGTCATATCCGTCTGGATATACCCTGGAGCGACCGCGTTCACATTGATTCCCCGCGAAGCGAATTCTTTGGCGGCGGTTTTCGTCAGGCCAATCACCCCCGCCTTGGAAGCGCTGTAGTTCGCCTGGCCGGCGTTGCCCATCACCCCGACCACGGAAGCGATATTGACAATTTTCCCCCCGCGGGCTTTCATCATGGGACGGGCGACGGCCTTGATACAGTTGAATGTCCCTTTGAGGTTGACGGCGATCACCGCGTCCCAGTCTTCTTCCTTCATCCGCAACATGAGATTGTCACGGGTAATACCGGCGTTATTAACCAGGATGTCAATCTGACCGAACGCGGCCATCACCTCTTTCACCATGTGGTCAACCGCGGCGGGATCCGCGACATTGGCGGCGAAGGCCTTGGCGTCAACACCCCTGGCGGCAAATTCGGCGGCGGTTTCGGCGGCCGCGGCCATCAGCACATCGACAATCGCCAATTTGGCGCCGTCAGCGGCCAGCTTTTCACAAATGGCTTTCCCAATGCCCCGGGCTCCGCCGGTGACAATCGCTACTTTTCCTTCGAGATTCATATGTTTATCCTCATTTTCGTGGTTGACACCACTGGTTTCACGCGCCCGTTGATCAGACTGAGCCCTTCAAGGCCTCGACCGTTTCAGCTAGACTCGCGGTGTCCGCCACATTGTAAACCGGAAAGCGGCGATCCACCCGTTTCATAAACCCGTTCAGCACTTTTCCGGGACCCAGCTCGACCAACGCTTCGACACCGGTGTCCAGCATCGTCCGTAAACAGTCTTCCCAGCGCACGCTTCCAGTCACCTGGGCGGCGAGATTTTCCCGGATCTCCGCCGCGGAGTGAACGCTTGCGCCAGTGACATTTTGGACCAGCGCGCAGACCGGATCAGCGAAACTCACCCCGGCCAGCAGGGGAGTGAAAGCCTCAGCCGCGGGCGCCATGAGACGGGAATGAAACGCGCCGTCAACTTGGAGAACAATGACTTTGCTCACACCGCTGTCTTTCAACGATTGAACCGCTTTTTCAACCCCGTCTTTCCGGCCGCTGATAACAATCTGACCGGGACAATTGAAATTGGCCACGTCAATGCCGGTCTCCGCGCAGATTGTCTCAACCAGTCGCGGGTCAGCGTTCAGAACCGCGGCCATGCCGCCATCACTTCGCCGACACGCCTCCCCCATGAGTTCTCCCCGTTTCGCCACCAACGTCAAGCCGTCAGAAAACGGGAAAACCCCCGCCGCGTAAGCCGCCGCGAACTCCCCAAGGCTTAACCCGCCGCAAATAACGGGCTTGATGTCAACGCGCTCCAGTAACGCCGCCAAACACGCCGCGGTCATGGTGTAAATCGCCGGCTGGCAATGGGCGCTCGCGGTCAAATCTTCCATTGGCCCGTCAAAACACATGCGGGCCACTCCCCGTTTCAAGACGATGTCAGCCTCATCAAAAACAGCTTTCGCGGCGGGAGAGGAGGCATATAAATCAGCCCCCATACCAACAGCTTGCGCGCCCTGTCCCGCGCACATAAACCCGATTTTCATTTCCGTTTCTCCTGTCATGATTCATGAACGCGCCATGAGGGCGCATGAATGAATCAGGCCAGCCCGTTCGGCGGGACCTCGTTCCATTTGCCGCCGGGACAATGGCCGGTTAAACCCTGAACAACGTCGCCCCGTACGTCAGTCCGCCACCAAAGGCGACTAACAAAATCAAATCGCCTTTTCCCATTTTCCCGTCCCGATACATCTCGTCCAAGGCCAGCGGGATGCTAGCCGCGGAGGTGTTGCCGTACTTGTCCAAGTTGATAAACACGCGCTCCTCAGGAATATTCAGTTTTTTCCCCACCCCTTGAATAATCCGTGTGTTCGCCTGATGCGGGACCAGCCAGGTCACGTCATCGGCGGTCACACCCGCCTCATCCAGAACCTTATTGGCCGCGCCGGTCATGGCGTTGACCGCTTTCTTAAACACTTCACGGCCTTCCATACGGATAAATTGCAAGCCTTTGTCCAACGCCTCTTTTGTCGTCGGTGTCACCGAGCCGCCGGCCGGCACCTGTAACAGATGAGCGCTTGAACCGTCAGCCCCGACAGTGGACGATAAAAGACATTCGTCCTGGGCGGGGACCTGCTCCAAAACCACCGCCCCGGCGCCGTCACCAAACAGCACGCAGGTGTTGCGATCGGAAAAATCCATCACCGTTGTCAACTTCTCCGCCCCGACAACCAGCACCTTCCGGTAACTGGCCGAACGCATCATGCCGGCGGCGGCTTCCAAAGAATAGAGAAATCCTGTGCAGGCGGCTTCAAGCGAAAAGCAAGCCGCATGGGGCGCGCCGAGCTTCTCCTGGAGAAAACACGCCGTGTTCGGCATCCGGTAATCGGGCGTGAAGGTCGCCACAAAAATCGCGTCCAGATCCTCCGCGGCGAATCCAGCGTCTTCCAGCGCCCGGACACTGGCCTGGTAAGCCAAGTCTGATGTCGCCTCATTCTCCGCGGCGATATGCCGTTCCCGAATGCCGGTGCGGGTGACAATCCATTCGTCCGAGGTGTCAACGATTTTCTCCAAGTCAGCGTTAGTCAACACCTTTTCAGGCGCGTAGGAGCCAAACCCGGCAAAACGAATTCCGTGAAGTGTCATGAAATACAACCACCTTAATTCACGCGGTCAGTAAAATAGGGGAATCGTGGTGACAGGCGGCCCGCCGTCACGTCCGCAGTTCCTGAATCCGCTCTATAATCATATCAGTTAAATGATGCGCGACCGATTCCCGGGCGACCCGGATGGCGTTGCGCACAGCCCGCGGGGATGAGGCGCCATGAGCGATCACAAAGGGCGCGTTGATTCCCAGAAGGAGGGCGCCCCCATGCTGATCCGTATCCGTCAATCCTTTGAACTCCTCAAAGGCCCCCCGGGCCAAAACAGCGCCGGTCATCCGCACGGGATTCTTTTTGAGCAACCCTTTCAGATAGGTTCCGAAGGCGCCAGCCAAACTTTCGCAAACTTTTAAGACGACATTCCCGACAAACCCGTCACACACCACCACATCGGCACCGTGTTTAAACAGATCGTTTCCCTCAATATTGCCGACGTAATTGATCCCCTTCAACCCGGTCATCGTTTTATGCACGACCTTGACCAACTCATTGCCCTTGCCCTCCTCATTGCCGACATTTAACAGGCCGACACGGGGACTGCTCACGCCGAGAATCTCGCGGGCGTAAATATCTCCCATGATTGCGTAATGGATTAAATGAAGGGGCTTGCAATCAACGTTGGCGCCGGCGTCAAGCAAGAGGAATGTGCCCGTCGGAGCGGGAATGACCGTGGCGATTCCAGGCCGTTCCACACCCTTCAACGTCCGGATTTTCAGGACAGCCGACGCGACCGCGGCGCCCGTGTTCCCGGCGCTGACCACTGCCGAAGCCTCACCCTTCTTCACTAGATCCGCGCAAATGGCGATGGAAGAATTCCGCTTGGCGCGGACAGTGGCCGCTGGAGATTCATGCATCTCGACCACCTGCTCGGCATGGACTAAGTGAATTTTGGGATGTCCAAGCTTGCCAATGCGGTCAAGTTCCGCTTTCATCACCTCCATGCGGCCGACTAACAACAGATCCTCCAGTCGCGGAAGCAGATCCAAGGCTTCGCCCACCCCTTCAACAATAGAACGGGGAGCGTCATCTCCCCCCATCGCGTCAATCGCTATTGGAAGCATGTGTCGGCTTTCAAATGAAGATAGATTCGGTTATTCGGCAGTCACGGAAACAACTTGCCGGTCTTTGTAGTAACCGCAAGCGGCGCACACACGGTGCGGCAACCGGGCGGCGCCGCATTGAGGGCAAGAACTGTTTTCGATGCCTTTATACCGGTTCGCGGACCGGCGGGCGCGTATATTTTGCTTTGAAACTTTACACTGTTGAACGGCCATTTTTCCTGTTTCCCGAGTATTTTTTAGGTTTTCTTTTCCATCCATACCGGATGGATATACGATTCATCACCCGTCCCAGCGGCTCTCAATGGGTGTCAAATCCATCCAAAGCCGACCACGGGCTTTCGCCACAATCCACTGTCTCACAATCACATACGCCATCAACCAGAGCCCTCCCGCAAAGGGGGCACAAACCAAGACAACCGGAATCACACAGCAGGCGTTGTGGAAAGTGGAGTAAAATATCCTCCCGCAGGGACTCTGTCAAGTCGATCGTCTCATTATCCACATCCTCAAAGAACCAGCACACGTCATCAATCGCCAACGGTTGGTCAAACGGTTCCAGACATCGGTCACAATAGCCTTCGAAGCGTGTTTCCACCTTTCCCTGGGCCAGCAGTTTTCCCTCAACTAACGACAGAAACAAATCAAACGTGACGGGGGTTTTGAAGACACCCCGTCCCTCCGTGGGCAGATCCAAGCTTCCGGGGCTCACTTCGCCAGTTAAAGAGCACCCTTCCAGGGGCACGCTGTCCACATGAACAATCAACGCGCGGTCATTTTTTTTCATCAGATTAGTCTCGCTGGAAGAGTTAATCCAGCTCCTGCATTCTCGCCATCAATTCTTTGGCTACACGGGGAGGAACAAACAAAGAAATATCACCACCAAAACGGGCGATTTCACGAATCATGGTTGAACTGACAAATGAGTATTCCGCCTTGGGCATTAAAAACAGCGTCTCACATGCGGGCGATAATTGACGGTTCATCAACGCCATTTGGAATTCCCACTCGAAATCCGACACTGCCCGGAGACCTCGTATGACCGCTTCCGCGTCGAATTCCTTGACCGCGTTGGTCAACAGACCGGAAAACGCGCGGACTTCCACATTATCCCATTCCGCGCAGGCCTCAGCCAAATGAGCCAATCGCTCGCCACTGGTGAAAATAGGCCGTTTGGAATCATTCCGCCCCACCGCGACGATTAATCGGTCAAATAATCGAGCCGCCCGCTCGATCACATCTAAATGCCCGTTGGTGACGGGATCAAAACTGCCCGGATAGAGGGCTGTGCGAAATGTTTCCAAAATCGTTCCAGTTCATGATGCGTCTTCCGCTGTCATATCGGAAAACGGCTTGGAAATGAGCGATAGGGTCGTAATATAACCGGTTGACGGAGCTTGTCCATAGAGTTTCCGCGCGCGCCTGATCAGTCGACACGATTTTCAAGTAACGGGGCGGTGAGCACGCCCATCGGACGCAGTTGGTACTCATCCGCCCAGGCGGCGCCCTTGCTCCGCCAAGCCGTGGGTCCGTACCAGTAATGTCCTTTCGCCACGGTGCTGTGAAGCTGGCCGAAGGCGTTCACCCGGTTACCGAACACGGTGATATCCAAAGGCCGCCCGGCGGTCCCCTCCCCTAACGCCGCCCGGAAGGGAGCGAACGCGACAGGCGTCGTCTGGTCATTCACCGTTACAGTGAGCACCGGACCGGCGACATGCGGGAACCGGACGGCCGACACATCGGCCCCGGCGGGCAGCGCGCAGTGATACGTGACATTGCCGGCGTAAAACGGCAGGCCTTGAGTTGTCCAGTCACCAAACGCGAGGCTTCTAACCGGTTCAACAATAACCGCCTCTTCTCCGCGGACTTCCACGCCGAAATCCCCAAGTAAGTAGGCCCACTCGATATATGTCTTACGGGTATAATCAATCACCAGTTCCAGCGTGTGATCACCGCTGGTGATTGCCGGCAGAGCGATCGTCTCAATCGCCTCGTCCACGAAATAACCGGTCCGTTTCCGTTCCACTTCCCGTCCATTCAGAAAAATCCGGGTTCCCGCGGCGTTTTCCAAGGCGAGTTCGAGAGCGGGCACGTCAACCCGGCTGGCAAACGAAAAGCGCAGTGTCACATTCGCCGCGTGCTCAACCCGCTCATGATCCGTCCAAGGTTGCGCCATCTGTCCGCCGACAACGGGCATTCCAAGACTCTCCCGAATGATCGGGTCAATCTCCAGCAGATGCCGTTTCGGCCGCCAGTCTCCGTCATTCACCCTGAATTCCGCACGGTCAAGGACCAGCACATTGGGTTCACTTAGAGAAACCGGTGTCGGCCCGGACAATCGGCCGACTTCGTGATAGGCGGCGTTTTTGAGAGTCCCGCCCGTCCCGCGCCGCCCGGGTGTCAGTGTCAACAGCAGGCTCCCATGCGCCTCAATATCGCAGGGGATCAGGGTTTTCCCCCGCTCGTAGACGGCGCCCAAATCAACGATTTCCCCCGTGGCGGTATCCATTCGAGCGGCCTGCCAATCTCCGCGCAGCTTCACGGTCAACCCGTAAAGCCCCCGCGTCATGTGCGTGTTGCATATGAACAGAATCATCGTGTTCCCGTCCCGGCGCAATTGGTGCAGGCATTGACCCGTTTGCACACCGGCGCCGTCCACAAGTTCAACCTGCCGGACCGGGGCCAACGCGCCCAAGAGACGTGTCCTGGCGAAAGGCATCGTCCCGCACCGCCTGGCGAGAGCCGCTGGCGCCGAGCTCGGAACCGCGTCAACCAGCGAAGGAATTTCACCGGTGAAAATCACGCGGCCGCCGCCCTGGCTAAACGCCGCCAAACGCTCAAGCGTGGTGCCTCGGATCGTCCGCATGCCCGGCACCAGGACAACATCGTATTCCATGTCGCCCACAGCGAACCCATTGTGAGAAGGGGCGTTCGTCTGACTGGGAAGCAGACTCTCACTGATAAAATCAAAATCAATGAAGCCATAGAGCAACCACTGAATCAAATCTTTAAAGGCCTGATCACGCTCGTCGCGTTCGTCACGGGTCTGCTCCAGGGGGCCCCAGCAAAGCCAATACGACTCCACAGGATGAATGACTCCGACACGGACCTCGGGTTTTCCCCGTGTCAACGCCCAGTTTACCCGGGCGAAATGATCCTCCACCACGGGATACTCATAGCACCAGGGAGACTGATAATTGATCGACGCGGGGTAGTCCCGTTTCGCCTCGCCAGCCATGGAGACCATGGACAGATGATGAACACGATAAGTGACACCCAAAGCCGCCTGCCAGTCACCTTGGCGTTTATGCCCGGCGAAATCAAAATCCCAGTTTGTCACCCCGTAAAGCTCGCTGAGAACCCCCGTCCGCCCATATTGATGAGCCGCGGATTGGGCTTGTTTCGCGGTCGCGTACTCCGCGTCCATCCGGTCACAAAGGACATCAATGCCGGGGATCTGAAACGAGCGGTAGCCCCGCATCGACTCGCCCAAAGCGGCGGTCTGGCTGTGCAGTGTGGCCTCTTCCATCATGTGTCCAGTCAGGGCGATCCCGTGTTGGTCACACCAATGCCCGATGGTGTCTGAAAACGCCTGGGTAAAGCGTTCACAGACATGATCATGATATCGGTAGCGCCAGACAGAAGCCTGCCCATCTGGAAGCTCCCAGAACACCTCCGGAAGATAATCCAGAAGATCCCCCCCATAAGTGGTTTCAAAGGTGCTCGTCAAATCCGTGGTCCACGGCATGACGACATCTTTTATCTCATCGGCTCTGGCGAAATTTTGTTTACGCACAAATTGGGGCTCATCCGTGAAAATCGCCGGAATCGTGGTTCCGAATGACTCGCCGACTTCTTGATAATACCGTTCATGCGTCACCTCGACAAATTTTTGGATGGCTTCAGGATTAAGCGTATCCACATAGGTTTGATTGTTGAACCAACTGCTTTCTTTCGCCGTCTCCAAATAGGCGTACCAGACATGCCGGCCCGGCGGGGGAACTTCCCCCGCCGCCAGGCGCCGGTAATCAACAAGATGTCCGTCCTTGATCTCGATGTCATAAGCCGCCAGAAGACAGCCGTTCTCCGCCCGCGCGCCGGCCGCCTGCGACGTGTTGACATATGCCTGGTCGATTCTGTCGATAGAGTATGGCGTGGAGGTGAACAATAGATGCCGAGCGCGGTAACGTTCATCCTTCGTCACCAGTCCACCGGCCGCGCCCGACGGCCACCGGTCCTCATCATAGAGCCAGGCGAGCATGCCGTTTTTCTCCGCGTGATCCCGGCAAGCCTTGATCATGGCCATAAATTCATCGCCGAGATACTCCGTGTCCAATCCCGTCCGCGGGTGCATGTGAAAGCCGCCCAGCCCCATTTTTTTAAAGCAGTCAATCTGGCGGCGTAATTGATCCGCGTCAAGTTTATTGTTCCACGCCCAAAACGGAGCGCCACGATACATGCTTCCCGGATGCTTAAATTCTTTCATTCGCACAGCTTTCTATTGGTGAGTGACGATGGCTTAAATCGTCAACATAGCACTCGATTTCATTGCCTCCATCCATGGCGATAACATTTTCCGCATTTTAACATTTTTCCGACGCGCGACGCACCGTCAAGCACGCGGGTCCGCATCCTGCCCAGCGTCTGTTCTCCACCCCATGATTTTTTAAAAAGTCATTGATTTTCCCCTTGCGCTCCCGCCATTCCATATTACGTTTTTTTTATTCGTGTTATGATATGGCTTTAAAACGGAGACTTTCAGCATGAATGGGGTCGCCAGATTCAGTGTCTCGGTGGAACCGGAACTCTTAGCGGACTTTGACCGGCTGGTGGAGGCCGGCGGGCATTCCACTCGTTCGGAAGCGGTCAAACAGTTGATGCGCGGGGCCTTGGTTGATCGGGTCTGGTCCGTCGGCGGCGTTGTCGCCGGCGCCATCCTCCTGGTTTATGACCACCATCGCCGGGATCTTGTTCAGCGGCTGATGGACGTTCAGCATGAGTTTGGTGACACGGTCATCAGCACGCAGCATGTCCATTTGGATCATGACACCTGCATGGAAGTCATCACCCTGCGCGGTGAAACCGCTCAAATCCAAGCCCTGGTCACCACCATCCGGGGAATCAAAGGCCTCAAACACTGTTCGCTGGTCACGACCGCGACGGAAAGGAAGTATCATGAATCATAAAATCATCGTCGCCACATTGGCGTGTTTCATCGGCGCGCTGACGGCGCGGGGACATTTTCAAACGCTTCTGCCAAGTACGGATCTAGCTGGGCAAGAGGCCCGAACCATCGATCTTGACATCCAGTTCACGCATCCGATGGAAGGGGGTCCTGTGATGGATATGGGCGCGCCCGCGCGGTTCGGTGTCGTTTTAAACGGAAAAACAAAAGATCTCACCAGCGACCTGATCATGCGGCGCCTGAATGGCATGCGGGCCTTTTCCGCCAGCTATACGGTCAAAACCCCCGGCGATCACCTTTTTTTCATCGAACCGGCGCCTTACTGGGAACCGGCGGAAGGCAAATGGATTATTCACTACACCAAAGTCATCGTCAACGCCTTCGGCGCTGAAGACGGCTGGGACCAGCCAATCGGCCTGCCGGTTGAAATACGGCCTTTGACCCGGCCCTACGGGTTGTGGACAGGCAATCTCTTCCGCGGCGTGGTCTTACAGGATGGCCAGCCGGTGCCGTTCGCGGAAATCGAAGTGGAATATTGGAATCCGCAGGGCGATGTCGAGATCCCGGGGGACGCGTTCATCACACAGGTGATCAGGGCGGACGCCAATGGCCTGTTCGCCTACGCGATGCCCAGAGCCGGCTGGTGGGCGTTCGCGGCGCTCATTGAGGGCGGCGCCCGGCCCGCTCCGGATGGCTCCCCGGCGGGAGTGGAATTAGGCGGCCTGATCTGGGTCCATTGCGTTGACATGCGGCCCCGGGTTGACAAAAACACCGTGGAAAAAGGCACTGCGACGAGAGAGGGCATGAGACCGTCACCAACCGGGGAAACGCGTCAGGAAACCAGCCAAAGCGGGGCGGCGAATGACACCGAAGCGGGAGAAGACGGTTAGCATGCACATCGCCGACGGAGCTTTGTCGACCCAGGTCATGCTGGCCGCCAATCTGGTCGCGGGCGGTTTGACCCTGGGCAGTTTAAAAAAAGTGGAGCCGGATCACATTCCCCGGCTGGGGGTGCTGGCGGCGGTTTTTTTCCTAGGATCTTTTCTCCACGTCCGGATTGGCCCGTCGAGCGCGCACCTGCTGTTGAACGGGTTACTGGGGTTGGTGCTTGGCTGGGCCGCCATGCCGGCCTTGGCCGTCGCCCTTTTTTTACAGGCCATTCTGATAGGACATGGAGGGCTGACAGCTCTGGGCGCCAATATTCTCGGCATGGGATTGCCGGCCTGGATTGTGGCGGCGGCCTTTTCCCGGCGGTGCCGAACCGCGGGAACCCCGCGAGCCGCCATGGTGTGGGGGGCGGTCGGCGGCGGGACAGCTGTCATGTTGACGTGCCTGAGTTACGCGCTGCTGCTGAATCTAAGCGACCCGCGGGCCTACGCGCTGACGGTCAAGGCGCTGATTGTCGCTCACATCCCCATTGTTTTCGCCGAAGCGGCGGTCACCGGAGCCGCCATCTCTTTTCTGCGCAAAGTGAAACCGGAGTTGTTATGACACTGTCACAGGTTCAATCCTCATCGCGCGGCGTGACCGCGCGCGCCACGCGCTTGATGGTGACACTGATGGTATGCGCCGGCGGACTGGCCAGCGCCCATAAGGTGAAATGTTTCGCCGCGGCGGATGGAGATGTCGTCACCGGCTACGCGTGGTTCGCGGGCGGAACCCGGCCCCGTGATGTCCCCTTCCGGGTTTACGATCCGGATGGGAGGTTGCTTTGTGAGGGAACGACGAATCCCCGGGGGGAATTTTCTTTCGCGCCCGTCCGTTTGTGTGATCATCGAGTGGAAGTCGAAGCCAGCCCTGGTCATGTGGCCCAATTTCTGGTTAGAGCCGCCGACCTGCCGGCGGGCCTGGCGGGGACGGAGACCAGCAGCGCCCCCGCCGCGCCGGAGGCGGAAACGAAAAGGACCGATGGGATGGATCCGGTGGCAGCCAGGGACGTGACCGAAACCAGCGCTGATCACAGAGACTTGCCGGTTTTAATCTCCCGGGCGGTCAGCCGGGAGATCGCGCCGCTACGCCGTGAGCTGGCTGAATTTAAAGACAAACAACGCTGGCAGGATATCATCGCCGGTGTCGGTTACCTGGTCGGCGTGGCGGGGATCGCCAGCTTCTTTCTGTCCCGAAGGAGGGCCTCGCCCTCATGCTGATTTTCGCGGAGAAGCGAGCCGGTGGATTAATGGCCCGGCGGGATCCGCGGCTACGGGTCGCGGGCGCCTTCGGATTGGTCTTGACCGTCGTTTTGTTAAACGACTGGCTGCCCTTGGGCCTGGCGCTCGCCGCGGCCTTGGCGCTGCTGGTCTTCGCCGGGAGGCGCCAGAGAAACACATGGCGGCGGTTCGGCGAGCTAAACTTTTTTGTCCTGTTTCTTTTCGCGCTGACACCACTGTCCATGCCGGGACAAGAGTTTTTCGGGGTCTATGGGCTCACCTGGTCAGTTGAAGGCGTGGCGTTCGCCGGTCGGGTGGCGATAAAGGCCAATACCGCCATGGCGCTGTGCGCCGCCTTGCTGGGCGGACTGGAACCGGCCACCCTGGCGCACGCCCTTCAGCGGCTGGGATTACCGGAAAAACTCACGCAAATTCTGTTTTTCTGCATCCGCTATCTGGACGTGTGTCATCATGAATACCACCGCCTCAGAAACGCCATGAAACTGCGGGGCTTCGAAGCGCGTTTCAACTGGCACAGCCTGCGCGGTCTGGGACATTTTCTAGGCATGCTGCTGGTCCGCGGTATCGACCGGTCAGACCGTATTCTGGAAGCGATGAAATGCCGGGGATACACGGGTCGGTTTTTTTCTTTCTCGACCTTTAGATTTTCCGCCGGAGACGCTCTGTTCGGTGGGGGGCTGGCCGCCCTGGGAGCGGCGTTAACTTGGATTGAATGGACGCGGTCATGATGATGTCAACCGGACAAAATCATTCACAGGATCCGGCGCGACCGGACATGGCGGCCGATACCACGGCCCGGCGAAACGCCGCCGCGGAGACAGACACGCCCGCATGTGTCGAATTCGCGAATGTCAGTTTTTCACGGGGAAACACAGTCATACTGGACAATCTGACCTTTGATCTTAAAAAAGGGGAGCGATTGGGGTTGATCGGGGACATTGGCGCGGGGAAAACCACGCTGCTGCACATCATTGTCGGATTGATCAAACCCACCAGCGGAGTCATCCGTGTCCTGGGCGCTCCCCGGACAATCGAAGCTGATTTCCGCGCGGTCCGCAAACGGGTCGGCCTGGTTTTTCAGAATGCCGATGATCAGCTGTTCTGCCCCACCGTCCTGGAGGATGTCGCCTTCGGCCCGCTGAATCTTGGTTTTAGCCCCGGCGAGGCGAAAAGCCGGGCGGCCGCGACGTTGGCTCGTGTCGGCATGGCGGGGTTTGAGGATCGTGTGACCTACCGCCTTTCCGGCGGCGAAAAACGGTTAATCGCCCTGGCGACAGTCCTGGCCATGGAACCGGATATTCTCCTCCTGGATGAGCCGTTCAACGGCTTGGACACCCAGGCCGCCGCCCGTGTCCTGAACCTGCTTCACACCCTGTCCCAAAGCATGATGATTGTTTCCCACGATCAAACCCGTCTGCCCGCGGTGGCCACCCGGCAATTACGACTGGAAAACGGCCGCGTCTGCCAGTGACCACCCCCGAGTTGCCATTACGGGAAATCGCCGCGCGTGTGGGATTCAACGCTTCAAAGTATCTGCATGATTCATTCCGCGACACCTACCACCAGACACCGCGGCAATACAGGCTGGCGGCAAAGGGAAAGCGGGCGTGACGGCGTGAGCACGGACTACCCGGGCAAAATGGTGATGTATCCCACATCCGACGGATTGCCACCCATGAATATCAGGACCGCCGGAACGATGGCCCAGAGAATGGCGGAAAAAACTTCGCCCATGATCAGACCGAGAAAAACCGGGCGCATCAATCGATAGCTGCGGGCGCCGCCAAAGCGGAGAATAATCATTCTGACAAACCAACCCAGGAGCACGCTCCACCACATCACGTTCAGATAATACGTCTGGACCATGAGAAGTCCGACCGGATGCAGGGGCCAGCGGGCTGAAATAAGACAAAGCAACTGAGAGCCGACACCGAGGGCCAGCCCGGTCGTGAGGTGAAACGGTCGGGACCAGGCGGCTTTTCCCGTCGTCCCCCGGTCCCAGCTTTTCAGTGACTGGTGCACCCCGTGAATCTGGCTGCTTCCCCACGGAGCGACCGGAGTCCGCGTCCCGTCCAGGGAGGCGCTGTTATGGTAACCCATTTTTAGATGAACGGCGCCACACACCACCAACCCCGTGAGCAGGACGCAGAGGAAGAGTCCCGCCAGCCACGCCCGCCGTTGGGGCTTGACTTCACGGTTGAGGCCCAGGCCATGCAGAAAAGCCACACCCGCGCTCACGCGGCTGGCCCGGGTGAGAATGAAATCCAGAAATCCGCCCAGGTAGATCGTCGCGGTGTCCGTCAGCCGACCCGGAAAATATGAAAGCAGATCCACAGGACCAAAATAATTACGGACAAAAGGAACCCCGGTTTCCGCGACAATGCGGGTAAGCACCAGACAGCCGGCGACGGCGACCAGGACGAACGCCAGCGCCCAGACCGGATCCATCCCCGCCCACACCTGCCATAAAAACATCGCGGCGCACCCGGTGGTGAACACCCACCCGGCGGTCCGGTTCTGCCGGTCATCGTCATGTCGGGCCGGTGAAAACATGGCCTTGATCACAGCCAGCCAATGCAGACGGCCCAGCCACAGAAGCATGATAACCATACCAAGATAGGCCCCGTTTCGGTGGTCGGTAATCGTTCCCGTGTGAAAGGGGGCGCTGTAGCCGTAGCCAAGCATGGTGTATACTTGGTACGCGACAAACGTGAACCAGAGAGAAAAGCCGACCCGGTTCGGCATGAAATAGGTGATGCCCACGATGGTGAAGTAAAGCGTGCCCGTTTTTGCGTAATGACTCACATAGCGGAATAATCCCTGACTAAACGCGGGCCGGAGATCCCAATGCACGGGAAAGGGAGGCACGGCGCCCCCGGTGTGATGATTGAGGCCATTGAACGCGTGAACAAGCGCGACCCCGGTGACAGCGGTCCAAAAGAGAGGATTGCGGAAAAGAGGTGGAACCCGGGTTCCCGGCGCCGGTGTTTCGATGAGCATCTCTTGAACCGCCAGCAAGGGAAAGGACATCCGCTCCTTGTGCCGCCATTGTGGAAACACGACGAGTCCCAGTCCGATCATCATGATCCAACTGGCCCCGATCAGACTTCCCCACCCCAGAAGCGGCCCCAGCCAACTCGACCAGGGAATCGTGTTTCCAGGCTTGAGTTCATCAAATAACTGCTCACTCACCGGGGTTTCCTGATCCAACACCACGGGATCGAGATAGAGCGCGTCAGGCAAGTCCATGGCACGATGCAGTTCCACAAGCTTCGGATCTTTCGCCGCCTCCATAGTGCCGCGGGCCAGACTATGGGGATAAATGCGCAAAACCTGTGTCGGCACAGCCGCCATGAGCATCATGCCGAAGATAATCGCCAGTTGACGGCGGTTCAGCGCCCAACCGGGAAGACGCCAGTAAAACAGGACATTGACGACGAGAACAAGCACCGCCATGATCCCCACCACCAGCTCTGGAAGGTAGGTGTCACTGATAAACGAATTACCCAGAAGAAAGTTGTTGAGGGGTTGCAGTACCCACACGGTCACGCACCCGGCCATGCCGACAAGCAGAGCGGTGATGGTGCGGCCGGGAGAGGATTGGGCAATGTGTTTCAAGAACCGGGAAACTTTCTTCGGCTGAAATCCACGTGTGAAAAATGAGGAAGAGCTATATAGCGCCTTAATTGATCATGTCAACGTCTCCGCGGCCGGTTCATCAATAAGAAGTCAGGGATGGGAAGACACGACGACCGCGGCTGGCGCATTTCATACAAAGACAAACCCATGCCCGCATTTTCACGAGAGGCATCAATCCGCCCCTGTTTTTCTCTATTTTCTCATATCCATTGTTACTATTAGAGGATATTCTGTTCATTGTTTTATCATCATTTTGGTCCATATTAAGTCAAAGGGTGAGGGCGTGAAACGTGCCCAGTAATATTTCACGTGCCACGGAAATTTTTTCAGCAAGAAAAATACAACCATGAAAAAAACTGAATACAGCCTTGAACCGGAGGTGATCGTTCTGGATTTGGGGGAAAACAGTCCCGAGCTTTACTCGGGGATCTCCGCTCAGTTAGAAGAATACGGCTGGAGGATCCTTGACCTAAGGATCACGCATGGTCACATTCTTCCGGGGGTAAGGCCCATCGGCATTCTAACAGGGAAAAGCCCGCCTGATCTTTTATTGCAGCGCATGCTCCGGATGGGGTGTCCAGCCGTACGGCTTGGGAATATTCCCGACCCGGCAAGTGACCCGGTGGTCCCGGCTGTTCTCCCGGACATGCCTACGGTCGGATGCCTGGCTGCCGAGCATTTTGCCGAACGCGGATTCAATCACATGGCCTATGTCGGCAACTACCCTGGGCACTTTCCAAGATGGTATGACTTCTTCCTGGAACGCGCCAAGGAACTTGGTTGCACCCCCCAACTTTTTCTCGTAAAGCCCCCGCCTGTCAGCGTGGCGGGCGAGGAACGTTTCCGTTCCAGGCTTCAGCAGATGGCCGACTGGCTGTTGGAAGTGCCAAAGCCGATCGGGGTGTTCACCTACAACGACAGGAACGCCGCGACTCTCTTCACGGCTGCCCGACTCAAGCACTTGGCATGCCCGGAGGCAGTCGCGCTTCTGGGGGTCGGAAATGACTCTTCAATCTGCGACCTGCTCCCGGTGCCGCTGTCGTCGGTCGACACGAACGAGAAGGAGCGCGGTCGCCAAGCAGTCATTCTGCTCAAACAAATACTGGACGGGGAAAAGAAGTCGGGAGAGCGGCTGATGATCCCGCCGAAAGGGATTGTCGAACGGCAAAGCACCGACCTGATGGCGGTGCCTGATCCGGTCGTCGCGCATGCGCTGCGCTTCATCTGGGACCATTACACAGACCAGTTGTCGGTCGATGATGTGGCCGATATTTCCGGCGTGTCACGGACATCGCTGTGCCGAAAATTCGGACGTTGCCTGGGACGCGGCATCAATGCCGAACTTAGGCGCAAACGCCTGGAGGCAAGCGCCCACCTTCTGCGGAGTACGCAAATGACTGTGGCGACAATCGCCGAAACAACCGGTTTCCCCTCCCTGCCCTATCTGTTCAAGGCCTTCAAACAGGAATACGGGATGACACCCAAGGAATTCCGGCGGAAGAAGGGCAGAAGCGGCGGGGGAAGACGTGAATCGTGATGCGTGACGCGTGACCTGCGTCGTGAGACGTGACTCGTGAAATCGCAGCGGAGCGGGGATCCCGCTTCTGCGGGACGGAACTCTAACTCCCTAATCCCATGCAAAAAACGGCGGAACTGGTCGATTAGGGCAAAGGATTAGGGCGAACGATTAAGGGAAAGCCTGCGCCCCTTAATCTCACCTTAATCGCCTTCCCAGCCCCCTTTCAGGCCACCTTCCAGCGAAGCTCCGCCTCGCCATCCTGCTGGCCAGGGCTATTTCATTCTAACTTCTGAGAAACGCTGTGCTGCTTGATTACCTTGCCAGCCGTATCCCCACTTTTCGGACATTTCCGCCAAATTACTGGGGAACGCCACCAACGTCGCGAGCCTCAATTTTGTGCGTGTCAATCACGTTGCCATCGATGGTGACGACATCAATCGTGAGATGGCTCGTTGTGAAGGAGAGAAGCTGGACGTGGTGGCCACTGCCGGCCATCCCTGGAGACTGCACATACCAGCGATCTGTTTTCGGCGCTCGCGGGGGGACCCCCAGGCCACCCTCGCCAATGTAGACCACGCCCGTCGGGTCAAGTTTCTCGTTCCTTATTGGGACGGTCCGTTTGATGCAGTGGCCGTCGGCCTCGCAAGCGAGAGCCAGGTTGTACTTCTCAAAAAGCTGCACCCAGTTCTCACTGCCTTTGTAGGGTCCCTTAACCGCCGGATAAAGGGGCTTGTGGTACTGGGCGACCCGCCACCGCGTCCCGCCAGCCTGAACAAGGGCCTGTTCAAGGAATACTTTCTGCGGGCCATCCGGATCGGTTTCCGTGTTCAGCGTGATGAAGCGTATTTCCGGGCTGAGCTGGGTCACGAAGTAGTTTTTTTCTTCGCCGCCGGGATACGCCATGACCTGGTCGTAGAGGGGCCCTTTTCCCTCGTGATTGCCCCTGGCGGGGATCAGGGGAATCATTCTGCCGGTAGCGGTTGTGGTGAGTTCGTGATCTTTGAGCCAGGTCTTCCACTGGTCCAGATTATTTCCATTGCCCACATAATCGCCGCCGTGCGCAAATGCGAGGACGGAATCATCCTCCGCCGCCATTTTTGCGATCAGCCTGTTCATCTGCCGTCGGTCGTCGACGCCGGTCCTTGAGTCCCCCCCAAAAATCATCTTGAGGGGTTCGTCCCCGGCCGGTGCCGTCCTGAAATGAAATTCTTCGGATATGGCATCGCCGCTGGCCATCACAAAGTAGTAGGTCGTCCCGGGTTTGAGCCCGGTCAATTGAGCGTGGTGATAGTGTAGATCCGGTTCGCGGGGCACATTGTCGGCGCCCGCTTTCTCTTTCCTGAAGTTCCGCAATGTATGCCTGCCCAAGCTCACGGGGTGTGACCTGATACTTTCTGCACAGATAAGCTGCCGGCACTCTAATTTCGACCGCCTTATCCGTCGTGACGGTGTAAACGGAACCGATCCGGGCCGGCCTGGTTTTTCCGGACATCCGGGGCGTTCATCATATCTGTTAAACCGAATTGTTCAGATCACAACTGCCCCCAGCCGGGCAAGCTGTTCTCGAACAGCACCGGATTTGACGGTGCCGGTGCTTACACCTTCGCCTGCGGCCAGGGCGGCTGCCACCCCGGCCGCCTCACCGGTTTGATTGAGGTTGACCATCACCCGAATAGCTCCGAAGGCGGCGCGGTCTGCGGAGATGGTCCTGCCCGCGAGGACAATATTGGGCGCCCGGCTCGAGATCATGGCGCTAAGCGGAATCTGATAGAAATCACCTGCGGGTTCCTTGAACATGAACTCGCCGGTCTCGGGATTGTGGATATCGACATGGTAGGTCCCGTTGGCAATGGCGTCCGGGAAGCGCCGACAGGTCAACACATCGGCTTCAGTCAGCCGATAATCCGCCTGGAACGTCCTGGTTTCGCGAATACCGATATAGGACGGCAGACTGGCCAGATGCGGCCGGTTCTGTTCCCCGCCGTATTTCCTGGCGACATCCATGATGGCACGAATATGGCGACGGCCTGCAATCTCCGCCGCGGTCAGTTGCGCCGCATCGGATGCGTCTGTTTCAAACACGTGGGTGAGCGCATACATTCTCGCCGCTGTGCCAGGGATATCAGCGCTCCAGCCATTATCCGGTTTCAGACCAAATTCCTGACAGTGCTCCCGCAGCAATTTACTGATGGACGCGGGCAAACCTTCAATCGCCGCGCAGGTTGTGGGTGGCTGGAGACCGTCCCGGATTTGAAAGGGAATGCCGATGTCTTTAGCCAGATCGCCGTCCCCGCTGGCATCCACATAGGCCTTGGCGGCAACAGCCTGGCAGCCGCTCTTATTCTGAATGATGACGGCTTGGATACGATCCCCATCCACCACCGGTTCACAATAGCAGGTATGAAGCAACGGGATAACACCGTTTTCGACCACCAGCCTGTCCAGCTCGATCTTGAGCTCCTGGGTATTCAGTGTAAAGCCGTAAGGGCTGGGGCCAACGGCGCCGACGGCTCGCAAACGATCCAGAACCAGCCGGGTCAAACCGCCGATGATTTGCTGACTGCCGTCATTGCTTTCAAGCTTATGCCAGAGATTGACGAGCCCCGAGCCGGCCACCCCGCCAAACGCATTCTGCTTTTCGAGTAAAACGACTTTGGCACCCATCTGAGCCGCGCGCACGGCGGCAAACACCCCCGTGCAACTGCCCCCGATGACACAGATGTCACACATCTCAACGACAGGCACATCCCGGGCAGGCATGCGCATTGCCCGCGGTGCTGACTGGATGCGTACATTCATTTTTTTGTCATTTGACATTGCCGACATGGGTTGTTACGCAAGGCCCTATTTTATGCCCCGCCCTATTCATACACCTTTTCAACTGCCTCATCAAGAATCTTCAGCAATGCGTCATTGACCGTTGTCTCATAGTCCCGATCTACCCGTTTGTTAGTAATATAGGGCCATTCACTAAATTCGACGACGGAGCCCCGACCGATAATATCGGCTGGCTTACTTAGATCAGCCGCCAGTTGTCTTGAAGGCAATGCTGTCACAAAATGTGGGTCGATGGCCTTTTCTCCCCTGGCAAAACCCGCCTTCCAACTGTTGGCCATTACCGAAAACTGTTCGCTAAAATCCGACCCCTCAATTCCGGAAACAAATTGCTCGCTCGGAAGAAAAAGGATAGCTTTAAAATTCCCGGGACTGAAGGCGCAAACCAGCTGGTTGTAGACCGTGGTTGCCTTGGTCTCAGCCGGGGGCACCCCGGGAAATGCGACCAGTTCGCCAGATTCGAAGCTTGGATCTGTTTTAACCTTTTGCCAGTAGGTTCGCCATAATTCAAGATACTGAGCACCGTTTGTAACAAACGATTCCGGATCCGGATAGTAGTGGGGATAAAGTTCATCGTAGTCCTTCTTCCATGCCGCAACCTTGGGAAGGAACTCGAAAGCCGTCCATTGCTTGATCGTTGTCTTCCTGGGATCGAAAACAACGATGCCGACCGGCTTGCCCCTCCTGGCGTAAATACGTTGTGCGAGTTCCTTTGTCAAGCCCGTCGGCGGCGACCAGCGGGCGAACAGACTGCTGTCGGGATTTCCCGAGGAGTTCAGCTTAAACCGTGACGGCATAGGAGCATCCAGCCTCTGGGCAAAGGAATTCAGCATCCGCAGCTGCGGATTGCGACCGTCCCAGGCTTGCAAAGGCGCGGGGCCACTCTTGGGCACACCGGCCCCCGGCAAAACCTTGAGATCGTTGGCCGCGACATACCAGACGTCGCCAACAACGACATTGGTGATTCTGCGCTCGTGCGCCAGCTCCCCGTTCAATGTGCAGGTGACATGCAGCAATTTGGTCTCTGCGCTGGCTTCCATCGCCGGAAGCGCTATCTCCCATTCGTCCTGCTCAGCACCCATGGTGACGCTTTCTTCGAAATGGATGGTTGATATGGTTGAATGGTTTTTACCCCGCAGACCGCCAAGGTCGTTGCGGGGGAATGGTTGAAGATCCTGTTTGTCCGTGGTCCGTGGTCCGTGGTCCGCTGATTTCGACGTTGAACGTTGGACGTTGGACGTTCGATGTTCGGTTTCTTCCGGACCGAATGTCACCGTGACGACGGATCCCGGCAGCGCTTTGCCGTAAATCCTGGTGGGCACGCCCGCCTGAATGACGCAGTTATGCGCAAACTGCGGGCTGAGCAGCCACAGTTTCCGGTGTTCTTCCTGCAGCCCGTAGGTCGTCGGATCAACCTCTTCCCCGGCAACGTTGAAATACTCCATCGGCCAGACCATCATTTCCGGCGAGTCAAACCCGGGTATCGCGATGTAGTCCAAATCCCATTGGCGGGACACGACCAACTTATGATCGTAAAAGACAAACGGTGTCAATGGCAGTATGGCCTGATTGTAGACACTGGGCTTTTCACCGATGATGATTCTCCCATACGCCACACCACGCGGGGCTTTGAGTCCCGGAGCAGTCAGTTCGATCGTTTCGCCGACAATCTTCATCTTTGCCTTGTACCAGACGAGATCTTTGTCGGCCAGGTAGAACAGTTCCACTTGGTCGTCGCCATTCTCGATTTTAACGACCTTGGGAAAGCTTTTCTTCACTGGCGTAGTCTTCCCCACGAACAGGCCCTCGGCATGATCAAGCGCTAGAATAAGCTTGTCGCCTTGTACAGTATAGTCCCGGTACATCGGGCCGTTGGCAATGATGTCTTTGCCATACTGGTTTTTAAGGGCATGACGGGCCAGGCGTTGACCGGGAACCGTTTTACTCCGATAATGCACGCCACCGGTGATGTCAATCTGGCTGGCCATCGCCGCATTGGGAATATCCCGGTGGGCCAGCCAGGTGGCCAGGCGCATCTCCGACGCGCTGTCAACCAGTGAAAACGTCTTGCTGGCGCCACCTGAAGCATAAAACTGATGAAAATAGACAGGAAGTTCGGGATTCTTCCAGATCGCACGCAACCCGCGGATCAATGAGTGCAGATTATTGCGATAGACCAATCCTTCGTTGATGTTCGCATAACCCTGATTCCAGATCGCGCCACGGATGGCGTAGGGCGCCATGGGGATCGTTTTTGCGTTGCACATCCAGGTCGCGTCCCGGTTGCCGTGCATGTTGCCAGGTACCGCCGGTCTCTCTTTTGGTTGCAATCCTTTTTCGACCCGCTCCTTGCTTTCTCTTCCCCATGCCATGATATCTTTTTCGAAGGCCTCCCAGGCCGTCTTGTACTGCGTTGTGATATAGTCACTCTCAAGAATTTTCTGATATATATCCCGCGTATACTTGTCTTCACCACTGGCAAACCCTTCCCGCGGTGTCCACGCCTGGATCATCGTGGTGCTGAATGAGCAATTGACAATCCCCACCGGCACCTGGGTTTCTCTCGCGATGTCGTAGGCGAAGGCAAAGGCAACCGCGCTGAAGCCGCCCCACTCGCTGCTCCATTTTCCTTTGGCATGGGGATAGGGATAGATGGAGGAAAACTTGTCGGCAACTTTGACTTCACGGATTACCGGAAGCCGTTCCTTGCCGGCTTCGACCCGCGCTTTGATCTCGGGAATCAGCGTCCAGCCAACCGTGGTCTCTTTAGCTTCAAATTGCATGTTGGACTGGCCGGAACACATCCAGACTTCGCCGACAAGGACATTTCGGATTTCGGATTTGAGATTTTTGATTTTACTGGTGACCTCCATAGTCCGGGGGTCAAAACTGGCCTCGAGAGTATCCAGTTCGAGCATCCAGCGACCGTTCTCGTCGACGGTTGCGGCCTTTTTCTGGCCGGCGAATTCGACGGTGATGGTATCTCCCGGGGTGCTCCATCCCCACACTGGGAGCTTCATGCTACGCTGAAGGATCATGCCATCATTAAACGGTGCGCCCATCTCGATGGCCAGTTCACGCGGGAGCGCGGGCGGTTCGCTTTTCGCCGCCCGGGCCATGAAAGTTGTCGCGGACATCGCAAAAATAAAGATCAAGATTATCCAGTTACGCATGACTTTGTTCCTCCCTAATATTCAAGTTGGCAAGGGTCTCAATGCCGGGGCCACTCGTTTGCCGGTAGTCACTGTAGTTGTGATAGGACGGGGCTTTGTTTTCAATGACATACATCAGCTGATCAACATACGGCAACAGAAATTCCCGCGGTGCCGCGGATTGGGCGAAATAAAGGATCACCGTAAGTCTTTCACGTTCATTTCCGCTTTCGACCACCTTCCATATTTTTTCAGCTATCAAACCGTCCTCCTCAGGATATCGCTTGAATATAGCCTCTTTTTCAGATTCGGTGATGGTTTTTCTAACGTAGCAGTCATAATGAGCCATATGTCTCGTTTTTCTTACATTTGCCTGCCGCCTCGTGATCTCCTCCAAAGCTCGGATTATGACCTGAGACTACGCATTCACAATTGCCGTTTTTCGGGTGGTTGCGCACCCTTTTCCGGCTAAAGCCAGTACACCAATGTGCGTGGGAAAACCGTCTGTAAGGATCGCCATTTCAAGATAGAGCCGCCGGGATGCCCGGCGGCTCTGCCCCTCCTTCCTCCCTCCGCTGCTTCTCAAATACCTAAGTCCCCGGTTCACACCCCCAAGGGCACTTAGAGGCCGAGCGGAGCGCTATTTCCGGCGGCGGCGCAGGGTCAGACCCGCCAGACCCAGTCCGGCGAGGATTATTGTGGAGGGCTCGGGGATGACAACCAGTTCCAGGCTGCCTACCTGGAAGTAAGCCTTTCTACCGCTTGCAAGCGTTCCACCCACCAAGGGATTCCACTCGTCACCACTACCGTAAGTGAAAGTACCAGTTCCGACAGCCAGGACGTATGTATTAGGTGCAAGTGCTGCGGTATTTTCCAAATCGGCAAGAGTGAGCCCGCTAAAATCAACATTGAGGCTACCAAAATTCAAAGGGCCAGACGGATCGACCCAGAAACGATCAAACGCAACGCTTGTGGCAGCAATTGTTCCCTTACCGCCGATTGTATCAACATTGATAGCTCCCGCATTGAGGGTCACACCATCAGCGACAACCAATGTGCCACCGGTGATATCGCCGCTGAAACCGGTGGTGTCACCGGTGACAGTCACTAATGATCCACCGGAAAGGAGGAGCGTGGTTCCTGCATTTCCTGTCAGTGTATTATTCAGCGTCAGAGGATCGCTGCCGCTATATTCAAGAGTTCCCGCAGCGATATCGATGGCACCGGAGTAACCGTCGATGTCGCCGCTGAATACCGTGGTGCCCGCGCCCGTCTTCTGGAGCGTGCCGGCGCTGCCCGTGATGTCCGCGCTGACGGTTTGGGTGCCAGCGGTGTTGAAGGAGAGTGTGCCATCCCCGGCCTTTTCAATTGATCCAGCTACCGTACTGGGCGAAAAGGTGGCGGTGTCTGTGCCCCCCACTGTGACGGTTCCGTTCACGTTCAGTGTCTGCGCGCCAGTTATCTCGTAGCCATCGACCTGAAAGTCGATGTTTTCAACATTAATGGTTTCACCGAGAGTCACAATGTTACTGGTTCCATTCGCCGTGGCGAAAATAGCGTTGGCGTTGTCGGTCCACACGACAGCGGGATTGTCCCAGAATTCATTTCCAGCTTGTGTAGTCCAAGTTCCGTCTCCACCAACGCCGGGTTTCCAGGTGTGGTTGATCACCAACGGCAAAAGCTCAATGCCAGCCACAGCATTTCGTTGTGTGCTGGTTGCGCTGTAGGTGGCGGAGCCACTATCCGCAAGTATAGATACACCAGCCGTCTGCGCATCCCACCCACTACCTGAACCGTTAAGCACAGTATATAATGGAGTTGCGCTTGCAAAGGTGATGTCACCATTGTTGTCGGCGCCAGTCATGAGGAGGTAGGCACCGGCAGTCACAGAGCCGAAATCCAAATTTACGGTCGCGCCACCGTTGGCGCCGTTGTTCGGCGTAGCACCAATGGAGTCCACATTGTTGAATGAAAAATACTGGACAGCGTACCCTAAGTTAACGAGACTGAAATCCGCTTGTACGGTTAAAGTCTGACTGCCCGTGATATTCGGGTTGAACAGCGTGAAGACGTTGGCTTCGGTGTAGCTCTGCTCTCTATATGCAGACCGGATCATGGCCTGCCCACCAAAATTAACCGTATCCACACTAAACTCTCCCGAGAGCACGACAGCGAGGAAATTTGCGCCGTCGTTCAAGTCGATCCCGGTGTAGTCCGTGACAACGTTAGACGTGGAGGAAACCGCTTTGACACCCATGTTGATGCTGTCCAACAGCGAAATCGTAGCGGCATGAGCAGTGCCTACGAGCAGGATTGCCGCGAAGGCGGCGCTAGCGATCAGGTTGTGAGTGAGAGTGCGGGTAATCATGATGGGACTCCTTGTGTCGTTTCGGCCTTGCCGAGCTTGTGGGTTATGATCGGAATGATCACTAAAAAAAATTATTTAAAAGCTTTTACTTAACAGACTTTTTTTTGCTGTTCACCTACTCTTGGCAAATTAAAATTTTCTGAATGTCAACCTGCCCGTTCAGAGCTATGTCAATCAATGTGCGACCGCACGGGGTAGTTTGTCAATCTGCGTGTGTCTGTTCAGTCGGTTTCCTTGATTGATTGAGCCGTTTTGCGTACAGTATCAGGGCAGGCCTTGCACACTGTCAATATCACGTCCTGAAACGCTTTTGAATAAATCTATCATTATCCCCTGCCCTGTCTATGTTTTTTTATGATGAATAGTTCATGCTTTTATCATCAAATGTGCCAGATTATCCTATGAGGCGGTAAGGCGTAATACGGGAAGGGGAAAGCGGGAAGACGCGACACGTGAAAAAGGAGGCGTGGGGGGGGATCATTTAGAGCGACGGGGGTCACGCCCGTTCAGGCGTGTCAATTGAGTTTAGGAATCAACCGGTATTAACACGGTATGCCCAAAAATAGTTCCCCTGTCAACTCACCGTGATGCTATATCCAAACGCATAGATGGCGGGGAGGATGCGATACGGTTCGAGGGTATGGGGGCCGCAACTGCCCGTGCCCAGGCCTCGCTGTTTATGGTCAAGGGTGATGATGGTCTCGGGGCGCGGTGTCAGCTCATGGGTATGAAAGGCCGCATAGAGATCGGCGGCGGAGAAATGACTGGCGGAGCATTCCATCAGCCCATACGCTGTAAAGACAACCGTTTTTTTCCCATTACTCAGGCTCATCCATCGCACATCGACCTTGTTGCCATGTTCCTGGGGCAGGATGTAGGGGACATACTGGTCGGTAACCGTGCTTTCATAGAAGCCGACCGGCGTGCCGGACTTGCGGTCGCAGTAAGTTTCGCGAGGGCCGCGGCCAAACCATTTCAACTGCTCCATGCCTGGAACCAGTGCCAGGACGACCCCCACGCGCGGGAGCTCAGGAAGCCCGGTGTCGGCAACCACCTGGTTGGTGACAGAGACGGTTCCGTCGCCGGCAAGGGCATAGGTATGCACATGTGCAAACCCATGGTCGCACCGCGGCCCTCGCCACACCTGGCGGATAATGACTTCCGCATTGTTTTCGCCACATTTCAGGATCGTTTCCGTCTCGACGGCAGCCAAGCGGTCAAAACCCGCAGCGAGCCATTTGCCCAGCGGTTTGTTCTGCTGTCCTGACCAGCGCTTGATGCCGTCGTTATCGGTTGCGGCGCGCCAGACGTTAAGGCGGGGACCTTCAGTCAGGAGTTCTTTCCCGGCGTGCCGGAAGGACGTGAGTTGACCTTTGCTCTTGCTGAATGTCAGCGCGACATCGCCGGCGGCCATGATGATGGAGGTCTTATTTTCTTTGCTTGAAACCGCTTGGCCAGCAGGTTTAGCTGCCACCGGCTTGCAACTGTTCAGTGGAAACTGTTCCCAGGCGACTTCATGCCCGGCCGGACACCAGGGTGTCCGGCTGCGTGACGTAAACGAAACCATCAGGAATGCCTCTTCGCCCAGCCGCGGGGACAGTTCCGGCAGCGGCAGCTTTACGCTGACCTCCCGGCCCGGGCCGAGGTCGGGCATCTTCAGCTCCCCTGCTTGCACAAGGCGCGCCGCAACCTTGACCTGCCAAACACCTTTGAGCCACGTCATGTCGGTGAAATCCTGCTCATTCCGAACCGTCAGCGTGTTCCCCTGCAACTGCATCTCGACGGGTTGCGCCAGTTTCTTGAATTCATACATGGCCGGGTGGGGGGTGCGGTCCGGCCAGACCATGCCATTGATACAGAAATTCGCGTCGTTGGGCTCATCGCCAAAGTCGCCGCCATAGGCCCAGTGGTATCGGCCGCCGGGCTTGTGGCACTCCTTCCTCGCAGCTTCGAGTTGCTCTTCTGAAACGAAACCTTGTCCCGAACCAAATTCCAGTCGATTACGATCAGTTTCACCTTGTTCGGACGAACATCCGTTCGAGGGTCGCCCCCCCTCGCCCCTCGCCACCTGCCCCTCAGCCCGCCCGTCTTTCGACATCCGACATTCAAAATCCGGAATCCGGAATCCGGAATCCGAAATTTTTATCAGTCCCTGATCCACCCAGTCCCAGATAAACCCGCCCTGTAGGCCGCGGTATTTCCTGATGAGGTCCCAATATTCTTTGAGGCCGCCATTGCTGTTGCCCATGGCATGGGAGTATTCGCACATGATGAACGGGCGTGTTTCCCCGTCGAGCGGATGCAAGGCGTTCACTTCCAGAACGGATGGGGCCGGATACATGGGGCAGACAACATCACTGGCCCGCCCGCCATAGAGGTCGAAGACCTGGCTTCCGCCCTGGCGCCAGTTGCGTTTCACCGCCATTTCATAATGCAGAAAACGCGTCGGATCATAACTCCGAATGGCGTCGGCCAGGCGGTCATGATTCTCGCCGTGGCCGCTTTCATTGCCCAGCGACCAGCCGATGACGCAGGGGTGGTTTTTATCGCGGATCACCATGTTCAGACCGCGCTCCAGGAACGCCTGGGACCAGCGCGGATCCCGGCAGAGGGTATGAACATTCGCATGTGACTCGATGTTGGCTTCGTCGAGCACGTAGATGCCGTATTCGTCACACAGATCGTACCAGGCGGGATCATTCGGATAGTGCGCGGTGCGCGCCGCATTGAAATTGAACTGCTTCAGCAATTCGACATCCCTGAGCATGGTTTCATAGGGAACGGTTTTGCCCATCGCATCATGGTGGTCGTGTCGGTTGACCCCTTTGATCAGCACCGCCCTGCCGTTGACCAGTAGCTCGCGCTCCCTGATTTCGACGGTGCGGAAGCCGATTCGGAGGCTCGTACGCTCAATGGCGCCTCCCTTGCTGTCCCGCAATGTCAGCACCAGCGTATACAGATTGGGCTGCTCGGCCGACCATTTTGCAGGGGACGGCACATGTGCCTTTAAGGTGCATGTGCCATTATCCACCCGATACCAGGTGCTGACGCCGCCGCGCAGCGTGGTGATTTTTCGCCGCTTGTCGTAGAGCGTCACGTCAACCTGCATTTCGGAATTCGGGTTGTCCTCGAAGCCCAGATCGACCGTGACACTCAGTTCACCATCCCGGTAATTCTCATCCAGTTTGGCAATGGCGAACACATCCTTGATGTAGGGAATTTCGGTGCTGTAGAGATAGACATCGCGATGGATGCCCGCCATCCACCAATGATCCTGATCTTCCAGGTATGAGCCGTCAGAATACCGAATCACCATGACCGCGAGCAGGTTTTCGCCGGGTGTAACATAGGGCGTAATATCGAATTCCGCTGGCAGGCGGCTATCCTTGGACATGCCCACCTGCCGGCCATTCACGTAGACGTAGAACATGCTCTCCACCCCGCCAAAATGAATCACCACCCGCCGCCCGTCCCACGACTCTGGAAGGGTGAATTTTTTGCGGAACAACCCCGTGGGGTTATCGTCCGGAACAAATGGCGGGTTATTCTCAAAGGGCATGACGATATTGGTGTAATGCGGCTTGTCATATCCCTGGACGGTCCAGTTGCCGGGCACCTGTATCGACCGATAGCGACCCTCGCCTGCCCCGGGGGCAAAGAAATCGGCGGGAGCCCGTTCGGGATTCTCGACCAGCCTGAACTGCCAAGATCCATTCAGCGATTGAACCCACGGGCTTTTATCGCGATCATGGGACAGTGCCTGGGAAATCGTTTTGAACGGAATCAGGGAGGCTCTTGCAGGCAGCCGGTTGAGCTGGGTCAGTTCAGGCTGTTCCCAGGGACGGGGAAAAAGCCGCCGTTTGGGTTTATTGTTTTGGGTTGTCATTTTAGATTATAGAACGCGAAGTGGGCTTCCGGGAGGCCGTGGACCAGGTTTCCGTCACACTCTTTCAACAAGCGCCCGAGCAGTTCGCGCGTTTTTTCGGGATGGCTTGCGCTCACGTCTTCCTCTTCGGCGGGGTCGGTGTTCAGGTCGTAAAGCTGCGGCACGAACGCGTCGGAGATGGTGTTCAGGTCGGTTCCGAACATGGAGAAATCGACGATTTTGTCGCGGCGCACGAAGGTCCGTAGCTTCCAGCCATCGGCCGAGACCAGCGACGGCCCATAGTAGCTCGCATAGACGACGTGATCGTGCTGCGGGGCATCCGGCTCGCGGCGCAAGGCCGGCAGGTACGAGACACCATCGTTTTCGGACAGCTCGGTCACGCCGAGCAAGTCGGCGACCGTGGCCAGCGTGTCGTAATTGGAAAGTAGGTGATCGCTGACAACACCTTCGGGCGCCTGGCCCGGCCAGCGGACGATGAACGGGATGCGCGCCCCTCCTTCCCAGTTGGTGCGTTTCAATCCGGCCAGCCCGCCATTTCCATTGAACACGTCGCCGCAGGTCTCGGCATGGAACTTGTTCGTCAATTCGTTGATGGGGTTGCCCCGCAGATCGACGTTGTGCGAGCAGCGACCGGGCTGGAGGTAGTTGGTTTCGTGCCCGTTGTCGGAGGCGAAAATCACCAGGGTCCGGTCGGCGATGCCCAGCGCGTCCAATTCGTCGAGAACGAGGCCGACGGTATGATCCAATCTCAACACCATCGAGGCGTATTCCCGCTCCACGGGTGTCAGGTCGGGATTGTCCTTCACGGCTGGATGGTGCTCCGGGAAATACGTCGGCCCATGGGGCAGCTGGCTCGGGTGGTAGAGAAAGAATGGCTCGTCCCGGCGCGCGCGCATAAATTCGAGGATCTTGTCGTCAAACAGATCCTGCGAATAGGTCACGCGCCCCGTCGGATCGTGCGGCACCACGCCGTCGGTGTAAGGGGTGTATTGACCCGCCCCGCAGCGCCAGGCGGTGTTTTCCGGCAAGTCGATCTTCGTGCCGTTTTCGAAGACATAGTGCGGATAAAATCCGTGACACTGGCCGTGATCATAGTACCCGTAATGGTAGTCCCAGCCGTGCTGTTCCAGCTCCCGCGGCGATGTGGAAAATCCCCATTCCAGCTTGCCGATCTGGCCGGTGACCAGCCCGGCGTGCTTGGCGACCGTCGCCAGAAAGGTCTGGCCATCCCGGGGGCGGATGCCCGTATTGTTGACCAATTCAAAAGCCTCCTGAAGGGTGATCCGGCCCGCGTCGACATCCTCGTACAGCGTCGCTTTATTGAATGTCCAGCGTCCGGCATGGGCATCGTGCATGCCCGTCAGCAGGCAGGCCCTGGCGGGCGCGCAGAAGGCCGTCCCGTAGGCGCGGGTGAAGCGCACCCCCTGCCCCGCCAACCGGTCGATATTGGGTGTTTCAAAATGCCGCTGACCATAGCAACTGAGCATGCCATGGCCCAGGTCATCGGCATAGATATAGACAATATTCGGTTTCTGCATCTATAAATCCTTTTCATTTAGCCATTCCATCCCGGCGTAGCCGCGGACGAAGCCGGGTTGATGGTTGTTCCGCAGTTGCGTCCTGGTGGGCGGCACGCCTCCGGCAGTCTCGCCGAATTGGTTCGCATCGATCCGTCAGGATCTACGCACAACGACCCCCTCGGGCGCGTCGACCGAAATCTGGTTTCCCCGCACTTCGACACGAACAATGCCTTTGGGATGGGGCAGTTCACCACTCAAGTCTCGCAATTGCCCCGGCAGGGGATCCACCCGCAGCTCGGCAAAGCCCGGCGCTGTGGGACGGATGCCCAGCAGGGAGGCAAAGGCGTGGAAGATCGGATGGGATCCCCACCCGTGGCAATCGCTACGCGACGGCTCTGGGGATTCTCTGGGGGTACGGAATCCATTGTCCACCAGGTCATACCACTCCCGCAGCCGCCGATGGAACGCGTCGGCCCGGCACATGGTCCGGGCGGCCTCAAGGTAGTAGTGTCCGTAGTAGATACTGGCTCGCGGCAGATTGTGTTCCGCAAACAGAACCGCGGCAGTCTCTTCCTGCCGGGACACAGGCAGGCCCCCGCTGCAGAGGGCCAGACAATTGGCATGCTCGCTGTGGTGGGTTTTGGCTAAATCGTTGGCATACAATGACCGGCAAGGGTCCCAGAACGCCTCGACACCAACCATCGCCTGCTCCAGCAATTCTTTGTCATAGGCCGCTTGGCAGGCGTTGCCGACATGCTCTTCAAGGGCGACGGCGGCCTGCAGAGTCAAGATCCACTGCCACTGCAGAGGAGCGGCCGTTCCCGCGCCGCCATCATCAGGCACACCGATATGCCAGTGGTCATCCTGGACCCAGTCGATAAAATTCCAGCCGGGCAAATGCTTCAGCAGGCCGTCCTGACCCATCCGTGACGCGCAGGCCTGAATCACCGCGCGCACACCCGGCAACACCGCAGTCACTGTCTTCGGATCATCCCGCCACCAGGCATAATCCCGCACCATGCAGATCCACCAGAGACTAAAAGGGGGGATGATCTGCATATCCCGGCACGGAAAGCGCGACTGCGTGAACCCCGAAGCAATCCGGCTGGCATCGAAGGAAAGCACCGCCTTGCGGGGAAGGGACGCGTCGGGTGTCAGGACGTAAGTGGTCAGCGCTTCCAGCCGAGTATCGCCCACATATTGCAACTGCTCGTAATAGGGGCAGTCCATGTAGGTCTCATGGGAGCACATCTGCAACCCCCGCAGCAGGATGGGCCAGACCTTCTGCAATTCCGGCAGGTCCGCAGTGAAGCGCGAGGACTGCTCCAGCGGATACCGCGTTTCCGTCAGGGTCAGGTTGTCGACAACCAGGGGTTCATTCCCCGTCTCGATCTCCATCCGCAGGTAACGTCCGGAGCGCCACCAAAGCGGGCCGAAACGACGTTTTTCGCCGCCGTCCGGCAACAAGATACTGCCGCGGCGGCCGCGCCAGTGTTTGCCTGCCACCTCATCGCGGTTGCCTTTGTCGTTCGATCCCTTTTCCTGCATGAAAAGCGCTTCTGCCCAGGCCAGCTCGATCTGGGAACCGGCACCGCCACTCACGGTGAGGGACGGAAAGACGCAGACGTAGTCGTCACAGTCGATCAGCACCTCGCAATGACTCTTGGGCGGAAGCGTCAAGGACGCTACCCCGTCACAAAGGGCCTGCCACGATGTGACTTCCGTCCCTTTGGCCTCGCGGACGACCAAGCCTTTGACCACTGACCGATACTGCGCCGGCAGCAACGCCGGCTGTAACAGGTGGCGATTCTGAGGCGTTTCGGCGTGTTGCGCGGGCAGTGCGTGCTCACCGGCCTCCGCCGGCATCCAGTCATCTCCCCCCCCTGACTCAATCCCCCATGGATAGGTGGTTCCATCCACCTCCTCACACGGGCCGACCCATCCGGCCGGATGAAACGTCAGCCCTGTGACCTGCCGGCATTCCCACGGCGCGACGCCGGTGGCCAGCAACTCGCTGCTGTCCTCCGGTACCAGCAGAAAGCCGTGCTTCACACTCATCTGAGCTACAGGTGCCAGCTTCCCGAGACTCCACACAAGAGCCACCAGAACGTGTTTGCCGGCGGAGCGTTTCATGTCGAAGCTCTCAAAATGCCAGTAGGCGGCACCGCCGCGCTCGGGGCCCCGGCCAACCAACTCGCCGTCCAAATAAAGCGCGTACCGTTCATCGCCGCTGACGTGGACGCGTGTCTCAAACGGCTGCTTCAAGTCGACTTTGAGCCGATACGCCATAACAAAGGGGACTTCGGGCGGATCCGGATGCGTGATCCAGCACCCCGGCCAGTAGTCCGGCCGCCGCCAGGCCACCGCTTTGAAATCCGGCGCTTCCGGTGCGAAAGGATCCTGGTCAATCACGACTCGTTTCATAGTTCATTCTCTTTGCTTTGCTCGGTTGTTCGGGCGGAATTTGCCTGCGAGCGTTCTCAAGAAGCCTAAAATACTGTTGCTATTAATCGGTTTGGTATTAACGGGTGCCGAAGATTGTCGCGTCAATCAGCGCGGGAGTGACGCCCTCCGACCAGCCCCTGACACCTGCGGACAATTCTTTGGCAGATCGGTTTCGCGTCATCGATAGACATTGTCATGGGTGCCAATGTCAAGCAGAACGACCTGCCGCTGATGAATGGCAAGGATCATAATGATTCTGTCGCCGTAAGTAACTCGGACAGCATGCAGGTCTTGAAATTTTCCACCCAGTGAACGCAGACGCAGTTTCGGAACCCGGGGGTTCTCGGCAAGTTGTGACAAAACACTTCGAACCGCGTTTGTGCGGTCGGGGTGCTTTTTGAGATATTTCTTCAGGGCCCGCAGAAAAGTCTCGGTGCGAACAAGCTCCCATGCTCCACCTGGTTCACTCATCCTCCAGCGCCTCTGTCATCAATTCATCCACGGTGGTGACTTTGCAGCGACCGTCTTGCCAGTCGGCTAAGGACGCTGTTAAACGTGCGGAATCCGCCTCCTGCACCAAAGCTTCATACGTGTCCGGCGTAAGCACAACATAGGCTGGCCGGTTGTTTTTTACAACAGTCACTGCATCATGTTGACAAAGTCCGTCATCAAGCGCGGTCATGCCGCGCCGTTTAATCTCTTGAACAGGAATAATTGATTGAATCATATTCTAAATCCAGTACTTAAATAAAGTATCTTAATCTAGTACATTATTGATGAATGTCAACGGCTTATTCCACCGGGCTCATAGTAATCTCTTCGATCAGCCACTTGGTAAAACCGAGTTTGGAGTGGGGGTCGGTTTCGGGGCCAGCCGGGCGCATGCGCCCGCTTTCGTGCGGAAAGATGTTCAGGTAGTAGTGCATCTTCGGGTCATGTTTCGGCAATCCGGCTGCCCAGTAGGTTTTCAGCCAGTCTCGCTCGATGAATGGATAATACCGTTTTCCCGTGTAGATGATCGGGCCGTAGTAAAAGACATATTCCTTGCCCTGCTCAAGCGTCCATTGGGCACCCTTGACAACCTTTTCCGGCTTCACCCAGCCTTTTTCCAACGGCCAGTGCCGGTTGAACTGGTGCACTTCCAGGCAGACACCTTCCATCTTGTCGATAATCGGCTTGACCCGCTTGTCAGTCGCGAAGAATGACGGTTCCTGAACCATCTGGATCAGACTGTAGTCGTCGTGCTGGGTCAAGCCTTTTTCGCGCGCCTGTTTGAACATGGCCCGGATGTTGTCCACATCCTCTTCATGAAGAATCCGGGTGTCTTCCTTGAACGGACCCGGTTTGGCGTCCTTGTGTCCCCGATGGATGGCCAGATCGTATTCGCGGCAGATCAGGATATGGACCACTTCGCCGCCCTTGTCTTCCCAGGTTTTTATGGTTTTAATCAAGTGGTTCTTTTGTGGATCCAGGTCATCACGCTTGGCATCCAGCCCCCAATAATATTCGAAGAAAACTTTCTTTGTTTTGAAATCGCCGTCAAGCCAGTCCTTGACAACATCCAGATGTTCGGCGACAAAGGGATAGTTGCCTTTCTGCGCGGCGTACGTCGGCGTGTTTTGCCAACTGCCGCCGTGATTGCTTTTCCAGTCGCCTTCATCCCTTGGGAGCGGGCGCAGGCCGACCAGTCCATGGGGTTTGTATTGCCTGTCTGCCATGGTGTCCTTCACTTCCCCGCCAAACAACGTGGCGGCGGTGACTGCGAGTGTGGTGATGAGTTTGGTGATGCGCATTGATGGTAATCTCTTTATTTATCGATTGTTTCAGAGAATTGGTAATGCCCCGGTTTTAACCGCAGGCGTTCCCGGCAATAGGGACGCGTCACAGTTGCGGATGTTCCCTCGGGCACCGCGATGTCCCAGATGAATTTTCCGTTTTCAAGCCGCCAGTTGCTTTCAATGCGGCCCTGCGGGCAGTTGTAATGACACCGGATCCAGCTCAGCCCCGGAACCGGATGGGGCTTAAGAAAGAAATGGTTGAATCCCGGCACTGCCGGATCCGGGCGAATACCGGCCAGCGTGTTGAAGAACCAATTGTCGTAGCCGCCCATGAAGGGATGGTTCAATGAGCGTGCCCCATGCGTTTTGTTATGCCCTTCCTCCCCCCAGCACTCCCATAATGTGGTCGCCCCCCGTTCGATCAGATGCCCAAAACTCGGGTAGGTGTTCTGCCGCATCAGTGCCAGAGCCAATTCACCATAGCCGTTTTGAGTGAGTTCCTCCAGGATGAACCGGACACCCATGACGCCGACATTCATGTGGATATCGCGGTCGCGGATATCCTTGACCAAGGCGGCCAGGACCGCTTGGTCTTCATCGGGAAGTATTTTGAACGCCAAAGCCAATACATTTCCGCACTGCGAGCCAAAAGATCCGGTCACCGAATCAAAAAAACGGTCTTTTATCGCGCGGGCGATGTGGCCGCGCCATTCATTGTAGCGTTGCTCGGCCTCATAATCTTCCAATACGCGGGCCATGCGAGCCATAATATCCGCGCACCGGAAAAACCACAGAGAACACGTAAGGGGTATCGGCGTATGCATGACAATTGCTTCTGTGCCCGGATCGAAGAAATCGCCATAGCCCCGCGAGAGAATCCAGCCATCAGACGAAGCCTGGTAATGGGTCATCAATGTTTTCAGACCCTTCCAATGCGTTTTAAAAGATTCCGAATCGCCATAATAAAGATACAGATACCAGGGCAGCATAATGTAAGCCGCCGCCCAGTCGTCATGCGCATTCCATTGCGAACAGCGCTTGCCCGGGGCCACATCTGTGGGGATGCCGCCGTTCTTTGCCCTGCTTGTCTCGATATCCCCTAGTGTCATGATTGATTAATTCAATTCTAAAATAAAAGCATTCTTAACTTGC
>JAVVEH010000001.1:21046-208811 GCA_032251435.1 Lentisphaeria bacterium | reverse complement strand
TGGCAAGTTAAGAATGCTTTTATTTTAGAATTGAATTAATCAATCATGACACTAGCGAAAGGAGGATTGAGTGGCGCCTCCATCAGAGAGCACGACATGGAGTAAAGAGGCTCCGATTCGGAAATATCGAGACAGACATCATCTATGACGGAGCGAAGGAAGTTACCGTGCAGTGCAGTGAACCATTCACTTTGGTAATCAATGGCCTACTACTCAAGATGGATGCTGGTTCAAACGCTATCACAATCAACGCAGAACAATCTCCTGCAGGCGATGTCCTAAAGGCCGCGCCTGAGGAGTCGCTCAAGAATTAGGAGGTCGTCGATACCGATGATGTATACAACAAGGCAACTACGGACGCCTGACCTGTCAATGGCTGGTTTCCATGAAGTCGCGGGTGGCCCCCGCATAACCACGAACTTCAATGCTGGCTGGCGCTTTATGAAAGGCCCTGCCCCTCACGCCGAAATGAAGGACTATGACGACGGTTCCTGGCAATTGGTCAATGTACCACACGGACTGGAAGTCCTGCCATTGGAGGCCAGTGGCGGCATTAACTACCAGGGAGAAGCATGGTATCGCAAGCGATTTGATGTCCCGCCTGAGATGCTGGACAAGCGTATCGTATTCCATTTCGAGGGGCTGATGGGCAAGAGCATATTCTGGGTCAACGGCAAGAGGATAACGGATCATTTCGGCGGATTCCTCCCCGTTGTTTTGGATGTCACGGATGCCGTGAATCACGATGGTGAGAACGTACTTGCCGTATGGGTGGACAATTCCGATGACCCCAGCTATCCGCCCGGAAAGGCGCAATCGGTTCTGGATTTTGCCTATTTTGGCGGCATCTATCGCGATGTGTGGCTTGTGGCCACGAACAAGGTTCACGTCACTGACCCGAATGAAGTGAACATCGTCGCCGGTGGTGGCGTCTTCGTTCACTATACCGATGTGTCAGACGAACAGGCGACGGTTCATGTGGACGCACATGTGGCCAATGCTTCCGACCAGCCACAAGCAATCACGGTTACGGCCACACTCAAGGCCGCGGATGAGAGTGAGCCTGGTACAAGTTCTGCCAAATTGGAGCTCTCGGCAGGAGATAGCGACAAGGCATCGTTGGTGATTGAAGTGGCCAACCCACACCTTTGGCACGCGGACGACCCGAATCTGTATGAATTGGCAGTCCGGATTGATGCAGCAGAAACAGTCGATGCGGTTCGACTGCGAATTGGGATCAGAAGCATTGATTTCAGGGGCAAAGCTGGCTTCTGGCTTAACGGGAAACCTTTCGACGGCAAGCTTGTCGGTGTTAACCGTCATCAGGATCATGCCTATGTTGGCAATGCCATGTCGAACAACGCGCATTGGCGCGACGCCATCAAGCTCAGGCAAGCAGGTATCCGCGTGATTCGGTGCGCGCACTACCCTCAGGATCCGTCGTTCATGGACGCCTGTGATGTGTTGGGCATGTTCGTCATCATAACCACCCCAGGATGGCAATTCTGGAATAAGGACCCCGCGTTCGAGGAACGCGTATACTCCGACATCCGCAATATGGTCCGTCGGGACCGCAATCGCCCCAGCGTCCTGCTCTGGGAGCCGATTCTAAACGAAACCAACTATCCGGGCTACTTCGCCAAGGCGGCACACGACATCACACACGAGGAGTATCCATATGCTGGATGCTATACGGCATGTGACGGCGGGGCAGCAGGGCAGCAACACTTCGATGTGGTCTATGGCCATCCGCATCACTATGAGGATCTGAGCGAGAGAAACGAGGCGAACCTGGCCTATGGCAACGAAGAACGCTGCGTGTTCACGCGTGAATGGGGGGATTGCGTGGCTGATTGGCGTGCCCAGTCCTCGCCCAGTCGTGCAAACAAAGCGTGGGGTGAGCGCGCACAGCTCATTCAGGCCCTTCATTACGCCAGACCGGCCTATGTTTACACGTGTTATGATTCGCTCTGTGGCGCACCCAGACAACATGTAGGGGGCACACTGTGGCATGGCACGGATCACTACCGCGGTTATCACGCAGACGCTTTTTGGGGCGGAATTCTGGATGCTACGCGCCAGCCCAAATACAGCTACTACATGTTTCGGAGTCAAGTGCCTGCCGATATTTCGATCCCCTATATTGAGTCTGGGCCCTTCATCAAGATCTGCCATCTCATTCATCCCTCATCCGAACCCAGCGTCACAATATTCTCAAACTGTGACGAGGTGTGTTTAAAGATAGACGGCAGGGTTGTCGGATGCCAGCCCACAGCACCCGGAGGGACCCACATGCCTCGTAGTCCCGTGGTTTTTGAGAATGCCTTCCGCTTCTATCGACATGGTCAAAAGCCGCAGCACTTCGAGGCGCAAGGCCTGATAAATGGAGTGATCGTCGTCACAGAAGAGATCCAAGCATGGGATCGCCGAAAGGAGCTGGTCCTCCATGCAGATACGAGTGGAATCGACCTGCAGGCCGATGGGAGTGATTTCATCCCTGTCGTCGCCCGTATCATCGACGAACATGGTCAAATCTTACGGTTGACCGATGATACTGTTCGATTCACGGTCACCGGGCCAGCGAATATCATTGATGGTGCGGATGGTATCAATCCTCAGAAGCTCATCTTTGGTGAAGCTGTTGTGCTTCTTCGTGCAACCACCGAGCCAGGCACAATCACCGTGCGGGCGGAATCCGCTCATCCAGGCGTCGGTAAACCCGCCTCCTGCCAGATTTCGCTCGACAGCGTTCCACCACACATTGCACTTCATTTTACTGAATTTGCTGGGCATACGGAACAGAGCCAGAGAACGACCAAGGAATACCTCTCCCACGCGGAATTGAAGAAACAGGTCGAGAAGCTTTCTTCTGAAATCAACGAAATGAAGCTACGGCAGGTTGAGAAACAACAAGAAGATTTTGCCTGATGGCATCTGGAGCGAACCATTGCCTGCAAGGGACTGGTATTCGCTCCGCTCACTTACCAGCCCCAGACTCATTCGTTGTGGAGAAGATATATGAAACCCGATGGGCCAGTCATAAAGATCGTCAGTTTGCTGCTAATGCACATGCTTGAGACGGATCAACAGGTTCTCGAAATTACCGCCGAAGATGGATACAGCTTCACCCGAACCAATCAGGGCAAAGTGACAGTTCCATTTTCCCAAACAGTGAACCGCCTGAAGGTAATGTGTCGGCTTATTCCCCAGAAATACCCGGAGCCGGTGCAGGGGAAGATTGTCGTTGCATGCAAGGGGCAAGATCATGAGTTCAATTGCTTTTTTGATGATTCTTGCCCTAGTTTTAGGATCGAAACAAAAAGACTGACCACAACCAATGGGTGCTGAGGGACTGGCTACCGCTTCGCTTTTAGCCAGCCCCAGCCCCCGTCGTTCTGCCTGACTTTTAGGGAGCCGACTTGACTTCAATCGGAAAGAAGCTACATTGTCTTACAGATAGATACAATCACATACAAAAGGAGCAGTGCCAATGAGTGTTGCCGTATCAATAAGACTTCCAGATGTTCTTGCCAAGGAACTCGCCGAAGTGTCGGCCGCGTCCGAGAGGTCCAAGTCATTTGTCTTGCAGAAAGCGCTCGAAGCCTACCTGCAAGAACAGGCGGACCTGCAAATTTCGCTGGATCGCCTTAATGATCCCACCGATGCTGTGATCTCCATGGAAGAGATGAGGTCGCAACTTGGCCTATAGGATCACATTCAAGGCATCCGTGTCACGCGATCTGAAGCGGCTAAGCAGAGCCGAAGCCGACCGCATTCTTCTGCGTATAGCAAACGACTTGCCGGAGAGGGCAGATCACCTGCCGGAACTTAAAGGCAAATTTGCCGGCCTGAGAAAGTTCAGAATTGGAGACTATCGGGTAGTCTTTGCTATTATTGATGATTCTATACTGATAACACGCATTGGGCATCGACGGGACATTTACAAACATTGAGAGAACCAGTGGGTGGTTCGGACGGAGTACCGCCGCACACCCTATTGTTAAAAGCAGAAGGCATAGTAGGCAGAGAAACGAGCCGGAGGGGTCAAGACGACTCCGTAAACGTAAGCAAACCGGATGGTCTCACACCTGCCGAAGGCCCGAACCAGAGTTGAGGGACAAGCCTCTCGCTGTGCGAGATGAGTTCATGGCTGACAAGCCTTGCACATCCCATGGGCGGGAACTAACTTAACCCCGCAGGATCATCGTCCTGCGAACAACATCAACTTAGGAACCGCCGTGCTACGGACCCGTATGGCCGGTGGTGTGAGAGCCATGGGAGGGCAACCTCCCAGGCTACTCGATTCGTCGGAAGATTGAGAGCGCATGCCCGAATCCAGAATAATATTCGATGCAGTTGAGTCTTCTTCGGGGCAATCAACTATGTGGCTGGCTATCGTCCTTTCAGTGGGCTTTCCGAGTTTGCTACTATTCTTCTCTGTGCGCGGCTTCTCAAAAGCGAGTTCTAAGTCGGCAAAGACCCTAGCGATCATCCTGGGATCTGCCTCCTTCCTGCTTCTTCTGATAGGTGTGGGATCTTTGGTCTCTGACCCGCTTTCCAACAGTTGTCAGCAACACATTAATAATTCTGATTACGTCGAAGTAAGTGGAGACATCACGAAGCTGACGGAGAGTACACTACTGGCTGGGAATCCCTCAGCCTCGTTCGAGGTTGCTGGCCACGTCTTCGAATACGGACGAGGAACTCCAAACTACGAACTGGACATGATCGGCAAGGGAGGGGTGCTCGCAAATGGACATCCTGTCAGGATATGGTTCAAAGACGACAAGATCCTGCGAATGTTTTCTGTTGGTGACGAGAGTAAATAAAAGATTTCGAACAAACTGATGCTGAGGGACCTCCTATCGTCGGCCCCAGATCATCACGGTATGTCATCCGAGGATGACGGCTATTTTGCGGATTCCGCAAGCGGATCAACCAGTACGGATTGGTAGCCGGACACGTTCTGGAGCGCATCCGTCCCGGATGCATCCGTGTTAATTGGCCGGAAGGCGTTGGCTGGTTGGGGCGCTTTGATTGGCCGGGTTCTCCCGCCACGATGAGGCGGTCAACTGTCAAGACGGATGGCCGCGGGGACGCGGCCGGTCCAGGGCGTCTCGTCGGCTGGGCAGCCTTTCCCGTCGATCCCGCTTAATTCATTTTGAGTAAATCGTTTTCCAGGATAACCACTTCGATACGCCGGTTTTGAGCCCGGCCTTCGGCGGTGGTGTTGTCGGCGATAGGATGGTGTTCTCCGTAGCCCAGGGCGCCCAGATTCCGCGGAGATACACCGCTGTCGACCAGGAACCGGACGGCGGCCGTCGCCCGGGCGGCGCTGAGTTCCCAGTTTGTGGCGAAGCGGTGACGGGACGCGGTGACGGGCACATTGTCCGTGTGGCCAATGACCAGGATCTGCCGGTCGGGAACTGTTTTCAACACGTCGGCCATTTTCACCAGCAGGGCTTGTCCTTCTTCTTTAAGATCCGCCTGGCCGGAGTCGAACATGATCCGGTCAAGAATGTTGATGCTCAGCTTCCCTTGCAACCGGGAGATGGTCACTTCCTGTTCGGCCATGGCGGCGTTCATCTTCTCTTCAAACGTGTGACTCGCCTGTTCAATCGCCAATTTTTCCGCTTTCAGTTTTTCCGCTTGCGTTTTCGCGTCCCGCAGGCTTTCCGCCAATCGTTCTCCCGTCTCCGCGGTCACGGCGAGATCTGAGCGCAGGGACTTTTCCCGTTCTTGACTGGCGGTCAAATCCGTTTCCAGTCGGGCGATTGTGTCGTTAAGGGCTGTGAGCCGTTGGTTCAGTTCATACGCCCACCAGCCTAAGCCGGCGCAGGTAAAGGCGAGGAGAACGGCGATGGCGACAATCGTGGTATATGTTTTCATGGCATCTCCTTCACGGTTAAACGGTTTTGACCAGTCATTTTCCGAAACGCCCATTGGGCCATTTCGAAGGGTTCTTTGAGCCGGAAGATCAGGGCGCCGCCAAGGAAGCCGGCGGCGGCCGCCCCGCCATTGGCGGCGAGGCGGAGGATCGTGGGAAATTTCCCGGCATCCCCGGAGATAAACGTGAGAAAAGCTTGATCCGTGACTTGACACAGCAGCATGGCGCACCCGCCCGTCAGCACCGCTTTCAACACCATGACAGCCGTCGGCAACAGAGGAAACGCGGGAGTGGTTCTTTTCAAAAGCACCATGAAAGCGGTTGTTTTAATGGTCCGGCTGATGACGAAACCAAGAGCCACCACCATCAGCGCGGCGGCATCTGTGGCGCCGAACAGGCGGATGCCGACATAGCTGATCACGATGGAAATGACGGAGGTGAGGGCGCCGATAACGGTGACGGAAATCATCTTGCGGTTGGCGAAAAAGGCCTGAATGATCAAATATTCCAGGGCGAAGGCGGGAAAAACCAAGGTGTAGCAAGCCATCGAAAGAGCTGTCAACGCCGTGACATCCGGGCCGAATTTCCCGCTTTGAAACAGAAGAGAGGTCAAGGGTTGGGAGAAAACGACGCAGGCCATGGAAAAAGGGATGAAGACCGCCAGCAACATGCGCCCGGAATGGGTGAGCAGGTCGCCCAAGTGCTCATGATCATCTCTGTCCACCAACTCGCAGAAAAACGGAAACATGGCGATGGACATCGCGTAAGGGACCAGCCAGCCGATCGCGGTGTAAAGTTTTCTGCCGAATGAGTTGGCGGTCATTAAGCCGTCGGTTTGAATGGAACTGAGAATGTATTGGTTATTAAACACATCGCGGATTTTGGCGAACAGGATGCCGGCGATGAGCGGTAGCATGAGCAAAAGCATCGTTTTCAACGCCGGATTTTTCAGGACGAGGGATGGCCGGAAAAACCGCAGTTCCCTGAATAAGCCGACGAGATGGGTCCCCAGTTTGGCCACGCTGCCGATGACCAGCCCGAAGATCAAGGCCCGGACATTCATCCCCAGCCAACCGATGCCGACGAACACGCTGATGAGGCTGACAATTTTCCATGAGGCGTCGCCGAAGGCCGCCAGGAAAAAGCGTTTGTGCCCGTTGAGAATGATATACGTTGTTGATCCAAGCGAGAGACAGAGCAGGGCGGGCGCCATGGCGATCAGACTCCGGCGGGCCAGTTCAATCTTTGCCGGCGCGTCTTCCCCTTGCCAATTGGTGACCAGATTGATGAAAAACGCCGGCCAGAGCGTTAACGCCCCGATAAGGAGCGCCAGGATCATAAACTGAAGCGTTAGAACGGTGTTGGCGAAGGCCCAGGCGGCTTTTTTCCCCCGGTCATCCAATTCCCGCATGAAGACCGGCAAAAAGGCCGGGCCGATAACTTCCTCACCCAAGAGAAAAATGGTGAAAATGCAGCCTTCAAACGCCCCGACGTAAACCACATCCAGCACACTGGTGTCGATATAACGGCCGAGGACGCTGAGTTGCGCCAGGCCCACCACTTTCAGACACACATGGGCGATAGCGACCACGGTGCTCGCCCGCAAGATGCGTTCGCCAATGTGTTTACGATGGTCGCGCGTGGTTTCGTTCACAGATGTCACATCCAAAGGCTGGCGCTTCGTTCCGGGTCTCAGGGGCTCTTTTACTCAGATAAACGGGTTTGCCGCTTTTTCATCGCCAATCGTGGTGGAAAGGCCGTGTCCCGGGTAGACGATGGTGGAGTCGGGAAGCGTCAGCAACTGGATGTGTATGGACTGGATGAGCTGTTCCGCGTCGCCGCCGGGAAAGTCCGTGCGTCCGATCGAGCCGGCGAACAGCGTGTCCCCGGTGAACAGGATGTTTTCGGTGGGAAAATACAGGCAGACACCGCCCTGTGTATGCCCGGGTGTGTGGATGATCCGCGGCGCCGGCAAATGGGAAAAGGCGGGCATCTCCCCCGGCTCAGGCAACTTCTCAGCGGCCGGAATCCAAGGAAGCAAGGCGTTGTTCGGACTGTGATACAGCCCATGGTCGCCCGCATGAAGAATCACCGGAATATTAAAATGATTCACGATGCCGGGAACGCCCCGGATGTGGTCCACGTGGGCGTGAGTGAGGAAAACAGCGGCGGGCTTGACACCGTCAGCGCGGATGGCCTCAATCACGGCGGCGGCGTCATCTCCGGGATCAATGACCAGTCCTTCGCCGCTTTCCGGCTCCCAGACAAGGTAGCAACTGACTTCCAGAACGCCGACAGAAATCGTTTTTATGTTCAGCATGGTTTTCCAAGATCCAGATTCTATGGTCTAAACAAACTCACGGTTATAGTTAAAGGTTGAGCAGCCTTTTTCTCCCAGCCGGGCGTTGGTTAAATCAAAGAAGGAAGACACGCCTTCCGGGACGGAGATAGAAAAAGCGATACCGGGGTAAACCCGGGTGAGTTCCCCTTCGGGAACGATCCGGAAGCGGTTGCCCCGGTTGTCCGTGATGTCTCCTTTGGCGGGGAGTTTGGCCCGGGTGGTCATCAACGGTGGCCGCCCGAAGGCGTAAAGCTCCAGCCGGTCCCCCAGGAGTCCGCGCAGGGTGTCGATATCACCTTTCGCCAGTTCCAGCCAGGCGCAGAATCGGCCGGCGCCCATGTCCATCAGTTCACGAGCCGCCAGGGCGTTGGTCACGGGTAAAGGAGGAGCGCACGTGATCTCCAGACGGTTGGCCGCCAACTCCGAGAGGAGCTTTAACCCGAATAACGAAACGACTCGGAAGCGGGTCACACCCTTTCCCGCGGTGTCCGCGAGCCGTTGGCGCAGATCTTTCAGACCACCTTCGGGGCAGAAGTCCGGTAACACCACTTCATCATAACGCGTGTGTTTTTCATAGATGGAGCGGACGGCGATGGCTTTTTGCCAGGGTGCCCGTTCCCCTCTGGGCACCCGGACAGCCCGGCGGGGAAGCCAGCCGGCGGGAGGCAGGGGAGCGTTAAAGGATTGACTGGCTTCCCAGGCTCCGCCAGCGGCGGCCCCCGGCGGCGACGGGGGAATTTCGCGCTCCACCCAAGTCCAAAAATCCTGCCGGAGATGACGCAGGTCACGTGATTGCAGGAACAGGTCGCCCTCTATCCGCGCGGCAAGGGTCTTAATTCGGAAGCCGGCGGCGGGGGTTTTTGAAAATTCATCGATGACAGCCGTTTCTGTCAGAGCGTTGGTCCGGGCCGGTTCAATCACCCGGTCATCCCGCCATTCGCGGGTGCCGCCGCCGGACGTGATGGCGATATGGACACCGGTCGGGGCCACTGTCACGGTTAAGGCCGCGGATTGTTCCGTCTCAGAGGGAATGGCGGCGATAGTTTTGGCGACATCCCGTTCCTGCATGCCGATCCGAAAAACCAGCCCTTGATCCGCCACGGGACGGTCAAATGGGATAAAGCAGGTTTGGCCTTTGGTTCCCCGGATGGCCGGTTTGCCTTCCGCGAACAGCCGCGTGACCGTCATCGGAACGCCTTCCTCACCATCCTTTGACTGAACCCGGATACGGTCTCCCACGTGCAGCCGTTGGCTCAACGCCATCTCGAAGCCGCTTCCTTTCACGCGCGTGACTTTCCCGCACAATTGACCGGCTCCTCCGACACTGTCAGCGTCAATGATCGTGTCATAATTCGCACGGTCAAGGAACCCGCCGGTCCAGCGTCGGCCTAACGCCCCGGCGAGAATTTTCCGGCTTTCTTTCACGGTGTCCGCGACGGCGTTGTCCGGGCAGTCAAGCATCAACCGGTAGGCTTTCACCACCCGTTCCACGTAGTCGGATTTGCGCAGACGCCCCTCGATTTTCAGCGACGCGACACCCATGTCGCGGAGTCCGCGGACATGCTCCAATCCGTAAAGATCATGAGTGGAAAAGAAAAAGCCATTGCCGGTCTTGCCAAAATACCGTCGTCGGCAGGGTTGTTTGCACCGGCCGCGGTTGCCGCTCCAGCCGCCAATCCACGAAGAAAACAGGCACGCCCCCGACAAACAGCAGCAGAGGGCACCGTGACAGAACACTTCTATGTCAATGGCTGAATTCTGAACGATCAGCTGTAATTCTTCCATGGGAATCTGACGCTGAAGAATGACCCGGTCAACGCCGCGTTCAGCCAGGAGATTCACCCCGGCGCTGTTATGCGTCCCCGCCTGGGTGGACGCGTGAATCGTCACATCCGGAAAATAGTCCCGGACGAGCCTCAGAACACCTAGATCCTGGACGATGACGGCGTCCGGCTGGTAAGGGATGACATCCTCCAGGAGGCGGGCGACATCCGCCAGCTCATCCTGGCGGACGAGCGTGTTCAAGGTCAAGTGGACCCGCCGCCCGCGGTCATGGGCGTAACGGGTCAGTTTGCCAAAATCTTCTAAAGAAAAATTTTCCGTCCGTTCCCGGGCGTTAAACCGGGCCAGTCCGGCGTAGACCGCGTCCGCGCCAGAGTCCAGCGCGATGACTCCTGTGGCGAGATTGCCCGCGGGGGCGAGAAGTTCGATGGCGGGGTGTTTTTTTGGGGGGGAATCAGGCATGGAATCCTATTGGTTTTACGTTTCGGGTAACGTAGCGCCTGAGCGGGCGAACGCCAATAGCCGGCGCGCGGATGGCGGCGCCTGATTTTACGCGTCGGTCCGCTTGGCCCGGAATATGCCGCGGTTTGATTTTGAGAAAAAACCGATGGCGTGTATAATAAACCAGTGGGGAGAACCGTTATGCGTGTGGAAACGCGGCGTTTTCAGCAGTTTCGAAATGGTTGACAGTGACTGACAAACACCTGATAAAAAACTATTTGGCTGGCGACGACCGGGCGTTTGAGCAGCTCTACAGCCGATACCGTAAGCAGGTCTATTCTTATTTGAACAAGATGCTTCCGGGCCAATCCGCGGTCGTCGATGACATCTATCAGAAGACGTGGATCAAGGTGGTGGACAACCTTCGGAAATACAAAGATGAAAACCGGTTTATCGCTTACATCCTGCGGATCGCCCGGAATCAGGCCATTGATCACCTCCGGCGGTCCAAATGGGAAGTGCCGGTTGAGCCGGAGCAGGTTGACCGGGAAGAGAGCGGCGAGCGGCCATCCGCTGAATTGGAGAACCGTGAAGTGATGGAGCTGATTGAGCAAGCTGTGGCGCGCTTGCCAGACGATCAAAGAGATGTTTTTTTGATGCGCCGCCAGGCGATCCCGTTTAAAGAGATCGCTCGAATCCAACAGGTGACGATCAACACGGTCTTGGGGCGAATGCGGTATGCGATGGACAATCTACGCGGTCAGTTAAAGCGATTGGGTGTGGAGCCATGACGGATTCACCTCCACGCGACCGGAAAGATGTGATGATGAAACACTGTGAAACCACTCGAAATGAGTTGCTTTTAGCCATGGACGGGAAAAATCTCTCCGCGGCGGCCGCCGCCCATGCGGCTGACTGTCCAGACTGCCAGGCGTTTCAGCGGTTGTTGCCCCTCGCGCTGCGTGAGGAAGCGGTTCCGGTGACTGAGCCGCCCCCGGCGGTTGACCAAGTCATTTTATTCCACGCCCGGGCAGCGTCAAAAAAAGTCTCCGCCAGACCGCTGAGACTCCCCGTGATCATCCGTTACGCGCTGGCGGCGAGTCTCGTCGCGCTGTTTTCTTTGGCCGTGCGGCAGGTGCTTAAGCAGGATGCGCCAACCGGTCCTGGTGAGCAGTTCGCCGTCGATATGACCACCCCCGGGCTGACGGCTTGGCGGGATGAGGAACTGACCACGGCGTTGGGTGACATGGTCGCCACCGCGGACTCCGCGGATCACGTCGAAGATGAGCAGGTGAGTCGTCTCTTCGCGGATGAGTCCACCGAAGCGGTGGCTGATATGATCGAAAGCCAGCTTGCTGACATTCAAGCTGACCTGTATGTCGCGTTATTAGCATTCGAATAAAGGGAAATTGACCATGAAAAAGATTATACCTGTTTGCGCCTTGCTGCTGACAGCGCTTATGGCGGGCGCTCAATCTGATGATGGGGCCGCTCGTCCCACCGATAAGAATCGGGGAGCTGCCGAACGCTTCGAACATCGGCGGGGAGGGGACGCTGGCTTCGCCCGCGGGGATTGGTTGGAACGGTTAAAATCCGAAAATCCTGAGGAGTTTGAGCGTCTCCAAAAGATGCGGGAAGAAGACCCGGAGGCGTTTCGGGAGGAGATGCGCGCCCGGATGAAAAAACGGGCGACGGGCTTTGTCAAACAACACGGCGGAAAACTGGATGCCGAGGCCAAGACTCTTGGCGAAAAGTACGCGCGGGCCGAAAGTGAGGCGGAGAAAGCAGCGATCAAGGCTGAACTTGAAACGACGGTCTATCAGGCTTTTGACAGTCGGCTGGATGCACAGAAAAAGGTGATCGCCCATTTGGAAAAACAGCTTGAGCGGCTTAAACAGCAAGTCGCGGACCGGGAAAAAAACCGGGAAGCCATTTGCCGTGATCGGGTGGACACCCTGACAGGGGATCCGAACCTCCGCTGGTGAGGCGGGATCGCCTTTCCGCTTGTCAATCAGCCTTGCCGTTTTCACAGGCGGCCACAAAGTCGTCCGGCAACTGGGCCGGACGTTTTGTTTCCAAGCTGATGCCGCAGTGGATCGTGTATCCAGCCGCCAGAAGTTGGCCGTCTCTGCGCACTTCGCAACAGACCTTCAGCCGGACACCTTTGATGCTGTCCGCCCGGCAATGAATCTCCAGGCGGTCGCCGTAGGTGGCCGGGCGTTTATACTCGCAATGGGCCTCGATGACAGGCAGGCCGAAGCCTTCTTTCTCCAGACGCTGGTAGGGGTAGCCCAGATCCTCAAGCAGCGTTGTGCGGGCGCGTTCAAAAAGCACCAGATAATTCGCGTAGTAGACCACGCCCATCATATCGGTGTCCGCATACGCGACTTGGTAGGGAAGAATGGTTTTTTTCATGCGCTTTTATCCGACTGGCGGGCGATGTGGGTGGTGATCATGTCCACAACCTGGTCAATGGTGAGCGTTGATGAGTCGATCAGGATGGCGTCATCCGCGGCTCTAAGCGGGGCGACGGAACGGGTGCTGTCGCGATAATCCCGGTCCGCGATGTCCCTGGCCACGGATTCGATGGTGGCTCCCTCCGGAATATCGCCACCTTGGGCGAGCCGTCTCCGCGCGCGTTCCTCGGGCGTGGCGGTGAGGAAAAATTTATGCGGGGCGTCCGGGAAAATAACCGTGCCGATATCCCGTCCTTCCAAAACGACCAACCCGAACCGGGTGGCGGATCGTTGGTAATCGGCCAGCCATTCCCGCACCGCGGGGATGGCGGAAACTTGACTGACATTGGCGGCGACGGCCGGACTGTGCAGCTCCGTCTGGGTAAGTTCCGCGCCATTCACACGAAGACGGGGCGACCCGTCCTCACCCGGCGCGCAGTCAAAAGTGATCTCCCGCAACAAGGTCACCAAGCCCTGAGTGTCCGTCACGGGGTCAATGCCGTTATGATTGGCCGCCCAGCTCACCGCCCGGTACATGTCGCCGGTGCTGATATAAAATCCTCCGATTTCTTTGGCGACTCGCTTGGCGACCGTGCTTTTGCCGGAGGCGGCGGGACCGTCAATCGCCACAGGTCCCTTGATTTTATGAGAAAGCGTATGGTGAATAGACATGGTTGAAACGATGGGTTTTTAAAGTTAGAGCGCAGCCGGTCAAAGGAGAAGAAAAGTAACCGTTTCCCCCGGCAATGCAAATCCCGGTGACTGAAATCGGGCCGCGGAATGATCCGCGGGTTCCGGTCATTTCACCCATACCCACAGACTCACAGCCCCGCGGCGCCAATCCGAGATCCGGGCGGGATGGACCGCCGTCACGGACGGATTTAAAAAAAATCACGCATGAGGCGAAGAGAAACAGTCAACTGAGTTGGCTAAATGGCAACCCGGCTTTATTTTATGAACCTTTTATTCGTTGAGAATTCACCAGAAAAAGGTTGTTTCGAATATGTTTATTTCCAAGATGAACCGGTTTGTTGAAAAACATGGCACCGTCGCATTGATTATTATGGCCTTGGCTATGGTGTTGCCTTTGGTCCTATGGCAGCCCGGTCGCGGCATGGGGAGCGGCCAAGGCATGAGGGGGTCCAAATATGTCGGTAAAATGTATGGCGAGAAATTACGCCGGGACGAACTCAACCGCAATATTTACGCGGTGGAATTGCCGATGTTTTTGATGTATGGTCAGTGGCTGCATGAAGATGGTGACCGGTTTGATATGCTACGGGACGCCGCGCTGGAGCGAATCCGCTTCGCCCGTGAAGCCAAACGGCTGGGATTGGATAAAACGGTCACGGAGGACGACGTGAACGATCGTCTGCGCGCCATGTTCAGTGTGCCGGGTGAAGGGTTTCAAACGGACTATTACACCGGTTTCGTCACCAATATACTGCCTCAAATCGGCTTGAATGAAACCGGATTTATTGACACGGTCCGGGAAACGCTGCTGATTGAGACATTGCGTGAGAATATGTCAGCAGCGGTCACGGTCACAGACGCGGAGGCGGACGCGGAAAATCGTGAACAGTTGGCGACCTACACTGTCGATCAAGCGGTGTTTAAAAGCTCGGACTTTCTGGATGCCGTCGAACTAGTCAGTGAAGACGCCGTGCGGACCTATTTTGAGGAGCACAAAGGGACCTTGCGCCTGCCGGACAGCCGGTCAGTGGCGTACGCGGTTTTTTCCAAAGATGACTTCGCTGACAGCGTGGAGGTGGACGAGGCTACCGCCAAAGCGTACTACGAAGAACGCAAAGACAGTTATGGCGATAAAACATTCGCCGCGGTGAAGGAAGAGATTATCTCCAGTTTGCGGCGGCAGAAAGCCACATCCAAGGCGTATCAGGCGGCCCGCGCGTTCGCGGAAGCTCTGGCCGGGACTCAAAATGACACCGCCAGCGCTCTGGATGTCTTTGAAGCCGCGGCTGAACAGGCGGCGGTGACGGTGAAAACCACCCCCGCTTTCACCACATTCACCGGTACGATAGCGGGCTTCCCCTCGGGCAGTGCCGACCGCTTGAAGGCCGCCGCGCTAAACTTGACCCCCGCCGCGCCGTATTCGTCAGCGCTGTTCGCGAATGACAGTTACTTTGTGCTCGCTCTAGCGGACATCATTCCGGGTAAAGAAGCGGTTGAATTAACCGATGAATTGCGGGCGGCGATCAAGGCTGATCTTGAGACCGCCACCGCCAGAGATTATTACAATGCGACCATCCTGCCCTTCCAAACGTTGCTTAAGGGGCAAAATTCCGTGTACGATTTGATGACTCAAATGAACGCGGGCGAATGGGTCGGGAAACTGCCGGAAATCGCCAAGGGGCTGACCACCGACGAACTGGGGCAGGTGATTCGAACAAAACTCGCGCCGTTTTTTGTTGAGACGAAGAAACGCGCCCTGGTCGCCACCTTCAGGCAAGATGACTACTTGGGTAAAATTGAAGCTGTCAGTGACGCGGATATTGAGGCCGCGTATGCTGAAAACAAGTCTGAATACGAGCCCCAAGTGAAGGCCAGGCATATTTTGGTGTCCACGCAAGACATGGATGACGAGCAAAAAGCGGCCGCCAAGGCTAAGCTGGAAGGGTTGCGCGGGGACATTGAAGCCGGCAAGGATTTCGCTGAACTGGCTCGTGAACATTCCACTTGTCCCAGCTCCGCTCAAGGGGGCGATTTGGGTTTCTTCTCCCGCGGGAGAATGGTCAAGCCGTTTGAGGACGCGGCCTTCGCCCTGGAAAAAGGCGGGCTGAGCGGCGTGGTTGAGACACAGTTCGGCTACCATTTGATTAACGTGACTGACACCAAGGCTGGGAAAAGTCTGGCCGAGGTGAAAGACGAATTGATCCGCAAGGTCAAAGAGGAAAAAGCCCTGGCGCTGGCTCAGGCCGCGGCCGATGATTTCGCCTATGAGGCCTTTGATTTTGTGGCGGCGGATACTGTGACATCCGCCCCGGAATCCTTCGCTGAATTCGCTCAGACAAAGAACGTGGCGATTGAAACCACCCGCTGGTTCCAAAGCCGGGGGTTCACACCGCCTTTCGCCGGGGACTGGAAAGCCGTTGGGGAAGCCTTTAAGGTCTCGGCGACGGACCCCGTCTCACCCGTTATCCCCGGTCAGTCGGCCATGTATGTCGCTTGCTGGGCGGGCACAGACGAAGGCCGGTTGCCGGATTTTTCCACGGACGCGGCTTTTGTCGACCGGGTCACCAGTATTATTCGTAAAGAACGGGCGATTCAGTTGGCCCGGGAAACCGCCGCCGCGGCCGCGGCCGCGATCCGGGCGAACTTAACCGACGGGGCTGACTTGAAGACTGCCGCCGGAACCACACCGTTTACGGATATCGCTGACTTTTCCCTCGCCGAACCGCCTGCCGATGCCAACAGCGGGTTGATTCTGGAAACCGTGACGGATATGGACACTGGCGATCTGTCGTCGGCTCTGCCGATAGCGGACGGCGCTCTCGTTCTCTATGTCGAGAAGAAGAAACCTGTCGCGGATGAGATCTTGGCTGAAAAACGGGAAAGCACGAAAACCCGGCTGTTGAACGAACGGCGGCAAAGCAAAATGGCGGCCTTTAGCGCCGAGTTGGAAGCCGCTTCCAATACGCAGTTGGATTATTAAAAAACGCTGGTCGCGAGCGAAGCGATCCGCCAGTTGCCTTTTAAACCTCCGTCAAGATTCCTTGCCGGAGGTTTTTTGTTTTTTTGGGGGGGTAACCCGCGGGCAAAGCCAGAAAGGCCGCTTCCGGCGTGGCGGCGCCGGGGAACGCGGGCGAGACACCGGATGGCCGTGTGAGCGCGGTGGTTGTCTCAGTCCAACCGGGCAGCAAGGGTTGGTTCCATTCGCCGAGCTTAAGATCATAGATGAGATGCCGCCGCAGATCCGCCGGGCGGGCGAGCAAGTCGCCGGTCATCATTTTCCCCCCGCAGGTGATAAAATAGGCGGCGCGTTTGAGGACCACGCCGATTTTTCGGAGATGGTCAAACGTCAGTCGCGACCAGCGGCGGGATTGCGTGATTCGGCGGGCGGATGTCACGCCGATGCCGGGAACGCGGAGCAAGGTGGCGTAATCCGCCTGATTGATTTCCACCGGAAAATGCCGCAGGTGACGTAACGCCCAGGCTACTTTTGGATCCAGCTCGGAATCCAAAAACGGATGATCCGCGTCGAGCAGCTCGTGGGCGCCGAACTGATAATAGCGGAGCAGCCAGTCGGCTTGATAAAGCCGATGCTCACGGCGCAGGGGAGGGGACGGCATGGCGGGGAGTGACGGATGCTCGTTGACCGGTATGTAGGCGGAGTAATACACCCGCTTAAGAGCGACTTTTTGGTACAGGCTTTCGGATAAACGGAGAATGTGATAGTCCGATTCCGGTGTGGCGCCGATAATCATTTGCGTGCTCTGCCCCGCCGGCGCGTAAGGCGCCAGGGCGCGGCTTTTTCCGCGTTCCGCCCGGTTTTCAACTATATGACCTCCTACTCGTTTCATAGGGGCAAGAATACCCTCCCGATGTTTATCGGGCGCCAGACGTCTGAGGGACTCGGCGGAGGGTAATTCAATATTGACGCTGACCCGGTCAGCCAGCCGTCCGGCCCGGTCCAGCAAGTCAAGACTGGCGCCGGGAATGAGTTTTAAGTGAATGTAACCAAAAAAATTCTCCTCTTCCCTGAGCCGTCGGCAAATGTCAATCATCCGCTCCATGGTGTAATCGGGATTTTTCACGACCCCGGAACTCAGGAAAAGCCCTTCGATATAGTTTCGTTTATAGAATTCGGTGGTCAGCTTCACCACTTCCTCAACGGTGAACGTCGCCCGGGGAACATCGTTGGATCTGCGGTTCACGCAATAGGCGCAATCATATACGCAGGCGTTGGAATACAACAATTTGAGTAACGACACGCAACGCCCGTCATCTGACCAGCTGTGACAAACGCCACAGGACAGTGTCGACCCCATGCCGGTTCTTGACACCCCCACGGACCGGTCGCTGCCGCTGGAAGCGCAACTGGCGTCGTATTTGGCCGCTCCGGATAACAGATCCAATTTTTCTTTCACAGTCATTTGGGGCTCTTATGGTTACTTTCCTTAATGTAAGGTAAAAGTATAAACATGCAACTATTCGTAAGGTTAAAATATCATCTTCTCTTTTTTCCCGCGGCTTGCAGCGGGTTAATTGATCGGTATTTTACAGGGTTGACTGGTTTGCTCACTCTTTCAGTCCGCGGGCGGGCGGTTCACATGGCGGCCAAGGCCGATGAAACGCCGCGTCCGCCTGATAAAAACGCGGCGATGGTTCGCAAAATAAGGCGCCTTCATGTCAAGGATCGCTCGGACAATTCTCCTGGCTTGCGCGGTTGCTCTCCTGTTATTCGGGGTGAGCATGCTGTATTCGACCACCTACAGTAATTTCTCCGAGTGGTATCTTAAACGCCAGTTGGTCTGGATCGCCGTCGGCGGCATCGGCGCCGGGCTGATATGCTGGAAATTCAATGACAGCGTGTTGAGAAAGTATGTTGTCTGGTTGCTGGCGGGAGTTGGTCTGGCGTTGTTTTATCTGGCGGTGGTCAATCTGCTTCACGGCCACGCCGCCACCCGTGAACTGGCGGGAAAATTCCCTTTTGTGGGGGGCTTGAGCGTGGGCAGCGCCCGCTGGATCCGCTTTAAAGCCATTTCATTGCAACCGTCCGAGCTGGCTAAACCCGTCATTATTTTATACCTGTCCGCGTATTTCCCACGTAACGCCCGGCATGCGAAAAAAGTCTGGCGCGGATTTTTGAAACCCATGCTGGTGGTGGGCGTGTTGACCGGACTGATCCTGCTGGGCGGGGACTTGAGCAGCACCGTCATCACCGGCGGTATTGTCGGCGTGGCCGCTTTTATTGGCGGCATGCGGTTACGGTACATCGTGTTAATTCTGGCCGGCGGGTGCTTATTGGCCTTGGCGGCTGTGAAAATAAGCCCGGAGCGTGTCTCCCGGGTGACCAGTTTTAAAAATCCGGAAGATTGCCAGCAGGATGAGGGGTATCAACTTTGGTATTCCCAACTGGCCCTGGGGTCTGGGGGCGTGAAAGGCATGGGGTTTACGCGCAGCCGGATCAAGCACCAGTATTTGCCGGAGGCGCACACCGATTTTATTGTGGCGATCATCGGTGAGGAGCTTGGGTTTCTGGGTGTCGCCGGACTGATTGCTCTATACCTTGGCCTGGGGGGATCAGCCTTTTGGCTGGCGATGCTCGCCCATGACCGGGAGGGAATGATTTTATGCGGCTCCATCGCCGCGGTGTTCACGCTGCAGAGTTTTGTGAATATCAGCGTGGTCAGCGGGTTCGGCCCCACGACAGGCGTGACCGCACCGTTTTTGAGCTATGGGGGATCCAGCATGATTGTGTCGTTGGTTATGGTCGGGCTGTTGCTGGCCAGCTCCGCCCGGGGAGAACGGGAGGCGGTGGCTGAGCTTGAAGAGAAACAGCAGCGTCAGCGCCATCGGCAACCGCGCCATCACGGGTCCCAGGAACGCGCCGCCCTGACGGCGGCAAAGAGCCAGTAGCGGGGAGGGGGGTAACGGAGAGCCGTGGTGTCACGGCAGTAACAGGTGAATGCCCGTGGCGTTCAGGGCTTCCGTTTTCCAGCCCGGATAGTCCAGGGGCTTTCCGTAAATCCGCACCCGGCGGTTTTCCCACTCCGTCAAATCAATGGCGTCTGAGATCAGGTAACACAGAAGATAGGTGTTGTCACCCTCCCGGCGAACCAGGGCATGGCTGACGAACGCCGTGGCTTTCGATTTGAGGGACATGAGTGTGCCCTCACGCATACGTGTTTGACTCTTCAGCGCCTCGTTTTCAGTCGGCTCATCATTCAGGGATGGCACGTCATCACCATCAGGCGCCTCGGTGCCGACGGCTTCCGTCGCCGGTGGCTCAACCGATACGATCGTCGTACCCGTTTTTCCCTCTGGTAAAGGGGGGCTTAAGACGACAGGGGCGGTACCCCCGCTGGCATCACCGCCCTCTGGAGGCATGATCACGGGGGGCAGCAGGGCTGTGTCCTCACCGGCCTTCGCGGTCTCCGCGTCCGTCTTACTATCCGTCAATGACTCCAGCGGCTTCGCTGATTCACCCGCCGTGGTGTCCTCGCCGTCCCCGGCCGTGCCATCGCTGACAGGCGGTTTCGGGATGGGGGCCTCCGCGGTGTCAGGCGCTTCCGCCTCATCGGAAGAGGACGCTGGGGTGTCGCCCGCCGCGTCTGTATCCGCCGCCGGCGGTGTCACCGGTTCCACAAACTGCCCGTGAATCCAGACTGTGGCATCCGGAGGCGCCTCAATTTGCCGCCATTGTCCGACCGGTTCGCCGACAAGCGTGACCGCCGCGTCTTCCGGCAAGGTGGCGTAAGCACTGAAGACCACACCGGGGCCGGATCTGACACGGACATTGTGGCCAATCACCCGACCCTGGGCATCGATGAATTTTTCCGAACACCAGGCGGCGGTGCCCGGCGGCGGAAGAATTTCCAGCCACTCGCCTTGTTGTCCCACAACTGTGAGGATGTCGTCCCGGGTCACTTTCGCCACCACCTCGTACGATGTGCCGGGGCGGGCGCGGGCGTTCAGCCGCTCCACAGTGACCCGCACCTCATCCCGGCGGCGGACACCCGCCGCCTCAGGAGTGACCGGAAGACTCGGCGGTGTCTCCGCCGCGGGATCGGCAATCGTGTCCGCGGCGGTTGACTCCGGCGGCGCCGACGGCGGGGGCTTTTCCGTCGTGGCTTGGGCTGAGGCCATCGCCGCCGCGCTGAGGAGGATGAGGATGATGGTGCCGCTTATTCGCGAAAGGCGCATAATTGTCTCCCGATGCAGAACAATGAGTTTCCGGAGGTTTGAACTGCCTTAACGTAATCCGTTTTACGACGAATTCGAATAAAAAAAGAGCGTCGGCGAAAAACGCCGACGCTCGTGATGGGTGTTGTTGGCGGGGAAAAGCTTATTCCCCGGCGGGTGGCGGCGTGAACACGCGGGCGCCCAGCTCACGATCGACCATAAACAACCCTTGCGGGTGCCCTTGAATCAATCGTAACTGATCCACAAGCGTTTTGGCGGAGGATTCCTCCTCAACCTGTTCGGTGACGAACCACTGTAAAAACGCCTCCGACGCGTAATCGTTTTCCTTACGGGCCAGAGTGACGAGATTATTGATCAGCGCCGTCACTTTTTGCTCATGGCCGTAAACGTTTTCGGCCACGGCCAGGGGACTTTCCCATTCCGTCTCCGGCTGGTCAATAGCCGCTAATCTGACCCGGCCGTCACGTTCAGCCAGTTCGTTGAAAAACTTCATGGCGTGAACCATTTCCTCCTGGGCCTGGACTTTCATCCAATTGGTTAATCCAGGCAGCCCTAAATCTTCAAAATAGGCCGCCATGGACAAGTACAAGTAAGAGGAAAACATTTCCGCGTTTATCTGATGGTTGAACGCGTCAACCATTGTTTTACTGATCATCAGACAAGCCTCCTGTTTTGGCTGGTGTCCCGGATCAACCCCATTTGCCTTTGCCCATGTGCCCCTGCATCTCAGCCATTGACAGCTTCATGATGTCCCAGGCCATGGCGCGGGATTTGGTGAAGACATCCACGCATCCGGGATCTAAATTATCTTTGACACCGTCGTTACACAACTGTTCGACCTCCCGGGCGATCGCCACCAGTTTGCAGTGAATGGTGTTGGCGTGGCGGGAGCGCTCAACCTTGGCCGCCGCCTCATTGTCCAAAAGCGTGAATTGATCTTTGCCGACACCGCATTTGGGACACTTGTCGGGAGCTTCGGTGCCATCGTAAATAAATCCGCAATTTCCACATTTGAATTTTTGCATGATCAACCTTTCGTGTCTCTTTTGTCTTCGATTACAAGGGCGGGGGCGAACACACGCCTGTCAGCGAATTACCAGTTTTCACCAAGCAACTCAAAATGCGCCTGGGGATGAATGCAGGCCGGGCACTGGTTCAGCGCTTCAGTTCCCTCGTGCAGGTATCCACAGTTTCGACACCGCCAGACAGTGGGTTGTTCCCGTTTGAAGACGCGTCCGGATTCAATATTGGCCGCCAAGTCATTGTAGCGTTTTTCGTGTTGCTTCTCGGCGACGCAAATAGCCGTGAAAGCCTTGGCGATTTTTGGAAACCCTTCCTGCATGGCGGTCGCCGCGAAGTCGGGGTAAAGATCGGACCATTCCTCATGCTCACCCGCGGCGGCGGCCTTCAAGTTGGCGAGCGTGTCACCAATGATCCCGGCGGGGAATGACGCGGTGATTTCCACGCAGCCCCCTTCAAGAAATTTAAAAAAGCGCTTGGCGTGTTCCTTTTCCTGATCCGCGGTCTCCGCGAAGATGTCGGCGATTTGGACGTAGCCTTCTTTTCTAGCGACGGAAGAAAAATAGGTGTAACGGGTGCGGGCCTGGGATTCGCCGGCGAAGGCTTTCATCAAGTTGATTTCCGTCTGGGTGCCTTTAAGACTCATGCTTGGATAACCTTTCAATTTTTTAATGTTTACGATCAACACGCGGCCCCTCACGTGCTAAAGATCTGTCCGTGAGGCGACGCTGACCCCTTACCTTAAGCGGCGACAGGGTGTCCGTCAAATGGGGAAACACGATTTTATTCAAAAAATAACACTGAAAACGTGTGAATAAAAACATCCGCCTCCATGCGGATCTTTCGAGACACGAAAAAACCTGGCGCCGGAGCGGTGTCCGGCGTCAGGGTTTTGACGATTGAGCGGGGAGAAGCCCGGAGGCTTTACAGGCCGAGCAGTTGGTTGGCCAGGTCCACCGCGCTGGCCGCGTCGGCGGCGTATCCGTCGGCGCCGATTTCGTCGGAGAAGCTTTGCGTGACCGGCGCGCCGCCAATCATAATTTTCACTTGATCCTGAAGGTTTTCAGATTTGACCGCGTCCACGGTTTCTTTCATGGCGCCCATGGTGGTGGTCAACAAGGCGCTCATGGCGATCAATTGCGCCCCGTTCTCTTTCGCCGCGGCGACAAATTTCGCCGATTCGACGTTGACACCCAAATCCAGCACATTGTAGCCCGCGCCTTCCAGCATCATGCAGACCAGGTTTTTGCCGATATCGTGCAAATCCCCTTTGACGGTTCCGACCGCGACACAGCCTTTGGGTTTGACACCGGCTTCCACCAGCTTGGGTTTCAACACCCCCATCCCGGCGTTCATGGCGCGGGCGGCGATCAACACCTCGGGGACATACACTTCGTTATTTTTGAAACGTTCACCGATGATTGACATGCCGCTGACCAGACCCTGGTTGAGAATCTCACCGGGTTCGATCCCTTCACTTAACGCCTGCTCCACAAGCTCTTTCACTTGCGGGGCGCGGCCCTTGATGAGCAGGTCACTGATTTGGCTGAGAGTTTCTAACATACTTGCTTTCCTTTTATTGGTGAGATGCCACAGACACCAAAGCGCCACAGGTGCAAAGATATCACCGACACCGCGTTCATTCCGTCAGGCAAAAATATGCGCATGAAGAAAATATGAGTGTTAATATTACCAAGAATAGGGCTTAAAACCAGTAAAAAACCCTAATTTAATAGTAAAATCAGGCATTTTTACTATTGCCGAGGCGTTTTTATCCAAGTTTCATGGAAATGGTCCGCGGGCGGCATGGTCTTTTTCGGAAGGAATGGGCCGCCTACAAATATCCGGGTAACCGGCCGGGTCCGCGGGTGTCCAGACACCCGGTCGTCATGAGTCGGCTTAACGCGTCGGTCAATGCGTTTTTATCCTTGGGGAGCCGCCCTTTGACCGGAAAAGGGATGGAGACATGATTGGCGGTGAAGACAGTGCCCGGCAGATTCAAGCCGGCGATGAGATCCCGCAGTTCGCGGATGGAATCGTATTCGGAAATCGTTTCATATTCCTCATGCATGGTCAGGCCGGGCACGTCCACCAATCGGAGCGCCGAGAGCAGTCGGGGCCGCATCCGGTTCACCACGTCAATTGTTTTCGTGATGTGGGTTTTTGAACCGGCTTTGCCTCCCAACCCCAGCAACACCATCACCGAGGCTTTAGCCCCTGTTTCCTGTAGATCGCGGACACCTTGAACCGCGGCGGCCGCGGTTTCATGTTTGCCGACGGCCCGGAGAAGGGTGTCATCACCTGTTTCAAGGCCCACGTAGGCGATCGCCAATTTGAGCGCGCGGAGCGCGCGGAATTGATCGGGTGTTTTTTCCGCCAGGGAGGAGCCGTTCGCATAGAGACTTATCCGCGAGACACGGGGAAAAAAATCACAGCAGGCCGTGAACACCGCCCGCAATTTTTCAAAGGGCAGACTCATGATGTCCCCGTCGGCGAGAAACAGACGCCTCTCCTCCGGGAAACGCCTGGCCGCGTCCCGAATGGTGGCGATCATGTCGTCAACATCGGGTTCGTGGTAAGGGATGCCCTTGTACATGCCGCAGAAACGGCAGGTGTTGTGGGGACAGCCCGTCGCTAATTGGAGGATCAGACTGTTTCCCTCAGCTGGCGGGCGGAACACGCGGGTGGTGTGATTAAATGTTGACATGATGTTTATAATACGCCCTGCATAGGGGATGGCAAATCGGATGATAGGCTATATGAGGCTGAATATCGCCAGTGCTGCTGCTTCCAAACCCGCATTTGGACACAGATAGGACTAAGTATTTATGCGTGAATCGCGGTTCTCCCCAAAATAAGTGACGCATTACCTTTTTTCTTACGCTGTGCTTGTAAGCCCTCGGTTGACCGTTAAATTCAAGTGACCCCAGTGCTTTCAGTACCAGAGGAATAGTCATCCGCGGAACCGCTTTGTGAAAAACTGTTTTGTGGAAGCTTTCCGGTTTGATTTTTCGGGATGCATTGTGAGGAGCAATGTCGACACAGACGAATGAAGGCGTGATGGAAAACCAGTTTTTCGAACATCCTATTCGCAATTTCCTCTACAGGAACCCAGTCCGGCATTGGGGATTGGACAGGGCCGACCGCTTTCCCGAAGATTTCATGTTTAAGCTCAGCAAGGATGAATCCGAGGATTATAGGTCACAATTTGTTACCTCAAATTCTGACCGTATGGGGCTCCGGTTCCCGCCATACGCCATTATATCTGCCCCTGGAAATAGGTAATCATAAGCAATCCTAAGTAATTCAGCTATTCATTTAAGGATCGGCAATTGGACAAAAGAAATCTCAGCGAACGCGATATCTGCACCAAGTTCATCATGCCGAATATCAAGAAGGCGGGATGGGATCTGAATGCGCAGATTCGTGAGGAGGTCTCGTTCACCGATGGACGCATTCATGTGCGGGGACGCCTGACAAAGCGCGGCCCCCGCAGACGTGCCGATTACATCCTTTACTATCGTCCGAATATCCCCATTGCCGTCATTGAAGCGAAAGACAATACGCATTCGGTGGGCGCGGGGTTGCAACAGGCGCTTGAATACGCTCGGATTCTTGATCTTCCTTTTGTATTCTCCAGCAATGGCGATGGTTTTATTTTCCATGATCGAACGGCTGGAAGCCGCATCGAAACGGAACTTGCTCTTGACGATTTCCCTTCACCCCAGGTACTGTGGGAGAAGTATAAGTCTTTCAAGGGGATTGCCACATCCCAACAGGAAAGGATTGTCCGGCAGGACTACTATGTCGATGCATCCGGTCGTGAGCCCCGCTATTACCAGCAGATTGCCATCAACCGGACAGTGGAAGCGATTGCCAAGGCGGAAAACCGCATTTTTCTTGTCATGGCCACCGGGACCGGCAAAACCTACACGGCATTTCAGATCATTTATCGGCTCTGGAAGGCCGGTGTCAAGAAACGCATTCTATTCCTGGCGGACCGGAATGCCTTGATCGACCAGACACGCCGGGGGGATTTTCGCCATTTTCGGGACAAGATGACGGTTGTCCAGAATCATCGGGTGGACAAGTCGTATGAAATCTACCTGGCGCTTTATCAGGGACTTAGCGGCAGCGAACCGGAGCAGGATATCTTCCGTGAGTTCTCACCGGATTTCTTCGATCTGGTGGTTGTGGACGAATGTCATCGTGGCAGTGCCCGCGCCGACAGCACCTGGCGGCGGATTCTTGAGCATTACAAGAGCGCCACCCATATTGGTCTCACCGCCACTCCGAAAGAAACCACGGAAATCTCGAATATGGAGTATTTTGGGGATCCAATTTACACGTATTCCCTGCGGCAGGGCATCGAGGACGGCTTTCTTGCCCCATACCGGGTCATTCGCGTGGGGTTGAATGTCGATCTGGAGGGCTGGCGTCCACCCAAAGGCTATCTGGACAAAAATGGGCAGCCGGTGGAGGACCGCGTCTACAACCGTTCCGATTTTGACCGGACTTTGGTTGTTGAAGACCGTCGGGTGGCCGTGGCGAAGAAAGTGACGGAATTCCTGCGCGGCAGCGATCCCTTTTCCAAGACGATTGCCTTCTGCGTGGATATCGAACATGCTGACGGCATGCGGCGGGCTATAGTCAACGAAAACATTGACCTGGTCAAAGCCAACCCGAAGTATGTGATGAAAATCACCGGGGATGACAATGAGGGCAAACGTGAGCTTGACAACTTCACCAATCCCGAAGAGACCTATCCGGTCATCGCAACCACGTCAAAACTGATGACCACCGGGATCGACGCCCAGACCTGCAAGGTTATCGTCTTGGACAGCAACATCCAGTCAATGACCGAATTCAAGCAGATTATCGGCCGCGGAACCCGCATCAACGAGGAATACGGCAAGCGCTATTTCACCATCATCGATTTTCGGAATGTCACCGATCTTTTTGCCGATTCCGATTTTGACGGCGACCCGGTAAAAATCAAGGTTGCTGGCGAAGCGGAAGATCTCTCGGCGATCGAGGCCGAGGAAGAAGCGGAAACGGTGCCGGATACCGGGCCGGATGGCGACGATCAACCAGATATCTACGGGGAACCCGCTGACCCGCCATACCTGCCCATTGGCGAGGACACCGATGACGGCCCCAGGCCCAAGGTGTTCGTCAATGGTGTTGATGTGACCGCCCTGGTCACGCGGGAATTGTATTTCGACACCAATGGCAAGCCGATCACCACCAGCCTTAAAGACTACACCCGTGGCCAGATTCTTGGTGAATATACCAGTCTGGATGATTTTCTCAATCACTGGTGCAAAGCCGACCGCAAAGCCGCCATCGTCGAGGAACTCGAAAACGAAGGGATCCTTGTTGAAGAGCTGCGTAACGCTGTCAATCGCGAGTTGGATCTGTTCGATATCATCTGCCATGTGGCTTACGACCAGCCGCCCCTGACCCGGCGTGAACGGGCGGAAAAGGTGAAGAAACGGGACTGCTTCGCCAAGTACGGTGAAACCGCCAGAGCCGTGCTGGGCAAACTTCTCGACAAATATGCCGACGAAGGTATCGAAAATGTCGAATCCCTGGAGATTCTCAAGGTGCAGCCGTTCGAAACTTTCGGTTCACCCCATGAGATTGTCAAGGCGTTTGGCGGCAAGAAAGCCTACCTGGCCGCTGTCCGGCAATTGGAAAATGAACTTTATCAGCCCGCTGTGGCCTAGGAATGAGATATGTCTGTACAAAGCGTCATCAAAGCCATCCGCAACATCATGTGGCAGGACACCGGGCTCAACGGCGATGCCCAGCGCATCGAACAGCTTGGCTGGATGCTGTTTCTCAAGATATTCTCCGACAAGGACAAGGAACTTGAACTGCTTGACGACGCCTATGTCTCCCCCATCCCCGAAGAACTTCACTGGGATGCCTGGGCCGGGGACGACGAAGGCATGACCGGCGATGAACTGCTCGCCTTCGTCGATCAACAGCTTTTTCCGGCCTTGCGCGACATCGCGGTCGTGGCCGGCAACCGCCGGGCGCTCATCGTCCGCGAAGTGTTCGAGGGCAACAACAACTACATGAAATCCGGCACCTTGATCCGGCAGGTGCTCAACAAACTCAACGAGATCGATTTCAATATCGCCGGTGACCGGCATCTGTTCGGCGACATCTACGAAGGCATCCTGAAAGAGCTTCAGAGCGCCGGTAAAAGCGGCGAATTCTATACGCCGCGGGCCGTGACCCAGTTCCTCACCGACATGGTCGATCCCCAACTGGGGGATAAAGTTCTCGATCCGGCCTGCGGAACGGGCGGATTCCTGACCTGTGTTATCGAACACCTCAGATTGCAGGCCAACAATGTCCAGGACCGGCAGGCGATCCAGGCCAATCTCACCGGTTGGGAATACAAGCCGCTTCCCTACCTGCTGGCCACCACCAATCTGATCCTCCACGATGTCGAAGTGCCCAACCTGCTCTACGACGATTCGCTGGCCAGGCCGCTGACCTCGTACAAGCAGTCCGACCGGGTCGACATCATCCTCGCCAATCCTCCGTTTGGTGGCATCGTCGCCAACAGCAACGAAAGCAACTTTCCCCGGAATTTCCGCACCAAGGAATCGGCCGACCTGTTCCTGGTGCTGATGATCCACCTGCTCAAAGACCGCGGTCGCGCCGCCATTGTCCTACCCGATGGCTCCCTTACCGGCGATGGTGTCAAGCAGCGCGTCCGCGAGAAATGGTTGACCGACTGCAACCTGCACACCATTGTCCGCCTGCCCAATAGCGTCTTCAAACCCTACGCCGCCGTCGCCACCAACCTGTGTTTCTTCGTAAAGGGCACGCCCACCAAGGAAGTCTGGTATTACGAGCACCGGGTGCCCGAAGACCGCAAGTCCTATTCTAAAACCAAGCCGATCGACATTGCCGAATTCGCCGCCGAAAAAGCCTGGTGGCCAGAACGCGGGGAATCCGAGGTCGCCTGGAAAGTCCCGATTGCGGAGATCGCAAAACGCGGCTACGATCTCGACATCAAGAATCCGCACCGCCAGGAGGAGGAGATCCAGCATTCCAGCGACGAACTCATTGCGCTGCTCGCAAAATCGTTTGACAGGTGCGCCGATCTTCTGAAGCGACTCGGAAGGGCATCGTGATGAAAAAAGGTGACACACACAAAGGCGCGAAGGCGCAAGGAATGCAGATAGCAGCGGAGCGCCCGTTGTTCGACCGCGTCGTCTCCATCCTCGAACAGGCCCGCGGCAACGTGGTTCGCACCGTCAATACCAACATGGTCATGGCCTACTGGCTGATCGGGCGCGAAATTGTGCAGGAGCTACAGGACGGCGAAGAGCGGGCGGAGTATGGAAAGCAGGTCATTGAAGATCTGTCCATTCAACTCCGCACCAGATACGGCAAGGGTTTCTCCACATCCAACTTGTGGTATTTCCGGCAGTTTTACTTGGCCTACGAGCACCGCATGGAGATTCCCCACCCAATGGGTGGAGAATTGCACATTAGTCGGGCCAAAGGCGATATATCAGGGGATTACAGGATTCTCCACTCAGCGGGTGGAGAATTCGCGCAAGGTTTTTGCTCGCAACTGTCCTGGTCCCATTATCGCGTATTAATGGCCGTCGAGAACGTGGAGGCCCGCGATTTCTACGAGCGTGAAGCCAGCGAAGGCGGTTGGAGTAAACGGACTTTGGAACGGCAGGTGCATACGCAGTATTACGAACGCTCCCTGCACGCTCAGCAACCGGCAAAAATGATCGCGGAAGGGCGGCGGTTGCAAAAAACGCCGCCTTCTCCGACCGAAATTCTCAAGAACCCCTACGTTCTGGAATTTCTCGGCTATCCCAACTTCGCCGACGTGCGCGAATCCGATGTTGAGCGGGCCATTATCACACATTTGCAGCGTTTCCTTCTGGAACTGGGGACCGGTTTCGCTTTCGTCGCCCGCCAAAAACATATCCGCATCGACGAAGACGACCGCTTCATTGATCTGGTCTTCTATCACTGCCGGTTGAAATTCTATCTTCTGATCGACCTTAAAATCGGCAAAATCACACACGGAGACGTGGGCCAGATGGACGGCTACGTCCGCATGTTTGACGGGCTTTTTGCCGCCCCCGACGACAACCCGAGCATCGGACTCATTCTGTGCACGGAAAAATGCGACACCGTGGCCCGTTACTCCGTGCTCAATGACCGGAAGCAGATCTTCGCCTCTAAATACCTGCCCAACCTGCCCACCGAAGAACAGCTCCAGCGCGAAATCCAGCGCGAACGCAAGCTTATCGAGGCCGCCATGGCCGAAAGAAAACCAATCGAAGCCGGTGGGGAGGAGGACTGATGGCGTGGCGATGGGTGAAACTCAGCGAAATTTGCACCCTCACCAAGGGGTGTATTGGCATTACCAAAGCAGTGCCCGGTCAGTATCCTATGGTCACGCTCGCGGAGGAGCGCAGGAGCCATACCGATTATCAGTTCGACGCGGCAGCCGTGATCATTCCTTTGGTTTCCTCGACCGGGCACGGACATGCCAGTCTGAAGCGCATCCATTATCAGGAAGGCAAATTTGCCTTGGGCTCAATCCTATGCGCTGTCATCCCTAAGAACCCCAATGAGGTCAGCGCCCAGTATCTCTACCACTATCTCGACCTGATGAAAGAGGTCGTTCTGGTGCCATTGATGAAAGGCATGGCCAATGTCAGTCTGCCCATGAAGCGAATTGCCACCGTCAGAGTCCCCGTGCCACCGATGTCGGAACAAGAGAGCTTGGTGGCAATGATGGAAGGGGTCGTCGCTCGGCAGACCGATGTCCTTACCGAAATCACCCGCCAGAAAGCCCTGCTCGAAAAACTCCGCCAGGCCATCCTCCAGGAAGCCATCGAAGGCAAACTGACCGCCGATTGGAGGAAGCAACACCCCGACATCGAGCCCGCCTCGGAATTGCTCGAACGCATCGCCGCCGAAAAAGACCGACTGGTCAAGGACGGCCAGATTCGCAAGCAGAAACCGCTGCTTCCCATCCGCCCCGATGAAATACCGTTCCTGCTGCCCGAAGGATGGGCGTGGTGTCGGTTGGTTGATCTGTGCGAGAAAATTGGGTCAGGCAGTACCCCACGTGGGGGGAAATCAGTCTACAAAAGGCATGGGGTCCCCTTCCTGCGATCTCAGAATATTCAGAACTTTGGTATTGTTGACGATGATATTGCATTAATCGGCAGTGAGACCCACCAGAGAATGAAAGGCACACATGTTCTTCCAGAAGACGTACTGCTTAACATTACCGGGGCCTCACTCGGCCGTTGTGCTGTTGTCTGCTCGGGCTTTGGGCAAGCCAACGTAAGTCAGCATGTGTGCATAGTCAGGCCTATTGCTGTTTCGGCTGACTTCTTGCACAAGGTATTGCTGTCCATCTATGGGCAGAAAATGATTTTTGAATCAGTTACAGGGGCAGGCCGTGAAGGGCTTCCAAAGAATCGGTTGGAGACGTTTCCGACACCAATTGCACCCCTTTCCGAGCAGCGTGCCATCGTCGAGCGAGTGCAAGCCAAACTGGCGCTTTGCGACCAGCTCGCCGCCGAGATCGACAAAGCCGAAGCCCACGCCCAATCTCTCTCCACCACGATTCTCCAGGAGGTGTTTGGGCAGGAGAGTAATGGAGGGAGCGCTGGATAGCCCGATGCCATCGCAGAGACACATGCACGCCTTCGTCGATGAGTTCGGCCAATTTGGCTTTGATTTTGCCAAACCCGACGTATCTGAACGCTTTATTGTTGCAGCAGTTCTTTGTCCCGCTGAGGGCCTGGATGAACTGAGGGCTGTAGCTGTTCGGCTCCAGAAGAGCAAGTGGTTCCAGAACAGGGAGATGAAGAGTAAGATACTTGCCAGCGACGGACAGAAGTGGCTCGAGGTATGTCTGCGCCTCACGCAACTACCCGTATCGCTTTGGGTTTTGGTAGTTGACAAAAGGCGCCTCTACGGTGCTGGCGTAACCGGGAGCAAACAACAGTTTTACAAATACCTCTATGGATTGCTTTACGATCACCTATATAGGCAATATCCGAGCCTAAGCATCGTTGCCGACATGCAAGGACATGAGGAGTTCATGCAAGGCTTCCGGAAGTACGTTGAAGGAAAGCAAGACTTGCCGCTATTTGCCCACGCCGAGGGTTGCTTGCAGGAATTCACATTTAGGGATTCCATGGATGACGTGCTTGTCCAACTTGCTGACCTTTTTGCTGGAGCTTTTGCCCGATGCCACGAGCCAGGCAAGCAACTGGATCAGGTCGCCCAAATGGAGGGTCTTCTCACATCGATGAAACCACGGGTTGAATTCTTCCCCAGAGAGGCAAGGAACCTGTTCTACACGGGCGAGAATGCCTCTGAGGAAGAGAAGCACAATGCCATCGTCGCAGACCATTGCTTCAAAGCGGCAGAAAGCTTCCTCGACGAGAACGCAGGGACCGACGATGAGAGCATGGCTCATCGCCTGTTCTTTCTGCGGATACTGCGTGATCATTTTGTCTATGATTCTGACGATTCCTACGTGCAGACCCACCACATTGCCACCTGGCTGAACGAGACCTTCTACCGCGAACCCGAATTCGACACAAAATATGTGACCCGTGCCATCGTCCCGTATCTACGCTCGAGAGGCAGGTTGATCATTGCCAGCACAACGAAGGGCGGGTACAAGATCCCCACCAAACTCGCCGATGTTTACGACTATTTGAACCATTGTAACCAGATCCTCGAGCCGATGCTCGGAAGAATGTTCAAGTGCCACGAAACAATCCTTTCCGTTACCCAGGACGTTGAGTTACTCAGGAAGGATTGCTATCACATTGCCTGGTTCTGTTTTCAGGACTATCTGCTTAACAGATCCAAATACACCAGCCTGGCCGAGCGATTAGATGATGGGGCACTCACGGAAGACGATTTCTAGCACAATATAATGAGTACTAAGCATGCTTGATGAGGGCGAACAACACAGAATTGCCTCATGCACCTGGGATCTTCCCTGCCCGGAAATCGCCGTTCTTGATCAAGGAGGTCAGGCAGTAGCGACCGGCCATGGGTGCATTGCGAATGACACCATCGGGAAGCTGATTGTCACGGTCTATGTCAATCACCAACACCACGGTGGCAGAAGCTATCAGAACCGGATTCCGCATAGCAGCACGCTTCACTGTACGGATATCCAGGGAAGGACGTGGGTTGCTACTGGTTTCAATCAGTCAAATACGTGCGGTTACGGAGATTCCCATTTTGATGTGTTGACCTTCGAAGGAGAAGAAGTGGCCTGGGAATACCGTCCCATACCTGGCCCAGAGTTCGATCACTATTCGGGATTCACTTATCTGTTTCCGGATGGATTGCGTTTCCCCGCAAACCATAAGCGTGAAGTAAGGCACGAAGAGGATGGCAAGCAAGTTTCGTGGCATGCCGGATTTGATACCGCCGAATTCAGCCTGGGGGCAATGAATTGCCGAATTCAGCCAATGGCACAAGGCGTCAGGTTTGGCGGACATCTTGAGAATCAAGACTTTAACCCCGTCTGGCCGGAAGCCGCTCTGGAGGCTATCAAATTCGTTCTCGGCAGTCGTTGCGCGTGGCAAATTGGGAAGGTGACTATCAAGGGAACCGTGAGACTCACGGTCCGTGCCTGTCCCTATCCGCTCGATTCCAGATTTGGTATTCCGCCAATAGATCACCGGCCCGAGAATGCTGATCACATCTGGAGGCTGGCTGTCACCTATTTTGAGCATCTATCGGCACGGGGGAATGTTGTCGGCAACCCGCTTGTCAAGAATGTGAACCATCTCATCCATGCGGGCGGCAGCACACCAGAAGCCTTCTCACTTGCTTTGGTGACAGGACTCGAAGGAGTCCTTCACTATGCTGTGCCAAGCCCGCAGCCTGACTCGGAGTTCGAAGCCGCAGTAGACCGGACACGGCAACACATCAAGTCGGGGCGGGCCGCGCAAACGCTGGAGATTACAAAGAAACAGTGGGATCGAATCGACCGTGCCATTGGCAGGCTCGCGACTCCCAATGCCCAGAAAAGCGCCGAGAGAAAACTCGCGGCCATGGAAGCTGAAGGGGTCGTGACAGAGAAGGAAATCAAGGCCTGGCAATACTTCCGGAATCCGGCCGTGCATCCCGGCGGCGGACATGGAAAGACGGAAGAAAAACACGACCCATGGTCAGTCAACGTGCTGTTTCACAAACTGGTTTTCCACGCCATCGGCTACACCGGCCCTTACAGCGACTGGTCGCAGCCTGGTCCGCCACTTTGCAAGCCTGTATGAGCCAAGTCAAGTGGAACTGCCGGTGGTCAGCTGGGCCACTTTATCTGAACTATGCGTATTTTTATTAGCAATGACGCTGAACCTGTTGTACATTGAATCGTGTTTCAAAGACTCCGGAGATTAGAGCCCAAAATAAAGGTGACAGTGGACATCTTCATCCCCGTGGAGTAAAGTAAGCTTTATGACCCCCTTAGACACGGGCCAGTAAAACCACTTAAAGGAGAACACCATGGAACCGACAAGTCAACCTCCCGTCCCGCCGCCGGCCCCGAAGACAAGTGGTCTGGCGGTCACCAGTTTGGTTTTGGGCGTTGTCAGCGTCTTGATGTGCATGGGGCCGCTGGCGGGTATTCCCGCCGTGATTTGCGGCCATATCGCCCTGTCGAAAATAAGTCGATCCCGGGGGACTCAAACAGGGAAGGGCTTGGCGATTGGCGGTTTGGCCGCCGGCTATGTCGGCATTTTCCTCGTCACATTGTTTTTTCTCAGCCAGCTCGCCATTTTTTTACCGGCTCTGAATCAAGCCCGGACAAGGGCGATGGAAGTGAAGAGTATGAGTAACTTGAAACAGGTCGGCATGGCTCTCGCCATGTATACCGACGCGGGCTCGACGGCGATGCCCGCCAGTCTTGACGGGTTGGTGGCCGCCGGGTTGTTGAGTGAGGACGCCTTGCAAAGCCCGTTTTTCGATGACGCCGAATACGATTACATCCTGTTGTATCCCGCTCAAATGGCGCCGGCTGACACCCCGTTGGTGATTGAAAAGGCGGGGGGGCGCGGGCGCCGGATCTTTCTCTGGTCCGATATGAATTACGTGGATACTTTTGAGTCGTTGAAGGAAGTCATCGACGAGGACACCTACCAGAAACTGCTTGAACGGTAGATCGGGGGGGAAGACAAGCGGGAAATTCCCATTGTGCCTGGCAGCTTCCAGCTCCCGGAAATCCACATTGTACTCGCTTGAGACAAGGCAAAAGTCCTTGGAACCGGCAGTTCCCTGCCGATGATACCGCAGAGACTGCGGAATCCACAAAATTCTTGTCTCGCCCTGCCTGCCCGCCGAAGTCTTTGGACGAAGGCAGGTTCGGAGCGAGGTTTCCAAACCTCGCGCATTGGCTCCGGGGGGAAGGGCCGCGGGCTAAGCTTCATTGACACGGGTCAAGGCAGGATCTGTTTCACATGCCCGAGGGTGCGCGTCATGGCGCCGCGGGAGGCCGTCACGACGCGGCGGGATTTTTCGGATAATTCCCGGCGGCGTTCGGGGTTGGCGCAGAGGTCACGCATGGCCGGCAGCAACCCGTCGTCATTTTTGACTTCGATGCTGGCGCCGGCTTGTTTGAACAGCTCCACGACCAGGCGGAAATTCTGCATGTTCGGTCCATGTGCAATGGGTTTGCCGAAGATGGCCGGTTCAATAATGTTGTGGCCGCCTTCACAACCGGCCAGGCTTTTGCCCACGTAAACAATGTCGGCGGTCTCGTAAAATGACATCAGCTCCCCGGTTTTATTCACCAGCAGGATATCCACGCCGGCCGCCGGTTCCTGGGATCCGTTATCCAGCCGTGTCCAAGTCAGATCCCGTTTGCGTAATTCAGCTTCCACCTCCGCGGTCCGTTCATGATGGCGGGGGACCAGGATCACTTTCAAGGCGGGAAACTCACGTTTCAGCATTTGATACACATCGGCGATGAGCGCTTCCTCGTTGGCATGGGTGCTGCCAACGGTCCAAATGAGCTTTTCCCCGCTTCCAAAGACGTGGTTGAGCAGGTCAGACCGGTCGGTCCCGGCCACGTCAGGGACTTGATCAAATTTCATGGTGTCACAGGCGACCGCGGGCACCGCGTCGCCAACCACTTGGCGAATCCGCCGCACATCCGCGTCGCTCTGCATGCAGAACAGGCTGAATTTCTCAAATAACGGCCGGAAAAACCAGGCGTGTCTCGCGTAACCGGCGGCGGATTTATCTGACATGCGCCCATTGGCTAGAACGACCGGTGTTCCCCGTTTCACTGACTGCGTGATCAGGCAGGGCCAGTATTCCACTTCAAAGATCATCAACAAGCGGGGATTGATGAGCCCCAGAACCCGGCGGACGGCGCACCAAATATCCAGCGGACAGTAAATTAAAACCACACCGTCCGGGAGATTTTTCCGGGCGATGGCCTGCCCCGTTGTCGTGGTTGTGGAAAGCACGAAATCCAGATCAGGACGCTCTTCCCGCCAGCGCCTGATAAACCCGGTCGCCGCCACCGCCTCGCCGACGCTGACCGCATGAATCCAGACTGGCCTGGACAGGCGGCTTAGCCGCTCCTTCTTTTCCCGGGTATACAGTCCCAGCCGTTCCCAGAAAAAGCGATCCATCCCGCCGCGCTTGAACAGGTGGATCATATAAAAGGGCAGATACACCACAAATAGCAGCGGAAAGACGAGATTGTAGAGGAAAAGGGCCATGTGAATGGTTGATTCCGCAGGCGCGGTCACCCGATCTGATACACCCAGTCGCCGTCTCTGAACGCGCGTTTCACGGTGTGTCCTTCGAAGTCACGCGCGTTGGCGGCGAACTTCGCCAACAGTCCGGCCACCTCGCGGGTCGAGTCACCAAGACCCGCGGCCTCGGCGGCCGCGGCGGCGGAAAACTCACCCGCGCCGCCGGCGATCCATCCCCGGAGTTTGGCGCTGATATCATTAACACCTTTGCTCGCCAGTTTATAGGCTTGGACACCGGGTTGATGAAAGGCGTTGATATGAATCAGCTCCGCGTAGAACGCGACCGCCCGTTCGTATAGGGCGATCAACATGCCCAGCGTCCGGGGAGTGACCGCGTCAATGGTGATATCAATCACTTGCCGGCCTTTCGCCCGCAACGCGCTGGCCAGACCTTCTTTGAATCCGTGCAGGTAGTCGCCCATGGTCAGTCCGTCACCGATGACGATGTGCTCGGCGTCTTTTAACGGTTCGATAAAGGTGACAAAAAAGTCATCGCGGCCGTCATTGAGCTGCTGGATGTAAGCGTGGGCGTCCGTCCCGCCCTTATTGCCGTAAACGGTCAAGCCCTGATGCACGACATGGCCATCCAGGTCGAGCTCTTTTCCAAGACTTTCCATGACCAGTTGCTGGAGATATTTGCCCAGCAGGACCAAGCGGTCCGAATAGGGGACAACGACCATGGCGCGGTCGCCCTTTCCCGCGCCGGCGATATACCAGCAGGCCGCCAGTTGATAAGCGGGGTTGGCGGCTGGATTTTCCACCCGGGTCATCGCGTCCATAGCCTTCGCCCCCTCCACGAACTCGGCGAAATGGATGCCCGCCAAGGCGGCCGGGACGTGGCCGACGATGTTGGTTTCACTGGTGCGGCCGCCGATGGATTCGGCCATGGGAAAGATGTCGCGCCAGTGATTCGCTCTGGCGTATTGGTCCAATTGGCTGCCCGCCATGGTGATGGCGACCGCGTGGTCCGCGAAAGTCAGTCCGGCGGCGGCGTAGGCTTGCTCCAAGGCGATCATGTTGTTTTTGGTTTCCTGAGTGCCGCCGGACTTGGAGATGCTGACCACGAGGGTGTTGGCTAATGCGCAGACCGCTTTGGCGTCGGCCAGTCCGGCCGTGTCGGTGTTGTCCACAAAATAGAGGCGCGGATAGCCTTTGCGGGTGTCGGTGCCCAGCTCATTCCAATAAGGGCCATTGACAGCGAATTGCAGCAACTGCGGACCAAGAGCGGACCCGCCGATGCCATTGATGATGACATTGTGAATCGACTCGTCCCGCCGCACGGTTTCGGCGAAAGCCTCCACCGCGGCGTAAACATCGGATTCCAGATAGGAGAGCCGATCACTGAAGTGGGTGACTTGCCGACCCTCATCCGGATTTTTAATCTCACCCGCTTCAATGGCGACCATGCCCGCGTGAGCCGCGGGGAGCCGCTTCTCCAAGGCCGCCACCGCGGCGGCGGGAAGACTCATGCCCGAAACGTCTAAAGAAAATCCGCAATCGGCCGATTTAAAGCCTGTGAATGACATCATATAACTCCTGAAAAAACAGTGAAAATCAACTACTAATCCGGCAGTTAATCACCTTGCAACGTGTGTTTTATGGATTCCGCAGTCCCTGCGGTAAAAACGGCAGAGACTGCCGTGTCCAAATGCACTGTGATTTATTGCCGGATTAATAGGTTGAACGAAAAAGAACAGTGGCTGAATATACCGCCTGCCCGGCCTTTTTCGAGGGAGAAAAACCGAAAAAGGAAACCCGGCGAAGCCGCCCCTGAAGCCGTGCCGCCCGCGGATACGATGAAAAGGAAACCCGACGAAGCCGGCCCCGAAGGCGTGACAACCGCGGATACGATGAAAAAGGGAAACCCGACGAAGTCGGTCAGGCCCGGCGGGCGCGCATCCAGGCGTTGGGCGACCATGTGTCATCACTGGCGGGGGTCGGCGCGGGGGTTAACCCGCATTGGCGGGCGAAATAGGCGTGAAAGGCCGTGCCGGAGGTCAGTTCAGGGTGGAAAACCGTCACCAGGGCCTGGTCGTTCTCAGCGGCGGCGATGTAGTCGTCCAGTTTCAAGAGCACTCTGACATCGTTTCCAGCGCGGAGAATTTTCGGGGCGCGGATAAAGGTCATTTTCACGGGTTCCGCCGCGACGGCCGGAATGTCCGCGGTGTGTTGGAAACTGTCCAGTTGCGAGCCGAAGGCGTTACGGGCGATGCTGATATCAATAAATTGAAACAGCGGTTTTTCCCCGACGATGTCGTTGGCGATTAAAATAGCGCCCGCGCAAGTTCCCCAGACTTTCATGCCGTCGGCGTGAGCCGCCCGCAGGGGGTCGGCCAAGTCAAACTGATTGATCAAGCGTCTCAGGCAGGTGCTCTCCCCGCCGGGGATGACCAGTCCCGCGAGCTCCGCGAAGCGCCGCGCGTCCTTCACGGGGATGGCATCAACACCAACCCGGCGGAAATGCTCCAGATGCTCTTGCGTGCCGCCTTGGAGATCCAGGACTCCCAGGCGGTGACGGTTGGATTGTGACGAAGTCACCAGCCGCGGCCGGCGAGCTTGTCTGCTTCCGGCATGGTGGAACAGTTGATGCCGACCATGGGTTCGCCCAGACCTTTACTGGCTTCCAGAATTTTTTCCGGATCGTTAAAATAAGCCGTGGCTTTGACAATCGCTTTGGCCCGGAGCATGGGATCTCCGGATTTAAAAATACCACTGCCGACGAACACGCCGTCGCAGCCCAGTTGCATCATCAACGCGGCGTCCGCGGGCGTGGCGATGCCGCCGGCCGCGAAGTTCACCACGGGCAAACGCCCCTCGGCGCGGACTTTCAGGGCGATGTCGTAAGGGATCCCGTTTTCCTTGCAGAAGGGGACGACCTCGCCCATATCCAGTCCGCAAAGCTGCCGGATCTCGCGATTCATCGTCCGCATGTGGCGAACCGCCTCGACCACGTCACCGGTACCGGCTTCCCCCTTGGTGCGGATCATCGCCGCGCCTTCGGCGATCCGGCGGGCCGCCTCACCCAAATTGCGGGCACCGCAGACAAAAGGAATCGCGAATTGCGATTTGTCGATATGGCATTCCTCATCGGCGGGCGTGAGCACTTCACTTTCATCGATGTAGTCGATCTTCAACGCCTCAAGAATCTGGGCTTCGACAAAATGTCCGATCCGGGCTTTCGCCATGACCGGAATGGATACCGCAGCCTGGATTTCGGCGATCATTTCGGGATCGGACATGCGGGCGACACCGCCCTGCGCCCGGATATCGGCGGGGACGCGTTCCAAAGCCATGACGGCGACCGCCCCGGCTTCTTCAGCGATTTTAGCCTGTTCAACATTGGTCACATCCATAATGACCCCGCCTTTAAGCATTTGGGCGAGCTGGATGTTTAATTCGTGTCGTTTCGCGTCCATAATTGATACCGCCATTTTTAATGATGTTTTGTTTGCTGGCTGATTCTAAAAACAGGTCAAATAACGTGTCAGTTTCCGCCCGGCGCCCGGGCTTTAATGAACAACACCTGATACTCCGCCCGGACGGTTTCTTCCGGTCCGCGGACATGGTGTAAATAATCTTTCAGAGCCTTTACCTCTTTTTTTGACAACAAGCTGGCCTCCGGGTTCATTTTTCCGGTGACACCTTGCCGCCGCAGACTCCGCAGCATCGTGTCGACATCCGGATAATTTTCCACGTAGCTCCGGACGGCTGTTTTTTTCACCGCGAACCCGGCTTCCCGCAAGTCACCGATCACCGCCGCCGCCGCGGGCAACGGCACCGGGGCCTGCTTTCCCGGCGCGACCGCCCGCCGGGCGTCGCTTAAATGGCTTAACGTCCCTTCAACCATCAGCGCGGCGATCAATTCTCCGCCACGGTTAAGCTGACGCCGCAGGGTGCCAAACGTTTCCCGCAAAGGAAGCATCCAATGTAATGCCGAACTGCTGACAATCAACGGGAATTTTTCATCCCGCCGGTAAAATCTGGCATCGGCGGTCACCCAGGTGATGGTCTCTTTCGAGATCCGTTTAGCGGCTTGTCTGATCATGCCGGGCGCGGCGTCCACCGCGGTGACAGGGGTGCCCGGGAACCGCCGGACCAGTTCCGCGGTCAACGCGCCCGTGCCGCATCCCAGCTCCAGAATATCTCCGGAAACCGTGGCGGGCAACCAGTCCGCCAAATCCGCGCAGACGATTTTCTGCACATGTGATTCACCCGCGTAGGTGTCGGCGGCGGCGTTAAATTTTCGGGGGGCGATGGGGGTCATGAAAGAAGGCGGTCAGGTTAGAGCGTGTGTCCCTTGCCGGGCAAGGAAATCAAGCGGCTGTCTGGGAGTTCGTCCGCCAGCCAGGCGCTGGCGGCGCGGGGGATAATGGCATCCTTATTTCCGTGAATGAGGGTGACGGGGATGGTGATTTTCCGCACGGCCGCCCGCAGGTCGGTCGTCATCAAATAGCGGAGCTGATCAGCCAGGTTTTTTTCCCCCTGTCTGAGAGCGACGGCGATTTTTCCCTCGTACTCGGCCGCGGTCAACCGTCCGGGACGGGCGGCGAGTTTGAAAAATCCCCCCAGGGTGGCCTCCGGATCGCGGCGGAGCCCGGCGATCATGGCCCGGACATTGGCCGCGGGAATGCCGTGTTCCCACGCGTCTTCGGCGCAAAACTTCGGCGTGGCGCTAAATAGAATCAACCGGTCAATATTGGCGGGATAAGCGGCGGCTGTTTCCAAGGCCACCATCGCCCCGGTGGACCAACCGGCCAAGGTGACCGGTTCCGCGGTGTCCGCGATGACCGCGGCCAGCGCCCGGGCGTAGATGGATGCATTCCCTGAAACTTGCTGTAGGCCGGGGTTCCTTCCCCGGCTAAGCCGGACTTGCAACTCCGGCCTACTGAAGGCGCAAGTTTCACTCTGTTCGGACCGGGAAAGCATGACCCCGGATGGTCGCGTTCCTGAAACTAAACCTTGTCCCGAACCAAATTCCGGTCGGTTAGTATCCGTTTCATCTTGTTCGGAGTGGATTGACGCGGCAAATCCGGAATCCGACATTCGAAATCCGCGCCGTTCCTTTCCTTCCCGAAGTGGAATTCCAGCTTCCAAATCGGTTAATGAAAAAGCCTTTTGGCTCGCCGTGAGCGGGCCGAAAGCAGACGCGTCATGGGCCCAGCCGGAAACGGCGATGCTGTTTGGCGGTAATGGCGAAATGTCGGACATCATGAACCGCTCCCCATCTTGACCCGTCGTTGTTTTAAAAGTTTTAACATAAATTAGTTATAACTACTTAATCTGTAAGTTCCTGGTTTTAGACAGAAAAATGGGGGACAGAAAAATGAAGAAAAAGGTATTTGACAGAGTCATTGACGACAGACCGCCTAAGGCAGAGCCAGCCCTACTGGAGGTGGAGCAGAGCGTCAATCATTTTATAAGAAAGAAATAGCTCCCGCATGCTCGGAGAATGTAATAGCGTAATAGTTATTGTGTTACAACGCCTACATTAGTAAATGATTGTCACCATTTTTTCTTATCTGATTTTTTTAATGATTCTGTCGATCATGATTCTGTCGAAAAGATCTCTTTTTTGTCTCTAATTATTCTGTCATTTTCTTCTTTCTTCATACTATTTTTGAGAGTGCATATCCAACGGTCTCACCGCCGCGATCATCGCGTCGGCGGCGATGTCCAAATCGCTGACGCTGTGTCCGAGAGACACTGACACCCGGAGTCGGGCCGTCCCTTCCGGAACTGTGGGGGGGCGGATCGCCACACAATAGATGTTTCGCTGGCGAAGCGTCGCCGCCAGCGCGAGAGTCGTGTGGTTGTCACCAATCATGACCGGTATGATCTGGGTGGCGGAACCCGCGGTGTCCAAACCGCCCCGGCGGAGGCGGTCGCGGAATCCGCGGGCGTTGTGCAGTAACTGGTCGCCCATCCCGGGATTGTCTTTTAAGACATCCAAAGCCCCGAGCGCCGCGCCCAGGCAGGCGGGGGGGAGGGCGGTGGTGTAGATGAAGGACCGGGCTTTGTTGATCAGCCAGTCCCGCATGGCGGTTGAACAGGCGATAAAGCCGCCATAGGAGCCGAAGCCTTTGCTCAGGGTCCCCATGATAATGTCGGGTCGCGCGGCTAACGAGCGGGTCGGATGGGAAATGCCGCATGAATGGGCTTCATCGACCATGAACAACGCGCCGTGCCGACGCGCGGTCTCTGAAATATCATCAAGCGGGGCGATGTCTCCGTCCATGCTGAAAACGGACTCGGTGATCACTAACCGCCGGCCGTTGTCGGGACTCCGTTTAAGCAACTCATCCAAGTGCCCCGGATCGTTATGACGGAAGCGTTTCAACGCCGCGCCGCTGAGTTTCACCGCGTCGATCAGGCTGGCGTGGATGAGGCGGTCGGCGAACACAGTGTCCCGGTGTCCGGCCAGCGCGGTGACCGCGCCGAGATTGGCGAGATAGCCACTGCCGAAAACGAGCGCGGCGGGGGTGTGTTTATAGGCGGCCAGCCGATTTTCCAGGCGCTCATGGAGCGTCAGTGTGCCTGACACCAGACGTGATGATGTCGCCCCGGCGCCAAAGGTGTCAACCGCTTGTTTGGCGGCATCCAAAACGTGCGGATGGCGGGCCAGGTCCAAATAGTCGTTGGAACAAAAATTGATCAGCCGCTGACCACTGTGGCGGCTTGAAATGGTACTTTCCGACCGGTGACATGCGTGATCGCCAGAAAGCGCTTCCTCCGGAGACACACACTGTGTGTGGAGGATGGCGCCGATTTCAAGCAAAGGGTGTATATCCCGGCGCAAGCCGGTTTGGGCCAGCTGGTCGAGTTCGTTTGTTATCCAATCATCAAAAGCCGGTATGGACATGGTCAGGGCGGGGGGTTAATTTACTGTGGCGAAACAAGTGGAAAATGTAAGGTTTCAAACCGTGTTGTCAACCGGTTTTTTAAATGTGGTTTACAATGAAGCGTCCATTAACGTATTATCCCCCTGTCATGCTTTTATTGATCGTGGCGGGCTGGCCGGCGCGGCTGTTTCAGCAGTCCTTGCCGTATTGGTATACCCAGTATGCCGGTGACTTCCTTTGGGCGATGCTGATCTATCTGTTTTTCGCCGTATTGTTTCGCTGGCGGATCCGATGGATAGTCACAACGGCGATGGTCACGACATACACGATTGAAATCACCCAGCTTTTCCATCCCCCGTGGCTGGACGCCTTGCGTTCCTGTAAATTCTGCGCGTTGATTCTGGGGTATGGCTTTTTGTGGTCGGATTTAATCGCCTACGCCCTGGGAATCGCTCTCGGCGCTTGGGTGGATTACGTGATGATCCGCATGGGGAACACGTCTGAACCCACGGCTTAACCGGGGCCGTTCGCTTTTGGTGGGGCTTTAAGGGGAATGCCCCAGGTACAATGAAGGAGTCGGGGAGTCTTTCATGCGGTTTACTCGGCGGGAATAGTTTTCTTGGTGTGACGCGGAAAGAAAATCCAACGCAGTTGGCCGGCTCAGTCGATTCTCTCGACTTCCCCGTTTCCCCGTTTGAGTTCGTGCTTCAGCATGTCTTTCCCCAAAAGTCCGTCCCCAAGACACACGAATGGTTGTAAACTATTTAATTACCCAACAGAAAGCGCCGACTAAAGTCGGTACACCTACTTGGGATGGCGAAGCTCTTTTGTTGAGGGCACGGGCACGTTGGTGTACCGGATTTATCCGGAAAAAGGGTGGTATACCACCCTCAATACAGACCCCCGAAGCGGGTCGTTATTTTTCTTACAACCATACGTGTGAACGCATACCGCGTTTCAACGATTTCACCGGCTTTCCCGATTTTACCGGCTTTCACGCTTGTCACGCCTTCACGTTCCCCCGTCTCATTCCCCGGTCAGGATATCGGTTCCCATAGCGGCCCGCAGGCGTTCGATGGCGCGGGCCAAGGTGATCCGGCTTTGAACGCGCTGGCTTTCGGCCCGGGTTTGATTGGTCTGAGCCTCGTTAAGCCGGGTGAGAGTGGCTTTCCCGGCGGCGTATTCTTTGCGCGCGATATCCCGTATTTCCAAATTCATGGCGGCGATGTCTTGATTGTTGGCATAGCTTTTCCGTGAATATTCAACACCGTTGAAGACCCGTTTCACGTCTGAGACCACCTCGATTCGGGTTTGAATGAGGTCTTGTTCGGCGGCGGTCCGCCGGGCGTTGGCGGCTTTGACTTTTCCTTCCCGGAGAGCGCCGTCGAAGAGATTCCAGGACAGCCTCAGGCCGAGGTATGAATCCGTGTCGTCATCCTGGTCAAAGCGGGGGTTATTCAAGCGCCGCGCGCCGTAACTGCCGATGGCGGAGAGGGAGGGCAGGTAGTCCCCTTTTTCCGCGGCCGCGGCGGCCGCGGCCTGCCGGGCCGCGAGTTCCGCCCGGATCAGGTCGGGGCGGTTTGTCATCGCTTCTTCAACCGCGTGATCAAGGGAAATATCACATACAATCGCCTCTTCCGGCAAGGGGGCCAGGACGGTCGCGGCGGGCAGATCTCCGGCGGGCAACCCGAGGAGGGTGGCGAGAACCTTGCGGAAATCCTGAAGATTTTGTTCCGCCTGCAGAAGGAGATTTTCGGCCTCTTTTTTCCTGACACTGAAATTGAGCACATCCGCCCGGGCGCCGGCGCCGGCGTCCAATCGTTTCCGGGCTTCATCAAGCAGGTCGGCGTTAAACTGCGCATCGGTCCGGGCGACGCGGGCGGATTCAACCGCCAGCCGGCAGTTCAGGAAGGCTTCGGAAACACCTTGAACCAGCAAACGGCGGACATCATTTAATTCCTGTCGGGTGGCGTCCAGTCCCAACGCCGCGGCCCGGGTGGAGAAGTGCCGGGCGAAGCCATTGAAAATCAGCCAACCCGCCTCGAGGCCGGCCGCGTAGGTGTCGGTATTGTCCAACCCGCCGGAGAGGACGGCGCTGTCAATCAGGCGGCCGCCCTCGGCGTAGGCGCTGACGCTCGGAAACCAAGCGGAACGGGCCTGCCGGCTGACACCCTCGGCCTCCTTCACCCGGGCGGCCATGACGGCGAGAGATGGATTGTCCGCCAGGGCGATCTGTTTCGCCGCCGCCAGGGAGAGGCTGGCGGGAAGCGCTTCCGCGCTTGTATGCGCGCCTTCTAAAGCTCCGGCGGGAAGGGTTGCGAACAAGGTGGTGATGATGGTCAAACTCAAGATGATTGTTTTCATAATGGTCAGGGACCTGTCCTCTGTCGTTGACGAAACGTGAAACGTGTTACTATGGCTTTATTTCTGGACTTTGCCACGGCGGGTGACGAGACTGTACAGAACCGGTATAACCAGCATCGTCAACACGCCGGACACCAGGATGCCGCCGGCGGAGGCGATGCCGACACCGGTCCGCATTTCCGCGCCGATATCCCGGGACAGGGCCATCGGGAGCATGCCCAGAACCGCAGCCGCGGTGACCATGCAAATGGGGCGGAAGCGTTCCGTGGCGGCGGCGAGCATGGCTTTGTGGCGGTGCATGCCCTCGGCGATATGCGTGTTAAACTGATCCATGATAAGGATGGCGTTATTGACAACAATCCCGATCAACATGACGGCGCTCATCATGACAAACAGGGAAATACTTTCGCCAAAGATGAACAACGCCCATAGCATGCCGATTAAAGCCAATGGGATTGTGACTAGAATAAAAGCGGGCTGGCGCCAGGATTCCATGATCGCGGCGAGGGTGAGGACCACCAGAATGAGAGCGGTCAGGGCCGCTTCTCCCAAAAACCGTTGGGAATCGCCCATGCGTTCCGCGTCTCCGGCGACGGTGATTTCATAGCCGGGAGGCAGCAGTTGGTTTTCCTCGATTTTCCGGGTGAGAACAGTCAGGGCGGTGCCCAGGGGGACGCGGGTGTTGCCGGAGACTTTGCAGACGCGGCGTTTATCCCGGCGGAGAATTTGCACTGGGCTGGTGGTTGTCTTAATATCCGCCAGGGTGCCGATCAGCAGGTTTTGGCCGGCTTTGCCGGGAAACATAAATTGATTAATTTGATCGGCGCCTTCGGCATCCTCAAACTTCACCACGATGTCGTAATTGCGGTCTCCGCGTTTGAAGGTTCCGGCGGTCAGGCCTTCCAGATTGCCGCGCATGGTCATGCCCAAGGTCTCGGGGGAAATGCCCAAGTCCGCCAGCACCGCGCGATTCGGGATGGCGACGATTTTAGGCTTCCCGTCCCGGACCGTGGTGTCCATGTCGGCGAAACGGTTCTTTTCATCCGTGTCGGCGAGCTGTTTGATCGCCAATCCGGTGGTGTCCAGCACATTCAGGTCATCGCCCATCACATATAGTTCAATGGGGGGGTTGATACCCCCGATCGGGGTGGGAATAAACACCCCGACAATGCAGTCGGTGTAGCCTTTCAAGCTATCCCGGGCCTTGTCCAACAGGTCATCAATAGAGAGATCCCGTTCCGTGCGTTCCGTGAACTTCAGTTGCACCTGGCCCAGATACACGCCTTCGGAAGCCTGGCCCGCGACTCCTTGGATTTTGCCGACTGTGGTGACGATGTTTTTTAATTCCGGCAGGCGTTTGAGGCGGGCTTCCGCCTCCTGGACCCGGGCCTGAGTGGCGTCAAGGGAGTAATACGTCGGGAATTCAAGACGGATCGTTAATTCGCCCCGGTCGGTTTCGGTGAAAAAACTGCCGCCGATTTTTCCAGCCAAACCCAAGGATACGATGAAGAGCGCCGCGATGCCGACCAGAAAGCCCGTGGCGACCAGTCTCCGGGCTTCAAGAAAGCTGATAAACGCATGATACGCCGTGATCAGTTTATTAAACAGGTGATTCCAGCCTTTTTCAAGCCAGAAGACCGGGTTGCGCCGGGAACGTGTTGTTTCTCTGTTTTTCAAAATCATCATGCACAGCATGGGTGTCAAGGTGAAGGATATGAACAGCGAGACCACGGTCATGATAATCATCGTGATGACCAGCGGGGCTAAAAATTGGCCGATGACATCGGGAATGACAGCCATGGGGAACAAGACGACCACATTGGTGCCGGCGCTGGCGAGAACGGGCAGCCAGGATTCCGCCGCCCCTTTCCGGGCGGCTTCAAACGGCGTGGCCCCTCTGTCATCCAAATGTTTGACAATCGCTTCCAGAACCACAATTGAGTTGGTCACCAGAATTCCCACGGAGAGACCGATGGAAATGAGCGTTGAGGTGTTCAGGCTGTACCCGAGGAATTGGAGAAAGAAAAGCGTGATCACAATGGTCAAGGGCATGGTCACGGCGACCACAAACGTGGACCGGGGGTTGTAGAGAAAAAGGAACAAAATCAGCGCGGTGAGGGCGATTCCCTGCACCACATTGGTCCAAGCGCCGGTGACTGTGGCGTTGATGAACGCCCCGTCATCCCGCACCCAGATCAATTCCATGCCCCCCGGCAGGAAGGGCTTGAGATTCGTCATCGCTTCCCGGACATCCTCGACGACTTGGACGGCGTTGGCCTCGCCCTTTTTGATGACTTCAACCATGACGCACGGCCGCCCGTTATAGGTGGCTTTTTGCCGCAATTCGGCCGTCCGCATGGCGGCGTATCCCACATCTTTGAGGTAGCACCGCCGCCCCTCCTCAGCAAGCAGTTCCAAGTCGTTCAGCGCCTCAATGTCGGGAAAGTCCGAATTAAACTCCACGCTGTATTCCCGGCCATTCGACTGGATTCGTCCGGACGGAATAATTCCGACCCCCCGCCGCACGATGTCCACGACGCGGGGGGTGCTGAGTCCGCGGGCGGCGAGTTTATCCCGGTCAAGCACAACATGAATTTCTCTTTCCGCGCCGCCGATCAATGAGCACTCCGCCACCCCGGGCACCACGGTGATCCGGTCTTTAAGGGTGTTGGCGGCGTAATCATAGAGCTCATCCACCGGGGCGTCCCCGGTGAGGGCGAGCGCCAGAACCGCTTTGGCGTTGATGTCAAATTTTTGAATGACCGGATCCTCGGCTTCCTCAGGTAAGTCCGCCGCGATCATATCCAACTTTTCCCGAATGTCCGTCGCGGCGATGTCCACATCGACCTCATTGCGGAATTCCAGCATGGTGACGCAGACGTTCTCCATACACGTGGACTGGATGTGTTTGAGGCCGTCCAGGGTCATCATGATATCCTCGATCCGCTTGGCCACATCCGTTTCCAGTTGTTCCGGGCTGGCGCCGGGATAAAGGGTCTGGATGGTGATCATGGGGATATCCATTTTCGGCAGGAATTCCACGCTCATTTTCATATAGCCGCGCAGGCCGAGGAGCGCCAGACCGATAATCAGGCAGGACATGGCGACAGGTCGCCGGAGAGAAAAATTTGAAAGTTTCATTGCGGATGTGGGTTTAACTTTTTAGAGTGGACTCGATATTCAACATTCATCATTGCTTTTTTTCATGAAATACGCGCGTCAGTTGGCGGCGCGGACATCGACCGGAGAACCGTTGTTGAGCATGAATTGGCCCTCGGTAATGACGGGGACACCTTCGCCGACATCCCCGCCGGTCAAAGCCACCCACCCGTCATTTTCAATCCCTGTGGTGACAGCCTTGGCGATGGCTTTTCCTTGTTCGACCGTGAAAATGAACTGTTCGCCGCCGCGTGTGACCAACGCTTTTTTCGGCACGCCGGTGGCTTGTCGTCTATCCAGGACGACTGTTGCCCCGACCATCGCCCCTGGAGCCGTTTTGCCTCCCCCGTCGCCGATGCGGCATTTGACTTCAAACACGCGGAGTTGGCTGTCGATAGTCGGGCTTCGATACGAAACGGGGAACTCGCCCAGCTCCTGACTGTCAAGCGACACCTTGATCACGGTGTCGCCCTCCACAACCCGGGAGTAGTACTGAGCGGGAATAAAGCAGCTGACTTCCAAATCTTTCGTGCTTTCAATGCTGAACACAGGCTGGGCGGGAGAGCCCATCTCACCTGTGTCCTGAAACCGCCGGGTGACGGCGCCGCTGATTGGGGCGATGACTTTTGTGTCGGATAAATCTTTCCGGGCCATGTCGACCCGCGCGGCGGCCTGGTTCATCTGGGCTTTGGCAAGAGCGATTAAACTCCGGGCGTGCTTGACGGAGGCGAGAGCTTTTTTGTAGTCGGCCTCCGCTTCCTCCACTTCATTGGCCGTGCCGATGGCCTCTTTTGTGAAGAGATTTTGCCGCCGGATGAAATCTTTTTCCGCCCGTTCCAATTCGGCCAGTTCCCGCTCGCGGTTCGCTTCTTTTTCCAGTAAGGAGCATTGACTCACCGCCAGCTCAAGCTGACTCAGCTCCAAGGCGGTTTTCAATTTCACGTCATCGGTCTGAAAAAGAGGTGTCTCGCCGGCGGTGACGTGGTGCCCCTCGTCGACAAACAACGTGACCAAGGTTCCGGGAATCCGCGCCGGCACCATGGCTTTTTGCCGGGCCTCCACGTCGCCTTGGACGGTGACCCGTTCCTGGAACAGGCGGGGCCGCGTGGCGGTTGTCACAACCGGAGTTTCGCGGCTGTCCGCTGTCGGCGTATCGGCGGCACCCGCTACGGCGGTGGCCAAAATAAATAGAAGATGGAAGGATTTAGGCATTGTCGGGGGCTCCTGAAGAGGGGGTTAACAGAGGCGTGAGAATAAAGTGTTTTAATGTTTCCAATTCTTGGTCAATGGATGGGCAATCCCCGGGGTGGCGCACCCGCTCATCAACGATACCATCGAGAACCCGGATGATGTGCCGGGCTGTCATCGCGGTGTCCGCCCGGCAACATGGCGAAAGCTGGCATAGAATGTCTTCCCGGGAAAAATAGGCCGTGAATCTATGCTGTATGTCCTGTTCCTTTTCGCGTAAATGTGACTGGATGAGGGGAGATCCCCCATTTTCGCGCAAGAGATGCCCCAGCGCCGGTGTTTGCGTGATTTCCTCGAAAATCAATTGAAAAACGGCCACCAGCGTTTCCGCAATTTCCGCCTCTTTTTGAAAAAGCGATTCAATCCTTTCCCAGAAGCCGCCGTAGAGCCGCTCCAGGGTCTCAATCACCAGGGCGTCTTTGTCAGGAAAGTAATTATAAAGCGTTCCTTTGGACACATCCGCTTCCGCGGCCACACGGGACATGGTCAAGGAGGAAAATCCGTCTTCCGAAAGAATTTTCGCGGTGGCTTCGTGAATGACTTGGTGAACCAATTGCTCGGTCACCGCCCGGCGTTGATCAATGAGATTGCTCATGACACATCCTTTTTTGAGGGTGATGACATCACTATAATGGCTGTTTGGTCATTGTAAAGACTTTCTGGTAAAAAAAAATGACCGCTTGGTCATTCCGCTTAAAAAATGACCACAGGGCAAGCGAGCATGCCGGTCAAGTTGAATGGATCAAGGCCCTCGAATCTGAGAACCGTGGTGAGGTTTCCCCGGGCTGGCGTTAACGCGGGACCCGCCCCGGCCCGCGGGGTCTTGCGTCCGCACGCATGGGGAAGGTGTTGGCGGTCCGGAAACTGACCGCCGGGGAACGAGGACACCGGGTCAGGCGTTGTAATGTTTTTCGATCCGCTGGGCGACATCCTTGTACGAGACATCAATGCCGTACAATTCTTTAAGTGTCGCCAGCGCGTTTTCTTTATCGCCCTTTGTCTCCTGAGCGAGAGAAAGGTCATACAGCACCGCCTTCAAGTCCCCAGCCCGCATCCGGTCGCGATGGCTGAGGGCTTGCTGGAATTGTTCGATGGCCAAATCCTGAATGCCTTTCCGGGCGAAACATGTTCCCATGAGTTGATGAGCGCGCGATGCGTGATGAGTGCTGCGTTGGGCATGTTGAAATTGTTCCAAGGCTTCATCCAGTTTATCCGCCCGTAAGAGCACTTCACCCAGCTCCAAACGGAATTGGGGCTCGTTGGGATAGTGTTCCACGCGTTGCGCGAACCGGACTAGCAGGCTTTCATCGCGTCGCGCTTCCAAATCAGTCAGAGCTGACTGGAGGGCTTCGGCGTTTTCCGGATGATCAGCCAACTGGTCTTTCAAATCTTGAATCTGGCGGTTGAATTTATCCTGGAGGACCGTGGTGATGGCGCTGTCAATGGCCGGATCTTTTGTCTGCGTCAGCTCCGTAATGCGTTTATAACAGTCAATGGCCTCGTCAAAATCCTCATTTTGATGATACAAATCCGCCAGCCTGCGGAAGTTGGTGATATTTTTAGGATCCTTTTCAAGTTCCTCCACCAAGGCTTGAATGACCCGAACCCGCGTTTCCGCGTCACGGACCCCGCCGCGCTTGGCGATTTCCAGGAGATCCTGCTCCTCCGCGTCTTTGAGTTTTCCGCGGAAGTCACCTTCTTTTTCCCATTCGGCCTGTTCCATGGCGGCCAGGGCGGTGGCGTGCTTGAGTTTGTTCTGGGCTTCGGGATTACTCGGTTGCAGCGCCACAATTTTTTGCCAGATGGACACCGCTTTTCCGCCCATTTTGCATTGTTCGTAGAGGCTGGCGAGCTGTTTTAACGTGGGGACGTTTTTGGGGTGATAATCAGTGGCTGTCTCCAGCGCGTTGATGGCGATGTCACTCAGCCCGGCGGCTTCCGCGGCTTTGCAGATATATTTTAACGTGCCGAGCACGGTTGGATCGGCTTCCATGGCCTTTTCACCGATGTCGAGGGCGTTGGCCAAGTCACCTTTTTTAATTTTCATCGGCCCGGAAACGTTGATGGCCCAGGCGGTGGTCACCGTGGCCAGGAGTTGACGGGCCGCGCTGGCTTGCCGCCCGATTTTGTCGAGCTGAGCCTCCCGGAGCATGAGCCTGGCCTCATTAAAGCCGGGCTCCGCCAAGAGAATTTCCCGCAGAATTTGGAAGGCGTAATCCCAGTTTCGCTGTTTCACGGCGGCCTCGGCCCGCGTCATCATTTTTTTTATGGCGGAGGACACTTGGCTGGAAGTTTTGACAGTGACAGGCATACAACGAAAATCCTTACTGGTGAAACGAAAAGGGACGATTTATCGAGAGGGGTTAATCTATGCGAAAGCCTTGGAAAATCAAATGATTAAACATGAATTCACGGGCTATGAGTTCATATGGCCGCGGCCCGGCCGCTTTTTTTACCCGGTGACGACAGGTGTCGACACAGTCTTATGGCGGTCCGCCGGCAGGCCCCGGCACTCGCTGGTGACACCTGAAAAAACGCGCGCCGTGTTGGTTAATTGACTTAATTGATTTATGATAAGCTGTTATGGTTTTGGTTGTGACCGTGTCAGCGGAGTCCCGCGGGCACCTCAGACCGCCCGACGCTGGGCGGGCGTAAACGCTAAGAAAGGCGCATGAAAACATCCATTCATCCACAACCCGGCCACGTTTTGATCCTAGGGTTCGGCGCCAGCGGTCAGGCGGCGGCCCGGCTGGCCCTGCGGGACGGTGAGGAGGTCCAGGTGATTGACAGTGGCCGCCCGGCGGCGGACGTGGTGGCTGAATTCAGTCGGGCCGGCGCCCGTGTGTTGACCGGGTGGGATGGCGATTGCTGGTCCGGAAAACCGGCGCTGGCGGTGATCAGTCCGGGAATTTCCCCGGACAGTCCGCTTGGCGACTTGGCGGCCGGCCTGTCCTGTCCGGTGATCAGTGAACTGGAATACGGATTTCGGCATTGCCGGGCGCCGGTTCTGGCGGTGACCGGCACCAACGGCAAAACGACGACAGTTGAGTGTTTGACGCATTGTCTGAAAACCGCCGGGAAACGGGCGGTGGCGGCGGGCAACATCGGGCTGCCCCTGAGCGATCCCGATGTCTGTCTGGGGGATTGGGATGCCATTGTGGCGGAGGTGAGTTCATTTCAATTGGAGCGGATCGACACTTTCGCGCCAGTGGCCGCGGCGCTGTTGAATGTTTCTCCGGATCATCTTGACCGGCACGGCGATGTTGACACGTACCGCCGGGTGAAGACCCGGATGCTGACCCGGGTGGCGGATCCGGAAAAGCGGGTGGCGCGGCTGGATCTAGCCGAGTCAGCCTGGTTCAGAGACATCTTGGGTGATGACAGTGGCTCGGTGATCACATTCTCCAGCCTGCCCGGAGACTCCGCGGTGTTCGGTGTGGATGCGGCGGGCGAGTTCCTGGTCGAACGGGCTAACGGCCGCGAGACCGAGATGATGGCGGTGGGCGATTTGCCGCTTCAGGGCCGGCACAATGTGGAAAATGTTTTGGCGGGACTGGCTGTGGCGGCCGCGGCGGGGATACCACCCATGGACATGATTCCCGGATTGCGGACATTCGCTTCCAGTCCGCATCGGTTGCAACATGTGGGGGTGTATGGGGGGGTCACATTCATTAATGACTCCAAAGCCACCAATCCCGACGCGATGATTCGGGCGCTTGAAGCGGTTGGGGAAGGACGGGGCAAGCGGATTTTGCTGATTGCCGGTGGACTGGACAAAGGAGTGGATTTTATATCTGTCAAACATGTTATAGCTTCCTTTTGTAAATATGTATTTCTTATAGGAAAATGCCGGGAACGACTGGCGAACCAGTGGGGTGACGTGGTATCTTGTGAGGTGTGCGACACGATGGCGGCCGCGGTCGCTTCCGCGGTGAAAAAATCGGTGCCGGATGATGTTGTTTTGCTGTCTCCCGGGTGCGCCAGCATGGATATGTTTTTGAATTATGCCGAACGTGGTTTATTATTCAGTGATCAAGTAAGAAGGATTTGTGAACATGACAAAAAAAACTGTTAAACGTGTCACCCATTGGACGGTCATCTGTATCGCCGCTTTCGCGCTGACGGGTATGATGACTGGATGCCGGACTGTCGCGGCGTTGAATCCGTTTAAAAACAACCATCCCCCGTTGATGGACGGGCGGGGAACGGTTCCGCCCGCTTACAGCGAACCCGCGGATGTCGCCGCCCGCGCGGTTCCGGTTGAGCCTGTTCTCGATATTCAACCGGACATGAGGGTGACTGATGTGCCCATGCTGGACACGCCGCTGGATTTGGACGGGGAAATCGTTCCCGAGGCGACGGTGACGACCCCGGAACTTGAGTTGCCGCCGGTGGTGGAGTCATCTACCCTCACGTATGAAGTCCAGAAGGGGGACAGTTTGTGGAAGATCGGCCGCGCCTACGGCGTGACGTTTCAGGAACTGGCGGCTTACAACAACTTGGACATTAAAGCCGTCTTGAAAGTGGGGACGATTTTACGCATTCCTCCCGGGGGAAAATTTGTCCCCCCCGCGGAACGGCCTCCCGTCCGGGCGGTTACGCCGCCCTCCGGCACAAGCGGAACGCCCGGCGCGGCCGCCGCGGCCGCCACAACTAAAAATCGGGTGGCGGATGCGAATGGTGTCTATACTGTGCGGGCGAATGACAATTTATGGCTTATCGCCAGAAGCTTTAAGACCAAAGTGTCCGAGTTGCGGTCATTAAACAATCTGACTTCGGACACGTTGCAGATCGGTGATAAGTTGAAAATTCCCGGCCTGGCCGCCGGCTCAACGACCGTGGGAACGCCCCCGGTGACCATTGTCGAAGAGCCAGTGACGGGCGGAACGGCGGTGGATCCCACGACCGGAACAGACCCGGATGCGGGAAACGAATCGGAAATCATTCCCACCCCGGGCACCGGCGGCGCTGAACTGCCGCCGACCCTTGATTACACCATTAGTGAAAATGACACGCTGACGGGTATCGCGGATATGTACAATGTGAACGTTCAAGACATCATCAACGCCAATCCTGGTATCAAAACCGACGCGGATTTGCGCCCGGGCACGAATATCCGTATCCCGTTTAACTAAAGCTCACAGAAGCTTGGAAGATTTAAACGCCCGCGCGTTCCGTATGGAAGGCCGGGCGTTTTTCACGCGTATGGCTATTTATCAGTATGACGGCACGCCCGAAGGGCTCTTTTCCGCTTTTGAGACAGCGGCGCGGGCTGGTGCTGTCCCGGAAGGCTTCTCGGCGGGGGCCGGCGGCGCCTTGGATTTATTCACCCGGACGGTCTCCGTGATGACCGATCCCGCCTTGGCGGCGGCTTTCGTCCGCCGGTTACAACGGGTGGACAAGCGCCTGCCGGGTGAGGTGATCCGCGGGTTTTTATCCGAAATGGCGGGCGTGGAGGTTTTATTGTACCAATATGCGCTGACCCTGGCTTGTTCCGGCGCCGCGGCGAAAGCGAACCGGACGGATCCCGTGATTGAAAAAACACAGCGCGTTCTTCGGAAAGTCGGCAGTGAAACCCACCGGTTAAAAGGCTTGCTGCGGTTCGAGGAATTGGCGGATGGCCTGTTGTGGGCCAGTTGTGAGCCGGCCTTTAACGTGACACCGCTTTTGGTCCCGCATTTCATGGCCCGCTTGAAACACTACCGGTGGATGATCTGCGATGTGAGGCGCGGAACCGCGATGTACTATGACCGCGCGAAGATCCAGGCGGTGGAATTGGAAGACCATGTCCTCGCGTCGTTAAGAACCCGCGGCCAGTTGCCGGGGCGGACGGCGGAAAGCGACAGCTATGTCGACTTGTGGCGGACGTTTTTTAAGTCGGTGGCGATTGAGGCCCGGAAAAATCCGGAATTGCAACGTCAATGCATGCCTCAACGCTTTTGGAAGTGGTTGCCTGAGAAGATGTGAAACGGCTTTAGGAGCGCAGCGATGGGAAAAATCTATATCAGCGCCGGGAGATTGGAGCGCGACGCGTGGGACTTCGCGATTCAACTGCATCAGGCGGGGTGTCGGTTTGACTGGGTTGTGGGTGTCGCCCGCGGCGGCGCCCAAATTTCGATTTACATGCAGGAGGTGTTTTGTCTATTGCGGCGGGATCATGTGAATTACGCCGCTGTCCAGGCGTGGAGTTACACGGCGATTGGAGAGGCGGAGACCGACGTTAAGATTCGAAATATGGACGCGTTGGCCGATACCATTCAACCGGGGCAACGGATGTTGGTGGTTGACGATGTGTTCGACCGCGGGCACACCATGAAGCGCGTTTCTGAGGCGATGAGGACTTCCCTGGCTGGGAAGGCGGCCACCATTGAGTTGGGGACGCTGTACTGGAAACCGGACAATAATCAAACCAATATTGAACCGCATTTTTATCACCGTGTCTATGCCGCTGACGACTGGCTGGTGTTTCCGCATGAGTTGCGCGGTCTCAGTCAGCCGGAGTTGGCCGCCAAGGGGTTTCCGGTCGGGAAGGCTGATATCACATGAGCGGCGCGTCCGGGCGAATCAAGGGGCTATCAAAACACGGCGCGGGGATTGACAAGGCGTTGCGCGGCCGGGTGTCATTAGTTTTGGATGAAGTATTCAGGCACACGGGGTACGGGGGTATTTTTCATTCATTCAACGAAACGCTGCCGCATGTGACCGGCCGCGGGTTTTGCCGGTTCTGCAACGCCTGTTCGGAGCATCCGCAAACGATGGGATTCTGCCGGAGCGCGGCTCGGACGGGGGCTGTGCAGGGCCATGCGATTGGCGACGTGTGGTTTTTCCGGTGCTGGCTGGGGCTTGACAGTCTGGCTATCGCCGTCGCTCCGAAGGGTGACATTATCGGCGCTATAGAAGTCGGCGGGTTTTTCAGTCCGGGGGGCACGGAAGAGGCGCAACAGACGATACTGTCCCGGTTGAACACGCTGACACCTGGCAGTTTGGGGCGGCTTCCTTTGGACGCGTTGCAGGGGGTCAGAGAACTGAATTTCAAGCAGGTGAGAGCGGCGGCCGATTTTTTGACCCAAGCGACCTTCGCCTGCGGACTCAATCAACCGGCTCAGTTTCAAACCAAGAAAAGGATACATAAGCAACGGGAACGTCTGGCCCGCCGGACGCGGGAGTTACATGTCTGGACCCGTCCAGCGCATGAAGCCTTGCTGGAATCGCTGATTCCCTTGGTGGGGGCGGTCAATAAGGGTGACAGGCGTCAGGCGTCAAGGGAGTTGGATAATTTTCTCGGCGCGGTGTTGTTACGTTCCGAGGGCAAGCTGGAGCGGGTGAAAGCGGCCATGGCCTTGCTGGTTAGCGCTTTTTTGCGTGAGGACGTGGATCGTGGCAACGTGTGGAAAAGCGCCATTCGGCGGTTTGAGGAACGGTTGCTGGATGTGGAAAAAATCGACGCGGTGGAGGAGGCTTTTCTATGGGCGGAAGACATGGTCGGCCGGGTTTGCGCCCATGGAGGGGCGGGGAGTGATCAGGCGAAAGGCTCCGAGCGGTTGTCGGATAAAGTGCTGCGCTGGATGGATAAGCGGTATGCGGACAAAGTGACCCTCGCGGATGCCGCGGGGGCGGTCGCCGCCAGTCCCTCGACGATCACACACCGCTTAAAGGTTGAGACCGGAAAGAGTTTTTCGGAGCATTTGACCGCTCTCAGGATCAGCGAGGCTAAACGGCTTTTGGTTTACACGGATTTATCGTTACGGGAAATATCCATCCGGTGTGGCTTTTCCGAGCAGAGTTATTTCACCAAAGTGTTTCGGCGGCTGGTGAATTTAACGCCCGGTGAATTCCGGGGAATGCTGAATCAAGAAAGACCATGAACTGGGCGCGGAACACAAAGGGATTCTTTTTTTGACTCGCCCATTGAATAAACAGCGGTCGTCACGCGTTGAATGTATGTGGGCTACGGCATACGCGTCAGCGCCGCCGCGGAATAATCGATGACAGATCTTCAGATTGACCAACTTAAAAAAGCCCGGCAGGGCGATATGGACGCGTTCGCTGATTTGTTTGAATCATTCCGGCCATTGTTATGCCAAGTCGCTTTTCGTCTGGTGGGCGCGGATGACTGTGAGGATGTGGTGATGGACAGTTTTTTAAAGGTCTGGCGGGCCCTGCCCGATTTCCGGGGCGACGCGAAATTGAAAACCTGGTTGTGCGCGGTGGTGCGCAACTGCTCACTGGATTACTTACGGAAACGAAAAAGAATCATACACTTCACACCGATTGACGAGTCCGCGGGAAATCCGGTTGAGAACATATCCGCGGCCGCGGATGACGCGCCTGACCGGCGGGCGGAGTTACAGGATTTGGGTGACCAGATGACTCTGGCGTTAAACCGTCTGTCGGATCAACACCGGACCGCGTTGCTGATGCATGAAGTGGATGACATGGCCTATAAAGATATCGCCGCCGCCACGGGCGTGAGCATCGGCACCGTGATGTCACGCTTGTTTCACGCCCGGCGTCATCTGCGCGAACTTCTGAAACCGGTCATGGACGGTTGAGACATCGCCGCTTAGTCGGTCGGTCGCCATTTTCACGTCAGTCATGAAGCGAGGTGAGACAATGAAAAGAAAACATGACAACCTGTTAAAAGAGTCCCTGAAAGCTTCTGACCAGGCCTTTCGTTTCAGGGGGAAGGACGCTTTTTGGGCGGAGTTTAAAGCCCGGGCGGCGGCTACGCCGCAAGACGGGCTGTCGCCGGTTCCGGCCCCGCGGCTGTTTGCTCAAACGTGGATCCGGGCGGCGGCGGCTGTCCTTGTTTTGGGCGTGTCGGGGGTCTTGTCGGTCAAGATGATGACTCAGGCGGAAAATCCGGAAAAAGTATCGACGGTTCAGGAAGTTGACATTTTGATGGACTATAGTAGCGTGGTCATTCTCGAGGATACTGATCATGGCGGCACATTTGTCTGGATAACCGAAGAGGATTCGGTGGATCAGGGCTGATCACGGATCGCCGGGTGAATTGAAAAGGTGAGACGCATGAAAAAACGACTTGTGACATGGCTGGCGGGGCTGGTCATCCTGGCGCCTCTTATGGCCGCTTCCGCGGATCAGCAAGTGAACCTGAAATTGGTGTTGGCCAAAGCCGCTGAAAGCGGTTCGACTGACAAGGGGCTGAATGATGTCGAGGATTTGCTGAAGGGCAATTTGTCCTATGGCTCATACTCGCTTCTAGGGCAAAAAACGGTTCCTCTGCAGGCGAATCCCCGGATCATTCTCGCCGAGGGAGTGACTGTCGCCTTGTCTGATGTTCAGAAAAATTCCTTGAATATTCGTATCACTCAAGGTGACAAACAGGTGCTGACGGCGCGGATTAACCTGCGGGCCGGGAAGCCGGCTGTGCTGGGCGGCTTCTCCGGAAACAAGGGGAAAATGATGGTCATTGTGACTTTATTTTCAAAACACGTTGAATAAAACCCGCGGGTGCCGCGTCCATGTTAATAGAGCGCCGGAACCGTTTCCCCCGGGGCCAGAGGCCTCAGCTCCCGCGGAGTCGAAACCAGCCGGAAAAGAAAAAACACGCGTCACAACGAACTGGAGACGAATCATGAAAACGCTAATCTTCACCATCATCGGTCTTTTCGCATTGTCAGCTTCTGTCACCGCCCAAGCGGGAGATGACTGGGGGTTCAGCATCAGCATCTCAAATGGCCACGTGTCCGCTGGACATTACTACAACCACTCGACACCCAGTCATCGTCACTGGCACGGAACCGCTGGCCATTACACCTCGTGCGACCGGCACAGCTGCCATGAAATCAGGGTCATTCCCCGGACGGTCACGTATTATCGACCGCCAGCGCCGGTGATCGTTCTTCCCCGGCCGCCGTTCTGTCCGCCGGTCGTCGTCTCGCCGCCCGTGCGGTACTCCCGGCCGGTTTATCACCACAGCAGCCGGTATTCCCACTATCAGCCGCGGTCCCGTGACCGCTCCCCATCCAACGGGCATTCCCGTAAAAGGCATTGATCCTGTAAGACTAAACCCCCGGCTTTCACGTGAAAGCCGGGGGTTTTTGTTTCAGTGGATTGTTTTGGGTGTCATCCAGTTCTCAGCGCCTGCAGATCCACGCCTGATGGAATTTGAAACACGCGCAAGTCAAATTCAGGAATCACCGCCAGAATATGGTCAAAAATATCCGCTTGAATGGCCTCGTAATTCGCCCAGACCTGATCTTTACAGAAGACATAAATTTCAATCGGGAGTCCATGCTCAGTGGGCTGTAATTGCCGGACTAGAAAGGTCATATCCTGGTTAACCATCGGGTGGGCTTTGAGGTATGCGGTCACGTAAGCCCGGAACGTGCCCACATTAGTCAGCCGCCGACCATTGACCCGGCATGTGGTGTCCGCTTTCAGTTTCTGGTTGTACGCCGCTATGTCCGTTTTTTTCTTTTCCAGATACTCGCTGATATATTGAATTTTCGCATAGCGTTTCAACATGTCATCATCACAGAATTTAATGGTGTTGACATCAATGTTCACCGACCGCTTGATCCGTCGGCCGCCGGATTCACTCATTCCCCGCCAGTTTTTAAATGAGTCGCTGATCAGCGCGTACGTGGGGATCGTGGTGATCGTTTTATCCCAGTTTTGCACCTTGACGGTCGTCAGAGCGATATCGATCACATCTCCATCAGCGCCGTATTTCGGCATTTCCAACCAGTCGCCGATAGAGACCATTTTATTCGAGGTCAGTTGAATCCCCGCGACAAAACCCAGGATGGCGTCTTTGAATATCAACATCAGGACGGCGGTCAAGGCACCCAGGCCGCTGAATAGAAAAACCGGCGACTTCCCGATCACAGCGGAGAAGATAAGAATCCCGGCGATAAAGTAGATGACGATCTTGGCCACTTGCACAAAGCCCTTGATCGGGACCTCTTTCGCCCGTTTTGACTGGCTGTAAATCATGGTGACCGCGTTAAGCAGGGAATCCAAAGCCAGGACGGCGAAAACAATCAACACGATATGCATGGCGGCGCGCGAGAGTGTCAAAGCGCGGGACAGGGGGGGGAAAAACACGTCCAGCAACCGGTAAACCAGCACACCGGGGATGAAGAGCGTCAGGCGGTCAAGGAAACCGGCTCGAACCACGGCGTCATCCCAAGTGGTTTTTGTTTTGCCGACTAAGGATTTAAGCGCCCGGCCGACGATGCGGCGGAGAAGCATTTCCGCCGCCGCGCCGATGATCAGGATGAGGACCAATTGCGACACCCGCCAGCAGATAGTAGCCCATTCGGCGGGCCAGCCGGCCTTGACGAGGAGTTCACGGATAGCGATTAAAGACGTATACGACATAAGACAACCCTTTTATCGACGAAAAGCCACAATATACCCGTCTTAACCCGGATGTCGATCAGTCCCGTTTTGGAGTCTGTGAGCGCGGCCAAAAAGTTTTCATTTTTTTTCGATAACCGTTTGCCTGCGGTGAAAAGGTCCCTATAGTAACCCCGGGTTGAGACTCGTGTGTGCTACCTCCTTTCTCCCTCCTTCCTTCTCATCCCCTCAAGCACTACGGTCTCAGCCCTCTTTTAAATGTATTCCGGGTTCGCCGGCCGGGGACTTCCCGGCCCGGCGCCCGCTTCGTCAAGGGACTGATCACGGGTCATAAAAGTGACCACACCAGGAAAAATGGGCAACAGCGTTATTTCTGATGAACCTCCGCCTAAGGATACAGCCGCGGAGGACACCGATGATGAGGGCGGGCGACGGCCAATCCACCATCGCTTGAATACTTCCACGGGTGACGCTCCGTTTTTCCCGCCCCCGCCGCGCGAGGCTCAGGAGAGCTGCCACACGTTTTTATCTGAAACAGCGCCAGCCCGCGGGCGAAGCGGGAAAACGCGTCCAGACCGGACCGGTTCACTGGTGACGGGGAAGGGGGGGTGGTTTTGATCCCCGCCACGATCACCCTTCCCGACACCGGTCCTGGATTTAGTTGGTTTCTTCTCCGGAGTGTTCTTCTGTGCGTCCTGCTGGCTCTTTCCGCGTTTTTTTCCAGTTCCGAGACCGCGTTGTTTTCCTTGTCGCGCAGCCAGACCGCCCGGTTGAAACACGGGTCCCGGGGCGGCCGCCTGGCGGCCGTTTTACTAACTGACCCGCGGCGTCTTCTCAGCACGATCATTATCGGCAACATGTTTGTCAATGTTTTTCTAGCCAGTCTGATCGCCAGCGGCGCGCGTGACCTTTTGTCCGAAGGAGGTGTCCTTCCAGCGATTTTTGTCAGCACCGCGTTCCTGTTGCTATTCGGCGAAGTCACGCCGAAGACTCTGGCCGTGGGTAAAGCCGAATGGTTGTCCTGTCATGTGTCTTACCCGCTGTCGCTGATGGCGGTCCTTTTCACACCCCTGCGGGTGTTGTTGCGCTCCGCGGCGAATCTCGTTCTTTTCCTCATGGGGCAGAGCGCGGTGAAAAAATGGTCCGGGGTGACGCGGGAAGAAGTGGCCGCGGTTGTTTCTCTGGGGGAGGCGCAGGGTGTCGCCACCGCTCAGGAACGTGAACTGTTGCACAATATTCTCGATGTCACCACGGTTGACACCCGGTCCATCATGGTTCCCCGCACCGACATCACCGGGGTGGAAGACCGGTTGACTGTCGCCGAGGCTTTGGCGGTGGCCCGGTCACACCGGCGGTCACGATTGCCGGTGTATCACGAGGATTTAGATGACAGTTGGGGGATTTTTTCCGCGGTTGATGTGTTACGCGCCTGTGACGACGCGGTGATGAACACGCCGCTTGTTGGCTTTCGTGACCGGGTGAAGGCGTCAAAGAGCCCGTTGGACGATGTCCCTGTTTATCCCGCATTGTTGTCGCCTGAATCCGCCCGGGTGGATCAATTACTGGATGAAATGCGCCAGCGCCGCGCCAGCGCCGCCCTCATTGTGGACGAGTACGGGGGCACGTCAGGCATGTTGACCATTGACGACATTCTCGCTCAAATCGTCGGTAATGTCGGTGCCGACAAAGGCGAAACGGATGGTGTCATTGAATGTGGCGGCACGCTGTTGCTGGAAGGGTCCACCAGTCTGCGCGTCTTTCAAAAACGGGCCCGCATCCATTTTCCTGAAACAAACGCCGACACGCTGACAGGCTTGGTGATGGAGCGTTTGGGGCGGATACCCCGGGCGGGGGACAAGGTGGCTGGCGACGGCTGGGAGCTGGAGGTTATCCGCATGGCGGGACGTCGGGTGGGGACACTGCGGTTCAACCGTTTGGCCGTGAAGCGAGATGAGGAATCACGATGACTCTTCCGCTTATTCTGGTTATCGCCTTCTGTTTGTTGGCGGCGGGATTTTTCGCCGGCAGTGAAACCGCTATCACGTCAGCGAACCGGGCGGCCATTCATCAGCTAGCTGCTAAAGGGGATAAAAAAGCCATTTTCGCTCAGACACTTCTTAATCGTATTGACCTTGTTCTGGGCACCACATTGGTCGGCACAAATTTTATGCATGTGGCCGCCACATCGCTGGGATCGATTGTCATCCACAGCGGTTTTGTCACCTATTGTGACGGCGGCTCGAATCAATGGGAGACGATTGCCACCACGGTGGTGATGACCCCGCTTATTTTGGTTCTCGGTGAGCTTGTTCCCAAATCTCTCGCCCGGCGGTATGCTGATCGTTGGGTTCCCGTGATTGCCCGCCCGCTTAAAATGACGCAAGTTGTTTTCTCGCCCGTGGTTTATGGCGCGGCTGGATTCGCCGCGTTTTTAGGACGGCTTTTTGGTTTGGACGACACGGTGTCGCATGGACGCCTCACCCGGGAGGATGTGCACGCCATCACTGAATTGGCCCGCGAGGAGGGTGTGGTTCCGGAGGCGGCGGTTTTGATGATGCAAACAGTGTTGGGTTTGGGCGAGACACCCGTCTCCACCGTGATGCGGCCGCTTGTGGATATGGTGGCTTTGCCCGTTGATTCGACTGTTGGTGATTTGGAAGACCTTATTGTGGAGCACCGCTTCGGTCGTTACCCCGTTTATGAGGATAGAATTGACAACATCATCGGTTTGGTTGACGCCCGGCAGGTGGTTTACGGCGCGCCGTTGGATGATTCGCGAGGGGGGAAATTGGCGCGCGCCGCCGCCTTGGAACCGTTTATTGACCACGAGATGTTTTTTGTTCCTGAATCAAAAGCCGTGGGGGAGTTATTGCGCGAACTGCATTATCACCGTTCTCCCATGGCCGCTGTCGTTGATGAGCATGGGGGGGTCACCGGTATTGTCACCGCGGAGGATCTTATTGAAGAGGTGGTGGGAGAAATTTTGGATGAACGGGATGAGGCGGCTCCCGAATTGAAAAAGACCGGGGTGTCAACCTGGGAGTGTGACGGGCGTTATGAAGCGCGGCAACTGGCGGATGATTTGGATTATCCGTTTGCCGAGGGCGACTATTCGACTCTGGCCGGGCTGGTCCTTGATGTGGCCGGTAAAATTCCGCGGGCGGGCGACCGGTTTGAGTTCGGTCCTTTTGACTTGACAATCATGCGGATGGACAAACGGCGGATCGCCCGCGTGGAGATCCGCTCGCGGCGCGCGTCGGAAAAAATGGCCGCTCCGGAGGCGGACGGATAACTATCCGCTTAAAATGGTGACAAAAATAGGCGGTTTATGCCGCGAACCTGAATAATTCAGACTAAAACCGTTTTGCCTGGAGAAAAAAAGGTGTATAGTAACCCGCTAAGTTCAGCGGGCGGCTTACGTTTTGTCCACCCAAAAATAAAACGAAGGAATATATCTGATGATGAAAACCATTCGCTTGTTTGTTTTTTCCGCTTGCGGCTTCCTGGCCCTTTCCGCGCTTCCCGCGTCCGCGGCGAACGAAGTGATTGACAATATGATCCGCCAGTTCGGCCGGGGAGTGAATAACGTGGCCACTGGTTTGTTGGAGGTCCCGGCTAATGTTGTGCAGGTACAGGAAGAGGACGGCCCGTTGGCCGCTTTGAGCTATGGCGTGACCCGGGGCGTGTTCCGGTGTGTGGTCCGGGAAGTGGTCGGTGTGTTTGAAATTTGCACCTTCCCCGCTGGCTTTAAACCGATTGTCGCGCCTGAATTCGGCGGGGCGCCGGGAATTTTGCAAGACGTGTTTGAACCGGATATGCGCCAGAGCACCAGCGCCTATGGTGAATGGAAGATCTGTCCGCTTGAACGCCCGGTCACAAAATAGTGACTGACGCATGATCTTTTTTAACCGTGGCCGGTGAAAACCGGCCGCGGTTTTTTGTTTGCGTCGGGAACACAGCCATCCCATAGGGACGGCGGAATAATGGCATGGTGGTTAATGTCATGGAGTCGTTTCACCAAAAAGCGGTGGCCAAGTTACTTCGCGAGCTCGAGGAACACGGGTTTTGTGAAGGACAGTTATCCAGTTCGGCGCTGGCGACGGCCTTGGCCGCTTTCGCCTTGGCGTCAGGTCATCCTTCTCAAGACCTGAAAGCGGTGGATCGGGCCTGTGATTGGTTGCTGAGACACCAAAACGCTGATGGCGGCTGGGGAGACTCACCGGACAGTCCGTCAAACCGGACGACCACACTCATCGTTTGGGCCGTATTAAGGAAATTGGGAACATTCACGGTCTCTGCCCGTCAATCCACTGTCCGGTGGCTGGCAAAGGATTTTGGGTCGTGTGAGGATGAACAGGGACTCTTCGCGGAACGCGGGGTTCACGGGAGCCTATCCCCCGCCACGCCCCGCGGCCGGGAATCCGCCCACATATACCTGCGGGACAGGATCCTGTCAGACTATGGAACGGATCAAACCTTTTCCATACCTATCTTGACCTTATTGGCTCTCACCGACGCGTTGCCTTGGCGGCTGGTGCCCCAGCTGCCTTTTGAGCTGGCGGTCATTCCTCAACGCCTGTTCCGTTGGGCGCGTCTGCCCGTGGTCAGTTACGCGCTGCCCGCGTTGATCGCTGTGGGATTGGTCCGTCACCGTCGCTATCCGACACGTTTTTTTCCTTGGCGCTGGCTGCGTCATTTATGCGTGCGCGGCGTGTCGCGGCGATTGAAGCGCATACAGCCCTCGGGGGGCGGATTTTTAGAAGCCGCTCCGTTGACCGCCTTTGTCGTGATGAGTTTAACCGGGGCTGGAGAGGGAGACTCACCGGTGGCCGCCCGGGGATTGGATTTTTTACGGAGGAATCAGCGGCTGGATGGCAGTTGGCCGATAGATACCCATTTAGCGACGTGGCTGACCAGTTTGGCGGTGGACGCGCTGAGTGCCGCGAACGTGCCCATTCCCGATCAAACTGTGGAGAAAACACGTCGGTATTTATTGGCCGCCCAATATGAAACCGCCCATCGTTTTACCGGTGCCGATCCCGGTGGCTGGGCCTGGACGCATTTATCCGGGGGCGTGCCGGACGCGGATGACACCGCGGCGGCATTGATAGCCCTAAGGCATCTTACCTTGGAACAAGATCCCCCGTTGGCTGTGGATCAAGCCATCCGGCACGGCGTTCGGTGGTTGCTGAACCAGCAAAACCGTGACGGGGGAATGCCCACCTTTTGCCGGGGCTGGGGTCGCCTTCCTTTTGATCGAAGTTGTCCGGATGTTACGGCCCATGCTTTAAAGGCCTTTGATTTATGGCGGGATCAGTTGCCCGAATTAAGGGGTTACATTGAACGGGGCATGGCGAAGGCGATCGCTTTTCTACATGAGACGCAGGATATGGACGGATCTTGGCGGCCCTTGTGGTTTGGTAATCAGCAGGCGGCGGATTCAGGAAATCCGGTGTATGGCACCGCCCAAGTCCTCAGCGCCATCGCCTCGCTCAGCGACGGCGGGGAAATGGCCGCACGCGTGGGAAAGGGATGTGACTATTTGCGCCGGGCGCAAAATCCCGATGGCGGCTGGGGAGGCGCCGCGGGGATCGCCTCGTCGGTTGAAGAAACCGCCGTGGTTTTACGCGCCTTAGCCCTTTGCGGGGAAGACCGATCCGGGGCGCGGATGACCGTCGGCATGGCCTGGTTGGAAACCGCCACTCAGGGCGGCGAGTCCTTCCCGTCATCGCCAATCGGCCTTTATTTCGCCCGGTTGTGGTATGGTGAAAAAATGTACCCAATTATTCACGCCGCCGGGACCGTCCCCAGGGGGGAGTGTCAACGGCTTTCCCGGTAGCGAAGGAAAAGAAAATCCGCCGGTGCCGAAAGCTGAAACTCAATGGTCCCGGCTGTCCCGACTTCAACACCCCGGCTTGTCTTTCTTAGCAGATCGTCGATAATGATTGTTTTTCCCGCCAGTTGAGGCAGGTGGAAGCGGTGAGCCGTCTCCTCGTTCCAGGGCTCGCGGAACAAGGTGAGAAACCCGTCTCCACCAGGCAATTGACAATCAAATCCTGACCAACTCGTGCCGTCCGGGTGATCCCCGATCGGGAAAATAATGCCGGTGAACAGCTCCTCCCGCGCCGATTTATAGGCTTTGAGAATGGGCCGTATCTCGTCGCGGGCGGCCCGAGTGTAAAAATGGGTTTCACAGAAAAACAAGGGACTGCTCATCAAGGTGATCGCCACGCAATACGCGTGATTGTACGCGGCGGCATCGGAATACGTGGGATCAGTCATGTCAATATTCTGAATCGACCCCTGGAATTTAAGCAGATTGCAATAATGGGCGACTTCCCAGAGGTCTTTAAGCACAACTCCCGGACGGTAGGTCACACTGCGGGGCCAGGCCGCTTTTCTGTTTTCCAGATAAACACAGCCGAACTCCCGGGCAAAATAATAGCCGTAGCGGGGACAAACTTCGGTTAAATCCCAATTCACCCGTAACTCATGATTACATTGCTTGATAACCGACCTTACTTTTCCCATCAATGCATCGATTTCTTTTCGATTCTTTAAGACGGCAAAGTCGAGTTTAAATGACCGGAAGTTTCCTTCTTTGACATTGCGCAGGATATCTTCTTCACTTGGCGGCACCGCGGCCATCCACAAGCCCAGATCAACATGTTTTTCAGCGGCTTTCCGGCGAACGTTCTTCCACCCTTCCGGATAGCGTTCAGGACAAGGAGACCATTGGGAGTAGTCATTCCCCTGCCAACCATCATCGATCTGTAGAACATCAATGCCCAGGTCCGCGCAACTGTCGATTTCGTTCAGGACATTGGCCTCACCGGCGGCTTCACGATGCTCTAGGAAGGTTTGCGAACTGCCCCAGGTGTTGGCTTGAATATAGATATCTCTGGATGTCAGCGGATAGCGCAGGCGGTCAAATTGCTTAAAGGCCCGCTGTCGGGACAGTGTGTCAGCCGCATAAACCAGGCACCAGGTTGCCCAGGCTGGACGCCATTGTTCATCGATGTCGCCAGGCTTAATTCCCCAGCCATGACTTTCAAGTCCATGGTCGGGAAGAAGGGCAAATACCCCTGTATCTGCTCCCTTTGTATTGATGCAGGCGTGGGACTCTTTGAGTAAAGCAATTCCCCTCGAGTCAGTCTCCAGACACACCGCGTTGGCCCATTCACAAATTCGAGGATGAGTGAGGGGGTGCTTTTCCACGCGTTCCAAGAGCAAGTTCAAGCCGGGATCATTCCGATTCTGGGTATCACTGTAATAGCCTATCAGGCGTCGATTAACACGATCGACCTCCAGCGGCAGAACGTCATGCCGCTGGTAGCCACGATCCATAAAAGCGATTTCCCGGGCTTTTTGAGAGCGTTCCCGGTTCCCGATGTGGGGGTCCCAGGAAAATCCGTCCAGAGCCCTGATATGGAGGGATGTCCTCAATCCCGGCGCGTCCGGATAGGCCCAGACAGTGAAGCGCAGGCTCAGTTTGGCGGTTGGATAGGTCATTTCCGCGGTGACTGCGAGATGGTCGCTGGTGAACCCTTCATCATTGGATACGTTCGCTTCCATGGAAACTGGAACCGCTGACGGGTTCGCGTCAAAACAAACAGGCAATAACCAGTCGGCATCCCGGTCACCCCGTTGGTCAAGCGTCCATACCATACCTGTGTCATCGCTGACTTGTGTTGTCAGGAAGCCCCGGCCTGTCCACGTCCAGCGCCGGGTTGTTTTCCCACTCGTGATGGTCAGGCTGGTGCCGTTAAAGCTGGCTTGGGCGCTTTTAAAGGATTGGTCAAGCGGAGGAAAAACAGGGGTGGACATCAGAGAACTCACTGCTGGGTTACTGGTCGCGGGAAGAAAAAGCGCGAATATAGCATGGATTGACTTTAAAACCATGAACCGATCAGGCAACTCAGCCCGCGGAATGACATCCACCGCGGCGGCTGGAAGCGTTCCGCATAACGGGGTGTTGAGATTTTTTTTAAAAAACATCACGCGGGGGGTTGCAAACGCCCGCTTTTGTTCTATTGTATCGAAACACTAACTCAAAGCCGGTGTTTTTTTGACCGCCCACTTTTCAGTGATGGAGTTGATTGTATGTTTTATCCGAGTTTAGACGAATTCCGGGCGTTGAGCCGTAAAGGGAATCTGGTGCCGGTGTGTCGTGAGCATTTGGCCGATCTGGAGACACCCGTCTCGGTGTTGACCCGGTTCGCTGAGGATGATTATGTGTTCTTACTGGAGAGTATTGAGGGAGGGGAACGCTGGGGTCGGTATTCGTTTGTCGGGGTGAATCCGGATGTTATTTACACGGTCGGTGACAGGGGGTTGCCGGAGACTCCGGGCGGCCCGCGTCAGGTGAGGCTGACTTCTTTCAGTGAGGTACGGGAGGTGATGGCCTCGACGCGCCCGGTTTCCATTCCCGGGCTGCCCCGGTTTTTCGGCGGCATGGTCGGCTCAGTCAGTTATGAGACCGTCAACGAGTTCGAGCGTTTACCTGAGCCAAAGGGCGAGGTCAACTCGCCCACGTGTTTCATGCAAGCGGATGATTTGATTATATTTGACAATGTCCGGCACACCATCAACGTTGTGGCCTGCGCCCGGTTGGCTGACACCGAGTCGGTTGACCACGCCTATCATGACGCGTGCAAGCGGATCAAGGCGGTTGAACGGCGGCTGAAAAGCCCCCGTCCGGTGTTGTCATCGGCCGCCGGTGACGGGACCGTTCCAGCGATGGTGTCCAATGTCACCCGCGGGGATTTTTGCGACGCGGTCCGCCGGGCCAAGGATTACATTGTGGCTGGCGACATTATCCAAGTTGTGCTGAGCCAGCGGTTCAGCACCGCGTTGACGGTGGCCCCCGTCCAACTGTACCGCGCCTTGCGGTTGATTAATCCCTCGCCCTACACCTTTTTCATGAAGTTTGACAAACGGATTCTGGTGGGAAGTTCGCCGGAAGTGATGGTGCGGCTCACGGGCAATAAGGCCGAACTGCGTCCCATTGCCGGGACACGGCCCCGGGGCGCCACCGAGCAAGAGGACCGGCGGTTGGCGGACGAGTTGCTGGCTGATGAGAAAGAGCGGGCGGAACATGTGATGCTGGTGGACTTGGGACGGAATGATCTCGGGCGGGTCGCCGTTCCCGGCAGCGTTCAGGTCCGTGATTTTATGACGATTGAACGCTATAGTCATGTCATGCACATTGTTTCCCATGTTCAATCTGAATTATCGCCGGATAAAGACGCCTTTGATCTGATCAAGGCCACCTTTCCAGCCGGCACCTTGTCCGGCGCCCCGAAGGTCCGGGCCATGGAAATTATCCATGAACTCGAACCGCGCCCACGCGGCGCTTACGGTGGCGCCGTCGGGTATATCGGCTACGATGGCAATATGGATATGGCGATTACCATCCGCACTTTGGAAATTGATGGTGACCAGGTGTCAGTTCAAGCCGGCGCGGGGATTGTCGCGGACTCGGTTCCGGAAACGGAATATGATGAGACGTGTCACAAGGCTTCAGGCATGCGGCGGGCTCTGGCCTTGGCGGCCCGGAATTTTGAGGCGATGGATAACTAATATTGTTATGCGGGAGCGCGCGATGATTTTTGTCTTGGATAATTACGATTCATTCACCTTTAATTTAGTTCAGTACTTGCAGGCCATGGGCGCGGATGTCGTGGTCCGCCGGAATGACGTGGTGACAGTGGACGAGGTCGCGGCGATGGCGCCGGATCACATCCTGATTTCACCCGGACCATGTTCGCCGGCGGAAGCGGGTATTTCGGTGCCCTTGATTCAAGCGATGAGCGGGAAGGTGCCGATTTTAGGTGTCTGCCTCGGGCATCAAAGTCTAGCCGCGGCGTTTGGCGGCGCCATTGTCAGCGCCAAAAAATTGATGCATGGGAAAGTGAGCAAGATTGAGCATGATGGCAAAGGGCTGTTCAGCAACATAAAATCGCCCATGACGGTGACCCGCTACCATTCCCTGGCGGCGGAGGAAAGCAGTCTTCCACCGTGTTTTGACATCTCCGCCCGGGCGGAAGATGACGGCGAAATCATGGGCATCCGGCATCGGGAGCATCTGTCCATGGGGGTGCAATTCCATCCTGAATCCATCCTGACCCCCGCCGGCAAACGGCTGCTGGGAAATTTTTTGAATATTAAGGAGTTGGTGAGATGATAAAAGAACTGATTGCCAAAGTTGTTTCCGGTCATGATTTAAGCAGCCAGGAAACGGTGGAAGCGATGAATGTCATCATGGGCGGGGAGGCGACACCCGCGCAGGTGGCGGGATTTATCACCGCTTTGCGGATGAAAGGCGAGACCGTTGAGGAAGTGGCCGGCGCGGCCGCCTCCATGCGCCGTCACGCCACCTATATTGACGCCGGCGCCCGGTCAGTGGTCGACACCTGCGGCACTGGCGGGGACGGCATGAGCACGTTTAACATTTCGACCACAACCGCTTTTGTGGTGGCCGGGGCGGGCATTCCCGTCGCCAAACACGGCAATCGGGCGGTGTCCAGTCAATGCGGCTCAGCGGATGTGCTGCAGGCGCTGGGTGTCGCTATTGACGCGGAACCGTACGTGATGGAACAATGTTTACAGGAGTTCGGGATCGCCTTTTTGTTCGCGCCGTGCATGCACCCGGCCATGAAATACGCGATTGGCCCCCGCCGGGAACTGGGCATCCGGACGATTTTCAATATGCTCGGCCCTTTGACCAATCCGGCGAACGCCACCGGCCAAGTGCTTGGCGTGTTCGCGCCGGCGTTGACCGAGATGTTTGCTGACGCCTTGAAAGAACTGGGCTGCCGACGGGCGTTTGTGGTCCACGGTAATGACGGATTGGACGAAATCAGCGTGACCGCTCCGACCCGGGTGAGCGAATTGCGCGACGGTCTGGTCAAAACATACGAGCTGTCGCCGGAGATGTTACTGGGTAAAACATACGATGAGCGGGAACTGGCCGGGGGGGACGCTCATGAGAACGCGGTGATCTTGGGCAATGTGCTCCGCGGCGAGACGGGAGCGAAGCGGGATGTGGTGTTGCTCAACGCGGCCGCGGGGATTGTCGCGGGGGAAAAAGCGGACACGCTGGAAGAGGGACTGGCGTTGGCCCGTCAGTCCATCGATTCCGGCGCGGCGTTGGAGAAACTGGACATACTAATCCGGGAAACAAGCTGACCAAGTCTGAGTTCCGTGGACACGATTGATCACGCCTATGACTATTTTAGACACCATTATTGACACCAAACGCGAAGAGCTGGCCGCCGCCAAGAAGGCGGTGTCCAGCGCCCGGATGGCGGTGCTGGCCAGTCAGAGCCCCCGGCCGCGCGATTTCGCCGGCGCCTTGCGGGCCAAAGGTTCCGGAGCGCCGCCGAATGTCATCGCTGAGTTAAAAAAGGCGTCGCCCTCAAAAGGGGTGATCCGGGACCATTTCGCTCCCGCCCAACTGGCGGAAGAACTGGCGGCGGCGGGGGCCGCGGCCTTGTCCGTTCTAACGGATGAACAGTATTTTCAAGGCAGCCTGGACAATCTTCGTCTGGCGCGGCGAGCGGTGGATATTCCGATTATCCGCAAAGACTTCACCATTGATGAATATCAGATTTTGGAAGCCCGCGCGAACGGGGCGGACGCCATTTTATTGATCGCCGCCGCCTTGGAACCGATCCTGTTTAAGGACTTGTTGGACACCGCTCTCGATCTTGGTCTCGGGGTTCTGTCAGAGGTCCACAACCAGGCGGAGCTGGATATGGTTTTGGCCACACCCGCGCCGATCGTCGGGGTGAACAGCCGTGATTTGAAAACGTTCAACGTCGATCTGGGCACCACGCGGCGCATGATGGGGCTCATCCCCCCGGAACGGGTGCGGGTGGCGGAAAGCGGTGTCGATTCCCGGGAAAACATTGTCATGCTGGGTGACGCCGGCGCCGACGCTTTTCTGGTGGGCGAACACCTGATGCGGGATCCGCGGCCGGGCCGGGCGTTGAGAAAACTGCTGGGAGCGATGAACCCATGAGGCCGAAAGTTAAAATTTGCGGAATCACCAATCTGGAGGACGCGTTGGCCGCCGCACGGCGCGGCGCGGATTATCTGGGATTTATTTTCGCGGAGACATCGCCGCGTTTTGTGACCCCGGAAGCGGCCAAGGGGATGGTCGCTCATGTGCCGGCTGACATTCTGAAAGTCGGTGTGTTTGTGGATACGTCGGCGGATCAGGTGGTCAAAACATTACATGTCTGCGGCCTGGACATCGCGCAATTATGCGGCGATGAGACGGCTGCTGACGTGGCGGTGATTGGCGCCGGGCGTGTCTGGAAGGCCTGGCATTTGATGACCGCGGCGGATGTCGCGGCGGCCGCGGAATTTCCCGCCGCGGCGATTCTGGCGGACACGATGCTGCCGGGACAGCGGGGGGGCACGGGAAAAGTATGCGACTGGGATCTGGCGGCGCGGCTGAGCGGTCGCCGGCCAATCGTCCTGGCGGGAGGAATCACCGCGGAAAATATCGCGGCGGCCGCGGCGGCCGTGAAGCCGGCGGTGATCGATATAGGCAGCGGGGTCGAGGCCTCTCCGGGCCGTAAAGACACGCGGAAACTTGACGCGCTGTTTGGAGTCGTAAAAGACATGAAGGATTTATGATGACTAAAAAAGGACATTACGGCATCTACGGCGGCCAATATGTGGCGGAGACGCTGATGCCCGCGTTGACTGAGCTTGAAGCCGCCTATGAGGCGGCGAAGACCGACGCGGTGTTTCAAGCCGAGTTCCGGCAATTGCTGAAGGATTATGTCGGTCGGGAAACACCCTTGTATTTCGCCGCCCGCTTGACAGAGGAAGCGGGAGGAGCGAAAATATATCTCAAGCGTGAAGACCTGAATCATACCGGCGCTCACAAAGTGAATAACACCTTGGGACAGGCCTTGCTGGCGAGGCGAATGGGCAAGCGGCGCTTGATCGCCGAAACCGGCGCGGGCATGCATGGCGTGGCCACCGCGACAGTGGCGGCCTTGTTCGGCATGACATGCGAGGTGTTCATGGGCGCTGAGGATATTGAACGGCAGGCGCCGAATGTCCAGCGTATGAAGCTTCTGGGCGCGTCAGTCGTGCCCGTGAAAAGCGGTGCCGGGACACTGAAAGACGCGATGAATGAGGCGTTGCGCAATTGGGTGACCACTGTCGAAGACACCTTTTACGTGATCGGCACCGTGGCGGGGCCCCATCCTTACCCGGAAATGGTGCGTGAATTTCAAGCGGTTATTGGCCGTGAGAGCCGTCGGCAGATTTTGGAAAAAGAAGGCAAACTGCCGGTCGAAGTCATCGCCTGCATTGGCGGTGGCAGCAACGCCATGGGTATTTTCGCGGGTTTTGTCGATGATCCCGGGGTGAAACTCATCGGCGCGGAAGCCGCGGGGGAGGGGATTGAGACCGGTCGGCATTCCGCCAGCATCCTCGGGGGCCGGGTCGGTGTTTTGCACGGCAACAAAACGTATCTTTTACAGAACGAGGATGGCCAGATCCTGCCGACGCACTCCATTTCCGCCGGCTTGGATTATCCGGGTGTGGGCCCGGAACACGCCCATTTTCATGATACCGGCGCCGCCGAGTATTGCGCCGTCACGGACGGTGAGGCATTGGCGGCTTTTCAACTGTTGTGCCGGTTGGAAGGGATTATCCCGGCTTTGGAGTCCGCCCACGCGGTGTCCGCGGCGATGGCGCGGGCGGCGAAATTATCCCCGGAGGACAGTGTGATTGTCAACCTCTCCGGCCGCGGGGATAAAGACATGCAGACGGTTTTGAATGTCTTGAACATGTGACAACGTCCGCCGCTGTCGGGGGGGGGGACGAACCCAAGTCAACGCGGTCATCCGCGTCACCCGGACCACTGGTTTTTTTATCGCAGGAACACCCATGAATAGACTAGACAAAATATTTAGTGAGAACGCCGCCAAGGGCCGTAAAACCCTGGTGATGTTTGTCAGCGCCGGTGATCCCGATCTGGCGTTCACCGAAGCCTTGATTCCGGCTATCGTCGCGGCCGGCGCGGACATTGTCGAAATCGGGGTGCCGTTTTCAGATCCCATGGCGGACGGGCCGACGATTCAAGCGGCCAGCCAACGGGCTTTGGCCGCCGGCGTGACCTTGCCCAAGATACTGGCGATGGTCAAACGCGTGCGTGAAGCGGGTTGCGAGGCGGCTTTTGTGTTGTTCAGTTATTACAATGTCTTGCTTCAATACGGGGTGGACAAGCTCGCCGCGGACTCCGCGGAGTGCGGTCTTGACGGTTGGCTGGTGGTGGATGTCCCGCCTGAGGAGGAAGAGGAGTTGCTGCCGGCTATGGAAGCCCGTGATGTGTATAAAATCACACTTCTGGCCCCCACCACGCCCAGGGAGCGGGCGCGGGATCTGGTCAGCCGGGCCAAAGGATTCGTGTATTATATCACCGTGACCGGTGTGACCGGCGCCCGGACGGAACTGCCGGCGGATCTGGCCGATCATCTGGAAACGGTGAAGGCGGCAAGCACTGTCCCGGTCGTCGCCGGTTTCGGTGTGTCGCGCCCGGATCAGGCCGCGATGATCGCGAAGTATGTGGATGGTGTCGTGGTCGGCAGTAAGTTGATCAAAACGATCGCCGAGAGTGACAGCCGCCAGCAGGCGCTGGCCGACGCGGTGAGCTTGGTCAAGTCGCTTTCCGCCGTTATGTGAGTTTTCCGCGGGAAAGTGTCGGAGCGCGTGACAGCGGCAGGGAGTTGGTCGAAAGAATCGAGGGCCTGTCAAGTATGGTTTTAAGACTGGATAGATGGCTTTGAAGGCAATGCCAAATGCAAAAAAGGTGGGCTGACCCGGCTTTGCATCCCCCACAGTCATTCCATTCGTTGTGAAGATTTTTTGCTCGTCAGAAACATCTTTAAAGAGAGAAGAATAAAAAACAGACCAACACAAATGAGGACCCCAGCAATAAAACCAAAGGCGAAAATATATTGTTCTCCTCCTGTTATTCCTTAAGAAGAACAATAGGATGTTTTGCAAGCAAGCCAACCACGGCATCAGTGAGTGCGTGGACTGTTGTTAGGGCAACGTATTTCCCCTCATATTTAGCGATCTGAAGCTGAATGCTTTTTTGGCAATCTAATTCCGCGCCTTCTGAACCGAGTTCGCAGCACAACTTCTTGCTTATGTCTATTGAATAGTCACTTGGATTGCTTCCTTTTGGGGCAACAACAGCATTGTAGAGTGTGCCCAAACCGGGAAGCAAAGAGATTACATCACCAACAGATAGAAGTCCTAAAAAATCCGTTTTGTTTAGGGAGGCATTTTGCACAAAAATATAGGAATAAAATCCCCCATTTCCCCAATTGGATCTCTATTAATCCAGCGTCCGATCTCCGGGTTGTAACAACGGCGGCCGTAGTAATACAAGCCATGTTCGTCCAAATACTTCGTGCTGAAGCGGTGCTTGAAAATGTCACTGTGTGACCCGGTGGCGACGGTTGTGCGTCCGAACGGCGAGTACTCATAGTGGGCTACGCTTGCGCCGGTGGCGTCGAGGTATTCTGACACGTTGCCATTCGCGTCATAGGTGGCATACCAGATGTCGGAGGTCGGAGATCCGAGGTCAGATACGGAGAGGAGGCCGCCGACACCGCCAGCGCCCTGGGTGGTCTGGGATAGGTCGAGGCCCCAGGTATACGTGCGTGTGGGGGTGAGTGTGTATGGGGGTGTCGGGGTGGATGCGAGTTCGGCGATGAGGTTCCAGCCGTCGTATATATACCGGAGGTCGGAGGTCAGAGACCAGATGTCGGCAATTGTCGGGCGAGTATAGACTTTCTTTTCAACCCGGCGGCCCATGTAGTCGTAGGTGAATTCCAGCTTGACGGTGTCGGACTCGGCCACAGTCATGCGGTTTTCGGCGTTCCACTGGATTGCCCAGCTGCCAGTGGTGGAGGGCATGATCGTCATGTTTCCGTCGTCGTCGTGGATCGGCGAACTCATTCCAGTTATGGCGGTGTACTGGTTGAGCTGGTTGGCGGTGTAGGAGGTGGCGGTTCCGGCCTGTGCCGCCGTAGCTTTTGAGCGAAGGCGTATCATCACTGTGTCCGTGCGGCGTCCAAGGGGCATCGTCCCGTAAAAAAAGCCACAGTGTGGCTCAATTGGTGTAGTCATATTTGAATACTGTAACGGCTCCGATTGCGTTTTCAACATAATTAACACGGTCGCGTTGTGGCTCATAGGCGCGGGTGGTTACCAGGCCATTCGGGAGCGACACAGTCGTGACCATCGCGGAGTTCGCAAGATAAGCCGTAGGTGACAGCATAAGCGCACCAAGGAGAGCCGGTGCGCTTCAAGCCGCTTTGCGGACCCCCTGCCGGACCAGTGTGGAAAAGGGCGCGTCGTCACGCTGGAAAATAGAAAAATGAAAAAGAGCCCGACCTGGCGTAAAACCAGGACGGGCTTTACGTTATCCGCGTGAAACAAAAATTTTAGATGGGACAGGTGTGCCGCTTACCGCCAGCACGGCCACAGTGCGGGAGCGCATCGCCCATTTTGAGCAAGCTTATCAGCACGAAGGGAATTCGGGCGACCATGGCCGCTGGCAAACGTTTTAAACATGTCTATGTCGAAGTCACGAACCGGTGTAATCTCACCTGCGCCTTCTGCCCGACATCTTCCCGGCCGCCGGACGAGATGAGTGTGGATGTGTTCGCGCGGATAATCGCTCAGCTCGTTCCTTTATGCGAGGCGGTCTGCCTGCACGTTCTTGGTGAGCCGCTGCGGCATGCGCGCTTTCCGGAGCTGATCGGGATCTGCGCGCGGCTGGGCGTGCCGGTGGTTGTCACCACAAACGGAACCCTCCTCACCCCGTCCGCCGTCCAGGCGCTGCTGCATCCGGGCGTGCGGCAGGTGAATGTTTCGCTGCATGGTCTCGCCGAGGCCGGTGACAGCGCATGGCGGCAGGCGAAGCTGACCGGCATCCTCGCCTTCGCCGGGCGGGCCTTGAGAGAGCGTCCGGACTTGTTTGTTAATCTGCGGCTGTGGAACGCGCGGGGTCACGCCAAGCCCAGCCCCGACGACGCGTGGAACGCGACTGTTCGGAGCGCCATTGAAAGCCAATTCGGGGTGGTCATCCCTGGCGCCCAGGCATGGGGACGGCGCAAAGGACGCCGGCTGACCGGTCAGCTCTACCTGCATCGCGACACGGTTTTCGAGTGGCCGGCCCTGTCTGGCCCCGTACTGACCGAACGCGGTTTCTGCCATGGCCTGGGAACGCATTTTGGCATTCTCGCTGACGGGACGGTGGTGCCGTGCTGTCTTGACCACGCGGGGGTCATGGCCTTGGGGAACTGCCGGGAAAAGCCCGTCGCCGATATCCTGAGTTCTCCCCGCGCCATGGCTATTCTGAATGGATTCCATACCAATCGGATCGTCGAACCGCTGTGCCGACGATGTCTGTTCCGGACCCGTTTCGGTTGCCGCCCGGCCGCGGATGGCCGCGTGCCGGAACCGCCGCCGCTGGAAAAACGCCTCGGATAACGGGAAAACAGGAAAGCTTATCAGGATATGATCAACCGCGGTGTCAACCCTAGGAACCGCGGGGGAATTTAAGTCCGCTGTGGCGGCCGTCGGCGCGTGGGCTGTTGAAAAATCACCTTTTGTAAGTAGATTATCATCTTGCATGAGCGCAGTTGGTCTCCGGGTTGTTTTCCGGGACGTAATATCAGAGGTAAAATAATGTCATCGATGGTTTTAGTTGGTCTTCAGTGGGGCGATGAGGGTAAGGGCAAAATTATTGACGTTCTATCTGAAAAAGCGGATGTCGTGGTCCGTTTTCAAGGTGGAAACAACGCCGGCCACACCGTTGAAGTCGGTGACCAGAAGTTTGTGCTGCACCTGATACCATCTGGAATTCTGCACGAGGGCAAAGACTGTATGATCGGCAACGGTGTCGTTGTGGATGTCCTGGGTCTGGCTGAAGAAATCGCTGATTTGGAAAAGCGCGGGTTTAGTGTCGCTGACCGGTTGAAACTGAGCACCCGTTGCCAGTTGGTCTTCAAATATCACCGGTTGCTGGACGGCATGTCCGAAGCGAAGCTGGGCGAGGATAAAATCGGCACGACGATGCGCGGGATTGGTCCGGCGTATGCGGATAAAGTCAACCGGGTGGGTATCCGGGGGGCGGCGCTGCGGGATCCCGTCGAATTGGAAAAACTGTTCCGCGCCCAGGCCGCCCGGGCGAATGACATTCTGGCGGCGCATGGTGTCGAGCTGATGGATGTGGACGCCGAATGGGATCTGATCAAGGTCGCCGCCGGCAAACTCGGCCCAATGGTCGCGGATACCGTGCTGGACGTGAACAACGCCTTCACCGCCGGGAAAAAAATTCTCTTTGAAGGCGCTCAAGGCACATGGCTGGACGTGGATTACGGCACGTATCCCTATGTCACCAGCAGCAACACGTCTTCCGGCGCGGCCTGCACCGGCGGCGGGCTCGCCCCGTCCCGTATCGACCATGTCCTGGGCGTGTACAAGGCCTACACCACGCGGGTGGGGGAAGGGCCGTTCATGACCGAGCTGGATAACGCCATGGGCGAACGCATTCGGATGTTGGGCGGGGAATTCGGGGCCACCACGGGACGGCCGCGCCGGTGCGGCTGGTTTGACGCGGTCGCCACCCGGTACGCCGTGATGGTCAATGGCGCTGATTTGCTCGCCATCACCAAGCTGGATGTTTTGGATGACTTGGACACCCTGAAAATCTGCGTCGCCTACGAGCTGAACGGACAACGTATTGAAGACATGCCCAGTGATTTGGCGGAGATCGCGGCGGTGGCTCCGATTTATGAGGAAATGCCCGGCTGGCGATGTTCCACGAAAGACGCTCAATGCTGGGAAGATCTGCCCGAGGCCACACGGAATTATCTCAACCGGATCACGGAATTGACCGGTGGGAAAATCCACATTCTCTCAGTCGGTCCCAAACGGGCTCAGACATTTTTTGTTGATTGAAGCGGGGTCGGCATCCCGGGGTCAAGGGTCCGCGTGTTCCGCTGTCGGCGGATGCGGCTGTTGAGTCCCTTCGCCAAGGCTTATTGATGACTGATTCTGAAAAAAACATTCCCCGGCATGTGGCCATGATCATGGACGGCAACGGTCGTTGGGCCAGACGGCGGGGGCTTTCCGCGAACAAAGGGCACCGGGCGGGAGCTGAAACAGTCAAGCGCATGGTCGAAGCCTGTTCCGATTATGGCATCCGCTATCTGACGTTGTACGCGTTCAGCACTGAGAACTGGTCCCGGTCCAAGCGTGAAGTCAGCGGGCTGATGACTTTGCTCAAGCGCTTTCTGGCCGAACGGGTCAAGGATCTGCAAAAAAACGATATCCGGTTGAACGCTATCGGGGATTTGGCTGGTCTGCCCGCGGATGTGCGCTCGGCTCTTCAAAAAGCCATGAATGACACGGCCGGGAACAGCCAGGGCGTGCTTACGTTGGCGCTGAACTATGGCGCCCGTCAGGAAATCGCCGCCACGGTCCGTGACCTGGCCGCGAAAGTTCTCGACGGTGAGATCACGCCCGCCGATATCACCCCGGGTTTGATTTCCAGCCATCTGTCCACCGCCGACTTGCCGGATCCAGATCTGATTATCCGCACCAGTGGTGAATTGCGCTTGAGCAATTTTCTGTTGTGGCAGGCGTCTTACTCGGAGTTTTGGTTCACCGACACCCTGTGGCCCGATTTCAGCAAAGAGGACTTCGCCGAGGCGTTAGCGGAATACGCGCGGCGGAAGCGGCGGTTTGGCGGCCGGAAAGATTGAAAGCGCCCAGGACTTCACCGCGGCGTATCAAGCGTCCCCTGAACGTCGCGATCAGCATATTCACCCGGAATTCGGAACCTTCAAGCTATGTTAAAACAACGACTGATCAGTGGTTTGTCAATTGGCGGCGTGTGTTTGCTGGCGTTTTTATCGCCCGGTCTTACCGGTGGGCTGTTATTCACTTTTTTGTGTATGGCGCTTATCTGGATTGTTCTGGGTGAATACGCCGCGCTCAGCGCCAAGCTGGGCTTGCCGACGATGCGGCTGCCCATGCGGATCGGGGGATTAGTCCTTATGCTGGCTCTCGCCTGGCGCCCGTTAATCCACAATCTTCCTCCGTATCCTTTGGAAGAGGCGGCGGTGCTGTTTATGGTCTTGTTAAGCACGGCTTTCATCGCAGTCTCAGGCAAAGATCTCCGGCTGTCCATGGTGTCCTGGCTGGTGACGCTCGGGGGGATGCTGCTTCTTTACGGGACCTTACGCTTTATTCCGGCGCTTTATTTCCGCGAGGGCCTGGGGATGCACGGTCGGTTACTGGTCCTTTTCGCATTGGTTGTCACAAAATTCGGGGATATCGGCGCGTACACCTTGGGCGTGCTGACCGCGCGGAAATCCGGTGGCAATCACAAACTATGGCCCCGCGTGAGCCCGAAAAAGAGTTGGGAGGGGTTGGCCGGAGGCGTTATGGCCAGTGTCGTTCTAGCATGGTTGATGCTGATGGTCATGCCTGATTCCGTTGGCCGGTTGTTTGGCGACGGATTTGTCGCCCGGTTGTTTTTCTCCGCGGTCACCGCCGTGGTGTTAACGGGCACCGGGTTGCTGGGAGACTTGACTGAATCAGCCTTGAAACGGGCGGCGGGCGTCAAGGATTCCGGTGCCGTTCCGGGATTGGGGGGGGTCTTTGATTTTGTTGACAGCCTGGTGTTTAACGCGCCGCTTTTCTGGTTGTTTGTTGTCTGGCGTGGAAGTTGAGCCCGCGTTCCTGATTTGGTTGGAATTAGATGTCCTGGACATAGCGCCACCGGTATTGAGGAGCTATAGTGCGACATCTTTTTTAACTAACAGGAAAACAACAAATGGAAATGTACCGATGGAAGGTACTTTCAGCACAATCCAAAAAGATCCAGGAGATTCAGGAGGCGTCTTATTTAAGCCGTCCCGCCGCTCTTGTATTAGCCAGTCGGGGCGTTAAACCCGAAGGTGCTGAAGAGTTCCTCACCCCAAAACTCCGTGATTTAGTTGATCCGTTCAAATTGCCAGGAAGCCGGGAGGCCGCCGCCCGGCTTTGGCAGGCGATCCAGAAAAACGAGACCATTCTCATTCACGGAGATTACGACACGGACGGTATCACCGCGTCTGTGCTCATGTCCACCGTGTTGTCTCAAAATGGCGCCAAGGTGGAGACGTTTCTTCCTCACCGCATGGACGACGGCTATGGCTTGACACCGGATTCCATTGAAAAAGCCTGCGCGGATCATCACTCGCTGCTGGTCACCGTGGATTGCGGGATCACCAGCCATGCGGCGGTCAAAGCCGCCGCGGAGCTTGGGATTGATGTGATCGTCACGGATCATCACGAACCATCTGAAGAGCTGCCTGTGGCGATCGCCGTCATTGATCCCAAAGTCGCCACGGAAGACGACCGGATCAGGGAATTAGCCGGGGTCGGCGTGGCGTTTAAAGTCTGTCACGCCTTCATAAAATACGGCCGTGAGAACAACTTGGGCGGTTTTTCTTATGATCTTCGTGAGGTTATGGACTTAGTGGCTTTGGGGACCGTGGCCGATATTGTGCCGTTGTTGGATGAAAACCGCTGTCTGGCCAAGCATGGGTTGGAAACGCTGTCCCGTCAACATCGCCCCGGTATCCGCGCCCTCTGTGATCTGGTCGGTTTGAACGGCGCGGTGTGCGCGCAGGACATCGCTTACCGCATCGCGCCGCGGTTAAACGCTCCCGGACGAATGGGAGATCCAAGCCTGTCGATGCAACTGTTGCAAGCTCCGAGTATGGCGGAGGCATTTCCGCTGGCGGCCGCTTTGGACGCTGAAAATAAAAAACGGCAGGCCTTGGAAGCGGAGACGTTTGACCGGGCTTGCCAGCAAATTGACGCCCGGTTTAACGACAGCATGCGGGCGGTGGTGGTCTGGGGGGACGACTGGCATCAAGGGGTGTTGGGCATTGTCGCCGCCCGGCTTGTCCGCACCTACCATCGGCCGTGCATTGTGATGACGATGGATGCCACGGGCTTTTTGTCTGGTTCCGGCCGCAGCGTCGAGGGGGTGAATCTGGTCGGTGTCTTGGAGAAATGCGGGCACTTGCTTGAGCGTTTCGGCGGCCATCCCATGGCCGCGGGCTTGTCCCTTGAACCCCGCCATGCCGAGGAGTTCGCCAAGACCTTTGAGGAAAATGTGCAATTTGTCCTCGCCGCCGATGAAATGAAGCCGGTGATTGAAATTTGCGGGGATATCGGGTTCGGGGAAATCAATGAGCATTTTCTGATGGATCTCAATCTGCTGGCCCCTTTCGGGCAGGGAAATCCGGAGCCGGTGTTTTTGACCCGCCATGTGACCGCGGACCGTATTCAACCCGCCGGGCGGGACCACACCCGGGGTGTCCTGCGGGATCAAGACGGATATTGTATCGACTTTATCGCCTTCAACCGGACTCCCAGTGATTTCTGCCCTCCGCCCTGGGATGTGGTTTATTCAGCTCGTCTCAACACCTTTGGCGGACGGGAAACCCCGCAAGCGCGGATTTTGGATTTTTGCCCGTCGGTCACCTTTGGCCGTTAGGTCATCAAGCGTTTAAACCGGCGCGTTTTCAATCACGGTCAATGACCATTTCTCACGCGATGATTATTGACCCACGACTTCGGAGCGCTTTTTTATGTCCAGCCTTCGCGAGCAGATCATACAAGCCTTACGTGAGCGTCCCCAGGGATTGCGCCGGGCTGAGTTGCGTCGGGCGGCGGGGGCCCATTCCAAAGAGGACACCCGGGAATTCGGGTACGCGCTGCGCGGCATGCTCCAGCAGGGAGACGTGGTGAAACAGGGGAGGGGACGCCTGGCATTGCCCGACACGTCAAAAAACGTGACGGGGAACGTGACCGTCCACGCCCGGGGATTTGGGTTTCTCACGCCGGACGCTGGAGGAGAGGATGTGTTCATCCCTCCCGCCAAGCTGGGAAACGCCTTCGCTGGCGACCGGGTGCGAGTCCAAATTGTCGAGCAGACTGACAAGGGGCCCGTCGGCATGGTGACGGACATCCTTCAACGAGGGCACACGCGTCTGACCGGTGAGTATGTCAACAGCGGTCCCACGCCCGTCATCCGCCCGATGCGCCGCGATTATCCGGACGAAGTGGAGCTGATATTTCCGCGGCGATTGCCGATGGAGGACTATCCGGTGGACGGTGATTGGATTGTCGCCGAGATTTTATTTCCCGACACATCCCGCCAAGCGTTGCGGGGAAAATACCTCAGCACCCTGAATCAAGGCGCGTCCTTGACTGAAGATATGGACGCCATCGTCGCGGAGTACGCGTTGCCAGAGCCTTACAGCGACGCGGAGCAGGCCGCCGCCGCCGCCATGACGCCCAGGCGGATCGCCCGTGAAGATTGGTCGCATTTAACCACGGTGACGATCGATCCGGTGGACGCGAAAGATTTTGATGACGCCATATCACTGGAGATGACCGATAATCCCGACATTGTCCGGGCGGGGGTTCATATCGCCGATGTGGCGGCCTACATTATTCCGGACAGCGACTGGGACCGTCAGGCCCGCCGCCGCGGATTCACCGCGTATTTACCCGGCCGCACCTTGCCGATGCTTCCCAAACCTCTGGCGGCTGATTTGTGCAGTTTGAAAGAAGGCGCGCCCCGGCCCGCCCACAGTGTGTTTTTGGATATTGACCGCCAGTCTGGCGAGATTCTCTCCACCCGCCGGGCGCGCGCTCTGATTCACGTGAGCAAACGCTTGAACTTTAGTGAGGTGGAGGCGTTTCTGGCGGGGAGAAAAAATCCCGGCTGGGGGGATGATGTCGCGGCCGCCGTGAAAGAACTTGGGCGCCTCAGTCATCTTCTCCGTCAGATTCGCCAACGGAAAGAGGCGTTTCTTGACTTGGCCACCACGGAAGTCCGGGTGCTTTATTCGGACGACCCGCCAGCGGTCACCGGTTTCCAGGAAAGCCGGCCTAATCCAGCCCATCAATTGGTTGAAGAGTTTATGCTGGCGGCGAATGTCGCGGTCGCCAAGGAACTGATTCGGGAAAAAATTCCCGGGTTGTTCCGGGTTCACGGGACACCAAAAAGCAAGGATGTGGATGATTTCAGAGCATGGGTGCGATCGGCGTTGCGGTTGAAAGCGGGCAAATTGGATTCCCGGGGTTCCGTCAACGCTTTTTTACATGAGATCACGGATCATCCCGCCGCCCAAATTATTTTTAACGGTTTTTTGCGCACCTTGCCGCGCGCGGTCTACGCGGCCGCCTGTTCCGAACACTTCGGCTTGGGCAAGGATCAATACACTCATTTCACAAGTCCTATCCGCCGCTATGCGGATTTGACCGTGCATCAGCAGTTATGGCGCAAAGATCTGGGAGAAGAGCTGCTGAGCCAGGAGGAATGTGAGGCCAGGGCCAAAGAAGTCACCGCGATTGAAGCCATTAATGACGAGGCGTATTTCGCCGCTCTGGACCGGGTGAAAATCCGTTACCTTAATCAACGGCGCGGCGCCGGCGAAAAAGTGGTGTTCCAAGCGGTGATCTCCCGGGCGACACCCGACGGACTGGCCTTGTTCATTCCCGAATTGGGGCTCATGGGCTTCGCGCCGAAGACCTTGCTGGGTGAGGATGATTTTATCTACGCGGCCAAAACCTGCTCCCTCCGGGCCCGGCATGCGGACCGGGTGTACCATTGCGGGGACATCATCAGTGTCCGTCCGCATAAGGCCGATGTGGCCCGTGGGGAACTCGTCCTGCGGCCGGCTTGAGGCGGTCTTCCTGTAAACTGGCGGCGCGTCATCATCAGTATCCGGACGATTTGCGGCCGTCTCCGCTAATTTTCCCTGAGTTCCCGTTGTTCAGGGAAGGCATCCGGATTATGGAGAGGCCGCTTCACTTCCTTGACAAAGTCCGGATGTGTCATCAGCGTGTCAAGACTCCATACTTTAGACGGTGGCCAGGGTTTGCTGGACACCTCCACCATGTGATGGTATTTAGCGACCGGTTTGCTTAGAGAGCACGGGCTGTGGAGGTGGACAGCCAGCCAAAAATCTTTTCCCCGGGTGATATAGAGATAAACATTAGGTCTGAGCGTCGCCACAGCCTGGGGATCTTTCGGCAGCCGGATGTTTCGTTTCAGCACGCGGCTTAACTCCCGTTCCAGAGTTTCGCAGGGCGTGACCACGTGTTTTTCGGAAAGTATCGGCGGAATGTTTTTTTCCTGTTCATCAGTGGCGATGTAAACGTACTGAGTGACCAAACCGCTTCTCGCTAACGGATAATGACCTGTGCTCTGCCGGTATTCCTCAATAAGCCCGGCGATTTGCTGTATGTGGCGCAGGCGCAGAATATCCATGTCGCGCTGTCCGCCGTCGCCGCCGCCCGCGCCACGGAACCCGGTTTCGCACCCGGCGGCCAGCGCGGCCAGCGCTAAAATCATCAGCGTTTTTGACATGGACGACTCCTCCGATACGTGAGGCATGATAACACAATGACATCAATGTATCCGGCGATCGTTAAAAATCAATCACCCAAGCTCGCCGTCAGTGTCGTTCATGTTCCGGATTCGCCAGCTTGAGCGTCCGTATCAGTGGGTATGCCCGTCGTGATCATGGTCATGGTCGGGCGTTTCACCAAAATACAGCTTTTCGAAGTCATTGATAAGGGACATGAGCGCCTGGGTATGAGCGGTATCCGTGGTCTGTTTGGATTTCATGGATTCAACCATGATGGTATGGAGAAGTTCAAGTTTTTTCAAATAGTCCTTGCGTTCTTGAGAATCGCCATCGGGCACGGGGGTGACGCGTTGCGTCAGAAAATAGTAGGTGATAATCCGGGTGAGTTCGTCAGCATGCTCATCCTTCGTGTTCACCCAGCGGGTCAACTGGTTGCCGTTGAGCTTTTCAGCCTGTTCAAGGTCCACAATTTTCAGCATTGATTTCTCAATCGTTTGAACATGCTCTCGAAGTAACGTGAAGCGTGTCCGGTCACCATAAATACCACAGGGAATCTGACAATGACTCAAGGCGGTCTGACTGGCTAAAAGGGCGAAAAAACCGGCGGCGAAAAAAAACACTCGTGTTTTCATGGGCATCCTCTTGATTTATGTTTAACTCATCCGGCCGGTGCGGAAACACCGGCACCGCGCACACGGGTTTTCACGCATGTGGCATGCTGGTTAGAGACAAGACATCGGGGGAGATGTTCCAAAACGGGCGCATGCCGCGAGGCGTTTGGTCACGCGTGTGGCGGTGTTTAAAAATCATGTGAAAGGCCGTTTCCAGGGGGTGGAAATTTTCTGTTTCCGGTATATGGTAACGAGCGGTTCGACAAGGCAGCCTTGGTGGTCTGTTTTTTTGACAGAGCGTATTCCAGGACGTTTAGTGACGTGCCTGGTTTTGTTCTGTTTTCAGGTTTTTGTCAAGCCCGTGTCAGCATGGGGTTGGCACTGTGTGAAAGGCAATGGAATCGCGATGAAGTTTACTAAAATGCACGGGTGCGGCAATGATTTTGTGGTCCTTGACGCGGTCAACGACACGCTCCCCGCCGATTTACCGGGCTTGAGCCGGCGCTTGGCTGACCGGCATTTTGGCGTCGGGTGCGATCAGGTGCTGGTTGTGGCTCCCAGTGATATTGCCGATGTCCGGATGTTGATTTTCAACAATGACGGCAGTGAAGTTGAAATGTGCGGCAATGGCATTCGCTGTCTGGCTAAATATGTGTGGGACACCGGCCTGTCGCGAAAACCGGCGTTGACTGTCGAGACCTTGGCGGGAATCATCAAGCCCTGCCGCGACGGGGAGCAAGTCCGGGTCGACATGGGGGTGCCGCGGTTTGACACGGCGGATTGGGATATGGGGAGCGCCCCGGTCATCGCCCGTGAACTGGCCGTTGGCGACACGGCCCTGCCGGTGACACTGGTTTCCATGGGAAATCCGCATTGCGTGAGTTTTCATGACGCGTTGACGGACGATCTTGTCCTCGGACTCGGCCCCCAACTGGAGTCCCATCCTGTTTTTCCCAACCGGATTAATGTCGAATTTATTCAGGTCGTCAACCGGTCTGAATTGATCATGCGGGTGTGGGAACGGGGATCCGGAGAGACCCTGGCTTGCGGGACCGGAGCGTCGGCGTCCTGTGTGGCGGCTGTGTTGAATGATTTGACGGAGCGGAATGTTCTTATCCGGCTCAAAGGGGGAAATCTCCACTTGGAGTGGGGAAGTGACAATCATGTTCACATGACCGGGCCGGCGGTGACGGTCTTCAGGGGAGAGTGGCGCGACTGAGGGGCGGGCGGGATGCCTGCCCCCTTTTTTTTGATGGTCCGGACGGTGGGTTGAGAGGGGGTGACGCACACCTTCCGCGGCCGCGGGACAGTCAGTTTTAGAATACGAGAAATGAGGATCTGATGGTAAAACGAAATTCAAATTTGGCGAAACTGCGAAGCGGCTACTTGTTCCCGGAAATCAACCGTCGGAAAAAGGCGGTCATGGACAAGTATCCGGAGGCGAACATAATCAGTCTGGGCATTGGCAACACCACTGAGCCGTTAACCCCCCATATCACCGATGGCTTGCGGAAAGCGGCGGCCGGCATGGGCACGTCGGCGGGTTATTCCGGCTATGGTGATGAGCAGGGATTCAGTGAGTTACGGGCGAAGATCGCCGAAAAATTATATCATGGGATTGTGGATCCCGCCGAGGTGTTTGTTTCCGACGGCGCGAAATGTGATGTCGGCCGCCTCCAGCTTATGTTTGGCTCCGAGGTCACGGTGGCCATCCAGGATCCCTCCTATCCGGTGTATGTTGATGGCAGCGTGATCATTGGCGCGACGGGGCCGTATAACGCGGCGCAAGGCCAGTTTGACGGCATTGAGTACATGGCTTGCGGACCGGAAAACGGCTTTTTTCCGGAGGTGGACGCCATTCCGAAAACAGATCTCATCTATATCTGTTCCCCGAACAACCCGACGGGGGCGGTCGCTTCCCGGGAGCAGCTGACGGCGCTGGTCGCGAAAGCGAAAGAAAACGGCTCCATCATTATTTTCGACGCGGCCTACAGTGAATACATCAGTGATCCTGAACTGCCCAGATCCATTTTTGAAATCGAGGGCGCCCGGGAAGTGGCTCTTGAAGTGAACTCGTTTTCCAAACCGATTGGATTCACCGGACTGCGCCTGGGCTGGACCGTCATTCCCAAAGAGCTGACCTATGACGACGGCAGCGCGGTGATTCATGACTGGAACCGGATCAGCACAACTGTCTTCAATGGCGCGTCCAACGTGGTCCAGCATGGCGGGTTGGCCGCCTTGGATGACGCCGGAATGCGCGAAATGCGTGAAACGGTCGCTTTTTACATGGAAAACGCCCGGTTGATCAAAGCGTGTTTGGACGGACTGGGGATTCAAACCTTCGGCGGCGATAACGCCCCGTATATCTGGGCGCGGTTTCCCGGACGTGATTCCTGGGATGTGTTCGAGGATATTTTGACCAGCGCCTTTGTGGTCACCACTCCGGGCGCCGGATTCGGTCCGGCGGGGGAAGGTTTTGTCCGCTTTAGCGCCTTTGGTCATCGTGATGATGTGTTGGAAGCCATTGACCGGTTAAAAACAAAACTGGGCTAATTTAGAAAGAGACGTGACCATGAAACGGCAAACAGCGCATCAAACGAAGCATATCTTTATCACTGGCGGAGTGGTCTCTTCCCTGGGCAAGGGCATTACCGCCGCTTCTGTCGCCCTGTTGTTAAAACGCCGCGGGTACAACGTGGCGATTCAAAAACTTGATCCCTACTTGAATGTCGATCCTGGCACGATGTCTCCTTATCAGCACGGCGAAGTCTATGTCACTGATGACGGGGCTGAAACGGATTTGGATCTTGGCCATTATGAACGGTTTGGTGAATTAACCTGTTCCCAGGCCAGCAATTTCACGTCCGGCAGTATCTATCTGTCAGTCCTTGAACGGGAGCGGAAAGGGGATTATTTAGGGAAGACCGTCCAGGTCATTCCGCATATCACCGATGAGATTAAAAAGGCCATCCGCAGTTTGGACGCTCCCGATGTCGATATCGCCATCACGGAAATTGGCGGAACGGCCGGGGACATTGAATCGTTGCCGTTTCTGGAAGCGATCCGGCAATACGGGCATGAACTGCCGCGGGAGGATAGCCTGTTCATCCATTTGACGCTTGTCCCCTACCTCCGCGCCGCCGGGGAGCTTAAAACAAAGCCTTCCCAGCAGTCCGTGGGGATTTTACGGGAAATCGGCATCATGCCGGACATCCTGATTTGCCGCTGTGAGGAGTCCCTTAAAGAAGAGCATTTTGAAAAACTGGCCCTCTTCTGCAATGTGCGCCGGGAATTGGTGATTGAGGAAAAAGATGTCGCCAACACGATCTATGAAGTGCCCTTGGAATTAGCCAAGCAGGACTTGGACACTTATATCCTGGAAGCTCTGGGTTTGCACGTCCGCAGCTTGAAAATAAGTGACTGGAAAAAAATGGTCGACCGGATTATCGCCCGCCCCAATGGTGAGGTGGACATCGCGGTGGTGGGTAAATACATGGATCTTCAAGATGCCTACAAAAGCATTTACGAGGCCTTGTTCCACGCCGGCACCCATCATGGAGCGAAGGTCCGGATCCGGCATATTGAGTCCACCGAGTTGGATCAAGCGGATTTGAGCGATGTGGCGGCGGAACTTGAGGGGGTTGATGGCGTGCTCGTTCCGGGCGGCTTTGGTGTCCGTGGCATTGAAGGAAAAATCAAGTCCATTCGTTTCGCCCGTGAAGGACAGGTGCCTTTCCTGGGTATTTGTCTCGGCATGCAATGCGCCGTGATTGAGTACGCCCGGAATGTCTGCGGGATCATCGACGCGCACAGTAAAGAGTTTGAAGGAGATCTGGGCGTGCCTGTGGACAATCCGGTGATTGACATGATGGAAGAGCAGAAAAAGATCAGCAACATGGGCGGCACCATGCGTTTAGGGGCGTACGCATGCGATTTGGTCAAAGGCAGTAAAGCCAGAGCCGCTTATGGCAAGGCGACCATTGAGGAACGTCACCGTCACCGGTATGAATTTAATGACTCGTATAAAGAGGTGTTGACCGCCAACGGCATGACCATCGCGGGAACCAACCCGCAAGGGAACTTGGTGGAAATGATTGAATTGCCTGAGCATCCTTGGTTTGTGGCGTGTCAGTTCCATCCGGAGTTTAAGTCCCGCCCTTTGGCGCCGCATCCCTTGTTCCGCGAGTTTGTGGGCGCGGCTCTCGCGCGGCGTGACGGTGGAAAGTAAAGCCAGGCGGTTTGAAAGAAGTCTTCACGGAGCCACTATGAACCATAAAAATCGGGCCATGCGATGAATAGAGAAAAACCAAGAGAATACTGCGGCCTGTGCGGCATCAGCAAATCGGACAGTGTTGTTGAGCACCTGTATGGCGGCTTGCACGCCCAGCAGCACCGCGGGCAAGAGGCGGCCGGGGTGATGCTGGCTCATAAAGGGACGTGCGAATTGCATCGCTCTCAGGGTTTGGTGGATGATTTATTCTCCAACTTGCCATCCGGGGTTAAAAACACCGTTTATGAGCGGGGCATTTCCCATGTGCGTTATTCCACCGCGGGCGGCGAAGGAATCGTCAACGCCCAGCCGTTGATGGTGAACATTCAGGGAGAGCAGGTGGGAATCGCCCACAACGGCACCATCTGCAACGCGCCGAGCTTGCGGAAACGGCTCCAACGGGACGGGGTCATCTTTCAGACCACCACGGACACCGAACTTGTTCTGCACCTCATCGCCCGCTGTCTGACCAACCACTGCGGAGATCTGCTTAACGCTTTCGCCGAGGCGTTGCTGGAGCTTAAGGGAGCGTTTTGCTTTTTATTGATGACGAAAGATTGTTTAGTGGCGGCCCGGGATCCCATGGGCTTCCGGCCTCTGGCGATTGGTGATTTTGTCAGCGGCGGCTATATCGTCGCCAGTGAGACTATCGCGTTCGATGTGACCGGGGCTCAGTTCCTTCGGGAAGTGGAGCCTGGGGAAATGGTGATCTGGGGCGCCAAAAACCAGATGGAGAGCCGTCGCTACGCGGCGTGTGAACGCCGGGCGCATTGCATCTTCGAGCATGTGTATTTCGCCCGGCCGGGAAGTTATGTGTTCGGTGACAGTGTGTATACTATGCGGAAAGCCATGGGACGGACACTGGCCCGGGAGGCGCCGGTGGACGCGGACGTTGTGGTTCCCGTTCCCGACAGCGGCATATTCGCCGCTATGGGCTACGCTGAGGAAATCGGCTTGCCCGTGGACATGGGATTCACCCGCAATCATTACGTCGGCCGCACGTTTATTGACCCGGGGCTGGTTTCCCGGAAACAGATGGTCAGCCGCAAACTGCACCCCATTGCGGAGGCGGTTGAGGGCAAACGGGTGTGCTTGGTGGAAGACAGCATTGTCCGCGGCACCACCAGCCGGGCGCGGATTCACACGATCCGGCAGGCGGGGGCCAAGGAGGTTCACATGCGTATCAGTTGCCCGCCGCATCGGTTTGGCTGTTTCTTCGGCATCGATTTCCCCGAGCGGGATGAACTGGTGGCCAATAAAATGAATTTGGACGAATTGTGCAAATCCCTCCGGCTTGACAGCTTGGCTTATCTGTCCAAGGAGGGGATGCTGGCGTGCGCGACCGCATACGAACCCGGGGATTACTGCGCCGCCTGTTTTGACGGAAATTATCCGGTGGAACCTGAATTTATCAATCAAAAATAGCTCAAGCAGTTAACCTAAACCCTACAGACGAGAGACCCCATGCCGAAACGCGACGACATTAAAAAAATTCTCTTACTGGGGTCTGGACCGATTGTGATCGGCCAGGCTTGCGAATTTGACTATTCCGGAACTCAGGCTTGTAAAGCCCTGCGTGAAGAAGGCTATGAAGTGGTCCTGGTCAACAGTAATCCGGCCACGATCATGACCGACCCGGAATTCGCTGACCGAACCTACATTGAGCCGTTGACCTTGGACGTTTTGTCGGAAATTATCCGCCGGGAACGCCCGGACGCCGTGTTGCCGACATTAGGCGGCCAGACCGCCTTGAACCTGGCGATGGAACTGGCCGAGAGCGGGGTTCTGGAACGCTACAACGTTGAAATGATTGGCGCGACCGCCGACTCCATTCGCAAAGCCGAGGGCCGTGAGCTGTTTAAACAAGCCATGCTGAGGATCGGCTTGGATTTGCCCGTCAGTGACACGGCGAAGACCTTGGGGGAGGCGTGGAAAGTGCAGAAAAAAATCGGTGCGTTTCCAGTTGTCATCCGGCCCGCGTTCACGCTGGGAGGCAGCGGTGGCGGTATCGCCTACACCGCTGAGGAGTTTGAGCATATTGTCGGCACGGGTTTGGATTACAGTCCCATTAATGAGATTCTGGTTGAAGAATCCGTTTTGGGGTGGAAAGAATACGAATTGGAGGTGATGCGTGACCGGAAGGACAATGTGGTCATCGTCTGCTCCATCGAGAATGTCGACGCGATGGGCGTCCATACGGGGGACAGTATCACCGTGGCGCCGGCTCAGACCCTGACGGATCGTGAATACCAGTTACTCCGGGACGCGTCGCTGGCGGTCATGCGTGAGATTGGCGTGGACACCGGGGGCTCCAACGTTCAGTTCGCCATTAATCCTGAAAACGGGCGGTTGGTGATTATCGAAATGAATCCGCGGGTTTCGCGGTCGAGCGCCTTGGCCAGTAAAGCCACGGGCTTTCCCATTGCGAAATGCGCGGCCAAACTGGCCGTGGGATACACGCTGGATGAAATTCAGAATGATATCACCCGTGAGACGCCCGCCTGCTTTGAACCGAGTATTGACTATGTCGTCACCAAAATTCCCCGCTTCGCGTTTGAGAAATTCGCCGGCGCCAGTGACACACTGACGACTCAGATGAAATCCGTCGGCGAGACGATGGCGATTGGCAAAACATTCAAACAGTCCTTCCAGAAGGCTCTGCGCGGTCTTGAAACCGGCCGCTTCGGCTTTGGGGCGGATGCCAAGAGCGACCTGTACGCGGATTGGAGCGACCAGGACTTGGCGGCCGCTCTGGGTAGGCCGACACCGGACCGGATGTTCCAGATCCGTGAAGCTCTGCTGCGGGGCTGGTCCGTGGAGAAAATTTATGACATCAGTCACATTGATCCCTGGTTTCTGCGGCATTTGGAGGAGTTGGCTCATTACGAGGATGAGATTCGTTCCGCGGGGAGCATCGCCGGCTTGACCGCGGATCCCGCGCTGTTCCGGCAGGCGAAAGAATTCGGCTATGCCGACAAGCAGTTGGCCTATTTGCTCAAGTGCCCGGAGAAGGCGGTCCGGGACGCTCGTAAACGTATCGGCTTGTTACCCGTTTACGGCTTGGTTGACACATGCGCCGCCGAGTTCGAGGCCTTCACGCCGTATTACTATTCCACGTACGGGGATGTGGATGAAGTGCGGTCATCAGACCGTAAAAAAGTCATGATTCTTGGTGGTGGACCCAACCGGATCGGGCAGGGGATTGAGTTTGATTACTGTTGCGTTCACGCATCCTTCGCGCTGCGTGAAGCCGGCTTCGAAACCATTATGGTCAACAGCAACCCTGAAACGGTCAGCACGGATTATGACACGAGCGACCGGCTCTTTTTTGAACCGCTCACCCTTGAGGATGTCCTGCACATCTATGAACGGGAACAAGTCTGGGGTGTGATTGTTCAATTTGGCGGCCAGACCCCCCTGAACCTGGCGGCGGAACTGGAAGCCAACGGTGTGAATATCATTGGTACCGCCCCCGCCAATATTGAAGCCGCGGAGGACCGCGAGTTTTTCCAGAAACTGGTGAACCGTATCGGCATCAAGCAGCCGGATAACGGCTTGTCAACGACAGTGGAGGGGGCCGTGAAGATTGCGGATCGGATTGGCTATCCCGTGCTGGTGCGGCCGTCGTTTGTTCTCGGGGGCCGGGCCATGGTCATTGTCTATGATGAGAGCGCTCTGAGTAAATACATGAAAGAAGCCGTGGAAGTCACCGATGACCGGCCGGTGCTGATTGACAAATTCCTGGAGAACGCTGTCGAGGTGGATGTGGATTGCGTCGCCGATGGCGAGACATCCGTCATCGGAGCGATCATGGAGCACGTTGAGAAGGCTGGTGTCCACTCCGGGGACAGCGCCTGCATCATCCCCGCCATGAGTTTGACTCCGGATGTCCAGAACACCATCCGCGCGCATACCCACGCGCTGGCCAAAGAGCTTGGGGTCAAGGGGTTGATGAATGTTCAATACGCGGTTCAAGACGGCGTGGTCTATATTCTGGAAGTCAACCCGCGGGCGTCGCGGACAGTGCCGTTTGTGAGCAAGACCATCGGTGTGCCCCTGGCTAAACTGGCGGCGCTGGTGATGGCGGGTCACACGCTTAAAGAGATGGGCTTCACAAAGGAAATCATTCCTAAACATTTTTCGGTGAAAGAAGCTGTCTTACCCTTTGTCCGCTTTGCCGGGACCGACATTGTCTTGAGTCCGGAAATGAAGTCCACCGGTGAAGTGATGGGTATCGATATTGACGCCGGCATGGCGTTTGCCAAAAGCCAGTTGGCGGCCGGCAACCCGCTGCCGGACAAGGGGGCGGTCTTCGCCAGTGTCTGTGACCGGGACAAAGAGACCGCGTTACCGGTTTTAATCGATTTGGATACATTGGGATACACGATTTACGCCACAACAGGAACCGCCACGGCTCTCCGGAACGCCGGCGTGAAAGCCCAGGCCATGTTCAAAATTGGCGAAGGGCGGCCCAATGTCCTGGATCTGATCCGGGACGAGGATGTCAGCTGGATTATTAATACGCCGTCCGGGGCGTCTCCCCGCGCGGATGAGGTGAAAATGCGCAGCGACGCGGTGCTTCACGGCATGCCGATAACAACCACGGTTCAAGGACTTAAGGCCGGTGTCGAGGGGTTGAAAGCCCAGCGGCGGTTGCGCCGGATGGATGTCTGCAGCATCCAGGAGTTTCACCGTCACACCGGGTTTAAACTGACCATTGGGAAAAAAACGTCAACCGTTTAACAGGATATGAATACCATGGCCGAAAAAAAACAATGGAACTGGCGGGAACGGCGGGAAAAAGCCGCGTTTCTGGCCCTTGAAGACGGCTCGGTTTTCCGTGGCCATAGTGTCGGCGCCCGGAAAGACGGGCTTGGGGAAGTGGTTTTCAATACCGGTCTGACTGGTTATCAAGAAATCCTCACCGACCCGTCATACAGTGGACAAGTGGTCACGATGACGTATCCGGAAATTGGCAACACCGGCATAAACATCGCCGATATGGAAGCCCGTAAACCCTTTCTCAGCGGCTTCATTATTCATGAACTGAATGAGCCCCAAAACTGGCGGACGGATATGACGCTCCAACAGTATTTTATCGAGAACGACATTCCCGCGATCGCCGGGATTGACACCCGGGCGTTGACGCTGACGTTACGGAGCGCCGGAACCTTAAAAGGCGTGATCTCGGTTGAAGGTAAATTGACCGAGGCGGAAGCGATCGCCCGGGCGAAGGCTTGGAGTGGTCTGGATGGCCAGGATCACGCCGCGCTGGTGACTGTTCCTGAAGCGTTCGCCTGGGATCCGGACGGAAAACTGACCCAAACGTGGGGAATCGCCGAATCTCTGCCGACGCCGACGATCAAGTTGGTTTCCTATGATTTCGGAATCAAATGGAATATCCTCCGCCGGTTGCGCGAGCAGGGCATGGACATTCAAGTCGTGCCCGCCAAGGCATCCGCTGAGGATATTCTCGCCATGAAGCCGGACGGGGTGTTTTTGTCCAATGGCCCCGCCGATCCGGCGGCGGTCACGTACGCCATTGACAATATCGCGAAGTTGATTGGCAAACTGCCAATGATGGGCATTTGTCTCGGACACCAGTTGACCGGTCTGGCGTTGGGCGGAAAAACCTACAGGCTGAAATTCGGTCACCACGGATGTAATCATCCGGTCAAAGATTTGGCCACCGGGAAGGTTGAAATCACATCCCAGAATCATAATTTCGCCGTGGATCCTGACACGCTTCCCGCGGATGTCAAGGTGACGCATATCAATCTGAATGATGACACGGTGGAAGGATTGGCCTGCGAGGATCGGAAACTGTTTACCGTTCAGTATCATCCGGAAGCCGCTCCCGGACCCCATGATTCCCGTTATCTCTTTAACCGCTTTAAAAAGATGATTGAGGCCAAATAAGGCGCGTTTGGGGAACATAAATAGTAAAAACGCCGCTCTCGCGGCGTTTTTTTTGAGGCGGAACTTTCCACCGACTGTTTTTGCGTCGTTCTTTCTCGATCGTCAGGATGTCTTTCACATCCTGGGCTTTGTCGATCAGAGACCTCAATCTGTCCCGCAAGGAAATCATCGTTTTCAGCCTGGCGTCGACATCGACATATTGTACTCCTCAGGCGCGGCCTTTAGGATGTCGCCTGCAGGATTTTATTCGCCTATACACAGTGTGGCACTGACGAAATAGTGATCACTTGGAAATCTGCCATTCAAGGAATCGGTAATGATGTCTGCATGCAAAGGCTTTATAATTCCCCTCACAAAGATCCAGTCCATCTTCCCGATTTCTGACTTGAATGCAGGTCCGCGAAACTCGTGAGCTGTATGTCCCGGATCTTCCGTGCCGTGAACATATCCGTATGTGTCGAACCAAGCACCTGTCTTGAATACTTCAATGGCGGCATTTGTAGTATCGCAATTCATATCGCCGGCGAGGATCTGTGGGTACTCATTCGGGTAGGCCTGCGCGTCTTGGACAATGCATTGTGCCTGGGCTTCCCTGGCAGCCTGACTGTCACAATCCAAGTGCGTGTTAATGACCCTGAACTCCCGGCCTGATGCAGTGTCTTGCAGGCGAATCCAGTTTGCCAGGCGTATATATGCACTATCCCACGACCTGCTGCCTGCAACATGGGGTGTTTCGGACAACCAGTATCCGCCCGAGGCAATTGGGATAAAGCGGTCTTTTCGATAAAAGATGCGGTTCAAGCGGTTTTTGCCAAGCGGTTCATCGGGGAGACCGTAGGAACCATAGCCGGAAAGTCCTTCTGTTACGTCATCATCTTGTGGTTGTGTCAACTCTTGAAAACAGAGAATATCTGCGTTCTGAGAGCGAACTATGTCAATGCAGAGATCTTTTCTATGAGGCCAATTGTCGTCTCCGTCTTGTGGTACGACGCAGCGGATGTTACACGTCAATATTCTTATCCCAATCTGCATAAAATCTCCCTATGGGGCGAACGACACGATGAGGAGCGCGAGGTTACGAGCGTCCCTCTCCATCAAAATGTTAAAATAAAATGTCTGGTTCCGGACAGTCCCGAACGTGCTGATGAGGGGCTTGGCAGCCGCCGCGGATGCCAAGTCCCTCTCCATTAGTCTGGTTCTGCCGAGATCATCTTCCAGAAATCTCTGGGAGAACAAACCGTCATGTTTCCAACCGGGGATATCTCCCAGAGTTCTTTGTCACCTGTGACGAAGACAGTGCATTCAGCACTTTCAGCAGCAGAAAGGTGGGGGATGTCATCAATATCCTTAATGTCGTATTTCGCCCCTTGGGCAGGCGAGGAAAGCAATGCTGATGAATGTATGATATCCAGGGCTTCCTCAGTCTGTTCCGCAGAAATCTTGAACTTCCTCAGCAGGACGCGTTTCAACTCGGCAAGCATCTCCAACGAGGTAACCAGTTCGTGATTCTCAAGTACCTCGCGCACTAGATCCGAGCACAGACCTCGGGTCGCGAAGGCGGCCGCAACAACGTTTGTATCGAGAAAAACCTTCACGACACGTCTGCAAAGACATCATCATCGGTAAGATAGCCCCTTGCTTCGGCAAAGGGCATAATGCGCTTGCGCACATTCTCAAATCGAGTCACACGAAGCTGGCGCCGGAGTGCCTCTCTGGCGATCGCACTACGATTCTGGCCAGTGCGCTCGCTAGCCTCATCAAGAAGTGAAGAAAGGTCGTCATCTATTCGGATTGTGAGTGTGTTTGTTTTCATGTAAAACAATGTAACACACAGTGGCGTTTTGGCAAGTCATTTCCAGCAGAACAACAGGGTGCGCGGCGGTACTCCGTCCGGACCACCTTCTTGTTCGCGTCAGCGATATACGTCTCGCCGGTGCCCCACTTTAACAACCCACACCGTCAATTCATTATCCTGGACTGAATAAATGATACGATATCTTCCCTGCCGGACGCGATACCGTTCCTGCCCAGAGAGCTTCTCACATCCCGGCGGGCGGGGATCCACACCGAGTGATTCAATCCGGGCAAGTATACGCGACAATTCCCGCTTTGGAATCCGAACAAGGTCTTTTTCCACCGACCTGCGGAAGAAAATACTATATCCGGCCATCTGCACGAAGCCTCTTGAGCATGTCTTCGTAACTAATCAAGGATTCTGTCCCGCGCTCCTCGAAAACTGCCAGATCCTCCGCGTCTTCAGTGAGATAGTCCCTGGCAGCATCATTGATGAGTTCAGATACAGACCGGGACGTTTCTGCTGCCTTGACCCGCAAGGCACGATGTAACAAAGGGTCAAAATAGATTGTAGAACGTTTGGTCATGGTTGACATGATTGCACCTCATTATTGAAATCACCACAACACCATAACGCCATAACGCTACAACGTCAACCACTTCCTGCATTGCTCTCTCGCGAACGTGAAAATCACCGGCTGAGTTTACGAAGTCCGGTGAATGTATTGGGTATGTAATTTATCTGAATCAACGGGCGACTACGGCTGCACGAAACTCCCTGGACCGATTTCGTCCCGAAATCATCCGCCTTACCCGTCAAGCCGCCTTCTCATGGTCGATACGTTCAGGTTAACTTGCCAATCACCGTTGTTCCACCGACCGGGCACGCTTCTGCCAACAAACACGGACCCGCCTACACCTGTCCGCATTGTTTGCGTGAAGTCGTGCAAACTGCAAGCACTACAGGCGGGTCGCTTGCAGCTGGTGCGCAACCTCAAGCAATGCGGGCAGGCGCATCCGGGACGGATGCGCTCCAGACACCGTCCGGCTATCAACCCGTACTGATTGATCCAGCCTGCGGAATCCGCAAAACATCCGTCATTCTATATTGAAGGATAACTTTGTTACTTTTCCCGGTTATTTTACTCGAATTGTTCCCTGAAAGCGGCGAATTCCGCTTGGAGGGTGGCGACTGCCTCTTCTAAATCGGCCACCTTTTTTTCCAGTTCGTCCAGATGCCGGGCATCCTCAGTGACGGACATGTGAACCGGGTCGGCAGCCCCCAAGCGTGCTTCATCCATATCCGGGAGGCCAGCTAGCAGGTGGGTGTAGCGGTCTTCTTTCTGACCGTGTTGCCGCCCGAGGCACATCACCAGCGGCACACCCCGTCCGGCCAGTTTATCTAAGATTGCCTGCACCTGTTCTTTATCCGTGAAGGAATGCATGCGTTCCGTACGGCTACGTAGTTGCCCGGGGGTTTGCGGCCCTCGCGCCAGCAATTCCGCCAGGACAGCCAGCTCTCCCCGGTCGCTTACAAAGATTCTCTCGTCGAGTTTATGTTCGTATTTGGGTGTCCGGCTCCCGGCGGCATGCACCATCCAGATCAGCTTTTTCTCACGCAGGTGATCCAGTCCGCGGCAGACGGTTCTCTCATCGAGATCCATGTGGGGATCACGGTTGCTTTTCTGGTTACAGGCGGCCACGGTGGATTTCAGCGTCAGAGGGTAATAATCCGGGGTCGAGAGCTGCTTCTCAATTAGCACGCCGAGAAGGCGTGTCTGGACCGCGTCTAGAGGAGGAAACCCGAATTTTGAAGGCGTGTCTTCAGCTTCTCCGAGTTCTTCATCGCCGTTTTCCGTGGCGCGCTTTTCTTCTATCATTTTTTCTCTCCCACTTAGTCCAATTCAATGAGAATTGCGAAATAGAGCCATCCCTTGTACAGTCACTTAAATCGAAGCTTGATTTTTCCGTCATCATCGATATCCACGGTTAAATCCACCGTGCCGAAGCGGGTGTCCATTTTAAGATTCATGGGTGGGATGTCCACGCCGTTTTTCACGTGATTATCAGGCACCGCGTCGTTAAAGCGAAGTTTGATGTTGCCGCCTTCAACCGTGTCATGTGACGGGCTGAACACCCGGCCGCCGCGTATGAGTTGGAATACGGGGCGCAGCCGGACAAACGCGGCGGGAAGATCAACATCCATGTGGTCGTCGCCAATACTGGGTTGCCGCGAAGCTTTCATTTCCCACGGCGCGACCGCCAGTTTTTCCGGCGCCAGTTTTCCCGCCCGGGCCGCTTTGTCAATGATTTCGGCTGTTTTGTATTCAGGCGTGTCGACCCAGACGACCGCTTCATTAGCCAAGAGAATCGCCCGTAAACGGACAATGTCTCTTAAATCACGCCGACGTCCCAGGAGTTCTTTGTCGATGGTGATCTTGCCGAAACTGGTCTCCATGTTCGCTGGAATCAATGGCAGGGTGTTTCCGACCGTGAAGGTTTCATAATCCCCTTCGTACATATCCGTGAAATTCACACATAGAATTAAGGAGCCGTTCCGGAGGTCGCGGTCGGTTCGGTTGTTAACCCCGACACGCATGCGGGTGTCGGACATAACGCCTTCATCGATAACTAAATCCAAATAAAAATCCGCCGGGAAAATTTTCTCGTAATCCTCGCCCATCAACTCATGACAGAACTGAATGTCCGAAAGAATAAAATCCCATTGAGATTGATTGCGGCGGCGGGTGAAATGATCCATGACTTTCCGGGTGGCTTCCTCACGGTTATGTTGACTGAAAAGCGCCCGGGCCAACTGTAGATCCGGGCTAAAATAGCCGGCCCCGAGCATCATGGATTTATACTGTTGAAGAATGGAACCGCCTTCGCGCGTTTTCCGCAAGAACGCCCGCGCCCGGTAGGGGTTCAGCATGTCGGTTAACGCTTCGGCCTGTTTGGGGTAGTAAGCGGCGGCTTGTTTGTAACAGAGCGCCGCCTCATCCGCGTCGCCCAGTTTATGATAAGCGTTGCCGAGCAGCAACAAGGCGGGAGCGGTACTGCCCGGATGCCGGTCCGTATATCGTTTAAGGTCGTCGATGACCGAGGTCAGCGGGATACCCTTAAACGCGGCGTTTTCCTCAATACAGGCCATGGCGTGGAGTAAATGCGCTTCCCGCTCGGCGGGGGCGGAACGGATGGCTTGGCCCGCGGATTCCCGGACCCGCCGCCAGTCTGACTCTTTCGCCGCCAAGTACGCGCGGTCACGTTTCGCGCACAATTTATCCCACTCATCCAAATACTTGTGGTAAACACCGGCGTAATTCATGACAGCGGTGACGAGATCCCCTTGGAGTTTATTGAACGCCCGCAACGTTTGTTTCTTTTCCTCCTGCTTTTTATGGAGTTTGTCCAGCAGGGAAGCCGCCTGCTCCCGATCCGAGTTCACCAGCATGCCGCCGCCACCTGTGAACACGCCAATGATGGAACTGGCGCTGATGTCAACCGAGATCACGCTGGTCGTGGTGAGAATGAACTCACTGGCCATTTCCCACAATCCATTTTGCTGGTTCAATTCAACTTGTTTGCCGTACATCTCCATCAAAACCGCCAGAATATCCGCCCGGGCCGAAAGAATATCCGGCGCGACACCGCGGTAGTCAGTGGCGGCCATATCATGAATATACTGAATAATAGTGTCCCGCTCACGCATGGCGAGATCAATTTGATGGATGACGCGGACGGTGGTGTCAATGTCATAGGCCGCGGTGTCCGCGTTTGTTTCCGCGGCGTCACGCATTTTGTCCAAAACGGGCGTGAATGTCTCCCGGGCGCGTTTTTCCTGGGCCAGTGACTGATGTCTGGCCGTCAGCCACGCTTTCGTCTTGCACCCGCCATATAAGAGGATCGGACCGCAAACCAGCAACAGAACCAATATGCCGCATCCGGTGATTCTTTTCTCAGACATGAAAAACCTCATTTTCCCGCACGATCTCTTATCCGTCACACCTCGCCATGGGCTATGACTAAATCAAACCGGGGCCTCAGCCCGGACGCGGGTGATTTCAACGGCCACGCTTTCCGCGAACGTCAGCGCCCCGGGTTTATCCACTGTCACATCCACACGGCGCACAAGGGAGTCAGCCAGACAAATACGGGCGATCTCCTCAGCCAGCGCTTCAATAAGGTGAAACGATGAGGATTCCACAACGGCGGCGAGGTGATCGCGCAGGGCGACATAATCCACCGTGTCCGCCAAATCGTCTGAAACGCCGGCTGGCTGAATGTCGGTGTGCAAAACCAAATTCAGCCGCACATCCTGCCGGTGATGACGTTCTTTTTCAAAAACACCAATGACGCAGCGTAAGAGCAAATTGCGAATGTGAATTTTATCCATGCTCAGGTCCCCAGGGGGGGGCGCCCCCCGCGCGTGTTCGTGAATTCTTTTTCGGCCCAGTCCAGGGCGTGACGGAATGTCTTCAAATTGACGGCTAAAACTTTTTTCTTGCGTGAGAAAACGTGTTCGAGCACATTTTCAAAGTCAGAGGGAGACAGGCCGGTGACGCCGGACGCCGCCACGGCGCCGAGCATGGCGGTGTTCGCCGCCCGCTCTTCGCCGCAATCCAGCGCCAATTGAAACGCCGGCACCGGCACTATGCGGATACTGTCATCCGGAGCGGAAAAATCGCCACTGGAGGCCTCATGGAAAATCGTTCCGCCGGGTCGGACTTCCGGCGCGAATCGTTTGATCGACGGCGCGTTCATGGCCACCAGCAAATCCATGCTGGACACGCAGGGCGATCCAATGTCCGTTTTTCCCAGGACAACGGAACAGTTCGCGGTGCCTCCCCGTTGTTCAGGACCATAACTGGGAAACCATGTCACGTTCAATCCGGCGGTCTGCCCCGCCTGGGCCAGCATCGCCCCGAGACTGAGAACTCCCTGACCGCCAAAACCGGAAATTTTCACGTGGAACGGCTCACTTTTCTTCCATCGCGGAGCGGCGGCGGAGCTGAGAGCTGGAAACAGGCTGTCGAGAAAGACTTTGTCAAACACCCGTTGACGGGGGGAACGGGCAACCGCTTCCTCACTGGTGTCCCGGAATCTGCCAAGAGGAAACTCCTTTTCCATAGCCGTGCCGAGAAAGTCAGCGTTAGCGATAGCGTCATTGCCCATGCTCGTGGGGCAGGGCGATAAGAACTCCACGAACGCGTATCCCTTGCCTTCTTTTTGAATTCGCAGGGCTTTCCGCACCGCGGCGCGCGCTTTCCGCGTTTTGGCGGCGGTGGACAGGGAGCAGCGTTCAATATAAACCGGCGCTTTAAACTGGTTTATCAGTTCACACACGGCGATGGGATACCCATCCGTCAACGGGTCTCTGCCATCCGGGCTGGTCATCGTCTTTTGTCCGGCCAGAGTGGTGGGGGCCATTTGTCCGCCGGTCATGCCGTAAATGCCGTTGTTCACAAAAAAGACCACCATGTGATCACCACGGTTGGCGGCCTGAAGCGTGTGGTTGAGGCCGATTGAGGCCAAATCCCCATCCCCTTGGTACGACACGACAATGGCCTGGGGCGTGGCGCGTTTGATCGCGGCCCCGACCGCGGGCGCCCGGCCATGCGCGGCTTGAACATGTCCGCAGTCCAAGTAGTAGTACCCGAAGACCGCGCACCCCACGGGATTGACCATAATGGTTTGATCTTGAATGTTTAAATCAACTAACGCTTCCGCAATCAGCTTGTGCAGGACACCGTGCCCGCACCCGGCGCAATAGTGAGTGGCTTCAGGGGCGCTTCCTCCCCGGGCGTGAAAGTCATGATGAAAGCCCTTGGCTTGAATGATACGTTCACTGGACATAGTCGCCTCGCGGTCGCCGGAAATTAAGACAGGTGAAATAACGAATGAATCTTCGCCATGGCTTCTTCAACGGAGATTAAATTTCCGCCATAACGGTAGAGCAGATGAACCGGACTGTCAAACCCGACAGCCAGCCGGACATCATCACGAAATTGGCCGTTGCTCATTTCCATCACCAGAAACCGCCGCCCTTCCCGTGACAAACGCGACAAGTCACGACTGGGAAAGGGGAACAGGGTTTTGGCTCTGAGTAAACCGACAGGCAAGCCTTCCGCCCGGGCGGCATCCACAACCGATCGGGCGACACGGGCGCAACTGCCATAGGCGACCAGCACCAGCTCCGCGTCGTCTAAGTGATAGGCTTCCACCTGACCGTCTTCGGCGCCGGCCGCCGTGAACTTGGCTTCCAACATGTGGTTGTGGGCTTCCAGCTCGTCAAAGTCCAGAAAGATGGATGTCACCACGTTCTCCCGGGTTCCCGGCGTGGCCGCCACGGCCCAGTCAGGCGTTTCCGGCGTGACGGAAACCGCTGGCAAGACGAGGGGTTCCATCATTTGTCCCAACACCGCGTCCGCCAGGATCACCACGGGGTTGCGCCACCGGAAGGCCAGGTCAAAGGCGTGATAAGTGAAGTCACACATCTCCTGAACGGAGCCGGGCGCCAGAACAATATTATGGTAACTGCCGTGGCCCCCGCCTTTCACGATCTGATTGTAATCCGATTGTTCCGGTCCGATGTTCCCCAGCCCCGGCCCGGCCCGGACAATATCGACAATGACACAGGGCAATTGCGCCCCGGCCAAATAGGAAAATCCTTCCTGCATTAAACTGATTCCGGGACCGGATGACGCCGTCATCGCCCGGCGGCCGCAGGCGGCCGCTCCGTAAAGCATATTGATAGCGGCGGTCTCACATTCGGCCTGTAAAAAGTCCCGGCCCGCCTTGGGAAATAAAAACGCGGCCTCGTGGGCGATTTCGCTCGCCGGTGTGATCGGGTAGCCAAAGAAACACTCACATCCCGCGTACAGCCCACCGACCACCGCGGCGGAATTGCCCTTCATTAATAATTTTTTCGTCAAGATTTTTTGTCCTTTATGACATGCACCCGAATGGTGTGCGGTTCAGGACAGGCGTAAAAACATTGGCCGCAACCAACGCAGCCGCTGCCAGCGTAGGCGGCGACCCGGTAACCCCGCGCGTTGTGTGTCTCACTGAGAAAAAGAACATGCGCCGGACATGCGGCGACGCACCGGCGGCATCCCTTGCATTCCGCCTGATTCAGTTCTGGATAGGACTCTTTTGGCATGTGCGGACACCCGTGCTGAAAGCCGCCCGGCCATGCCGGTCGGATTGTTCTTGAAAATGGCTGGCGGGACTACTATAACCAACCAGAAAAGTCTGACAAGCGGAGGCGCTTTATTTATTCTAAAAACGCCCCGGGGAGGGCCGCCGCGGTATCCGCATGGTCACAGGGTTTGGATCAGCGCCGCCGGCAACTCGGGAACAGCGCCATCCCGCGTGCAGACAAAGGTCGCCACCTCATTGGCGTGACGGTTAATGTGATCCAGGGATCGGCCTTTCAAAAAGCCCATGATGGTGGCGGCGGTGAACGAATCACCCGCTCCGACTGTGTTGATGACCGGATCGTCGGGGGGAACAATAAAACTGGACTCATCAGGTGTCATCATCAGAGCCCCCTCAGGCCCCAGAGTCAACACCGCCAGCTTGAGGTTAAAGCGCTCCATGACAGCCGTCATGATGGAGCGCTTGTCGCCGTCGGCGCCGATGAGGGCGGCGACGACAGGCAGTTCCTCGTCATTGAGCTTCAAGACATCGGCCAGCTCCAGTGAGGTCAGGATGATGTCATCGTTATGGAACGCTTGGCGCAAATTGATATCGAAAACCTTGAGACACGCCGGCCCGGTGGCCGCCAGAACCCGTCGTATCGTGTCTCTGGAAGCCGGGTCGCGCTGGCCAAGTGATCCGAAACAGACCGCGTCAAGCCGCCCCGCCAGACGGGCGAGATCTTCCGACCACGGGATGTGATCCCACGCCGCGTTCGCCTTGATGTCGTACTCGGGTTTGCCCTTGCCGTCAAGAACGACCTGAACCACGCCGGTCTCGTATGTTGTTTTGGCCAAGGCGGATATCTTGACACCATGCCTGGTCAGGAAGGCCTTGGCTTGAGCGCCCCGGTCATCGTCACCGACAGCGCTGATCACATGGGCTTCGGCGCCCAAAGAACAACAATGGCAGGCGAAATTCGCCGGGGCGCCGCCGAAAGCCTCATGGTCCGGGAAGCAGTCCCATAAAACCTCGCCGATGCCCGCTATTGTCACTTTGCCGGATCTGTTCATGGCCTTGGATGTCCTTGGACGCGCCGCCCGCGCTCAATGTGTTTCTTCGCCCGCGTTGTTATACAGGATGAATTCGACTGAATCCACAAGCGCCTGCCAACTGGCTTCGATAATATTCTCACTAACCCCCACCGTGCCCCATGAATCATTGCCGTCGGTGGATTCAATTTGCACACAGGTTTTAGCTGACGTGCCGGCGTCTCCTTCAAGGATACGGACTTTGAAGTCAGTCAATGCCACATCGGCGATGGCCGGATAGAAGCTGGTAAGGACTTTTCGCAGCGCGGTGTCCAAGGCGTTCACGGGGCCATCGCCTTCGGCGGCGGTGATGTCCGTCTGTCCATCCACCGTGACCTTGATCGTCGCCTCGGAAACACAGGGCTCATCCGCGGCGCGCTTTTCAATGATGACCCGGAAGCCCTCAAGTTCAAAAAACGGCGCGTGTTTTTTGAGCATTTTTTGCACCAGCAACTGGAATGACGCGTCGGCGGCCTCGTATTCGTACCCTTCGGCTTCGAGGCGTTTGAGTTCGGAAAGAATCTGCCGGACTTCCGGGCTCTTGCTGTCCAGGTCGATATTATGCTCGGCCGCCTTCAGCATGATGTTGGTGCCTCCGGCCAGATCTGAAACCAGAATCCGGCGCTGGTTACCCACCAGCTCCGGGTTGATATGTTCAAAAGTGGTGTTGTTTTTTTGGACGGCGTTGACGTGCATGCCGCCTTTATGAGCGAAGGCGCTGGCGCCGACATAGGGTTTGCTTTTGTCGGGACGCAGGTTGGCTTGTTCATAGATGTAATGGCTGAGGTCTTTGATGTGGGCCAGGTGACTATCCGGCAGGCAGCGCCTGTCCATTTTTAATTCAAGGCCGGGGATAATGGCGCAGAGATCCGCGTTGCCTGTGCGTTCGCCGAAGCCGTTCATCGTGCCTTGGACATGCGCGCACCCCGCGGCCACCGCGGTCAACGAGTTGCCGACCGCGCAACCGCTGTCGTTATGCACATGGATGCCGAGCTCGACACTGGCGGGGATGGCGGCGCGGATCACTTTGACGATGTCGTGGATCTCCATGGGCAACGACCCGCCGTTGGTGTCACAGAACACCAGCGTGGACGCCCCGCCGGCGACAGCGGCCCTCAGAACGGCGGCGGCGTATTCGGGAGAATCTTTGTATCCGTCAAAAAAATGTTCCGCGTCGAAGATCACTTCCCGGCCGTTGTCCTTGAGAAACTGGCAGGAATCTTGAATCATCGCCAAATTCTCATCCGGCGTGATTCGGAGCACGTCATGAACGTGCAATAACCAGGATTTCCCGAAAATGGTAGTGACGGGGGTGTCCGCGGCCAGAAGTGTTTGCAGATTGGGGTCATTTTCAGGCAGATTTCCAGCTCGCCGCGTGCTGCCGAAGGCCGCGAGTTTCGCATGTTTCATTTTCCGCCCGCGCATGGCTTCAAAAAATCCCATGTCTTTGGGATTCGAACCGGGCCAGCCCCCCTCAATATAGGAAACGCCAAAGGTGTCAAGGCTTTCCGCGATACGGACTTTATCCGCTTTCGAAAAAGAAATTCCCTCGCCCTGTGTGCCGTCACGCAGGGTGGTGTCATATATTTTCACATCAAGTTGGTTCATGATAAACCAGCGCCTTTATTAGGGTCCGATTGGCCGGCCGGGGCCGTCATATTCGGCAATAAATAAAATCTTACTAACTAAAAGAAGCATCTTACTAACTAAAAGAAGCGTAATGTATATCGAAAATCGCTAATTCCAATGGCGCTTGAGAGGGTGTCGCTTCACTGTCATCGCATTTTAAGGGCTCCGCGCCGCGTCGTCCCGCGCGTTTTTTTCAAAAACTCCAGGCGAAAGTGTCTTTTCAGTAACGAAGATTGCCTCTCCGCCGAAGCGCCGAAAAAGGAGCCGTGGACGCCCCCGCTTTGGTCACCGAGATCCGGGGATGTGGGATTATCTTTGTCGCTAGCTTTGTCGCTTTGCTCCAGATCCGGTTGGCCTTACTTTGTGCCTGTGGCACGGGGATGAATGGCCTGTCAATTTATGGAGCAGGTGCTGATTGATCCAATTCTTCTACCCCAGAGGGGTTGCGGAACCGGGCCCCGATCATATGTTCACATAACTTCTTTGAGGGCGTTTTAGGAAGTGTCCATGCACTGGTCGAAAACCGTTAAAACTGTTTTCATAGGTGAAAAAGGTAACAAGTGGCATTAAGTGAAGTCTATAATCTGTAACATGCGTGAATGGGATATGTTTGGGTTTTGGGTAATATCTGACCCTATATAATGACCTCTATATGGACCACTATATGAGCGAAAACTTTTGACAAAAGCGACGACAATAGAAGGATTTTACGATGAATAATGGACTCGACAAAAAACATGCCAAAACCCTCACCCTGCGTCCTCCGCTGGGTTGGAATAGTTATGACTGCTACGGCTGCTCTGCCAACCAGCGGGTGGTCCGTGCCAATCTCGACGCGTTTGCGAAGAAACTCAAGCCTGCCGGGTATGAATACTTCGTGATTGATAACGGCTGGTTTGGCGAATATACCATCACCCCCGGTGAGGAGTTCACGCGAGAGAAGCACGCCGCTGATGTCCGCCTGGACCATCACGCGCGCTTACTGCCTTCGATAGTATCATTTCCAGACGGCTTGAAGCCTCTGATCGACCATGCCCACAGTTTGGGCATCAAGTTTGGTGTCCACCTGATGCGCGGAATTCCGCGCAAGGCGGTCCGATTCAATCAGCCAATTCTTAACACCGACGTAACTGCCGCCGACATTGCTGATGTTGAGGACACGTGTCGCTGGTGCGACTACATGTACGGCGTCAATATGGATCGACCTGGCGCACAGGCTTACTACAACAGCGTCATTGACCAGCTCGCCGATTGGGGCATTGATTTTATCAAGTACGATGATATCCTTCACAAGCCGCGCGAGATCGAGGCGGTGGCCGATGCCATCGCCCAATGCGATCGGGAGATCGTGCTGAGTCTCTCCCCGGGCGACGCGATGAATCCCTCCGACATCGACGTTTACAGCCGGGCGAATATGTTCCGGATTAGCGGCGATATCTGGGACAAACCCGTCGCCATCGAAAGAAGCTTTAAGCGATGGGAGCAGGTGCGGGATATCGCGGTGGATGGGCTCTGGCCGGATCTGGACATGATTCCGTTTGGACGGCTGATGGTGTGGAATCCCGCCACGCCGGAACGCGAGGGATGTTTTCAACTGGCCGGGCAGGGCACGGCTCGGGATGATCAGTTCTCACCAGCACAGCGTCGCACATTCATAACCCAGCGTGCCTTGTCAGCCTCACCCCTGTTTATGGGAGGCGAGTTGACCATGTCCAGTGACGAGGTGATCGGACTGGTTACCCATGAGCAGATGCTTGCCTGCAACCAGAACGGGTTGACAGGCATACTGGCTTATCGAACGGAACAGGTCGATGTCTGGCTTACGCCCCACCGAACCATCAAGGATGCCGGCTGGTTCGGGCTGTTCAACCGCACAGAGTCGCCCTGGCAAGGCGAGGTGGACCTCCGGCAGATCGGCATTAATCAGCATGTGCAATTGTGGGACATCTGGCGCGACTGCCCCGTGAAGTGTGATAGCGGTGTAATGACATGCGAACTCGAATCTGACGATGTCAGGTTTGTCCGTTACGGTAGTTTTAGACAATTAAAAGAGTAGGAGCTAGAGCTTGTTCTCATGCCAAGACTACGTATAACAGCAATTAAGACCTTCATTGAAAAGTTATTGGTTATTTAAGATTCAAGCAGTTCCGAGACCTTCACCCTAATAACAGATAACCCGCATGCGTATTTCGCATGGCCTTCTAATAACCATTAACTGGCCTTGCAAAAAGAAAAGTTTTGCAAGAGGCCCTTCCTACCCTCTTCATTTTCGTTTTTTCTCGTGCCCTTTTGTGGCTATATTCTTCTTGAAGGCTGATTCGGGGAATAGAAATTCATAGCCTTCACGCCTTTCACGGACAACGGACAACGGACCCTTAGGTGGCGCACCGCCACCGCTGCCAAACCCTTTTACTTCTAAAATACTTCTTGATATTACAAAATAACCGGTTATTTTGCTATTTAAACAAAGCAAAGGGGTGCAATTATGTATTTATGGCGACTCGCGGAGGACAAACTCGCGAAGATGTTGAGTGGTAACAAAATCATTCTTGTTCTCGGGGCAAGGCAGGTTGGAAAGACAACACTGGTTGAGCATATACTTAAAGGTGAAAAAGCGGTTTTATTGAACTTCGATGTTGAAATTGACAAGCGGCGTTTTCTTGCGGCAGGTGAACTGTCGCCTGAACAGGCGATGAACAGTGTTGGGAAACCGGATTTTCTGATTGTCGACGAGGCGCAGCGGCTGCCGGAGGCATCACGAATAATTAAAGGCTGGTATGACAAGAAAATATCAACCCGCATCATTATGCTCGGGTCATCGAGTCTGGACCTGCTTGCTCAGGCAACCGAGAGTCTGACCGGTCGGAATCAAAAGCTCCGGCTTCCCCCGCTGCTTTTCGAAGAAACCCTGGGTGAGCAAGCCTGGTTTTCGCGGGATTATACCCCGCAGACGCTTCTTTCCTCTTTCCAGACGGTTCTTCGGACAGTGTTGGTTGACCGCATGGTGCACGGCTCGTATCCAGAAGTTGTAACTAGCATTGACAAACCCGGCCTCTTGCGCGAATTGGCGGCCGATTACCTGTGGAAAGATATTTTGCAGACAGGTCTGGTTAAGAATCCCGATCAAATAAAGCGTTTGCTTATGCTTCTGGCTCACCAGTGCGGTTCGGAGGTCTCATACAACGAGCTGGCCGGTAACTTGCAGATGGCCCGTGCCACCGTGGAACATTATATTGACCTTCTCGAGCAATGTTTTATCGTTTTCCGACTGCCTGCATACAGCACCAATGCCCGGAAAGAAATCAGCAAGAGCAAGAAGATATACTTCTGGGATACAGGTATACGAAATGCGTTGCTCAATCAGTTTTCCACTGACGAATTGCGTCCGGACATCGGTTTGCTATGGGAAAACTGGGTCGTTGCCGAAGTGGCCAAGCGAAATATGCTCGAGGGGCTTTCCTGCGATCTCTATTTCTGGCGTTCACGTCATCAGTCGGAGGTTGACCTGATCGTGAAAACCGGAACGGGGTTGAAAGCCTTTGAAATAAAATGGGGTCGAAAAAAGGGAACCGGATGCCGCGCCTTTGCCAATGCCTATGGCATCGTTCCGGAAATCGTTAGCCCCGCCAATCCGTTTGTCGCCGACCGGGTATACGACTGAGCGGATCCTTTCAAAAAGGAAAACCGGCCTGCACGGGCGGGAGACCATCACATCTCGCACCCATGCCAACCGCTTTCCGTTTTTTCCTCCTCCAACCTCTTGAATTCAACGACCGGTGTCGAGTTCCTTGAAAATGTTCGCGACAGGTATGTTGCCGCTGGTGCTAAATGGGGTTTGCAGCACGGCAACGCTAGTGATTATTGTGTCGTTCGCCGAAACATTGACGACGGCACCGTCAGCGTACAGCACATTCAGGGAACCAGTGTGACGATTAAGCGCGCCTGACGTCGAAACCCGATCGCATATGATCGCCTGATCGGAAAGGAACATCAAAGGGGGAAACGTTTCCTCGGCTCTAATCACCCTTCCATTCGCGAGCTCCGGCCGGGCGGAATAGCCCGCTCGGCAAAACGTAACTCCAGGCTCCGGTGGACAGGGATTAACTGCGGTATCGAATGTATCATAGGAGCTCGTTGCCGATGGGCAATACCAAAGCTGCGGCGGGTCGACGTAGCCTGCAACATAGTAGGGCCAGAAAGGGGAAAGGACGCCTATGTTGGAGAACGTGTAGTTCAACTGATAGTTTGAGCCCCCATACCCGAGGCTGACCGCCTCGTCGTTGTCGGCCGCATACGCGTGCACGATTAGGCCAATCTGCTTCAGGTTAGACAGGCAGGCGACAATCTTGGCTTTCTCCTTTGCTCTCCCCATCGCGGGTAGAAGCAGCGAGGCCAGGATGCCAATGATGGCAATGACCACCAACAGTTCGATAAGTGTGAACGCTTTCGAGCGCTTCCGTTTTCGCCCGCGGGCTCTCCTTAAACTTAAGTTGGGAGATTGCCACGAAAAGTCACAAAAAAATACAGAAACAAGATTAATCACATTTACACCTCAGCTGATTTTTGTGCCTTTTTGTGGCCATTTATCTTTTCCCTCGCATGAAGTTGCACTCGGTTCGGAGGATACTGCCGCCGGTCCCAGGGTCGCTCTGAAACTGCGTGGTCCGCAAGAACCGGTTTACGATGACGGGCGACGATTAGGGTGGATGGGAAAAAGCGCTAAAATCGTAATCCGTAATCGTCGTCCGTAATCGTCCATCGACCGAAGTTTCTTTCTGTTCGGACAGGGAAAGCATGCCCCCGGATGGTCGTTCTCTTGAGACTAAACCTTGTCCAGAACCGGAACCAAAACCCGTCCGACAAAGCTAATGACAAAGCTCGCGACAAAGTAAGTTTCGTCCCTGTTCGGAGCGGGGGTTGTGATCCTCGCACATTGGCTACGCCATGACAAGTCGCTCGTTGAGGTGGATCCCCGGGGAGACACGGACTAGCACGGACGGATACACGCTGGAGAGGTGGGCATGACGATCACTTGTTGTCCGTATTTATCACGTGTCTCCCTAACTTATGGTCCCTGCTTCCCGGTCACTTGCGTTTGCGGCGGCGCAACACCAGCCCCGCCAGTCCCAGCCCGGCAAGAAGCATCGTGGATGGCTCGGGGATCGCAAAGGTGAGGTAAATATCACCATTGATCTCTTCGAGGCCGAATGAATAGTAGGACGGCAGGGCGATGCCGTCCGAGTCAAGATACGTTGAGCTTAAGTTCAGGTTGCTGAAGTTACTCAAGCCACCCCCATTACTGTCATAATCAACATCAAAAACAAGCCACCCGTCTGTTCCCAGATACTCGCTTTGCCAGAAGGAATCTGACCATTTCACTGTACTGCCAGTACTGTCAAAAATGAGGGACAGCGAGGTCGCCCCGCTAAAATCCAGGTCATTGCCGACCTGTATCTGGTCGAAGTTAGTGCCTGCCACACCGATGGCGTTGCTGGCCAGTTCCCATTGAACTTCTGAACTTCCGCCGGAGTAGGTCAGGTCACCAGTAATCGTATCCAAGCCCGGCGAACTTCCTGGCGCATGGATACCGGAAATCGTGACATCGCCGATGATGTTGGCGCCGCCACCTTTCAAACCACCCAGATTGAAGGCGGTTGCCGACGAACCTAAAGTTACGGCCCCGCCCCCAGCAGCCATACCCGTCATGTCCAGTGTGCTGTTGACGAGCGCATTGGCGTTATTCACCACCAGCCAGCCGTTGGTCACTTTCGTGTCACCGGTGAAACCCGTGTTGTCTCCAGAGAGTGAGACTTGCCCGCTTCCCGCAGTGCTTCCGCTTCCGCTTCCAAGGATCACCAACTGTCCATCTCCACTGAGTGTGCTGGTTATATCCAACAATGTATTATTGGTTGACTGGAATTGGTTGTTCGTACCGCTTAGGCTGATGTTGCCTGACAGAGAACACGTGACGTCGCTCCTCCAGAAAGTGATAACACCAGCACCATTCAGCCTCAGGTCATCGATCTCCAGGGAATTGCTAGTCTTGATAATCATTCTTCCATTGTTTAGAGTCAGACTCTTACCCCCGAAGGTCCGACTTGCGCCGGTTACATCTGGGGTCCGCACTGAGTAGGCACCATTGGACAACAGATCAGTTTTGTCGACCAGGTAATCAAGTCCTCCATTAAGGGCAGCGTTGTTAGACCAGGTAGCGGCAACATCCCAAACCCCGCTGTCGATGTCCGCTACAATATAGGCGGCGTTGACCGCTGAAAGGCAGAAAAGGCAGGTGAAGGCCAAAAGTGCCGTGCGGAACTTTAATGTGAAATGATATGAAAAATGATGCATGGGGCGTTTCCTTTGATTTCGGTTTATCTTGAACATTTCAGGGCGACAATCTGTTACATTTGTGGATTGCATGTTGATTTTGACACTTTCCATAGGTGGGCTTTTGTCTCCTTTTTTTATTGGATTTTGTTTCAACTGGCAAATTGGTCTTGGGGGTGTTATTCCCACTGGCCTTAACCTGGCTGGTCTGCAGTCGTTTCTATTGCGTTAAACCAGAGGATAGATCGTGCCCCTCCGGGATCACGTCAATTCTTAATTGTTCGGCACGATATCAGTTCTTGTGTGTCCGCCACGAAGACGCGTCGAGTCCCGTCGACGAAGGCATTGAATGTCACGTAACGAAATGTCCGGTCCCATGCAGGATGCGGGTCCACCCGCATAACGCCGTCCTTGCACGGCTGTTGGGTGTTGATGCGGACGAGCGTGTCTTCCCTGCCAGTGGCAAGGTCAATCCAGCGTAAGGGAATCGTCCCGTCGCCAAATGCAGTCTTCTCCTTTGTGTAGGTATCCGTGAGCAGGTGGCGTCCATCCGTATGCACGGTCGGATGTCCAGACCCCACTGTTTCGTCGAGCATCTTGTGTAAGCCACTGCCATCTGCGTTGACCTGGACAAAGCGCAGCTCGTCCCGATCGATCTTTAGGTTCATCGATATTCGATGGCCGTCGGGGAACCATGTGGCGTGGTGGCCGCCCTTCTCCCACTGGTCAGGGCCTACGGCACATTGCTTCGATTCTCCCTCCAGGCCCATCGTGATCCACGCAAAGCGTACCACCGAGTGATCAATGGCGAACATGTTACAGCGGGCTTCGTCAGTGGCGGGGAACCAGCGCAGGCTCAGCATGACCTGATTGCTCTGCGGATTGAACTTGCTGTGAAAGCCGTAGATCTCCTGCTTCTCGGGGTCATCTATCAGGACGGGGGGATCCGCATCCCGCAACAACTCCGCAATAGTCGCAAGCATCCGCGCTTTGCCGGTTGTCGTATCGGTCAGAATGAACCCGTCGTCCTCAGCTGGGCCGATATTGCGCCGCATCTTCTCGCGGGGGACACAAACACCGTACCCCGGTTGTGTCTTGGTCATGGTCGTCATGTTCGCGGAGATCAGCCAGCGTCCGTCCGGCGACGCATGGTACACGGTCCCCTGCATACGCTTGCGTTCACCCGTCAAAGGGTCGAGCTTCCATGCGAACGGTTGCCACGTGTCAGTATTCACATCGTTGAAGAACAGGTCATGGTCGGACGCGCCCCAGTTGATGTTCGCGCCCATCTGTGGTTCCCATCCGCGGGTCTCGGCGACAACACGATCTTCTCCGGTTTCCAGATCCACGATGCAAACATGACCGACATCGCCCGGTTGCGGCTGCCGGTCTTCAAACGGCAGTTGAAACACGGCGAGATATTGTCCGGACGGGCTGATGGGGGATGTGTCAAAGAAGCGGTGGATACAACCGGGGCGCCCCGGCGTGACACACCACACGGGAACCTTGGGGTCGAAGTCCAAATACCTTGGAAAGCTATCGTGTATATTCATCTTTGGTTATCTTTATTGCCGAACGTCACAACCGTCCGCTTGTCATCAGCCGGAAAAATTCTTTCGGAAGTGACACACGCAAAGGGGCCGAACATACCTGCATCCTGCACAACGTGGTCGAAACCTGCAAGCTCAACGGCGGAAAAGCCGTCGACTTCCTGCACTCCGTGACCAAGGCGCTCCGGGAAAGCTTGCCACTGCCCGATGTTTTCGCACCGGAAAAGACAAGCGCCTGAACGGCCAGTCCAGAAAACGACCCGACCCTCCCCGAAAACCTCAACCACCGAGGGGTTGTGCGTTCACAACCTGTTTCAATCGAATATGGTCATTCAGCGGGATAAACCAATCGTTGTATGGGGACGGGCCGATCCTGGCGAAGCCGTGACCGTGTCATTCGGCGGCAAGGAAGAAAAAGGCGCGGCGGCGGGGGACCGCTCATAGAAGGTGACGTTGCCGGCGATGCCGGCGGACGCTAAACCGGGGCGGATGACCATCACCGGTAAAACAAAAACCCTGAGCCTCGACAACGTGCTTGTTGGGGATGTATGGGTCATCGGCGGTCAGAGCAACATGCAGCATCCGTTGTCACGCGTGGAAGACGGTCAGCTCGAAATCGTTTCCGCCAACTTTCCCGAGATCAGATTACTGACCGTTCCGGCGATGATCGACAATAAGGAGAAGAAGGGGTTTCCAAGATTACACCGGTGGGAGAGCAATCACCACGAAAGGGAAGGGGATTGGGACGTGTGCTCACCCCGTACAGTGCGCGAATTCTCAGGTGTCGGCTACGTGTTCGGACGGCGGCTCCACATGGCGTCCAAGGTTCCCATTGGCTTGATCGACGCGTCACGGTGGGGCACAACTGTCGAGGCCTGGACGCCGTTAGCCGTTCTCAAGGCGATGGACAGCGACATCGTCAAGGCTCAGTTGGCCAGTTGGGATGAGAAGGTCGCGACATATGATGCTGAAAAAGATCTGGAATCTCGGATTCAACGGTACAATAAACGGATGGCGGACCAGAAACAAGAAGCGAATAATCCACCCTCAGATCTCCAACCGGGGCCCGAAACCAACCAGAACTACCCGGGAAACTGCTATGCCAGTATGATCGCGCCTATCGCCGGTTTCGCGGTCAAGGGCGCCATTTATCATCAGGGCTTCAATAATTCCCGAGCGGACGCGGCGGCGTTTTACTACCAGGTGTTTCCAAAAATGATTGGCGCGTGGCGGGCGGCCTTCAATGATCCGACTATGGCGTTCGGCATCATATCGCTCTGCACCGACGGGACACCGCAGACCTTGGACAACTACGTTGAGAGTATGATGAATTTCGGCATTTATGTGCGCGAAGCTCAATACAAAACGTTCCTCGACTTCTACAAGGCCGGTGACAAGAACATCGGCTTCGCCATCGCTGGAAAAGATAAGAAGTTTGAACCGGCCACCGCGGAAAGTCTGGTCACGGGCAAGGACGGCCGCGGAAGGGCGCAATTCAACCGCAAGGTTCTGGTTCTCAGCAGTCCGTATGTGCCGGCCCCATTCACTTTCGCTATGCCTGGGGCCGAAATCCCTTGGGCAATCTTCGAGTGGCCTCCACTAACCAGAAAGACGTGGCGTTCGCGACCCAGCGAAGCGACAATTGGGAGGTTTGGGAAGTGCCGTACCTGGAGCCGCCCGCCGACAAAGGCGCCTCCCGGGAATCTCAAGAAAACATTCGCAAGGTTTTGAGATTCATCGACCTGGAACGGCGTGTCAAGGATGCCGAACGCGTCTTGGAGGCCGAAAAACCACGCTACGACGAGTTGAAGAAGACATTTGACTAAATTGTCGCCGGGGCAGCCCTGGTTTGACTAACCAGGGGGCCCAGGGAAAAGCGGATTTAAGTCAATTCCACTGACGTGGGGCTCTGGCCGCCTAGTTCATGGTTTCAACAGCTTCTTGACACTAGTCAGATGTTTCCTGAGGCGATGTCTCTTCGACTTTTTTGACGGGTTTCTTTTTCTTCGTCGGTTTTTTATTGTCGTTTTCTTTTGCCGGTTCAGTGCCGGCGATCATGCCGTCAAAAAAGGCGTTGACGGACTCAATGGCATTGATTTTCTTGATGATTTGGGCTTTCGCTTTCACTTCCTCATCCGCGGTTTTTCCCCGGTGTTCTATCGCGGCGATCCGTTCCGATATTTTTTCCTCGGCCTTTTTCAAAGACTCGTACGGGCGCTCCAATGCCTTTTTTTCCAGCTCAACCGTCCTCTCAAGGTTTTCCCGCGCCCGCGTCAACTCGCTTTCCAGATTGGCCAGCGCTCTCTCCAGTTTGGGATTCTCAGCCATGAGCTGCTTGACTTCCGCAATGTCCGCATGATAATCTTTAACCACGTTCGCCGCTTCGACAACATCAGGATATTGGGTGGCGTATGTGGCGAATGTTTTCTCATCCACGCGGTAGAGCTTCGCCCGGTTCATGTCCTCACCAACGGTGTCAAGTTTTTTCTCCATGCTGGTGAAAACGGCTAAAATGGTCTCGCCCGCTTCGATATCCTTGCTGAGCGCGTCCGCTTTTTCCCGCAGATTTTTTGAGGCGCTGGAATCCGGTCTTTTGGCTATTCTGTTTTCCAGTTTCAGGTGATCACCTTTTAGATCGTCTATCTCCTGTTTGTAGATATCACGGGCGTTTTTAAAGTCCCTTTCATAGGTTTTCCCGTGCTTGTCGAGATAGGCCTCCAGTTTGGCGATTTGCCGACTGGCCGCCGCGCGTTTTTTGCCGCCGAAGATCAGCTTTTGCTGGTTAAGCTCCACCTTCGCCGAATACATGTTCAGCCAGGTTTGCATCAACCGCCGGTGCTTTTGCGCGACCAGGCGCGCGGATTCATGCTGCTTTTCGGGAAAATGCTTGAGGTAGGGGGGCGCCTCATCAGCGGCGTGAACGGGCGCGCGGAAGATAACCATCGCGGATATAATAAGCGGAAGCACGGCGGACGCAAGAGACCAACGCATGGCTGCTGCCTTTCGATCAAGGTGAATAATCACGAGAGGAGGTCGACCCTGTCTTTTCCTAATGTAACGAATAGATTCAATTTTCCAATTGCCAGCGTTGGGATAGAGCGTTTCCGCAAATTATAGTACATCCTCGTGAGAAGCGCGTGTTCCAGCCGCTTCCAGTGTCAAACCATCAGGGGCGCGCGTGTCGAAGTCTCATCCAACCATCCACGCATTTGATGTCGCCGGGGCCAGCCATATCGGTCGCGTGCGGCAAGCGAATGAAGACAGTTTTTTGACTGTTTATTTGCCGGGAGCGCCCGACACCTTTCTGGCGGTCGCCGATGGTGTCGGGGGATGCGATGTCGGGGATATCGCCAGCCAGCTGGTGGTGCGAAAGTTGTTGAACGCCCGTCTGTCATCCGGTCTCTGTCCGGGGGGCCGCGTGCGGATATGCGCTGAGAGCATGCGGGAAGCTGTGCGGGAAGCGAATTTGTTTTTGTTTAAACTTAACCATCAGTTCGGAAACACGATGTTCACCACGGGCACCACGCTGAGCACGCTGCATTTATTTGACCAGCAGGCGATGGTTTTCAATATCGGCGACAGTCGATGTTACCGGTTGCGTAAGGGAAAACTGGAGCCCCTCACGCATGATGACACCGTTGTTCAACAATGGGTTGAGGAGAAGAAAATAACACGAAAAGAAGCGGTGTCCCACCCCTTGGGAAACACACTTTACCGCTGTGTGGGTACTGAGCCCACCGTCACAACAGGATTCCGGCAAGTTCCCTGCGCCCGGGGCGACCGGTTCATGCTGGCGACAGACGGTGTCTGGAAGATGTTGGCGGCGGATCAAATGACACTGGCTTTGGGCGACGCCGCGACCGCCCGGGAAGCCGTGGACCGACTGATCCTCGGCGCCTTGCGGGAAGGCAGCCGGGACAATCTTTCAGCCTGTGTGGCTTTGGTGCGATGAAACGATTGATCATCCATATCTTTCCACTGATCCTGCTGGCCGCTGTCCTGGGGTTTTTCGTCAAACACCCGGACGTGTTGCGGGAACATCGGAACAGTTGGACCACCCTGGTTTTACCCTATCTGGTTCTGGGCTTCGCCGCCTTGCTGGCCTGGCGGTTTAATAAATCCATGCTGGCGTTGTCAAGTCTGACCTTGGGGCTTTTGCATCTTGGCCTGACCCGCGTGTACGATTTTGGCCCGCTTGGTATGGAATTCCGCTTGTCAGCCTCGTTGGTTCTGCCGGTGTTCTTTGTCTGGTTCTACCTGGGAAGAGACCGGGGAATGTTAAGTGAACATGGCCTTTTCCGCTTCTTTGTCCTGCTTTTTGTCTGCTTGACGCTGGCGTTGTCGGTGCAGTTTCTGGATGGTTTTCCGAGCCGCTGGCTGCCTTCCTGGCTTCTGGCTCCGACTCTGCCGACTGTCTGTCCGGTTCCCCGGGTGTCAACCGCGGTGTTTTTTCTCTGTTGGGTGTTTTTGGTTTATCCATCGGCGAAAACGGAACCGGTGTACGGCCCCCTGTTGGCTGGCGTTTTGGTGTCCGTTTTCGCCACATTCGTGGTGATCCATGAGGATTTCGCCGCTTGGCGGGAGTTAGGCGGTGAGGCGAACCGCTGGTTGGCCGGGTTGAGCGCCGCCTCTTTCACCTTGATGACCGCCGCGGTGGTTGAACTGTACGCGGTCTTGGAAATATCCCATGGCACCGCGTTCGTGGATCAACTCACCCAGTTGCCCGGGCGCCGGGCGCTTGACTACCGGTTGGCCACATTGGGCCCAAAATACGCGATCGCCATGGTGGACATCGATCATTTTAAAAAAGTCAATGACCGCCATGGCCATGATGTCGGAGACCAGGCCTTGCGCTTTATCGCGGCTAAACTCCGGCATGTGCGAGACGGGCGGGCGTATCGATATGGCGGCGAGGAGTTCGCCGTCATTTTCCCGAAACAAACGGTGGACCAGGTGACATCAAGCCTCAACGCGCTCCGGGAAGGCATTCATAAAAGCACATTTGTGTTGCGTGACAATGACCGGCCCATGTCAAAGCTGAAAGGGGCGGCCAAGCGGAAGCGGACGGCAAAGGAGAAAAAGGGGTTGACGCTGACGATCAGCGTCGGGGTGGCCGACAGCTTCGGCGAAGACTCGGAGCCTCAGGATGTTATCATCAACGCTGACAAGGCGCTTTATAAAGCGAAAAAGGACGGGCGGAACCGGGTGGAGGCGTTTCATAACCGGAAACTGGATATCCGCCGGGTGGTCAGATCGGCGAATTAGACAAGCCCGCGGCGGCGTGACATCGTAAAAGACGCTCGCATTGGGGCTTGAGGCCGTTATATTCGGCGGCCTCAACGTGACATGGCGACAAGAATACTTGAATAGGAACGCGTTCATATGGCAGATAATAACAGATCGCTGTTGAGCGGCAATGAGGCGGTGGCGCGGGCGGCGCTGGACGCCGGTGTCGCTCTCGGTGTCGGATATCCGGGGACCCCATCAACGGAAATATTGGAAACCTTCGCGGCCTGTGGCGGCAAAGCGCAATGGTCGCCCAATGAAAAAGTGGCTTTGGAGGTGGGTATTGGGGTCGCTTTCGGAGGCGCCCGCGCGCTGGTCACGATGAAACACGTGGGCGTGAATGTCGCCGCGGATCCTTTGTTCACCGTCGCCTACTCTGGCTGTCCGGGAGGCCTGGTGATCGTCACTGCCGACGATCCGGGTATGGCGTCCAGCCAAAATGAGCAGGATAACCGCCATTACGCCCGGGCCGCGGGTGTGCCGATGTTCGAGCCGTCGGATTCTCAGGAAGCCTATGATTTCACCTTCGCCGCGTTGGCGCTGGCCGAAGACTTTCAAACCCCTGTCTTTCTCCGGTTGACGACCCGGATTTGTCACTCCAAGACCATCGTGCGCCGCCGCGCCGAGAGGAGACCGGAGAATCAGGCGGCGTTTGTCCGGGACGTGAAAAGCTATGTGATGATTCCCGCTTACGCCCGTCCCGCCCATGTCCGCATGCGGGCCCGGCTGGCCGAGATCGCCCATGTGAGCGAGACATCCACTGTCAACCGCGTGGACGACGGCCGGCCCGAGTTGGGTATTATCACGTCCGGTGTCGCCTACATGCACGCCCGGGAAGCCTGTCCGTCCGCCAGAATATTAAAGTTGGGCTTGACCTATCCGCTACCGATTGAAAAAATCCGCGCGTTCGCCGAGAGTGTGGACCGTTGCGTGGTGGTGGAGGAAGGTGATCCTATCCTCGTGTCGGACGCGCGGTCCGCGGGAATCGCTGTGGAAGGCAAGGATGAGATGTACCGGTTTGGCGAGTTGAACGTGGCGCGCGTGCGGCGGATCATCGCCGGGAACACGGCGCCTGAGCCAAGACCGCCGGCGGGTAAACCCCCGGCGCTCTGCCAGGGCTGTCCGCACCGGATCGCCTTCCAGGCGTTAAAAGAGTTGGACGCGATTGTCAGTGGTGACATCGGTTGTTACACGTTGGGTGTGATGCCGCCCTTTCAATCGATTGACACCTGCGTCTGCATGGGCGCCAGCATCGGCGTGGGATTGGGATTGCGTCACGTCCTCCCGGCACAGCAAGCGAAAAAGGTGGTGTCGGTCATTGGTGACAGCACCTTTATTCACAGTGGTCTCACCGGTATCGCCGAGATGGTTTATAATCCCCCGCGAACCGGTCATGTTGTGGTGATTCTTGACAACGCCACCACAGCGATGACCGGGTTGCAGGAACACCCTGGCACGGGCCGGGCGTTGAATCATGAACCCGCCCGCAAAATGGTGCTGGAGGACGTGATCCGGGCGATGGGTGTGGAGGATGTCCAGGTCTTTAATCCCCACAAGGAAAAGGATCATGTCAAGACTCTGTTCGCTGAAGCGATGGAACGGGAGGGCTTAACCGTGTTTATCATGCGTTCCCCTTGCGTTCTGGCGGCGAAAAAAATTCACCAGTATGACACCGCTAACGCCGCCGCGGCGGGAGAGTGACAGACTGCCCGCCGGGCCGCCTTTTGAGCATGCGTAAACACGCTGATGTGGCGTGTGAACATCTTTAGTGAAGGGAAAAAAACATGTCTGAAGTCACGAGTGTTGTGTTCGCCGGTCTGGGTGGACAGGGGGTGTTGACCGCCTCCGATATTTTCGCCGATGTGGTTTTTGAAGCCGGTGTTGATGTGAAAAAAAGCGAAATTCACGGCATGAGCCAGCGGGGCGGGTCGGTCACGACGGAAGTCCGCTTTGGTGACTGTGTGCTCAGCCCGATGGTGCCGCCGGGCGAGGCGGATTTTCTGGTTGTGTTGGAGTCCAGCCAAATTGAAAACAATCAATGGACGCTTAAAAAGGGCGGGGTTTTGTTGGAACCTGGCATGATCGACAGCGCCAGACTTGAGAATAAAAAAGCCTTGAATGTCGCCATGCTGGGGTTGTTGAGCGCCAAGTTGGATTTCGCCGCGGATGTGTGGTCACGGGTGATCGCGGCGCGGGTGCCGGAACGTCTGCGTGAGGTGAACGCGGCCGCGTTCAAACTGGGTGCTGAATCATAACGAGTTGAAAGGGCGAGCGATGCTGAAAGAACAGTGGAATGATCTTGGCGGCCAATGCCATCCGGCCACCATTCCGGATTTCATGCCGGTGGAGAAACTGCGCGCCATACAGTCGCAACGGTTGCGGGCGGTGGTGAGCCACGCCTACGCCAACGTGGCGTTGTTCCGGACGCGGCTTGATGACAAGGGGCTCAAACCGGAGGATATCAAAACACTGGCTGATATCCGCCATCTGCCCTTCACGACGAAAGAGGACCTGCACGCCAACTATCCCTATGGGTTGTTCGCCGTGCCGATGAGTGAGGTCGTGCGCTTGCACGCCTCGAGCGGGACGACCGGACGGCCGAAAGTCGTCGCCTATACCGACGAGGACATCGCGGTCTGGACGGAGGTGATGGTGCGCACGTTCGCGGCCTGCGGTCTGCATCGTGGCGACATTGTGCAAAACGCTTATGGATATGGCTTGTTCACGGGGGGGCTGGGAGCCCACTACGGAGCGGAGGCTCTGGGGGCGACGGTCATCCCCATCTCAGGCGGCAATACTGACCGCCAGATCATGGTGCTCAAAGACTTTCACACCACCGCCATTTGCTGCACACCCAGCTATTTTCTGCATTTGGCGGAAAAGGCCCTGGCGGCGGGCATCGATTTCCGTGAATTACCGATCCGCGCCGGTATTTTCGGCGCCGAACCGTGGAGTGAGGCGATGCGCGCGCGTATCGAAGAAGCCACGGGCATCAAGGCCTACGACATCTATGGCCTGTCTGAAATTATCGGACCGGGAGTCGGTTCTGAATGCGAGGCGCAAAACCAACTCCATATCTTCGAAGATCACTTCTATCCCGAAATTGTCGATCCGGAAACCGGCGCGGTGTTGCCGGATGGTGAAGAAGGCGAACTGGTGTTCACCACATTAAGTAAGCGGGCGATTCCCATGATTCGCTACCGGACACGGGATGTGACCCGGATTGAAACCAGTCCCTGTCCCTGCGGGCGGACGATCCGCCGCATCCGGCGGATCTCCCGCCGGAGCGATGACATGGTCATTATCCGGGGCGTGAATGTCTATCCGTCCCAAATTGAATCCGCCTTGTTGAGTGTCGAAGGCACCTTGCCCCATTACCAAATCGTTTTGACCCGTGAGCGTGATCTTGACACGATTGAGGTCCAAGTGGAAATCACCCCGGAATTATTCAGTGACACGATCGGGAGCGTGGAAAAACTCCGGGGTGACATCGGGCGCGCGCTGGAAAGCACCCTCAATATCCGTTGCGCGGTCCGTCTGGTCGAACCCCGCTCCATTCCCCGCAGTGAGGGAAAAGCCCGCCGCGTGATCGATAACCGGAATATCTGATCCCGAAAACCCGAATGGCATGACAGCGAACACCGTATGTGCGAAAGGAACCGGTTTATGAAGGTCAAACAATTATCCCTTTTTGTTGAAAACCGTCCCGGACAATTAATGATCCCCTGCCAGATCCTGGCTGACGCGGGCATCAGCATTCAAACCCTGTCACTGGCGGACACGGATCAGTTCGGTATTCTGCGGCTGATTGTCAAAGAATGGGAAGCCGCCAAAAAAGTCCTGGAGGAGGCGGGATGCGTGGTGACGGTGACGGATATGGTCGCTGTTGAAGTGCCCGATCATCCCGGCGGGTTAGCCAAGGTGTTAAAGGAAATGGAACATTCCGGTGTCAATGTGGAGTACATGTACGCCTTTACCTGCAAACGCGGCGACCGCGCTATTTTGCTGTTCCGGTTTGATAATCCGGATCTGGCGTTAAGCAAAATGGCGGGTCATCCGCTCAGCGCCATCACCTGTGACTGCCTCAATGGCTGTTTTGACTAGTTAAGGACGTTGCCTCGATATGCCCGCGCCTCTGGTCCCAAATGTTATTTTTGATCCGGCCGAAACCCTCCCGCGCCCGGACTTGGAAGCCTTGCAACTGGCGCGCCTGCGGCGAACGGTGGATCATGTCAGGCGCGCGCCTTTCTTCCAGCGGGAACTGGCCGCCCGCGGACTGACTGGCGACAGCCTGCGGAGTTTGGATGACGTGCGTCGGTTGCCATTCACGGTCAAGGAAAATCTCCGTGCGCATTACCCTTTGGACTTGCTGGCCGTTCCCCGGGAAGACTTGGCGAGGATTCACGGGTCCAGCGGGACCACGGGCACACCCACCTTTGTCGCATACACCGCGAAAGACCTGGATACTTGGAGCGGACTCTGCGCCCGGTTTTTACGCGCGGGCGGGTTATCACCGGCCCATACCGTGCAGATCTCCTTTGGGTACGGGCTTTTCACGGGTGGCTTTGGCTTGCACTACGGGGCGGAAATGGTGGGAGCGGCCATCCTGCCCGCCGCGGCGGGAAACACCGACCGGCAAATCCAATTGCTGAAGGATATTGGCGCCGACGCCTTGGTGTGCACGCCAAGTTACGCCTTGACGATCGCGGAGACAATGAAAAAACAGGGTGTCTCTCCCGGGGATCTGAACCTGTCTCTGGGGTTTTTCGGGGCCGAGCCCTGGACGGAAGACATGCGTGTGGAAATTGAAAAAGAACTGGGCATTCTGGCGTTTAATAATTACGGGTTGAGTGAAGTGATCGGCCCGGGAGTCAGCGGCGAATGCCCGTACCGGGACGGCATGCATGTCCAGGAAGACAATTTTATCATCGAATGTCTGGATCCCGAGACGCTGGAACCCGTTCCGGACGGCGAGCTTGGAGAGTTGGTGATCACGACGATCAATAAAGAGGCCATGCCTTTTCTCCGCTACCGGACACGTGACATCGCCCGTCTCAATCACGAGCCGTGTCCCTGTGGCCGTACGGGGGTGCGGATGAGCCGGGTGACCGGCCGGTCGGATGATATGCTGATCATCCGGGGAGTCAATATTTTCCCGTCACAAATCGAGGAAGCCCTGCTCCGGATTGAAGGGGTCGCCCCCCATTATCAGATCATTGTCGACCGCCCCGGATATCTGGATGAACTCACGGTCAGGGTGGAAATCCGGCCGGACAGTTTTTCGGATGAGATGCGGGTCATGCAACAATTGCGTGACCGGATCGCCCGCCGCGTCCAAACGGTGACCGGTGTGCGCTGCGCCATTGAATTGGCACCGCCTGAGACCCTGGCCCGCTTTGAAGGCAAAGCGAAACGGGTGGTGGACCGACGCCTGAGTAAAGGGGGTCTGTGACCCCTTCCGGAAACGCTTTCACCGCCGCCTCTTCCCACGGGCGGGGCGGTCGCCCGCCAAGGACGAAACGAAACGGGTTAACACGAGCCGTGTGACTGAACCATGAAACCATCGAAAGCCGACACGCGGGCGCGGCAATGCCTGACAGGCCTCGCCTGGGGATGTTTTTTCTTCGCCGCTTCCCTTACCGCCATGCTGGTCACCACGCATGTTCAACTGCGGCGGGCCGACCCGTTGGAGTCTTCTCTGTTACAGGATCTGCGCGCTGATTTCGCTGAAAAAGGCGGCGAGGAAACAGCGGAACGGATCCGGCAGCTTGATTGGTTGGCGAGACGGGCTTTTTTCACCAGCCGCCGGCAACTGAGAACGGGGAGCGCGTTGTTGGTGATGAGTGTGCTGCTGGGAGCGGGCTGTTGGACGGCCGCGGGCAGTCTCGACCGGCCCGATGTGGCGATGCCGACGGCGAAAAACGCGCCGGATCACCGCTGGCGGGCGAATCGAACGGCCCGGGGATTGCTGGTCGGGGCCGGGGCCGCCGCCGCGCTCTGTCTGGGAATGTGGGCGGCCTATTCCACCTTGCCCGAATGGATGACTCCCGCCGCCGCGGGGAAGGCGTCCGGCGGCTTATCCGGCTCGCCACCGGGCGCGCCGGGAACTGTCATGTCCACGCCGCCGGGTCCGGCGGTCGATCAGGATCAGGCCTGGCCCGCTTTCCGCGGTTGGGGGGGGCTGGGCCGGGCCGCGGTCGCCGGGATCCCCTTGACATGGGATGGCGGCACAGATGTGAACCTGCTGTGGAAAATCGCCTTGGATTTGCCTGGATTCAGTTCGCCGGTGGTCTGGGAAAAGCGGGTCTTTCTTTCTTCCGGAAACGCGGAACGCCGTGTGGTCACCTGCCACTCGCTGGAAACGGGTGAGATACTGTGGGAACACGCTGTGACAGATATCGATCTCTCCCCTGAAAAACCGCCCGAAGTGACCGATGACACCGGCTACGCCGCTCCCACGCCCGCGGTGTCCGCGGATGGGGTCTGCGCGATTTTCGCCAACGGTGATCTGGTCTGCCTGACTTTGGAGGGGGACAGGCGGTGGGCCCAAAATGTGGGCGTGCCCGAAAATCACTATGGGCATTCCTCCTCGCTGCTGATTGACGCGGGCGTGCTGTTTGTTCAATACGATCATAACGCCGCGGCCTCATTGATGGCTTACGACGTGAAAACCGGGGAGCTGTTGTGGCGGGTCGCGCGGGATACTATTTCCTGGGGCTCTCCGGTGATGATCACCGCGCCGGATGGGAAACACCATGTGGTGCTGGTCAATGAATCGACGGTCCGCGGTTATTCACCTGGGGATGGCGGCTTGCTTTGGGAAGAAAAATGCCTGGGGGGTGAGGTGGCTCCTTCGGCGGCCTACGAGGGGGGGATCGTGTTCGTCGCTAATGAGTACGCCCAAGCCGCCGGGGTCCGTGTCGACAGCGGGGGCGCCAGCGAGATTCTCTGGACGTGGGATGAGGCTCTACCCGATGTGGCCAGCCCGGTGGCGGCCAATGGGAAAGTATGGTTGGCGACATCCGCGGGGGAGGTGATTTGCCTTCAGGGAAAAACGGGGCGCGTTGTCTACCGGAAAGAGTTTGACCATGGATTTTACGCCTCACCAATTGTCAATGGCGACCGGATTTATCTCACGGATTTGACCGGGGAAACGATTGTTTTCGGCACCGGGGACACATTCGAGACGCTGGGGGGCGGCCGCCTGGGCGAAGCCGCATTCGCGACCCCCGCGTTGGTGAGAAACCGTTTGATTATCCGCGGTGCGAAACATTTATTCTGCTTTGGTAAACAGTGACGTGAGGTGACTATGAACAGGATCGCGGTCGAGCGGCTGAGAAAAAATTTAAACCATGTGATCAAGGGAAAAAACCATACGGTGGACTTGGTTTTGACGGCTTTTTTCGCTGGCGGACATGTCTTGATTGAGGATGTGCCCGGGGTCGGCAAAACCACCCTCTGCAAGGCCCTGTCCCGGTCATTGGAAGCCTCCTATCAACGGATTCAATTCACGCCCGATTTATTGCCGACGGATATTCTCGGCGGCATGGTTTACTCTTCCCGTGACGGGGTGTTTGAGTTCCGCCCCGGCCCGGTTTTCTGCAATATCTTATTGGCGGACGAAATTAACCGGGCGTCTCCCCGGACACAGTCGGCCCTGCTGGAGTGCATGAGTGAGGAGCAGGTGACGATTGAGGGGAAAACATATCCCTTGCCGCCGCCTTACATGGTCGTCGCCACGCAAAATCCCATTGAATATCATGGCACATATCCGCTTCCGGAGGCGCAACTGGACCGCTTTTGCATGCGGTTGAGTATGGGTTACCCGGATGAGGAACAGGAATTGGCCTTGGTTAAAGAACAACGGAGCCGGCACCCGTTGGCGGATTTGACACCTGTCATCACGGCTGAGGAGACGCGGGCGGTGACCAAAGCGGTCCGGCAGGTGGTGGTGGATGACAGCGTGGCGCGGTACGCCACCAGTGTGACCCGGCGGACCCGCGAGGATCCCCGGGTCACCTTGGGCGCCAGTCCGCGGGCCACGGCGATGCTTTACCGCTGTTGCCAGAGCCGGGCGTTTATCGCCGGACGAGATTATGTGACACCGGATGATGTCAAACAACTGGCTGTACCCGTGTTGGCGCATCGGATCGCCTTGGAGAATAAGGCCGCCTATTCCGGAGTGTCGAAAGCGGAGGTGGTCGCCGCCGTGTTGGAAAAAGTGAAAGTGCCAGTGTGATCAATGATGAGGTGGCTCAAACGCCTGAAACAACGATTTTACGCCGGTCCGGTTGATTTGGGACTGCGGCTGAAGGGCAAGCGCGGGTATCAGTCACCGACGGTCACCGCCGCGGCTTGGCTGGCCGCTTTGGCGGTCCGCCATTTGACCCTCAGTGGCCGGGTGACAGCCTTGTGTTGCGTTGTCTTGACCCCGTATTCGCTGGTCACCCCGGCGATGCCGGTGTATATGTTGTCTCTGGCGCTCATGTCCTTATTTGTCGTTGATGGTTTCCTGGGCTGGTTTTTCCGCCCGAAGCTGACGATGCAGCGCCAGTTTCCCGCCCGGGTGGCCGCCGGCGCCGAGATCACCGTTGTTTACACGATCACCAACATCGGCCGCCGCATGGTCATTAACCTGCGGGTGGACACGTTACCGTTCCCCGGCATGGTTAAATCTCTGAGCTTGGAACCGCCCCCCGCATGTCTGAAACCGGGAGAAAGCGTCCGCCTGTCCGGTCGCTGGCTGGCCAAGGGGCGGGGCGCTCATCATATTCCCGCCTTGCGGTGCGTGTGCGCCTTTCCCTTCGGCCTGTGGTCGTGGGGCTGTTCCGCCCGGCGGGCCGAACCCATGCTGGTCTATCCGCGGTTCACGCCGTTGACACACGTGAGCCTGGCGATTGGGGACATGTATCAACCCTCCGGCGAGTCATTGTCCAACAAAGCGGGCATGTCCATGGAGTTTCTGGGCTGCCGGGAATTCCGGGACGGCGATGATTTGCGCCGCCTGCATATGCGCTCGTGGGCGCGGACCGGTATCCCCGTCGTGAAAGAGTTCCGGCAGGAATACATGGCCCGGGCGGGGATTGTCATGGACACGTATCTGCCCCGGCGGTTGTTTGAGGAACTGCGGGAACGCTTCCAGCCCCGGCCAAAATTCGAGGCGGCGCTGTCCCTGGGCGCCGGTGTCGTGGATTTCTTCGCCGGGCACGACTGTCGAATTGACCTCTTCGCCGCCGGCGGAACCGTGCATCATTTCGGGGGAGGACATGGGTTGGATTATCTGGACCGGGTGCTGGATATTCTCGCCGCGCTGGAGTTCACCACCAAGGACGAATTTGGTGACTTGACAGAAAAATTGACACCGTATCTGCCTTTGACCAGCGGCATCGTCTTCATTCTCTGCGACTGGAATCAACACCGCGAAAAGGTTGTGACCCATGCCAAAAACAACGGTGTGGAGTGCCTGGTTCTGCTTGTCAAACAGGCGGGGGGCCGGGTTGACGCTGTTCCCGATTACGTCCGTCAGATCACTGTGGAGGATATTCTGAGCGGGAGGCGCGCCGAGCTGTGAATACCCGTCTTAAAAGTCGGTCATTAACCGCTTGGCAAGCGGTCATTCTTCTCAACGCCGCTTGTGTTCACGCCATCGCCACGGCCTCCACGCGCGGGGTCTTTCTGGTTCTTTTCGGGGGAGCGTTGGCGGTGACCATCCGCCATGCGATCCCGTTCAGTTCCCGCCGGGTGATCTACGGAGCAGTTCTCGCCCTGGGCGTGACAACCCTGGAAAATCAGATTTTCCCGGAAAGCGGAGCGACATTTTTTCTCGATCAAGCGCCGGTTCTGATGCCGGCCCTCCTTTACGCGGGAACCGCGCTTTTGTTTTTTGAGCAGCGCCAGTTTGTCTCACCACTGATCACATCTTTCGGCCTGCTCATTCTCCTGATGGTTGGCGGAGTCATCGCCTTGCCGACCGCTGATCCGTCCCTCCTTTTTCCGCCTGCGGTCGTTGACCATTTCAAAACGTGGTACAGGTGCGCGGCGGGTGTTCAGGTTACAGGGATGGTCATGGTGTTCAGTCGGCAACTCAAAAGCCGTCAACAGCCCGCGCGTGGATTCCCGCGCCGGTTCAGAGTTCTGTGGGCCGCCGCTCTCCTGGCGGTCTTCGCCGGCGCCGCCGTCGGCGAACGGGTCACTTTATCCTTTGAGCCGGAGATCAACCGCTTGTATATGCGGCTCATGCAATTGTACCTGCGGGGGAGAATTCAACGGGTCATCTTTGATAAGGAGGTCAATCTTTGGCGGACATCGCGCTTCCGCTCGGAAGCGGATAAAACAATTGTGTTACGCGCCTTTTCCGACACGGCGCCCGGATATTTGCGGGGCCGGGTGTACCGGGATTACACGCGGGGCATATGGACAAGCGATGCCGTCGACAGGGATCTCCCCGCCTGGCCGGCCGACGGCATGGGCACCTATGGCGTGTTCCGCCGGCGTCTGCCTGGAGATGGGGACACGGGTGAGTGGCTGTCGTTTTTACCTGAGGTGAGACTGGAGTCAGAAGCCTTGTTTCTTCCGGGAACCACCCGCCGGATCGAGTTGACCGCGGAAACTGTGAGTCATTCCGATGATGGTGTGGTGACGCATAAGGAATGGGATCAACGGGCTGGCTACAAGGTGGAACGGTTGCCGCCGTTCGCCGACGCTTACCCCTTGCCGGAGCTTACGGAACAGAATCGGTCGGTCTACCTGACTCTGGAAGATGATCAGAAGACATCATTGGCCCCTTTCGTTGACGAGGCTTTCGCTGATTCTGACCAGTCGGATCGCGACCGGATTCGGGCGGCTGTTGATTACCTTCAATCCCGTTGCTCGTATAAACTGGGGGTGGATTTTGACCGCCGTCGGCGGGGCCGGGAAAATGACGATCCGGTGATTCAATTTTTGGCGACGACACGCCAAGGCCATTGTGAATTGTTCGCCACGGCGGCTGTTTTGTTGTTGCGCGCCCGGAATGTGCCGGCCCGGTATGTGACCGGATTGGTGTGTCATGAACGGATGGGGGGATATTGGGTCGCCCGCCTGGAACATGCCCACGCCTGGGCGGAAGCCTATGACGCGAATCTGAATAAATGGGTGCTGGTGGAGGCGACTCCGCCAGCCGGGGTGCCCGCGGACGTTTCCCGCGCGGGCTGGATCGAGACATGGCTGGACAGCCTAATCACCCACTGGCGGGCCGCTGTCACCCGTATCCGGAGAGGAGAACTCGCCGAATGGCTCATTGAGGGACTCGCCGGAATCTGGCGGGGGGGCACCTGGCTTGTCCGGCGGCCGTTGTTCTGGATCGGGTTGACCGCTTTGGCCGCGGCCGGTGTCAGAAAATGGCGGGCCCGCGACCGGAAAAACGCCGCCGACGATCCCGATTTGCGGGCGCTGCGTCAGTTATTGACCAAGATGGAGCGACACGTGGCCGGACAGGGACTGCGGCGGAGCGGGACGGAAACGATCGCTGAATTTATCGACCGGATTAAAGACACGGAAATGCCTGACCGTGACACCGTGATTCAATGCCTGAACCGCTACGAGCGCTTGCGCTATCACCACGCCGCCCGGTCAGGCGAGGCTGTCCAACGGCTGAATGACGACTGGAAGCGAAAAAACAGCGGTGTCACGACGTGAGAAAATCGCTGTTCCGGCGCGGCCGACGCGCGTTACGACCGACAACCCGGCCGCTCACTGGCTGAGAAGCTCCGCTTTTTTCTGATTCAAGGTGTCGATAAACACATCGCTGACCGGTCTGTCCAGTTTTTTCTGAAGCTGTTCGTAGTCATTCAACGACATGGACATGTTCAGCCGGATGGTCTGGGTCCCGGGAGTGTTTTTCCAATCGGATTCGCAAGCGGCCAGGGTTTCATCCGACAGCCCGAAAGCTTTGAGAACGCCTTTAGCCATCATGATATTCCCATAGGCGTTCATGTGGACACCGTCGGTGGTCAGCCGGGTGCCGACGGGAGCGTTTTCCGGAAACCGGTTAAGCGCCTCTCGCATCTCCGCATTCAAATCAGCCAGCCGACAGCCTTTTTCCCGGGCCAGCTCTCTGAGAAAATCATTATAAGGAACCAGCTTCTGATTCAGGTCGTTGTCCTGGACTTCTTTGATCATGGTGGATGTCAGGATCATCACCTTGACACCGGCGGCTTGCGCCTGGTCGACGATCGCCGTGATGTTTGTTTTGTAGTCTTCCAGCTTCACACCCCGCGCTCCGTGCCAGACATCGTTGACACCGCAGCTCAGGGTCATCCAGTCGGGCTTTTTACTGAGAACATCTTTTTCCAGCCTGGCCAGCATTTGATTGGATTTGTGGCCGGAAATCCCCGCGAAAACGCCTTTGACATCAAGATCCTCTTTCTTCAATCCCTGAAGGACCAGTTGGCAGTAGCCCCCCGGTTTCGCCCCCGCGGCGGTGATGGAGTCCCCCAAAAACGCGATGGTCTGACCGCTGGTGACAGGCGGCGCTGTCTCGTCCGCTCTTCCAGTCTGACCGCTTCCCGCCATGATCAACCCCGCCAAAACGACCGCCGCGCCTGTGACTGCTTTCATGATTATCTCCTGAAAAAAACCGGGGTTCGTCGGCCGATGGTGATTCGGGCCTGTTAAACAAACCGCCTGATCCGATGATGTGTAAACCAGTAAAGCGGAAACGCAACTCCGGCCGCGCGTTTCATTCAGTTTGATCCGCTGACCTCGGCGGCGGCGCCAACGCGTTGGCGATCAGGCCATGCCGCGGGTTCGCCCCGCCGCGACCCCATGACCATGGCCGTGACCACCACCCCGGCGATTACCATCAGTCCGCCGACGAGCTGCGAGACATGCACGGTTTCTTTTAGAAAAACCACACTGAACAACAAGGCGAAAAGCGGCACCAGATTGATGAAGATTCCCGCCGCGACCGGCCCGACCGAATGGATGGCTTTGTAGTACCAGTGGTAGGCGAAGCTGGTGGCCAGAATTCCCAAATAGAACAGACCCAGCCAATCCCGCGGTCTGATTCCCGGCACATCCCGCCAGACACCGCCGCTGATCGCGAATGGCAGCATCAGCAGAACCCCGAAAAAGCATGACCAGGTGACGGTGACCAGAGGGGACAGCTCCGCCATCACCGGTTTGGCCAGAAGCGTATAGGCTGTCCAGCAGACCACGCAGCCTAGAATCATCAGATCACCCGCTTTCACCTGTCCCCGCAGGACATCCAACGGAACGCCCCGGGTCATCACAAACGCCACGCCAAGCAGCGACAGCAGAATGCCCCCCATGGCCGACGCGGACGGGCGGCGGCGGGCCATCACGGCGCCGGCGATGGCGATGCACACCGGGATGCATCCGATGATCAGTCCGCCCCGGGCCGCCGCCGTGGTTTTCAAACCGGTGAAAAATAGAAAGCTATAGCCGAAGATGCCGGTGGCGCCCAGCAGCAGAAGCCGCGGAAAAAGGCGGCGGGGAAAGGCTAGAGACCGCCTGCCACCGGTCAGAAGACACAACCCGGCCAGTCCCGCGGTGGCCATGAGAAACCGCAGAAAAGCCGCGTTGAAGGGCGCCAGGGAACCGGCGATCATCCGGCCCACCGGCCAGGTGCCGCCCCAAAGCGCCATGCTGCCCAGAAGCATCGCGAAAACAGTCCATCGTGACCATCGCATCCTGTCGTCCCACCTCGAATTTTCGGTACACTAAAGTCAAATGAGAGAAAAACCCCGTTTTGGGGGCCTTCCTCTGCTCCCGGGCTACAGCCGTTCGGACCAATAAAGGGTCTCTTTTGTCAGAATGAGCATTTCCCCCTTTTGGGATCCCGGCCGGGGAAGGATTTTCCGGAAATCATCGCCTTCCGGGCCAATAAAACTGGCGGTGGGCCCCTCTTTCCCGTTCACATCCATTGTGCGCAAAGCAAATCTTTGCTGTCGCGCGGGCCGGGCTTTTCCCGGAGCGGTCGGCGGCGGTGGAACGTCGGGATCCGCGACGACCCCTTGCCCGTAATAAAGGCCCCGGGCTTCATCAAATCCGCAGGTCGATCGCACACCCTTCCATTTAATCTTAGGTTCGATCATATTACTTGTGTCGTAAATGTAGAGGTACTCGCCTTCTTTATTGTCGCTGACACCAACGGACTTGTCAGGGCGGACATGTTTCACCGTTTCATACTTTTCAACACAGACCGCCGCCTGTGTGGCGCCCGGACCGATACTCAATGGCGCCCCACGCACCAGTTGTTCCCTCACGTTTTCTGAATTGAAAGGCACAACCATGCCTTCCAACTTGAGACCGTGCCGGTCAATTTTCCCCATGCGGTCAGGATACAGACTTAAGACGTAAATCTCCCCGTAGGACGTGCGGGAAAAAAGTGTCCGCCCCCTGTCCAGTATCATAGGGTCCAGGAATGACAGTGGCCAGGAGGAAGCATTGATTGTGATATTGGCGGAAACAGATCCGTGCGCGGGTCGGGCTTTCTCGGCGGTTACCCGGTCATATTCGGCGGTCGCGCCCGTCTCTATATCGATGAATCCGAGCCGCCTGGCCGAGGGATTGAAAACGCCGACAACCAGTGGGGAATAAATGCTGGCGCAAAAATCATCGAGATCGGGCAATGGAACGGTTTTGGCGATCGTCATATCCCGGGGTGAAATTACCAGGAGCGCCCGGGGTTCTTTTTGGAGAACCAAAATGCCATGGCGCGACAGCTGAAGACGCATGACCGGAGTCTTGAAATCCAAGCTGGCGGTCTGTTTCATTTCCGGTGCCTGGAGCCGCAGGAGGGAACCGGTTTTATCCAGTAAAAACACCGTTTTTCCATCCGGAGCCCAGCATATGTCAGTGGTGATCTGACGAGCTTCAATCTCAAGACGGGCAAAACTGCGCCCATTGTCCACCTGCGTTATTCCCTTCAGGGACGATGACTGCCCGGGAGGGGCTTCGGGAACAGAGGCGGATCCAGTCGTTTGAGCCTGGTGTGAGGGGTCATGAGCCGACCAGAACAGCTTGGTGTGGGTCAGAATGAGCAATCCCCCGTCGGCATCATCCGGGCGCGGCTCAATGCTCAGGATATTCCCGCTGGCGGCCGGATCTTCGCCAACCGGGAACACCGTAATTTTTCCTCCAGGCCGCACTTCGGAAAGGTAGGTTGCTCTGTCACCTTTCGAAGCGTCTCTGGCGTAAAACGTCTGTTGGTCGGAGCTGACAGCGAATGGCAGCCGAAGTTCACGTGACTGCGAGACGCGTCTGGTCAGATTCCGAGTGTTGTAAATATCCAATCTGTGGTTACCCGCCGCGTCCATCGTCGCTTTATTGCCGTAATGCAGCGCCAGAAAGGGCGCTGAAGGACTGTTCTGAAAACCTAGAAATCTCTCCGGCTGATTAACCTGTGATTCTTTAACCGTAACCTGTTCCAACCTGGCCCGGCAATCACTCAACCGCTTGCCCCGGATGTCTAGTGAAAATTTGTAAATCTGATGATCGGAGAGAAGATACAGCGCGTCGCCTTTTGTGGAAAGGCTGATGGATTCTTTCCGATATCTGGGCCATTCCATCTCCTTTTCTTCATTGGGTTGACCCGGACGGGAAGGGGACGATCGAGACGGAGACTTCTGCGGTGGCGGTTCGATTTTCTGCTTTTCTCCACTGCGCGGATCCAGAAAATATAGATCATTTCTAACTAGAACAACTAGAATTGAAGAGCCTATGGCACCGGCGATTTCACTGATCCCATCAACCGGAATCGTCTTTGTCACAGCCAGGTTTCGGGGGGACAGAACGATAATTTTTTCTGAATATTCTGTCAGCAGAACAATTCCCCGCGCTGAAAACTGCATCTGCCTTATGTGTTCACCCACGTCAACCTGCCTGAGTTGTTCTAAATCCGGAACTGAGAATTGCCTGAGCAAACCGGTCCGGTTGAGAAACAGAGCTGACTTGCCATCCGGAAACCATTTCACGCGGGACAACGAATCGGGCTCCAGTTTGGTTTCGATGAATACCCGGCCGTGGGAAGATGATCCGCCCCTGGCCAGAGAGACGGGCTCCGATGACATTGGCGGAGATTCCCGGGCGGATATCACACAAGCCGACAAACTCATAAAAAATATCAGGGACAATACCTTGTTCATATCGAAAAATCTTCTGCTCTCTTTTGGAATGCGATCAGACATCATGCTGAACGTGACATATTGAGAAAGTAGCTTTCGATCTTGAGAATTCAAGGCAATCTCTCCCCCCTTCAGCGCCGCGGGCAGGCGCCTCAACGTCCAATCCGTCGCTCCTAAAGGGGGCTGAAAATCACCCGCGTGGTTGTCGATGTCACTCCGGTCAAATGGATGGCGAGTTTGCGGATGGCCTTGCCGGGATCGGGATCGCCCCAGCGGGGGGTTTCGCCCACCTTGACGATATTGAAGTGACGGGCGCCGTTGAGGAGTCTGGCGCCGTTGTTCGGGTTCTGCCCGGCGGGATCGGGAGAGCCGGGCAGCGGGCGGGCGTCCATGACAAGCAACGTCGCCCCGGTCGGCGATTCCAGACTCACGCGCAGGCGCTTGTCCCCGATCGCCAGCGCCGCGTCGCGGCCGTCGCCTGCCAGCGTCACCTCCGCCCGCGTGTGGAAAAACCACCAGACTTCTCCAGCTTCGTCGAGTTCGACCGCGTCGGTCAGGGTCAGCGCGTGCTCGGCAAGCGTAAAGGTCCGCCGGACGAGCTTCGCCCCGTGTCCGGCATAGGCGGCAGTGAGATCGGTCTCGATGACGGAGACGCCATCCACCGTATCAGCCCTTGAAATCGCGCACATCGCCTGGGGATCCTGATCCGGCTGGGTTACGCCCGGATTGACGACCAGGGTGTTGTGCCCCTCGGCCCGCAGCCGGTAGTAGGTGTAACGCTGGTTGCCGAAATACGCCGGCAGGTTGTAGTCATCGGGACCGAGGTCGATGAGCCAGCGCTCGCCCAGCGCCTCGAAAATGAATGAGCCAAGATCCAGGTTGTCGTGATTGACCCCATTGCGCCCGGCCTTGACCCCGACGAAGAGCGCCTGGTTGTCATGCCACCGGGTGCGGGCGCCGGTCACTTCCACTTCGCGGAAATAGGCCAGATTGGGAAGGGCGGGCGCCGCGTCGGTGACGAGCGCGGGGTCGTACCACAGCAGGGCTTCGGCATTCGGTTCGCCATGGCGCGCCTGATAGCCCGCCCAGTCGGGACGGTTGAACTTGCCGGCCAGCCAGAACAGAGCCGGATGTTGAACGGCGGACGTGTTGGCGTCGGCGTAATTGAAGCTTTTGCCGGTCGCCCCGGCCATCTGGATGTAGAAGTCGGCGGCGCGGTCGAAGCCCTTGATCCGCGAAAGGCCGAAGTCGGTGCCGAGCGCCGAATCGAGACAGGCGATGGCCAAGGCGTTGTATTTCATCGCGTATCCCCAGTAGCCCGGCCCCTCGAACCAACCGCCGTCGGGGCCGAAGTTGCGCATGGCCCGCGGCAGGGATTCGACGGCCTGGCCGACAATCTTCGCGGCCAGTTCCGGCTGATCATCGGCGATGGCCAGCGCCCCGGCGAGCAGGCCGCCGTTGCAGACTTGGTTCCAGTTGTTGTGGGCGCGGGTCCACCAGCCGTAGGGCGCCGTGCCGTCATAGCACAGCATGCCCGGTTCGAGGCCATGCTTGATCATCGCCGCGCGAAGGGTCTCCCGCTGCTCATTCGTCAACCCGTGGTACAGCCAGTCATAGCCAATGGCCATGCCGGCCGTCATCTCGGCCGTGTCCAGGAAATGCGCCGGGTTCCAGTCCGGGAAGGCGGCGGCGGCGCTGAGTTCCCGCCAGGCGCGGTCAAGATATTTCGCCTCTTGGGTCACCTGCCAGACCAGACCCAGCGTGACCACCCGGTCAACCACCCGCCGACTCACCGCCAGCAGCCGCTTGCCGTCGGGAATGTCATAGTCGACCACCGCTTCGCCCATGACTTTGTCTGCCTGCTTGACGATGCTGGCGAACCACGCCTTGGCCCGCGGATCAGACTTGACAAGCTCCCTGATCCGTTCAAACCGCGCCGCGTCGGCCAGCAGGCGGGGGTGCTCCGCGCTGAGTGTTCCGAGTCTGTCAGACTGTGAAAAATCCCGCATGGCGTAACCTTTTCCTTGAAAGCCAATCACAATAGCCACTGAAATCAACGCGACAAGACGAATCATGAGTAAATTCCTTCCGGGCAAGTGAAACGCGTCACCTATTTAAGGATTTCTTCGAAAAACGCCCGCATATGCTTCCAGGAACGCCTGTCGGCGGCCTCATGATAGCGTTCGGGCTGGTCAAGATGGGTGAACCCATGGACAGCGCCGGCGTAAACAACCAACTGGTAGTCGACCTTGGCCGCTTCCATTTCCGCATGGAAAGCGGTGACCTGTGACATGGGCACACCCGCGTCCCCCCCCCCGTGGCACACCAGAATCGACCCCTTGATCCGTTTCGCGTCGTCCGCGTCGGGCGTGTCGAGATTGCCGTGGAAACTGACGATCCCGGCGATATCCGCTCCCCCGCGCGCCAGCTCCAGAACGACTCCGCCCCCGAAGCAATACCCGATGGCGGCGACCCGGTCGGGATCCGCCTCGGGCAACTGCAGCGCCGCCGCCAGTCCAGCCTCGGCGCGCTGCCGCATCAGGCGGCGGTCCGACCGGTATTTCGTGGCGTACGACTGGGCCTGTTCCCGGTTTCCGGCCCGTTCCCCTTTTCCGTAGATATCCACGCAAAACGCCAGATAGCCCATTTCGGCAAGCATCCGGGCCCGTAGCTTCTCGTAATCGCCAAGTCCAGTCCACTGATGCGCCACCAGTACTACCGGACGCTGACCCTCAACCGAGTCGTCGTAGGCGACGTATCCCTCGAATTCCAGACCCCCGGCGCTGTAGACATGACTCCTGCCGACAACGTCCGCCCGGGAGGCGGAGATAAACAACACAACGAAAAAAACGAGCGCGCTAATGTGTTTCATGACTAAAACTCCTGTCGATTTTGGCACTGTGATCGTGTGGAATTCATCGTTCCACACCCGTTGAGAAACCAAACGTGTCGAAAAGTTCACTCGCACCGCGCGCGGATCCCGCGGAAAGATCGCCGGAGAACCTGTCGCGAAATCACCTTTTCAGTTTAAACAGGCCTTGACATCGGGCTCCGGGCGAATTATGGTCTTAGCTCAACAGGTGAATAGCGCCGCTGTCCTTGTCCAATAAGGCCTGATATGACGTGTCACATTCACCGCGTCCACTAACAACTTTGGAGATGGCAATGTTTAAGCGTGTTCTGTTAACGATCGGTTTGTGCGTCAGTTCAATGGCCGCGTCGGCGATGCCGACTGGTTGGACGGATGATTTTGAGGCGGCGAAGAAGACGGCCGCGGAGGAGGGCAAGGATCTGCTGGTCAACTTTTCCGGGTCTGACTGGTGCGGCTGGTGTAAAAAACTGGATGGCGAGGTGTTCTCAAAACCCGAATTTGTGGAAGCGGCCAGTAAAGATTTTGTGCTTGTTTTGATTGATTCTCCCAAGGATAAAAGTGTCTTGAGTGACACGGCCAAAGAAAATAATCCGACATGGGTTAAACAGTATGAGATCCGGGGATATCCGTCGGTGCTTTTGATGAATGCCGCCGGGGAAGTCTATGCCAAAACGGGTTATCAGCGGGGCGGTGTGGAACCGTATCTGAAAAACGTGATCGACCTGAAGAAAAAGAACGCCGCCTTCGCCGAGTTGATGGCGGCCGCGGAGGCGCTCGACGGCGTGGCCAAGGCTAAAAAACTGGATGAGGCGCTCTCCTCACTGAGCGAGGATGTCCGCCGCGGAAAAATCGCCATTATGAATGACATGCTCGCAGCGGATCCGGAAGATGCCGCCGGCCTGAAGAAAAAATACGCGTTTTACACGGAATTTCTGCCCCTGGAAAAGACCTTTAATCAAAAACAAAGCGCGGCGCTCGCGCCGCTGAATGACAAATTCCGCGGCCTGAAACGGGATGATCCGGATGTGAATGCCAAGGTTCAGGCGCTTCAAGCTGAAGCGGCGAATTTAATGAAACCGGTCATGACGGAAAAACTCAAGGCGCTGGATGAGCTGTTGGCCACAACCGCCTTTGACGGGGAAAATAAACAGGCTGTTTTGCTGGCCTATGTCCAAGTTTATCAAGTGCTTGGCGAAGCTGGCAAAATGAAAGACGCGATGGCGATGGCCCGGGACGCCGCGCCCGAGACCCGTCTCGGCCAGTCGTTAGCCCAGGCGCTTGAAAAAATGGCGCAAACGAAGGACGAAACCGAGACCCCTGATTAAGGAGAGAAAAAGGGGGGGCACCCAAGTTTCTCAACCCAAGGATATGCGTGATGACGACTGAATCGACCGCTCTCGAAACAGTCATCAACCCGCTCATCCTTGCCTTCCATCCATCGATGGCGGCCGTATAATTGTTAACATCACTGCGGAATAATCTTGACTATTCCGCGATGATGAGCCATGGCTGCCTACGGGACACAGGAATGGATCCTCAGAAAAATGAACAGCCATTTCGAACTTCTTTTCTATGGCGGTTGCGCCGCCCTTTTCCGGCTGAAGCCGGTACACCAACGTGCGTGTAACCGCAGCGGAAAGTGTCGGCATCTCAGGTTGGTGTGCCGACTTTCCGCCTGAGGCGGATCCGCCTTTGGAGGATAGTCGGCTCTTTTGTTGGCCAATTCATTTCGCTATCTTTTGCGCTGAATCTCCTGTCCAGCCCCCTTTCAGGACACCTTCTCGCCAGGAGGTTATGGCTTAAGTCGCTGCCATGCTTTCTCAAGGCGAAGTCGGGATATCCATGTTGCCAAAAATGTCCCGTCAAACGCATCGCTGGAACAGGCATCAAGTATACCCTGTATATCGTGGATATGTTTCTCCGAGCCCCCTTCTTGAAAATACTCGAGTTTACGGATGATGACGTATTCCTGAGGACAGTAAAAACCTTCATCTGGAAATGCGTTGCAGATAAGTTTGGCCTGGACAGGAGAAAGGTCGATCACAATGTCGATGTCATTGGTCAGGCGGGGCTCTCCATAGACCATACTGGCTACGGAACCGCCGACCATGTACCGGATGCCGACGGCATCCAGGGGGGCGGTAAACAGAAGAAAAAGATCAGTTTGAAGCATACAGAAACACCCTTCGGACTTCCTGGTCAAGTTGCTTGTCCGACCAGTCCGGGTGCAACATTTTCAAAGATGCCCGTTTCAACTTCCTGGCCGACCGATTGAAGTCCGCCGCGATGGCAAGTTTTTTCCAGGGGGGCATGTTGCGATATATATCTTTTTGGTGCTCAGTCAGGGGCATATTGCGAGAATTCCGTGCGTGGGTTGTATGCGCTAAAAAGGATCGGAAATCGCTTTTCCAGCAACAGTGGGAAGATAGTCCGGCGATGCGGGGATGTCAAACAGAGTGAGAAAGTTGGGCGGAACTCTGAATCAATTGTCGGCTGTTGAATGGTATCATTCTTAAATCTTTCTTTTCTTGTAATTCCGAGCACGTGTCGTTAACCTGGGTCATTCACCATGAAGCGCGTGAAGATCATGAAGTTCTTAAAAGTTAGATGGTTACTAAACCAAACCGTAGCGTACAAACAGAACGTCATCGGCTGCGAGTTCGCAGGTCAGCACACCGCTATTGATATTCACGGGGCAATCGCGCCAGATGTTCCACAATTTCACATCTTGATCGATCCCGATCTGGCGCAAACTCAACTCGCCTTGCCAGGGCGACTCGGTGCGGTTGAACAGTCCGAACCAGCCGGTATTCTTGATCTGGCGGTGGGGGGTCAACCAGACATCGATCTGCTCAGTCCGGTAGACCAGTTTGCCGGTCACCCCATTCTGGTCGCAGGCGAGCATTTGCCCGTTGGTGACCAGGCCGATCACCCCGTCGCTGGACAGGGTCAACTCGCCGCCCATGAACAGCGGCGAGGCCGCCAGCGCGCGCTGCGCCATGAAGGTGCGACGCTGGGCTGTCGTGAATTGGTCATCACGCTCAACACCGTGCCCGGCCAGTTGCAGGCATTCCTCGCGCCCCCGTTCGGCTGGGTTCCACACCATCAGCCTGCCGAACGGAATCATATCCAGATCCGGCCACAGCCCATCCATCCGGATATCCTGGATCTGCTCCCAGCGTTTAAAGCTTCTTTCAATACTGCCTCGTTTGTCCCAGATGTCGCCGGTGATCCGGAACATATTCGCCCGGCTGTAGACATCGATGTCCGCTGGATTCATGGCGTCACCGGGAGACAGGCTCAGCACAATATCCCGTCCGCATTGGGCGATGGCCTCGGCCACCGCCTCGATCTCGCGCGGCTTGTGCAGGATATCGTCGTATTTAATAAAATCAATCCCCCAACTGGCAAGCTGGTCAATGACGCTGTTGTAGTAGGCCTGCGCGCCCGGGCGATCCATGTTCACGCCGTACATGTAGTCGCACCATTTGCACGTGTCCTCGACATTGGCAATGTCGGCGGCGGTTACGTCAGTGTTCAGTACTGGCAGATTCAACTGCACCGCCTTGCGCGGAATCCCGCGCATCATGTGGACGCCAAACTTGATGCCCAAACTGTGGGCATAGTCGATCAACGGCTTCAATCCGTCTGGAAAGGAGACTTTCGAAGGGAGCTGGCGCGCGTAACCGTCCAGACGGATATCCGCTGCCTCCCGCTCCCGCGTGAACTCCTCGCCGGGGGCGATGGCATATTCGGCAAACCAGCCGTTGTCGATGACGAAATACGCATACCCGGCAGGCTTGAGTTTCTGTGCAAAGGCGTCGAGATTGGCGCGGACCACCCGCTGGTTGGCGGAGCAACCGTAGCAGTCGTAACTGTTCCAACCCAGTGGCGGGCGCGGGGTGGGGGCTTTGGCATGTTTTTTATTGAGTTTCTTCTTCATCATATGGCTTTACTCTTTGCTGATCCAATATTGGCAGCTCTTAGCGTTACAGTCTTTGCAATATGCGGTGTCGGGTAAGCCGTTACCCACACCTCGCTTGTCAACTCGTCTTTCGCGCAATCCTTATTGCCCAGCAGGCAGACCTCGATCTCCTTGCCGGCATGACATCGCGCGAGCGGGATGAAATAGCTGTAGCACTTGCCCCTCGATACCGAACATTCGAACGGATTACAGGGGTATGCGGCCGCCCGCCGCGACGCCCCGAGATACTCATCTCCGCAGCGCGCCCCGGCATACACGGATTCCGGCACATGCGGACCGAATACCGGCACCACCAGATAGGCGCCCGGAAAAACCTGATCAATCGTCACGGTCGCCGACCAGGCCGCCTCCGCCTCGAACGCATGCGCGAACAGATTGCTGGCACGCCAGCCAGACCGGTCAAGCAAAGTCCCGTTCCGGTAGCCCTTGACCTCGTTGATCCGCTCCGGACAAGGAACCATCTTGAAATAACGAAACGGGGGCGCGGATGTGAGGTCAAACATGATGTCGAACTCGGCAAATCCCCTGACGATGGTCCATTCCCGAAGATCGGCGGAGACGTAGCCCCGGACCGCCTCGTGATTCTTAACCGGCTGCATGTTGTAGCTATTTTCCGTCTCAAAGACGAGCGTGTCCACCTTTTCCACGATACCCAGGTCGAGTCGAAACGCGTTCCGGCCAATCCGCAACTCTCCGTGCCGACGGCTGACGGCGAAGAAGGTCTCGGGGGCATCATCGAAAAGATGCTTGTCCCACAGACCCCGCTCCAGAAAGATCTCCTGGGTGAAGAAAGCGTCGCGCGCCGCCCGCACCTGGGGGATCGAGGTCGGGCCGGAGCGGTCAAGGCAGCGCGCCTCCAGCGCGTTGTTGTCGGCGGAGAAGACCGTGGCCTCGTACAGCCCGGCCGCGTCGTCGGGTATTTGCGTCATTTTCAAGTCAGCGAGTTTGCGATGCCAGTGTTCCTTGACCGGCTCGCCGGCAAAGGCGATCTCCATACCGGTGTCGCCAAGAAGGGCGTCGGCATTCTCGCCGTCACAGATTGCCGAGGCATAGCCCGGCATGGAAATCCGTAATCCCCGATCCGAACAGAGTGGGGCAGGGGAGTAGTCGGACGGATTTTGGCTCGGGACAAGGTTTGTCACAGGAGAACCTGCGGTGATCAACCTAACGGTGGCTGATGTGCCGGGCAGGCCATAGAGTTTGACAACAGCATCCTCGCCCGCCTTGTCCTTGATGATTTCGCCATCGCAGCCATGGAACCCGATCTCGGAAATAGCCGCTGTGCTGACCATCACGAGGCAGGCGCGGAACGGTTCGATTTCGACCTCGACGGTCTCGCCCCAGGCAAACTGGCCCAGGATCGTCTCGCGCGGGTGCATCCGGCGCGCCTCGACCCGGTCCGCTTTCGCCAGACCAATGGTTTCGTCGAGTTTCACGAGTATGGACACCCGCTCCCAGCCCAGGTTGCGCAACGATATAAACCGGGTGTTATCACTACCACGACTCACTGCGTCCCTGCCATATATCTCCTCCGGCAGGAGCATGCCGTTGACGAGGATGTCCCGGTAACGCCGGTGTAGATTGTAGATCCGGGCCAGACGCGGAAACTCGTCATCCCGCAGCAGCCAGGGACTGCCGTAAATCTCGGGCGCCAGAATGAGCGACCGGTTGAATGCCTGCTGGATCAGGGAGTCCTCCCAGTAGTCCAGACTCGATGACAGGCAGACACCGTGATCTTCAGTCAGCCGTCTCAACTCGGGCGGCAGCCCGCGGCTGATTTCCCCCACCCGGTTGTGGATGCCCGGCACGGGATTCGGGAGATAGACATCCGTGTACATCTCCATGCCCTCCCACAGGAAGGTGGTGGCATGCGGCAGCCCTTCGCCAAGGTCCAGTCGATGATTGAGGAGAATTAAATCTGGCGAGTGCTTCCGGCATTCGGTCATCATCTCGATGAAGTATTTCACCTTCTCCGGCCTTAGTCTGCCGCAGACGGAGTCGAACTTGAAGAGCTGGAAGTTGTAGTCACGGCACAGGCTGACCATCCGCTCGATCCGCTCGCGCGCCTCCTCCTCGGTATCGCCGAATCCGTCCGGGCCGCCCCAGATGCCCAGCCGGCAGCCGAACCGCGCCGCGGCTTCCGCAATCGGGCCGAAGCCGTTCGGAAACTGACGTTTGAAGCGCTCGGATTTCATCGAGCCGTAGAAGCCGGCGCCATCGATCGCGCCGGCATCGAAAGCATAGATATCCAGTTTCATGCCGAACGCGTCGCGCATCCACTGGAAAAAGGCCAGATTCGCCAGCGTCTGCTTCTCGGTCGGCCCTTCGTTGGTGTGGTTGATCCAACTGAAATACTGGGCTAGGGATGGCGTCGACTCATCGGCGCCTGGAAATACGTTATCTTTCATCGTCACCTTTTCCAGTTCAAACGGCGCTACGACCTGCCCCCCCAACGCTACCGGGAGCGGGAACGCGGAAAATCGTGACACCATCTTGATATGGCGCCACGGACTTTTGCGCCGCCTGTCGCCTCGACATGTCTGTCGCCGGCCATTGCCTGACGGGTCTTCAGCGCTCCATCTTCCACCGGTCACCGGCGCCGGAAACCAGCATGACATTACCCCAGGCGGTAAAATCGCCAGTCCGGATGATTGTTTTGACCGTCTGGCTGCGTTGTTTAAGCTCGGTGTGGGGAATGATTTCCAGTTCCACGCCTTTCCCGAAGGCTTTGGACACCTTGGCCAAATAGCCTGGATTGTGTTCCCGCGTTTCCTCGGCCATGACAATTTTCTCAACGGAATGATATTTTTTCAGTTCGGCGAGCACATCCAGAATCCGCGGAACGCCTTCAGAAAGAGCGATATCAATCAGTTCCACGTGATCCGGACAGGGGAACCCCGCATCGACCACCATCATCACGTCCATGTGTCCCTGGCGGGTCAACGCCGAGTCAATGTGTCCATTCAGCATGCCGACTTCTTTCATTGTTCAACTCCCTTGGTTAAAATACACGTGTTCCATCTCGGCCCAGCCGGTTTCACCGGGAAGCGGGATCTGCATCGGATCGCAGATCTTCAGCCAGGCCTGGTTCCGAGGTTCCGCGGCCAGCGCCGCCATGTCCGCGTCAAAATCATCACCGGTATACTCGTAATAGCCAAATTCAAAGTACTCGTCCCCGATCCGGTGGAGGAATATATTAAAATTGCGCAGGTGATATTTACTGAGCAGATCCCGCACCCCGGGATGATCCTCCGCATGCAGGCGGCGGTACTCTTCCACGCAGTCCGGTCTTAGTTTCACCACCATGCCCACCCGTTTCACTGGCCCGACCGTTTGTCCGCTCCCGGAAGCTGTCATCTGATTGTCTCCGTCGCGGTGGCTTCTCAGCCTCCGCTTGTTAAGATTGTTGATTGCAAACATAATACGGCAGTTTTCACATTCACACCCGCTGCCGGTAAATTTTTATCCTTCGTAATCGCGGCGGTGGAGTTGGCAATCCGCTCCCTGAACAGGGGGGGGGAAGATCATTTGGACATGCTTCCCATGCGGATACGGGGGTCGAGAAGGAGCAATAGAATATCGCTGAAGAGCGTCCCAAGCACGCTGAGTGTGCTCAGAACCATGAGCATGGATCCGGCAAGATACATATCCTGCTGCATAACCGCCTCAAGCTGCATTGGCCCGATGGTCGGCAGACTCATGACAATCGCGACAATCGCTCCGCCGGAAATCAGCGCCGGGAATATGCCCCCAATCCCGGAGACAAAAGGATTCAGAGCGATCCGTACCGGATACTTGAGCAGGAGCTTGAGGGGGCGTACCCCCTTGGCGCGCGCGGTGATGACGTAGGGTTTCTTGAGCTCGTCCAGAAGGTTGGCCCGCATGACCCGGATCATCCCCGCCGTGCCCGCGACCCCCTGCACCAATACCGGCAGCCAAAGGTGGCGCAACAGATCCAGGACCTTGCCCATGGACCAACCGGTCTGAGCCGCGTATTTGGGGGAGAACAGGCCCGACACTTTCAGGTCGAACAGAACTTCAGCGCCGAACATAAAGAGCAGTGCCAGAAGGAAGCCGGGAATACACATGCCAATGAATCCCCCGATGGTGAAGATATAGTCGAAGAGGGTATATTGCCGGACCGCTGAATAGACGCCAATGGGAAGGGCGATGATCCAAGTGAAGAGGATTGTTCCCAGTGAAATCAGGAAGGTGAACAGAAGCCGGTCGCCAACCTTCTCATTGACCGGTTTCATGTCAATCATGGAACGGCCCATGTTGCCTTGCAGCAAGCCCTTGTCCCTGGGGTTGAAGGTGAAGAACCAGTCAACGCCCATCCACCAGGTGTATCGCTTCCAGGCCGGCTCATCGGTGCGGAAGAGCGTCTTCAGGTCATGGATCTCCTTCTCATCCACATTTCCCCCTTCTTCCTCCATCGTCATGATCTTGCTGGTAATAGCGTCCCCCGGGGGAATTTCAATGACAATGAAGCTGATGATTGAGATAATAAGGAGCGTTGGAATCATGATGATGAGCCGATGCCCCAGGAAAGGGTAACGCATGATTCCAAGAATGATGAAGAGCGCCAGGCAGGCGGCCATACCATAGAAAAGGAGCCTGGTCAGGACACCGCCGACATCGGATGGCTGTGGTGACGCGGAGGATGGTGAGGCGGCGGCCATCCCCGATCCGTGCAGCGGACGGACCGGTGAGCAGGCTGTCAGTTCCTGTCTCAGTTCACGCTCTTCAGACGAGAGGGGTACCGGCTTTTCATAGCACCAGGTTTCAGGTCCCATATTGAGCGGTGTCTGGAAAGTCCAGCTCTGCGTCGCCTTGGTGGGGACATTGAGCACGCCGTTTTTCACAATGCGTATGGCTGGCGTAGGCGTGTGAATGTTAAGGACATATACCTGCTCCTCCGCGATGGCGAGAATCTCCGCGAAGATCTCTCGCCGCGCCTCGGCCGTGGGCTCCCGCTTCAGCCGCTCGTACAGCAGCATCCCCCGGTACAAAGGCGAATCCACGGGCGGCTTTTCACCCATGCTTGTCTCCTTATATATCCCGCCAGACGAGTACCACAAAGCATTTTTGACCGCGAAATTGGATTCGCTGCTGAAAGGGAAATAATAGCGGGGATCGAGCAGCGGGTAGTCATCGCCATATCCTCCCCATATCGTGATGTCGTGGAGGCCGCCGGCTTTTTCCACGTAGAAGACGCTCCGGTCCTGCGTGCGGATCCGGGCATGGATTCCGACCTTCCGCCAATCATCAATAATAAACTCGGCGCTGTCATCGACCCAAGAGGAGGCGCCGTTGATGTCAAAGAGGAGGTTAGGCCCCCCGGGAAAGCGCCGGTAGCCGTCGGCGTCCCGGCCGGTGAGGCCGCAGGCGTCGAGCAGCTTGCCGGCGCCTTCAGGGTCGTAATGAATGTATTTCCGTCCTGACCCGGGAATATGGAAAAAGCTCGGCGCCACGGGACCGATTGTATGTGGCCGGGACAGGCCCGCCGTCACAGCCTCAATGATCTCCTCCCGGTTGACGGCGACAGAAAGCGCCTGGCGAAATCGTTTATCTTTGAGAAGCCTGGCTTTGTCAGCGCTTTCCGGGTCACCGGGTGGAACCCGGCGATTCAGGTTAAACGCATACCCCTTCGCGCCGCTTCCCTTCAGATGGTAGACCTGGTATCCGCCCGCCTCACGTTGGCGCATCAGCATGGTGTAATCAGTGAATTTCATGAAACGCGACTGGGCGGTGACCCCTCCCTGCGCGGCGGAGATGGTCATCATGTCCGGAGATTTGTTGTCGCAGACAATTCTGTCCATGTAGGGAAGTTGCCGTCCTTCCGCGTCAACGGCGAAGTAATAGGGATTTCTCACATAGGTTTCAGGCGGTGTCGCATGCTCTGTTTTGGGGATCCAGGGTGTCAACCTCGGGCATTCAATTCGCCGTTTCACAAAGTTATATACAGCCGCCTCATTGACCAGGTTGTGCTGTTCCATCACATCCCTGATTTTGTCTTTATCGCCGTGGGCCGGGTGGTAGGTTTTGAGAAAGTGCTCGGGGGAAAACAACGGCATCGTCCCGTCGAAGGAGGCGAGTTTGGACAGAAAGAGGTAGTACGGTTCCGCAAAGGAAAACGTAATGGTCAGCGGGTCGGGCGCGGTCACCGACATGAACTCCCCGCAGTGCCTGAAGGCGGGTTGGGGACCGTTTGCCGACAGCGCGGGGTCGCATTGCTCGTTTTCCCACCAGTAGAGGATATCGGCGGAAGTAAAGGGGTGCCCGTCGCTCCAGCGGGTGCCTTTGCGAAGCTTGAATACAAAGTCGCGTCCGTCATTTTTAATCTCCCAGGATTTGGCGAGGTGCGGGACAATAGGAAAACCCTGTGGGCTGAAGCGGACGAGGTGCGCGCCAGACAGCATGGCTGGAGGAAGCTTGCCGAGGCGATACATGGTTCCACCATAGTTGCCCGGACCGTTCACACCCGCCAGGACCAGCGGTTCCTGAGGAACGCGGTCCTCAAGCGGGGGCAAGACTCCCTCCTCAACCAGGGACACCAGAATGGGCGCCTCCTGCTTCGGCCACCAGGGGGCGCGCTCGGCCTGACTGTAATCCACGGGAACCTGAACGCGGATCGGGGTCTCCAGGTCGATGGATTGATCACGCAGTTCATGCGCTTGACTAAGTTCTTCAGGGGTGGAGGTGTCCCCGGCCATGTGGTCGATTTTTCCTGGTGACATCAGCCAGCTGAGGAGAAGGAAAATTACCAGTAAACCGACCAGACCGATGAAAATATGGGAAGCGATGTGAAGCGCGAACAGGAGTGGTTTCGTCATGAAGTCGTTCTTGAAGAAATGATTTTTTTATACAGTTTCAACAGCATCTTAGCGGGTCTTTGGCGATATGGATTTCCGGCGGTCCGCGCCATTAATGGTAGGGGTCGGCCGCGTCCCGCATACCGTCCCCCACGAAGTTAAAACAAAGAACTGTGAGAATAATCAAGACCACCGGAAGAAGAATCCATGGGTAGTTTTTGACCACTTGCATGCTCATGCAGTCTTGGAGCATGACTCCCCAGCTGATTGTGGGAGACTTGAGCCCCAGACCCAGAAAGGAGAGGCTTGTCTCTCCGAGAATCATTCCGGGAATGGTCATGGTGAGCGAGACAATAATGTGGCTGGTCAATCCGGGGACGAGGTGGCGGAAGATGATCCGTTCATGGCTAGCGCCAAGCAGGCGGGCGGCCATGGCATAGTCCTCTTCCCGCAGGCTGAGCAGCTTTCCCCGCACGACACGCGCCATGCGTGTCCAGCCCATCAAAGAGAGAATGACGGTAATGCCGAAGTAAACCTGGAGACTTGACCAGGTTCTGGGAAGCGCCGCGCCCAACGCGAGCCAGAGTGGCAGTTTTGGGAAGGCGTTGAGGATTTCAATCATTCGCTGAATGAAGACATCCAGCGCGCCGCCGACATACCCGGAAATTCCGCCGACAATAACGCCGAGCACAAAGGAAACGATGATGGCGAACACACCGATTGAGAGTGAAACCCGCGCCCCTTTTAAGATTCTGCTGAAAACGTCCCGCCCATACTTATCGCCGCCAAAGAGTAGAAATTTCCCGGACCTGTCCGCACCGTTTTTCTCCACAGCCAGGAGGTGGCGGGCAGTGGGAAAGATGCCGAAGAGCCGATAGCCATAGCCGCGGCCAAAGAGATCAAGGCGGGTGACCTCGTCCGGTACCAAGGTGTAGTCTTTTTTCCGGGTCACAGGGTCAGTTTTTTGCTGATAGGTGTCAACATAGAGCCCATGCTGAAAGCTGTAACGGGGGAACATAGGCGGGGCGTAGGCATATCGGAGGTCTTTTTCTTGAGGCGGGTTTACGGCCAGGCTGTCCGCCAAAATAGCCATGGCGTAAAGACCCGCGATGCCGAAAAGAGCCAAACTGGCCAGGCGGTGTTTCCGAAAACGTATCCGGATCAGCTCCCATTGGCTCATTGACGCGATGTCAATATTTTTTTTCACGATAGATTTCTTTTCACTAACTGATACTCTGTCTGGCGTCACCCGCCCGCCGCCCGATCATGGATGAAGCGGTCGCGATGGCGGTCCCATCGCCTGATATGATTAAAAAAACAGTCATGTCATTCGTTTCCGGCCTAGCGTGAGTCAGATTCCGGTTTTTTTTCCGCGGAGTCCGCGAAGATGGCGGGGATGGCTTTGAGTAAATCCGCTGTCGGCAGGGCGCGTTGGCGGGCGTATTGGAAGGGTTTGGGGTCACGCCGCGTCGGCACGGCACCGGTGATGGCGAAGCTGAGAGACGGCGAGGGAACGTCGCTGAGTCGCAGGTTCCAGGAGTCGTACGTCACATCGGCAAACGCCTCAAGGAGCGTCTTATCATGGGGCGGCTTGTCTCCGAGAGAGCGGAGAAACGCCTCCGGACGCCGGCATCGCAGCCGCCCTTTGCCAGCGGATGAGAGCGTCAGATTAGTCGACTTGATCTGTCCGTCTTCCAGGCGCAGGGGTAACCGGGCGTTCAAGCGGCCGGCGCCGACCGCGTCCAAGTAGGGGAACGCTTGCAAGACTTGGTCCAGCAGGAGGTTCTCAGCGGTGATGTCCACGGTCAGCGAATTGGTGTCGGGACTGAGGGTCACACCGCGGGTGGCCAGAAGTCCCCCGCACCAGGCGGCGGTGGCGCTTTCAACATACACGCCGGCGGTGCCGGGAAGTTGAAAACGCAGTTCGCCAGCCCCCAGGGAGAAACGTCCCAGCCGGGCATCCCGCAGTGTGACGATTTGCCCGGGAGGGGTGGTCAGAGGAAACACCTCTTGAAAACGCATGCCGGTATTGATGCCGCTGAGCGTGAATGTCTGTTTGTCTGTGACCGTGACATCTCTCAATTGCAACGACCCGGTGCCGGCGGTGCCGACCCGGTCTATGAACAATGAGATGTCACCTTCCAGGGCGCCGGCGTACGTGGCCGGTCCCGGCACGGGCAGGGGCAGGCGATTAAGCCAGGGGACATCAGCCAACTCTGGACAGCTCAACCGCAGGCGGAATAACGCGGCCGGCTCCCGGTTCAGGGTGACCGCGCTTTCGAGAAAACCGCTGACGGATTCAGCGGTGTCTGAAAAGGTTGTTTTAAAGGTGATCGCCCGCTTGTCGGGAAGCATCGACAGCTCTCGTGGAAAAAAGTCCACCTTTCCGACACTGAGTTTTTCCATCCGGAGAACAGGTGGCTCTTGGCCGGGGAGGCCGGGCGACACAAACCCTTGTTGGCCGTTCCAGGAAAACGGAAGCTGGATATCGACCTTATGAGCGTGGTAAGGCGGCAGGCTGATCACCGCGTTCTCAACCGTGATTGATCCGGTGATGTTTCCCGACCCGGGGCGGGTCAAGAAGTCGGCGGCCGACGCGTGGCGCTGGCTGGACGCGCGCCACTTAAACCCACGTAACTCCAAGGCGGCCGCGGCGATGTCACATGACTCGCTCTTAAATACCACACGGGTCGCTTTCATTGCGGATTTCAGGATTCCTCCCGGCTGGTTGTCCACTTCGACCGTTCCGCCAATAGACGCGCTTAATTGCCAGTCATCCCCTTTGAGGGTCCACGCTTGTTCCGGAATGGTCATGGCGAAAAGCGTGGTGGCGGTTTGAACACATTTAAACGAAGCGGATAAAGGCGTGCCCTCGAGAGGGGCGGGCAACCAGGCCAGTTGATTTAAAAGAGACGGCCCAAGGCTGGCATCGCCGCGGAGGGTCACCGTGTCCTCACTCATGGTGACGGTCACGCCCGTCAGCGAAGCGCCAGGGAACACAGGCGTGAGCAGCTTTGGCATGGTCAGAGTCAGGTTCCCGGCGTTATTTTTTTGGACAGAAAATGGCGTGGCCGCGTCAACGTGCGCGTGCTGATTTTGAGTGACCGAGGTAAGAACGCCTTCGCCCAGGGACGTGTCGGCGCTGATTCGCCCCTGAAACGGCTCGCACCGGGCGGTGAAAGCGCCCCGTTTCGCGGTCAATACCGGCGTGGTGAACGCCAGGTCGATGAGTGTCCCGATGATATCCGCGGCGGGCGCGTCCAGCGCGATGCCTTGAAACACCGCGGCCGGCGATGTCACTGTCGCCCGCCAACGCAGCGCGTCCGGGTTGCTGAACGATGGAATGGAAAAACGCGTCGCCGGCGCGGTGACTCGCGCGGTTTCTCCGTGCCAGTCCGGGGCCGCGATGGCGCCGTCCAGCGTGTGGACTGGCGGCCCGGCGGGAGAAAAACGAACGGTTCCCCGCGCTGTCAAGGTCTCACATTGGCCTTTAGAAGGCTCTTTTTCCCCTCGCCATTGGCCCTGTTTCACATCAAGGGCGTAGCGAAGGTCCGACCAGCCGGGGCGCTGGTCGTCAGCGATAAGATCAGCGGTGAGATGAGCGCTGTGGATCATTGCCTGAAGGGATTTCCTGGCGCGCGGTGGCTTTTGGGCGCCGACGGGAAAAACAAGCCGGGCGTCGATCCCGGCTATTTCCATATCCAAATGGCCCCAGACAAGAGAATAATTCTGAAACAGAAGGGATAGCTGAAGGTCGGTTTTGGCGGCCAGCTCGGTGACGGTCCAGCGTGAATTTTCCCGGGGAAGAAGATATTCCAGCCACTGAGCCAACTCGATGGCGGTGGCCGCGGCGGTAAGGTTCCCGTTACCGGTCAGCGGATCGAGTTCACCCGAAAACCGCACCGGGTGGCTGCCGGGTGATAATTCCCCCTCAAAATGATGCGGCCCCTTCTCTTGATGGGTGGCGGTCAGGGTGAAGGGGACTTGGATGGCCGCCGCGCCGGGGGGCCTGATGGTGAGTTCGCCGGCTTTCACCTCCAGACGTTTTATGTTGACCGGCTTCCCGCCTGTGATAGCGCTTACCTGATTTTTAAACGACTCTCCAACCGGCGCCCGCCAGTCGAGAGCGGCGATCAGCCGCGGGATGTGAACGCGGTCTATGTCCCCGCGGGCCACGCCGGCAGGCGATTGACTGACCGCGATCTCTTCCATGGCCATGGTTAACGGGCCGATTTCAATGGCTTGGTCTTGAAGCGTGATCGTGAGCGGACCGGACGGAGGGGGGGGGATGTCGGTTCCGCCGTCCGGGGAGGAGCCAGCCCGGCGTTGACTGTGCCGCCAGATGATGGTCAAACTGATGACACCCGCCAGAACCAGGGGCGGCAACGCCAGGCGAAGGGTCCACTTGAAAAAAGCGGCCCGCCGGGCGGCGCGCTGAAAGCGTATGGGAATGTCAGGATGAACGTGTTTTGGCATGGATTCAGTCACGGATGTTAAAACCGTTTTACCGGCCAGTTATTGTCATGGGCGGCGCGCGCTAATTCCGGACCGGGATTGCACACCACGGGGTAGCCGACCGCGCGGAGCAGGGGGATGTCGGAAACCGCGTCGCCATAATAGCACGCCGTGGACACATCGACGGCCTGGTGATCGCAATAATCCCGGGCGTGAGCGAGTTTGCCCTCGCCCACGCAGTAAATACCCTGAATGTCACCGGTGAACCGCCCGTCAACAACCGCCAGCCGGGTGGCTTCAACCGTGGCGATCCCCAGATGGTCGGCCAGGGGGCGGGCGATCACGTCATTGGTCGCGGTGAGCAGGACGACGGGCGCGCCGGAGGCCAGGGCTTTCGCCACTTCCAAGCGGGCGGCCGGATAGATGGCCGACCGGACAATTTCCTCAAAGTGCTGTTGACACAGACCGGCCATTTCCCCAGGGGTCCGGCCGATAAATTCCCGGAGCTGAAACCGCATGAAAGCGGGAACATCCAATTGTCCCCGTTTGTACTGATCATAAAATGTTTCCGCCTCGCGGCGATCATCTTCCGGAGCGAGCCCATGGGCGATGAGAAAGTCTTTCCACGACACGTCGCAGTCGTTGTTGATTAAGGTGTGATCCATATCGAAAAAATAAACGGTCGGGGACATGCGCGGCTCCAGAAAAAAACGGTTTTACGACTGATTGAAAAACGTAAAGGGTGAACCCGGATATGCAATGTGAGTTGAATGGTCACGCGTGAGCCCGCGGGAAAATAACGCGGAAAAAAACCGGCGGGACGCTTGACATATAATTAAAACATTATAAATTAATAAACTTTTAAACAAACTCTTCGCCGAGGTGGTGACTGATGGACATGCTGAAATTGACCGCGGAGGAACGGGAAAAAGGGGCCGAGGTGATGAAAGCCTTGGGGCACCCTTTGCGTCTGGGCATTGTTCAAGAACTCGCCGAAGGGGAGAAAAGCGTGTCGGAACTCACGCGGTATTTTGGCTGTGGACAATCGATGATGTCCCAGCAATTGCGGTTATTGGAGAGCCAGGGGTTGATTCAGTGGCGCAAAGACGGGACGAGTAAGTTCTGTTCCATTCGGAATGATGATTTTCTCAAGTTGTTCAGTTGCCTGAAAAAACACTTGGATCTGTACTTCAAATGTTCGACATGACATTCCCCGTCAAGAAGCGGGTGAGGATCTTTTTAGTCCAAGTCAACGAAAAAAAATAAGGGAGCGCGTGATGAAATTAATTGTTGTCGGGGGTGTGGCGGGCGGCGCGAGCGCCGCGGCGAAAGCGCGGCGGGCGGATGAAAACGCTGACATCATATTATGTGAACGGGGCGAGTATGTCTCTTTCGCTAATTGCGGCTTGCCCTACCATTTGGGCAATGTGATCTCCGACCGCGACAGCCTGCTGGTGATGACTCCGAAACTGCTCTCCGAACGGGCGGGACTGGATGTGCGCGTGAAGTCCGATGTCACGGCCATCAATCGAGAACGGAAAACGGTCACGGTCCGGAATCTTGACAGTGGGGAAACCTATGAGGAAAGCTATGACAAATTAATCCTGGCGACGGGATCTTCGCCAATAAAACCACCGATTCCAGGCGTGGATGATCCGCATGTCATGAGCTTATGGACGATCCCCGATATGGATAATATCATGGCCCGAATCAACGATGACGCCACCTCCGTCGTGGTGATCGGGGCCGGGTTCATCGGCCTGGAAGTGGCGGAAAATCTGGCGGAACGGGGGCTGTCAGTTGACTTGGTTGAAAAAATGGATTACGCGTTGCCGACGATTGATAAAGAGATGTCGCAGGCGGTAAGCGTTGAGTTGACCAAGTTGGGTGTGGGATTGCATTTTGGCTCGACCGCTAAAGCGATTGAGCCGTGCTCCGAAGGGGGAGTGACGGTGACTTTGGACAATGGCGAGTCCTTGCGGGCGGATTTTGTGGTGATGTGCGCGGGGGTCCGTCCGAACAATGAACTGGCGGTGGCCGCGGGACTGGACGTGACAGACCGCGGGGGCGTGGTGGTTGATAAAACGATGCGGACATCCGATCCGGACATTTACGCGGTCGGCGATGTGGTGTCGGTCCCGGACGTGGTCACGGGCCAGCCGGCGATGATTCCCCTGGCGGGGCCGGCGAACCGTCAAGGCCGGGTCGCGGCGGTCAACGCCTGCGGTGGCGCCGCGGAGTACGCGGGCAGCTTGGGTACCGCTATCGTGAAGGTCGGGAATTTAACCGTCGGAAGCGCCGGGTGGACCGAGCGGCGCTTGACCGCTGAAAACATGCCGTTTGAGAAGCTCTATTATCACGGCATGTCGCATGCCGGGTATTATCCGGGCGCCGAGATGATGGCGATCAAACTTCTCTTCGCCGACACGGGGAAAATTCTCGGGGCGCAGATTGTGGGCGGCGAGGGTGTCGACAAACGCCTGGATGTGATCGCCACGGCGATGAAAACCGGGCTGACAGTCTTTGATTTGGCGGACTTGGAGCTGTCGTACGCGCCGCCTTATGGCTCCGCCAAGGATCCGGTTAATTTTATTGGTATGATCGCCGCCAACGCGTCGCGTGGTGAGACGCGCAATGTTTTTCCCGACACCATTCCCCCTGACGCGGTGCTTCTGGACATCCGGGAAGAGGCGGAATGGGCGGCGGGGGGACTTGATGGAGCGTTGTTTATTCCTTTGGGAGAGTTGCGTTCCCGATTGGCTGAGATCCCGCGGGACAAGCCCGTTGTGGCCTTCTGTAAACTGGGCCTGCGGGGGTATTTGGCCGAACGCGTCCTTCGGCAAAACGGATTTGACTCGATGAATTTAAGCGGGGGGTTATTGACATGGGACGCCTTTAATCCCCCCCCGTTACCTAAGAGGACTCACATGAAAAAAACGACGGCGACCGATGGGCGAACCGCTTCCGGCGCGGAAGCGGTCACTGTGACGAAAACAATTGACGTGTGCGGCCTGCAATGTCCGGGGCCGGTGGTGAAAGTGCGTGAGCAGATGGAGGCCTTAGAGGCCGGCGATGTTCTCGAAATTAAATCCACTGAATCATTCAAACCTGATTTAGAGGCTTGGTGCGCCGCCACCGGACACGCGTTGCTGGCTATGGAAACAGGCGGCCGGCATACGCTTGTGGCTAAAATTCAGAAGGCGGCACGTGTGACGGACGCGGACATGACTCCTCGGTGTCAAACCCCGGCGGCTAAAATGCCGGAGACCGCGGCGATCGTGGTGTTCAGCAACGACTTGGATAAAGTGCTGGCCGCTTTCATTATCGCCACGGGCATGGCCGCCATGGGGGTCAAGGTGAGTATGTTTTTCACCTTCTGGGGGTTGACCGCCTTGCGTCGTGAACAACCGCCCAAAACGGCGAAAGACATCCTGAGTCGCATGTTCGGCTTTATGCTGCCCAAAGGCCCGAAAAAACTGGCCTTGTCCAAGATGCACATGCTGGGCATGGGAACCGCCATGATGAAACACGTCATGAAAAGCAAGAACGTCCCGTCTCTATCGGCGCTGATCGAAGACGCCCGGGCCATGGGGGTGACGTTCATCGCCTGTGAAATGGCCATGAATGTGATGGGAATCACTAGGGAGGAACTGGTGGAACTGGACGATGTCGCCGGTGTCGCGAGCTTCGCGGCCTTAGCCAAAGACAGCGGCACCACGCTGTTTATTTGATTCAAATCACAGTCATCCCACAGGATGACGGAATACTGGAATATTGGAACTGTGGAATGATGGGTTGAGCACAAAAAGCCCATTATCAACAGGATAAAAAAGGCGGGGAAAGCTTGACATTGCCGCCGGGAAAACTACGCTTAGACGGTGCCGATTTTTATCGTCAGGCTTGATTGTTTTTTACCGCCCATCCACACTTGGAGGCAAAGCATACCATGGCATCCCGCGCGGCCTGGGTCGCGATCGTTATCGGTCTGGCGGCCGCCATCCTCATGTGGATCCTCCAGCCCCTTAACAACTACCTGCTCAACAATTCCTTTATCGCCGACAATTACCTGCCGGAACTGGCTGTCGGCATGATGGCGATTCTCGTTTTCGCCATCAATCCACTCCTGCGTTTTCTGACCGGCGGCGGTCACATCCTGTCAACGCGGCAGCTCGCCTTGATCTTCGCCATACTTCTGGTCGCCACAGCGCCACTGTCGCTTCTGCGGGTCTGGCCCCACTCTCTAGCCCGGGGCAACAGGGACATCGCCACCGATCAAAATCTGGCCGATCTCCATGAGAGCATGGACCTGCCTGACGCGCTCTATCTCGAACCGGCCGCCTATGGCGAAGACACGCCAGTCTCGACTCAACTGGTGGATGAGCTGGAGCCGGGAAACACGATTCCCTGGGGGGCCTGGGTCAAACCGCTGATCGGCTGGGGAACTCTGATCGCCTTAAGCTGGTTGGTGATGCTGGGACTGGTGCTGGCTGTTTTTCCCCAATGGCGTGACAACGAACGCCTCTCATTTCCTCTGCTGACCGTGCAGCAAGAGCTGATTCAATCCCCGGGAGATGGGCATTTTTTCCCCCCCATTTTCAGAAACAGAATCTTCTGGACCGGGTTTATCATCGTTGTCATCGTTCATGGATTCAATGGTCTGAACCATCACACGGATCACGCCTTTCCCCCCTTTCACCGCAGCTGGCAACTTTACAGGGTTTTTTCAGAGGGTCTTTGGCGGCACATGAGCTGGTACATGAAGAGAAATCAAGTGATCTTCAGTCTCGTGGGGCTTATATATTTTGTGCCCAAACGGGTGAGTTTTTCGCTTTGGTTCACGGTGATTATCTATCAGCTTTACCGGATGCTGGGATATGAATACCAGGCCCCATTTTACGCCTCGACCACGACGGATCACCGAAATGGCGCCATTCTCGGAGTGGCCTGCGTCATTCTATGGCTGGGGCGGACTCAGTGGCGGGCGGTTTTCCGCTCCATGTCGCGCCATCCTCTGACTGATGTGGACCGGCGCGACCGCACGGCGGGTTATATGCTTTGCGCGGGATGCCTGGGCGTGTTCGCTTGGCATATATGGGCGGGAAACTCGCTCTTATTCGCCCTGGCTTCAGTCGTTATGATAGTCATCACCAGCCTGGTTCTCGCCCGCGTTGTCGCCGAGACGGGCATCCCGTTTGTGGCCAATTATCTGGGGATGAGTTATTTCATGGCCATGATGCCCGTCAAATGGCTGTCGGCGACCACGCTTTATCTGACTCACATGGCCGATCTGGTTATTCGGGAAGGCAGTTCACGGGTCAGTCTCATGATTCCCGCGATGCACGGGCTGGGATTGGACCAGACACAGACACCCCGGCAACATGCCCGTTTGACGCGGGGCTTCGTGGTTGTCGCGCTACTGGGCTTGGTGATTGGCGGCGCGGTTCACCTCTGGATGGGCTACCATTATGCGGGATCGCTGGACAATCTGCGCGTGCCGATCGCCAGTTGGGGCAGCAACAACATCAACGGGCAAGTGCATGGTCCGCTGCTCGCTTTTGGCCGCGGCAGCTGGGGCGGCACCCCCTATAACCAACCCGCCCACCTGCTCTTCGGCTTTGTCGCCGGGGCGGGATTGCAGATCGGCTGCCTGATCAGTCCTCTCTGGCCACTCCATCCAGTGGGCTTGCTCATGGTTGACACCTGGTTTCTCGCTGTGGCCTGGCCCAGTATTTTTCTTGGCTGGGCATGTAAGTCCTTGGTCACCCAATATGGTGGCGCACGGTTTTATCGTTTGTTACGCCCGTTGTTTTTAGGGCTGGTGATCGGAGAAGTGTTCTCAGCCATCCTCTGGGCGGTCGTCCCGGTCGTTCTCATTGGACTGGGGGAAAATCCGGCGGATGTCGGACACATTCTGATTGCCCCCCAGTAGCCAGCGAATCAGACCGGCAAGATCGACATTCGTGTCCTTGAGCGGGTTGACGGAACAGGGTTCAGGGATAGATTCAGTTGTCATGCGCGCGTCCTTTCGTTCAGGGGCTTCCGTGTTCCCCGGTCGCCGCCGGCACGAAAGGACACGTCACACGTTAATCCGCGCGCGGCGCGGTGAAACGAGGGCCACGCTGGGAGAATATGAAATTAACCGTCTTATAGATGGCCGTCTAAATCCGCCCCATATCCCAACAGCACGTATTGAAAGGGTTTCGCACGATGAGTTTTGAGACACGGACGCGTCGGTTGCTTAACGAACTGGAACAAACCGGAACCCGAAAAGTATTGCGTTACCTGCGGGGACCGATGGGCCCCGTGGTCGATATTGAAGGCCTGGGGGAAGTCATCTGTCTGTGCTCAAATAATTATCTTGGGCTGGCCAATCATCCCGAGGTGGTGGAGGCATCCCGATCGGCGTTGGCGCGGTATGGGGCCGGCACGGCTTCGGTTCGCTTTATCTGCGGCACTTTTGACTGCCACCGGGACATTGAACAGGCATTGGCGAATTTCTCGGGGACGGAAGCGGCTTTGACCTATGTCAGTTGCTGGTGCGCGAATGAAGCGTTGCTCGGGACCGTTCCCGGACCCGATGATGTCATCTTATCCGATGAGCTTAATCATGCCAGTATCATTGACGGATGCCGGCTGGCCCTTCCGAAAGAAAGGCTGGTCTATCGTCATAATGATCTGGAGGATCTGAAAGAAAAACTGCGCCAAACCCGGACCGCTGACACCCGCTGGGTTGTCACTGACGGTGTTTTCAGCATGGAAGGCGCGGTCGCGGATTTACAGGGGTTGGTGGCCTTGTGCGGAGACTATGACGCCCGTCTGATTGTGGATGATTCCCACGGTGTCGGCGTGCTGGGAAAAACAGGGCGGGGAACAGTGGAACACTGCGGGGTGACGGGAAAGGTGGACGTGATCACCGGGACATTGGGAAAAGCGCTTGGAGGAGCCGCCGGCGGTTACGTCGCAGGTCGTTCTGACCTGATCGAGCTGCTGGTGCAGCGCAGTCGGCCAAGCCTGTTTTCAAACGCTCTTCCTCCCGCCGTGGCGGGCGGCGCCGGTCAGGCGCTAAAGATGCTTAACCGTGACACGTCGCTGGTTGACCGGCTGCGGGCCAACATCGCCGCCATTCGGGGGGGGTTGAAAGATCTTGGCTTTGAATGTCAGGACTCTCCCACCGCGATCATTCCGATTATGATTGGCGACGAGGCCGAAGCCATCCGTAAAAGCGAGCGCTTGCTGGAGCTTGGCGTTTGGGTTGTCGCTTTTGGCTTCCCAGTTGTTCCCAAAGGCAAAGCGCGGCTGAGAATTCAAGCTTCGGCCGCTTTGAGCGATGAACATATCACCCGGATTATGGAGGCTTTTCGTCAATTATGAAAGCGCTTGTCAAAACAAAAGCGGCGCCCGGTCTGTGGCTCGAAGACATTCCGGAACCGAAAATCGGCATTAACGATGTCCTGATTAAGGTGGCCCGGACGGGCATCTGCGGCACGGATCTGCATATTTACAACTGGGATGCCTGGGCGGCGAAAACGATTCCGGTGCCGATGGCTGTCGGGCATGAATTTGTGGGGACCGTGGTGGAGGTCGGCAGCAATGTCGCGGATTTCAAGCCGGGGGATGTTGTCAGCGGTGAGGGACATGTGGTTTGCGGCAGATGCCGGAACTGCATGGCCGGCCGACGTCACTTGTGTAAGAACACCCGCGGGCTGGGGGTGAATATTCCCGGGGCGTTCGCCGAATATGTCGCCCTGCCGATGACCAATGTCTGGCATCAGGATCCGGCGGTGCCGCTGGATGTGGCGGCGATTTTCGATCCCTTTGGGAACGCCGCTCATACGGCGCTTCAATTCAAGGTGCTGGGCGAGGATGTCCTCATTACCGGCGCGGGGCCGATCGGAATCATGGCCGCCGCGATTGCCCGCCATGCCGGCGCCCGCCATACGGTGATTACAGATGTGAATCCTTATCGGCTCGCCCTGGCTGAAAAACTGGGTGTCACCCGGACTGTTAATGTCTTGGAAGAAAAATTAGCGGATGTTCAGCGTGAGCTGCACATGACGGAAGGCTTTGACGTGGGACTGGAAATGTCCGGGAATCCCCGGGCCTTCCAATCCATGCTGGATAACATGTGCCATGGCGGGAGCATTGCCATGCTGGGTATTCCCGCCGGAGAGGTGGCGATCGACTGGCAGACCGTGATCTTCAATATGCTGACTATCAAGGGCATTTATGGACGGGAAATGTACGAAACGTGGTACATGATGACCGTGCTGATTCAGGCCGGACTAGATATCAGCCCGGTCATTACGCATAAACTGCCCTATGAAGATTTTGAAGCCGGCTTCGAAGCGATGAAAACCGGTAACTGTGGAAAAGTCGTGCTGTCTTGGTAAAAGTGACTCCAGGCGGGATTTAGGCCGTTTTAGGGAATATTCAGCTTTGCGGGCGGTTGTGGGATTGCCCCGGACACAACCCCGGCGACATGACCGTCCGCATGGAAGGGGAGTTCTCCCGTTAGTTTGAGCCACCGCGGGCACGCCCCGCGTTGTGAATAAACTCCCGCCAGTTGATGTCGGGAATCGGGGTGTAAGGCGGGTAAAAAGCCCCATGCCGGGAATAAAGCCCGTAAACTGCTGTGAACGGATGCTGATAGATGTCCTCGGGCGGCGGCGCCCGCCATTGACTGGAATGCTGGTTCCAATCCGCCAGAGCCACCGGTCGATCCGCCTGATCCACTGAGAGCCATGAATGGAGAGAGTCCACCAACAGCCACCCTTCATCTGTCAGGCACTCGGTCACGGCATGGGATTTAAGCGTCCGGTCGGTCGCCAGCCGCCAGATTTTTGTCGGTGTCGGGCATTCTGAGGGCAGGGTGTAGAGAGCCACATGCCGCGCCTTGAAACCGGCGACCCGCAGGATTTTCTCCAGTGTCCGGCTGCGGTCGTAGCACAATCCCCGTTTTTCCCGGACTAAGTCGGCCGGTTCACGGGTCTGTTTGTAGGGGATGGGTGTTTGTTTTTCCGCCACGCTGGCGACTGCGGCTTGCGCCTGCCGGATGTAGGCGATTTGGTCGGCATAGTTCTCTGGACGGGTTGTCCGGACATTTTCTCCCATCATGATCTTGATGGCGGCGATATCCTCTTCCGTGGGATCAACGGGCACATTGTGAACCCGGAGAAAAACAGCGGAGACACAAAAAGCGCCACCGAAAACGATGACAGCCACCCGCGCTTTTTTACTCTTGGGAACACACCGCCGGACACATTTGGGAGTTGAAAACCGCATGGCCAAGACTATAGCCATTGTCACGTAAATTGCTAAATGCTGGCGCGCGTCGGCTTTAACACGTTTGTGGAGGTGACATTAAATCGCACGCTCCAAAATACGCCGGGTTTCCAGATCCGCGTATTCCATGCCCATTTTTACCAAGTATTCACCGTTTGGTGTTGACTCACATGCCGTCACTCGCCCCAAAAGCTCGTGGGGAAACCTGTCGACGAAAAAAGTCATGACGACCGGAGATCCCGTTTCCAAGGAATATTTTGACAGGCATGAAAGCCGTCGGCTGTCAGCGTGCACGAGGCATCCCGCGCACATTTGCCCTCCGTCGTTAACAGGAGAGGAAAACTGAATACTTTGAAAAGAATGAAAGGCGCTTTTGTTATTATCCATACGGTTTTTCCTCACATACACATATTCCGCGAACAGTGGCGCGTGACGCGTCATCATCGTGAATATGTCAACAATGTAACCGGAGAATGGATGAAAAATATGCGACTAAAGTCTTACATCCAAGCGCGCCCGCGTGAAAAGGGGCAGGGGATGGGGAGGCTACGACCAGCCGTTCACTTGCCTTAATCCCTCATAGAGCGCGATGCTCACAGAGTTCGCCAGGTTGTGACTGCGGGCGTGCCGTCCGGGCATGGGAATCGTTCGCAGTGAGTCCGTGTACCGTACGTACAATTCAGGCGGCAGACCACTGCCTTCATTACCAAAAACCAGGAAATCGCCGGGCGTGTACCGCCATGTGTAAATCGAACGGTCCCCCTTTGTGCTGGCGAAAAGGAACCGGGCACCCGGATGAGCCGATTCAAACGCGTCCCAATTTTCATAGACGGTTAAATCTAAAAAGTGCCAATAATCCATTCCCGCCCGCCGGATCCTCGATTCATCCAGGTCAAAGCCAAGGGGTTTGATCAAATGCAAACGGGCGTCCACACACACGCATAACCGCCCGATGGTACCCGTGTTTTGTGGAATTTGAGGAGCGACAAGAACAATATTAAACATGATGTCCGGGCCTTCTCGGATAAGAAAATCAGGTTAGAGCCATTTTTTTTTCTTGAAGAAAAAAAACATGCCCGCCGCCAGTGACACCATCACTCCCAGCACACCAAAATACCCCCACTTCCAGCGTAGCTCAGGCATGTTATCAAAATTCATTCCATAAATGCCGGCGATGAAGGTGAGCGGGATGAAAATCGCGGCGAAAAGGGTCAACACTTTCATAATCTCATTCAACCGGTTTCCAGTGCTCGACAGGTACACATCCTGAATGCCGGCGATCATGTCGCGGTAGACTTCCAAGGTGTCAATGACTTGGATGCTGTGATCATAAATATCCCGGTAATACATCACTGTCTCATCTGTGATCAATTCGGCTTCTTTGCGTTGGGTGCCGTTAATCAGATCCCGTAACGGCCAAACCGCTTTGCGCATGAACAACAGCTCCCGCTTGAAGTGATGCACCATTTTCATCGCCTTGTAATCGGCCTTCAAAAGCAGATCCGCCTCCAACGTTTCAATGTGATCACCGATCGTTTCCAAAATGAGGAAATAATTATCCACAATGGCGTCAATTAAGGCGTACGCCAAGTAATCCGTTTTCATTTTGGTCACTCGACCTTTGCCCGATCGGACGCGGTCCCTGATCGCGTCAAAGACATCCCCCGGTCTTTCTTGAAAGGTGATGACACAGTTGTTGGTGACAATTAAGCTGACTTGTTCGGATTCAATCACGCAGGCGGTCGTGTTGAAGGTGAGCATCTTCAAGGTGATAAACAGGTAGCTGTCAAAATCTTCACATTTGGGGCGGTGCCCGGTGTTCATAATATCCTCGAGAGTCAAGGGATGAACGCCGAAGATCTGGCCGATCTCAGCCATGATGTCCGCGTCATGAACGCCGATGACATTAACCCATGCGACAGCATCCGGAGGCGGGACCTGTTTCAGTTCGGAGATGTTAACGTGGTCCCGTTCATGGCAGTGGTCCGGCCCGTAATCCATGACGCTGATCACCGGCGCGCCAAGGCCCGTGTTTTCCGCCGAAACAAGGCTTCCGGGTCTCATCCCGATTTTCTGAGAACGGCGGTTTAAAAATCTGGGCATATTTATTCACCCTCACTTCGCGGCCGGGATTCCGACGTGGAATCAGGCTTGGTGATTCGTGTCTCGAAAGCCGTTTCCGGATTGACAATCGTGATTGGGAAAGGCGCCGTGGCGGTTCCGGAATACACGGTTCGATGGGGAAAGGGAATTTCGATATTCTCTTCATCAAACTTATTTTTTATTTCTTTTAGAATGCTGTTTCTCAGCAGGATAAAGTCCTGTTTGGCGAACCAGGGAGCGAATAAGAGCTCCAAGGCTGACTCGCCGAATCCCTTGAAGATAATGACCGGTTCCGGCTGCTCCAGGCAATAGGGGTTGTCATCAGCCACCGATTTTAATATGTCCATGACTTTCTGAATATCCTCTTTGTAAGCCACGCCGATGTTCAGATCCATGCGGCGGATGGGAAACCGGGTGATGTTAACGAGAGGATTTTTTATGATTGACTCATTCGGAATCCGGATCAATTGATTGTCAAATGTCCGCAGTTGAATGGAGAGCAAGCCGATTGAATGAACGACCCCCTGCTGTTGATCCGCTTTGATTAAATCACCAATTTGAAAGGGCTGCTCCCAAATGAGAAAAATACCGCTGATCAGATTGGAGAGACTCGTCTGGGCGGCGAAACCAATGGCGATACCCATCACGCCGGCGGCACCCAGAAGAGTGGTGAATTTAAATCCGAGAAAGTGAAACACCAGAACCACAATAAGGCCATTCCCCAAGTAGAGAAACCCCTTGGAGAAGATCATTTTTTTCTGCTCGGAAAAATTGCGATTTAAAGATTTTTTCAGCAGAAACGAGGCGAATTTAAGCAGTGGCACACCGATAACCAGCAGAGCCGCCACGGGCAGAATGGTTTCTTTGTTGGCCTGATACCATGTGAGAATATGATCAAACATCACGACACCTGTCACCCATTATGAAAAGGGATAAGTTTACGGAACACATTGAAAACAATGTCCGCGTGAGAAACATCGCGCGGGGAACTCAGAAGACCTGAAACCCCGTCAAAGGGCGGACTGCCGGGACTGGAGGTGATCCGTCCCCACTTCTTGTTGCCGCGGAATTCCACGGTTTCTTGATTCCCCCACAGCCGCGTCTCTCCCAGATACACGGAGAGATGCTTGACGGGAAGACACAGTGATTCAATGTCTAAAATCTCACTGGACGCGTTTTTTATCCGGATCGGACAAATGACACGGAAGGGATGGTTCAGTAACTGGTTGTGTTCACGTTTGGCCGTTGTTTTGAGCCCGTAACAAAGCGCACCGTCGACGGTTGTCTCACCAAACCACGTGTTGGAAAGGATGCTGGTGGGAATGTCACATAACTGTTTTTCGTGTTTACCCACACAGACGGATATGAATGAGGGAACGCCGACAAAAAACATGGCTGTTTCTTTCGGCAAAAGCGACACCGGCATTTCAGGACGCACGACAATGGGGCGGTCAGGCATAATGGGTTTAAAGATGAGCCGGTCAAATTCCGCGCCGCCAACCCACCGTTTCCAGTCAACGTCATCTGTCCATCGCGCCGGCTCGGTGTCAAGTGACAGACGGGTTTCGCCCAACCGGTCATATCGCCAGCCGATTGTTAACTCATCGCCGACCCGTTTTATCCGCACGTCAAGTGGTCCGAATTGGAAACGTATCCGGTGTTCTCCGGACAGATCAATCGGATTCCAGATGTGTTTAAATGGTTTTTCGTTCATAAGGCATTTTCCTCCGCATGGCTCCTAAGCAAGGTTTGTCCCCAGGTAAAGATATCCCGCCATTTGATTGCGCCCAGATCAGGCAGGGGGATGTGATCCAAAGCGGATGCTATGAGAATGTTGAGTTGACGCTCCTCCGCTGAACCCGCGGGATAATCCGGCAACAGTCCATTCTCGGAAAGATAAACAAGAATCAACCCGTTTTTGACCGCGAAACTGAGAGCTTCTTTTTTCTCCAGAGCGGGTGACCCGTGTTCAGCCCGCGGGGGCGGGGTGTGACTCGTGCCGCCATCCGCCCGGGGCATCATGTCATGACCCCGCGCCGCTTCGGCTAACCGTTTCAGTCCGGTCCGCGCCGCCAGAAAAAACCGGGGGCATTCAGCCTCTTCAACCGAGTGACTTAACGTAAAGCGCGCCAGCCAGGCGGCTGTTTCACAAAGCCCGAAATCACGCGCCACATCCCCGTAGCTGCTGAGCAATTCCCCGTCCCGCCAGGTGTGCAGGCCGCTTTTTCCCTCAACATAGGTCACGTGAATGAGGCGGAAGATGTCTACAACAGGCATCTGTTTAGGGGCTATTTTGCGCCCCCCCCGGATGATGAGACGCAACTGCCCGCGCGTCGGACTCAACCCCGCCACAATGAGGCTGGTCTCGCTGTATGGCATCTTACGTAAAACTAGGAAGTCGGTTTGAATCACAGGCTTTGGAATGGTTAATAACGGTGAGACAACGCTCTTCTGAAAATTGGGAATGATGAACAGACGAACAGGGAATAACGAATATCGAAAGAGAGGTGCTTTGGATCTTTTTTGAAAATTGGGAATGATGAACAGACGAACACGGAATAACGAATTTTGAAGTTTCATTTTGTCTGCCACGCCGCAACCAGGTGAAGGCGGGTTCGGAACGGGTTTATTTGCAAATCCCAAATACGGAATCTGACATCCAAAATCCGCAGGGTCGTCCCCCCCGAATCAAGGTGACATCGCTGAAAATATGAGAGATATTATGTTTGGACACGTTAGCTGGCATAGAACCGATGGGAAAGCACTCTGGCGGCGGGCCATACGATCAGCGCCGTCAAGCCGCCGAGAAGAGCGGCGAAAACACCCATGCCCATCAATAAAAACGCCGCTTGAAGAGGAATGAGCGCCCGGATGTACGCCCCGATGGAGCGTTGAATCGTCCCCGGCGGAATCGCTCCCTGGGAAAGGGAGTGAGAAATATAAACAACCCGGAAAAAGCCCAGGATCAGGGGAACCAGACAAAATAACAACCGGGTGCCGGGCTGCTGGAGTGTGATCAGCGTGAGCGGTAATAAAAAAGCGAGGGCGTATCCGTAGACCGGCAGAAAAGCTTGCCGGTCAAAATCATAAAACCCTTCCTCGTGGTCAGCGATCCAGGTGACAAAACCAATAAACAGGCCCAAACCAATGGCGGCCAAAACCGCGGGCAGCGCGTAAACGTGAACCGCCGCCGCGCCAAGTGTTAGACTTAATCCGCGGCAGACACCCATGGCGATGGAACCCGGTATGGAAAAGCGTTTTAATACGCAATTATAGGCGCCAATCGTGATCGCTAAAACAAGGGCGATAACAAAAACAGCCCCGCCGATAACCCAGGCGGACAATAAGCCAAGAACAAGACACGCGAGCGTCGCGGCGACAGCGGCGGGGAGGGTGATCGTTTTTTCCGCCAAGGGGCGGCCTGTCCGGTTTTTCCGGTCGGCTTTGACATCAACTAAATCGTTTAAAATCAAGCCGAAACTATACAGAAACAGCACGGAAAGCGCCGTGAGAATCAATCCTGAAAACGGGGGGGCGATCCCCCGCCAGGCGGCGGCCAGCGCGCAGCCCGCGGCCGCGTCTCCCGGAACGGTCAATAGATTGGGGGCGCGCAGGAGCTGAAGCCAGGCGTCGCGGCGGGCAGGGTCGATTTTTAAAGCTGTCATAAGAAAAAGAGCGGGCGGATTAATGGTATAGTTAAACGACATGCTTACATTAGCCCAGAGATGATAAAAATAAAGGCGCCGAAGGTGATAATTCACACATTAAGAATAGGATAACCCCACAATGCGTCTTCCACTTGTTCAGGTGGCCGGAGTGATCGATGAGGCCGAAGGGCGCGTGCTGGCGGCAGCGGGAGTGACGCATGCCGGTTTTCCCTTGCGCTTGCCCGTGAACACGCCTGACACCAGCGAGCGGCGGGCGAAAGAGATCATCGCCGCGTTGCCCCCCTCTCTGATCCCCGTTTTGATCACTTATTTGGACACCTGTGATGACATCATTGATTTCTGTCGGGACATGAATTGCTTCACGATTCAACTGCATGGCCCCGTTTCTATCGGAGAATTGGAAAAACTGCGTCGAATGACTTCCCGTCTCACCGTTTTTAAAAGTCTGGTGATTGGCGAAAACGAGGTCAATGATCTGATTGGTTTTGTCGCACAGGCGCACCCATTTGTGGATGCCTTTATCACGGATACATTTGATCCCGTGAGCGGCGCTTCCGGAGCCACCGGACATGTCCATGACTGGCTCACGACCCGGCGGCTGGTGGAGGAAAGCCCCAAACCGGTTATCCTCGCCGGCGGATTGACGGCGCGGAATGTGGCCGCCGGGATTCAAGCTACCGGCTGCGCCGGTGTCGACACTCACACGGGGCTGGAGGGACCTGACGGGCGGAAAATTCCTGAAGCGGTGAGGGCCTTCGTGGACAACGCCCGGGCCGCCTGGCGGGGGCTGCGTGAGTCGGTCAAGCACAAGGCGCTGGGAATGTCCAACGGGGCAATCACTGGCCCGACGAAGAGGGATCCAGTGCATTGAAACGCTTACCCAAGCCTTCCTGTTGCGTTTCGTAAAATCGAGCCTGTTCGACCACCTCCAGTTCGGCCTCAGGATGGAAAGAAACCGACTTCATCCAATGCTCTCAAAAGCTTTTCTGAAAACGGTTTCTGCCGGGACAGGCTTAATCATACCTGAGTCGATCTCTTCGCACCGACGCAAAATGTCACGGTGCCACTCTTCAGAAATCCTGAAGTCAGGCTCAGAATCTAGGCTTTCCAGTAACTTTTCCGCAAGGAACGCCCGAGCAGGAATCGGCAGATGGAGAGCCTCATCTAAAACTTGTGCTGTCGAATTAATCATGCCATTAAGCTAATGCGCTGTCCCACGAAATTAAGAACGACTCGACATCTTCCCGAACACCATGGTGTGCGGCGGTGGTTAGCGGTCCGAACCACCCATTCGTCCGCGAACGATATCGTCCTCGTAATCGGTTTCCTCCCTCTTCGTGCTATCCCCCCGGGTTCGACGACGATTACGACAACTGTTTCGCTGGCGCTTCACTGACAACGGCGCCTTCTGCCGCCAACGGGCAAATGATCCACAAAAAAAATCCCCGTCCGGTTTCAACCGGAACGGGGATTTTCACATCAAAACGATGGCTGCTTAGTCCACAGGCTCGAAGTCTTCTTTGCCGACACCGCACTCGGGGCAGCACCAATCATCGGGAATGTCCTCAAAGGCGGTTCCGGGGGCGACACCGCTATCGGGATCACCGACTTCGGGATCATAAATGTAGCCACAGGCTGTGCATTCGTATTTCTGCATGGCGTTTACTCCTGAATACTGACGTGTTGCGTGATTCACCCGTCCGAGGCTATGACCAGACGGGCGGTGGAAAAATCTCATCAAGACTAATTAGTATATTCTATATCCGGCGGAGAGCAAACGCTGAGAGGGCATCTTTTGTAGACATCGTCATGTCACCGTTTGCCGGTCAACAGGTAGTCGACTTCCACCCGTTTGGTCAAGGGGATAATTATATCCCGGTAGATAGCCGTGACGGTGGTTTGAAAATTCTTGGCGGACTGGGGATCCAGGAACATCCCGCTATAACTGCCCGCTTTTTTGGCGACCCGCTGGAATAACGCCTCCTCCACCGCGTCATCGGTGATCGCGTCGGCCAGGCCGTGGCGGTCACCGGCGGCGATCAAGGTAGTGTAACGTTCCGGTTCCGCTTGGTATTTGCTTTCGGCCACAAACTTGCCGTAATGAATTCGTTTTGACAGCGCTTGCAGGCATGCGACATCGCAGACCGCGGTGGATCCGTATTGGGCGTCGTCTCCTTCGGCGCAGAGCGCGGGAATAAGGATGTCGGTGTACGCGCGCAGCAGTTCGTGATTCAGGTTGACCGTGTTTTTGACCAAGGGGTTTTCATGATAGCGCAAGGGCTGGAGAAGCGGTTCAGGTAAGTCGCTGAAAAACGGATGCTCATCCGGGCTGGTGTAGCGCCGCATGCCGGCGTGAATTTTCTCCGTCTCATGCAGCATGTATTCCACCAGGCTTTCCGCTCCGAACATATCGCCGAGGGCGCCGCTGTCATAGGCCGCCCGATTGCGCTTGAACTGCGCGCGTTCCAGCAGGCTGAAAATAATGGTCTCCTCGAGCCGGATGAGGGCGCCGCGGATATGGGTTAATAAAAGGTGATTATTCATTGAAGATTCCGCCAGTCAACCGGCCGTTCCTCCAAGGTTTCAGTGTTGACGATCACCGCCGTGCGCAGAGATGCCTTGAGCAGGCCGTCAATATCCAACCGCGTTTCTTCGGACAAAATCCGGTCCAAGGGCGCGTTGGTGGCGGGCGACCGGGGAGCGAAAACGGTGCAACTGTCGGGTGTCTCCTCTTTTGAAATGTCAAATGTGCCGATGGTCCGGGCGATGTCGACAATGGCGTTTTTGTCCATGGACACCAACGGGCGCAGAATCATTCCCCGGGCGGCTTGGTTGATACAACTCATGTTGGGGAGGGTTTGACTGGCCACCTGGCCTAAGTTGTCGCCGGTGACCAGGGCCTGGCAACCGAACTCGTCCCGGACCGCCTCGCAAACCCGAACCATCATCCGGCGGTATAACACGGTCCTGAACCGCTCCTCACAGGTGTCACGAATAGCTTTTTGGGCTGTGAGAAGATTGACCGAGACCAGTAGGCCCGACCCTTGAAAATCTTTCAGCACATGCGCCAGCCGGGCGACTTTGTGAACCGAATCCGGAGGGGTGTACGGGGAGCTGTGAAAGGTGACAAAATGCAGGGAACAGCCGCGGCGCATCATTTGGTGGCAGGCGACCGGTGAGTCAATGCCCCCGGACAGCATGGCGATGAGCTTGCCGCCGGTGCCGGTTGGCAAGCCGCCCGGGCCGGGAATCGTCTCGTACGAAATGAAGGCCCGGTCTTCCCGGATTTCCACATCAACCCGCAGTCGCGGATTGCGCAAATCAACCACGAGGCGGGGTCGTGAGGGCAATAACCGTTCCGCCAGACGGATTTCCAGTTCCTGGCTCCGGAGGGGAAAGTGTTTGTTTGACTGGCGGACCCGGGCGGCGTAGCGGATCGGGGAAGGTTGATCGGCGTGCGCCCGCTCAACCGCCTCATAAACACCGGGGAACGTTGCGTCCACCGCCGCCTCGATGGCGGCCGCCGTCGGCGCGACCAGGAGGGCGGGAGAGGAGGAGACCAAGCCGAAGACACGGGACAGCTTCACGCGGACAGGGGCCATCTCCTCGCCGCTGAATACCGCGGACTCCGCGGGCTGGACATAGATTCTACCATATTCGCGTTTAACCGTGACGGGGGTGATCGCGCTTAACGAATGGCGGATGGTGGCGGCCAGCAGTTTTTCAAAGACATGCCGGTTGCGCCCTTTGGTCCCGATTTCGCTATATCGGCAAAGAATCGCGTTGTAAGGAAGTTTCGGGAAATCCATGGAGAAATGAAAACCGTTTTGTCGGAACGTTTGGATGGCGACAGCACACCGCTCAATTTAATGGTTTAATTGGAAAATTCCCGCTTTTGTTTCAGCGAATACTGTTCTATAGTAGAAGGCGTATGAAAAAATGAGGGATTCACAATGAATTTTCCGAAAAAAAAGATGATTTGGCTGGTGCCGGCGGGCCTTGTCTGCCTGATTATTTTCTGCGCGCTGGTGTTGATCTCGCGGGCCAAGCCACCGCTGGCTGTCAAGCCATTGACTTTGGCGAATGTCGAAGTGATGACCGTGATTCCACGGGAATTTCATGAGACCCTGGAATTGCCCGCCCGTACTGTCGCTGATCAGGCGGTTATTATCAGCGCCGAAAGCGGGGGACGCTTGGATGAGTGGCGTGTGGATGAGGGCGCTTCGGTGGAAAAAGACCAGGTGCTGGCGGTCATCAATGACGCTGAATTACAGGCTCTTTTAGGCGAAGCGGAAGCCAGAGTGGCCGCCGCGGAAAGTCACGTGCGGGTCAATGAGGTGGCGTTGACTCAGAGCCGGACGCGGGTGAAAACCGCCAAATTGGCCTTGGCCGCCGCGGAGTCTGATTATGCCTTCCAACGAAAAGAATATGAACGAATAGATAGTCTCTGGTCTCAGGATGTGGTGCCGACGGCCAGTGTGGAAGGGGCGCTAAACGCCTTTAATCAGAGCCGTTCCCGGCGGGATCAGGCGCGTGAGGCCGTGGAAGCCAGTGATCAGGACGTTCTCTCCGCGGAAGCCGCGGTCGAATTGGCTGAAAGTCAATTGGTCCAAGCGCGGAAAAGCGTGGACCTGTTGCGGGTTCAATTGGCGAAGACACGGATCAAAGCGCCGTTCACGGGACGGGTGGATAAACGGCTGGTGGACACCGGGGCGCTGGTCGCTTCCGGCACGCCGGTGATCGGGTTGTATGACATGTCCCATGCGCGCGCGGTGGTCAATGTCGGCGACCGGTATGTGTCTTTTTTAGATCCGGAGAATACGGCGGTCAGCCGGTATCTGGCGTTGACCCAGCCCGGCGCGGAACAGAAAATCACGTCCAGTATTATTTTGCCGGGCATGCCGAAATTGACTGGCGGTCAGTACGCCGGCATGGAATTGCCGGCGGAAATCGCCCGGGTCGGACAGGTGTCGGATCCGGTCAGTAACACATTTGAAGTGGAATTGAGAGTGGCGAATCCCGGGGCGGCTTTAAAGCAGGGGATTATTGTCAAGGCGCGGCTGGGGTTTCTGGCGTACAAGGAGGCGTTAATCGTGCCTCTGACATCTCTGGTGGTGACCGATTCGGGTATCCGCGTGCTGGTCGTTGAGCGGGACCTGGAAGAGGCGGAAGCCGATGATCAGCCGGCCGGTGAGCGCAAAGAAGCCGCGGAAAAGGACGGTGACGGTGCCGTGAAGAGCGCGGTCGACAGGGCCCGCTCCCGCCCGGTCATTCCGGTTTCCATCCAGGGTGAGAATGTGCTGATCCGGGGAAATGTGAAGCGGGGAGAGCGGGTGATTATCGCCGGGGGCAAGGGCGTGGTGGATGGTGAGCGCGTGAATGTGCTGGTGGTGGACGGCCAGTTGGTCGGGGCGGCCGACCCGCACGGGGAGGAGGAGTGAATCCGTGAGAATCACTGAGTTTTCCGTGCGTCACAATGTCGCGGTGCTGGTGTTCTGTGTCGGCATCACGCTCCTTGGAACCATCGCTTACTTCAGTTTGCCCCGGGAAAGTTTTCCCGATGTGGAAATTCCCATTGTGCTGGTGACAACGTTCCTGGACGGCGCGAATCCGACGGACATTGAGCAATCGGTGACCATTCCGCTGGAGAGCCAACTGGACGGGATTGAGGGACTGAAGGAAATGCGCAGCTCATCGACCGAGAGTCTTTCGATGATCAGTCTGGAATTCCACCCCGGCGTGGATATCCAGGAAGCCCTTGGCCGGGTCCGGGACGGTGTGGATCAGGCGAAAGCGGATATCTCCCGGGAGGCGGAGGAACCGTCCGTCAAGGAATTTTCCGTCACCAGCATTCCGGTGTTGATTTATCATATTCAAGGGGGGGGGAATGTCAGTCTGTCCGAACTGTATGACCTGGCGGAAAATTTGGAAGAGAGGTTCCGCGGCATTCCAGGCGTGTTAGGGGTGGATTTGTTCGGTGGGCGGGATCGGGAAATCATTATTGAGGTGGATCCGGATCGACTCCATTTTTACCATCTGACCTTGGACACGGTGCAGGCGATTTTAACCGGTTCCAACCGGAATATATCCGCTGGCGCGGTCGACAGTGACACCAGCCGCGTGGTGGTTCGTCTGCCGGGGGAATTTAAGACGGCCGCGGAAATTTTCGGCTTGGTGGTGGGGTTCAGCGAGCGGGGGATTCCGGTTTATTTGCGGGATGTGGCGACGGTCCGTTACGATTTCGCCGATGAGACATCCCGGGCGAGGTTGTACAATTTTCAGAGCGCTGAGGGCGACCCGATCCGCGACTATGTGGTTCCGGCCCGGTCGGTCAGCCTGCACATTAAGAAACGGACCGGCACCAACATGCTGCGCCTGACTGAACAAGCGGATGAGATTGTGGCTGACTATCCCCTGCCGGCGGATGTGCGGGTGGTGAAAGGGCTGGATCACTCCAGCATGGTTAAAGAAATGGTCAGTGATTTGGAAAATGGCATTGGCACGTCGTTAATTCTGGTGGTGGTGGTTATTTTCATTGGTTTGGGGGGACGGAACGCGTTGCTGGTGGCCGCCGCCATTCCCTTCTCCTTGCTGTTGTCCATTTTTATTCTGCAACTGCGCGGCGAGACCCTGAATATGATGGTGCTTTTCTCGCTGATTTTGTCCGTGGGCATGCTGGTGGACAACGCCATTGTGATTGTGGAGAACATCTACCGCCATCTCAGTATGGGATCATCCCGGATCAAAGCCGCGATTGAAGGCACATCCGAAGTGGCCTGGCCGGTGATCACCTCCACCGCCACCACGGTGGGCGCTTTCGCCCCGCTGCTTTTCTGGCCGGATGTGATGGGAGAATTCATGTCGCACCTGCCCCGGACAGTCATTGTCGTGCTTCTGTCCTCCCTGTTTGTGGCTTTGGTGATCAATCCGACGTTGGCGGCCATGTTTATGACGTTGAAACCGGGAGCGGAAACGGATGTCGATCCGGAAACCACGCGGCCCAGCTATTGGCTGGTCACCAAGTACAAGGGCGGGCTGGAATTTCTGCTGAACCACCCGGCCTGGACCTTGAGCACGACGGCCGGCTTGTTTTTCCTGATGATTCTTCTGTATGTCACGTTCGGAGCGGGCGTGGAGTTTTTTCCCCCGGTTGATCCGGAAACCGCCACCTGCGGCGTCACGCCCCCTGAGGGCGTTTCTCTGACCGCGGCTGACAGGCTCAGCCAGGCGTTGGAAGCGCGCCTGTTCGGAAAACCGGGCAGCGGCTATGACACACCTGTGCAAAACCTGAAATATGCCAGTGTCGTGGTCGGTCTGCCGGGCAGTGGAAACGGCGGTGTCTTCTCTCCTGACGGCGGACCGGTGCGGGTGGAAATGGAGTTTGTCGATCGGGGTCTCCGCACTCAGCGGACGACTGAGACTCTCAGTGAACTGCGCCGCCGTATTGAGGGGCTGGGGCCGGACGGCGACCGTGTGACGTATCCACTGTTCGGCGCCGAGTTTAATGTGTTTCAGCCCGAAGAGGGCCCGCCAACGGGGAAACCGGTGTCCATTGAGATTTATGGCAAAGACCTCAATGACATGACCCGGGTGATTGAGGACATGAAACAATTGATTCTCTCGACACCGGGCACAGTCAAACCCTCCGACGATGCGGTGACCGCGCGGCCCACCCTCGAATGGCGGGTGGATTTCGGCAAAGCGGGCATGGTCGGTCTGGAGCAGGCGACCGTGGGGGCCTTTATGGAAATGGCGGTGGGCGGGCTGAAAACCGGAACCTTCGGTCACGGAGATGATGAGCAGGACATCCGTCTCCAATTTCCCGAAAACGTCGCCCGGGACACGGCGAAATTAATGAACGTGACTGTGCCGACCCGGGCGGGGGGGGCGGTCCCCTTGGGGGCGGTCGCCGCCGCGGAGTTGTTGCCGGGACCGGTGACGATCACGCATGTGGACAAGCGCCGGGTGCTCACCGCCAGCGCCGACTTGCAGCCCGATGTCCGGCGGGACGCGGATGTTCGCAAAGACTTTCAATCCCGGGTCGCGGACTATCCATTCCCGCCTGGGATCACCTATGAATTCGGCGGCGCGGCCGAGGAGCAAAACGCCGCCAGCTCATTTTTAACCAAGGCCTTTATCGCCGCGGTGTTTATCATTGTTCTGGTGATGGTGATTCAGTTCAACTCCATCAGTGTGACGGGCATTGTGATGGTGTCGGTTTTATTATCATTGATTGGCGTGTTTTTTGGTCTGTTAGTGACGAACGCCCCGTTTGGCATTATCATGACCGGCATCGGGGTGATCTCGCTCGCCGGTGTGGTGGTGAATAACGCCATTGTGCTGCTGGACGCCATCCGGCAATTAGAGAGGGGGGGGACAAGCACGCGTGACGCCATTGTCAGCGCGGCGATGATTCGCTTCCGGCCGGTGCTGTTGACGGCGATCACCACGATCCTTGGTCTGCTCCCCATGGCGCTCAAACTTAATTGGGATTTCCGCCAGTTCACGTTTCAGTACGACACCAGCTCGTCGCAGTGGTGGCAGTCCATGGCCACCGCGGTGATTTTCGGTCTGCTGGTGGCGACCATGTTAACACTGGGCGTGGTGCCGACACTCTATGAGCTTTATGCCTGGTATCGGGAAAAAACCTCCCGCTGGCTGCCACGGCACTGAGCGTCCATCGGAGACGGGGGGATTTTCTTTCTTCGAGAACTGGTACCAATCGTGGTTTCCGCCGTGCCGGATTAAACGGCATCCCATACTGATTGTCACGCTACTGCATGAAAAAAAGCAATTTCCTATCCATTTACCGGCGATTTCGCTCCCGGTTCAGCGCCGCGCTGTGTTTTTCCTGCTCGGTCATAAAAACGGTTAAGGCTTCGGGGGTTTCCCGGTTTCTGAAGGCCTTAATCGCCGGGTCGTTGTTTTCGATCATCCAAGCTTCAAGTTCTGTGCGAAGCCGTTTGAGCTCATCGGCGTATGCAGGGTCATCAACTAAATTATGCAACGCGTCCGGATCGTTCTCGAAGTCGTAGAGTTCTTCGACCACACGGCGCAGGAACAGGTCGACCCGATCCGCGATCTCCGCGTCGTCAGCCGCCGCCGCCCGCATGGCTTTAAAGGTCCGCCCGGCCTGGGATTCGTTTTTGAATTCCCGTTTGCCATCGGACCAGGGGTTGAAGATGTAGCCAAACCGTTTGTCCTGGACGCACCGCATGGGGAAACGATCCTGGGCATAGTTTTCATGAAACTGGGTGAACACGCGGGTTCTGGACGGGTCTTTTTCACCGGTCAGGAGAGAGAGGAATGAGGTTCCGTCCACGCCCTCGGGATATTCGGCGCCAGCCGCTTCCAAGGCCGTCGGCATGAAATCAATGCCACTGATGAAATGCTCATTATCAACGCTTCCCGGCGGGGTTTTCCCCGGCCAGGCGATAATCCACGGTGTTTTGGTGCTGTGCAGATAGCAGTTCGTTTTTGAGAATGGGAAAGCCATGCCGTTGTCTGATAGGAACATGATAAGGGAGTTCTCGTAGACACCCGCCTCTTTTAATGCATCGACAATGCGCCCTACAACATCATCACACCGGCGCACACTGCTCGCGTACTCCGCGATTTCCCGGCGCACATCCGGGATGTCCGGTAGGAATCCGGGGACTTCGACTTCCTCGGGTTGATACACTCGGGACGGGGGAGGGTAGGTGATGCCCTGTTTGCCGTATAAATCGGCGTCATTCCCGTGAAAGGGCCGATGCGGGTCATGGGCATTAGCCATCAGAAAGAAGGGTTTATCCTGAGATTTGGCCATATTCAGAAACTGCCTGGCAAAACCATGATAGAGATCCTTGTCCCGTCCCCAGGCAAGTTCGGGCATGTCTTCAGCATAATCCCACGTGAAGTTCTGTTTAGGCGAAGAATGGCCGATTTTTCCGAGAATCCCGTTTAGATAGCCCGCTTTCCGCAGCTCCTCGGTGACCAAGGGCACATCGCGGCCGTCGATATGATGGAAACCTTCCTGCCCGCTTTTATGCGGATACCGGCCCGTCGCGATGGCGCCGCGGCTGGGCTGGCAGACCGATACGGTGACATGCGCGTAATTAAAGCGCACTCCGGCCGCGGCTAACGCGTCAATATTCGGCGTGCACTCGGGGGTTTTACATCCATAGGCGCCCACGGTATTCCAGTTCATGTCGTCGGCGGTGATTAAAACAATATTCGGCTGCTTTGTCATGATTCCCCTTACAGGTAAAAACAATAAGATGACACCTTTTTTAGGTAAATCTATGTTGTCTTGTCAGATCTTCCTTAATTAATGCTGGCAGCTTTAAATCCTTTCGCAAGCTGTTTTGGCAAATGGTTGGTCCGAGGATACATTGAGGTCAAGGTTGTTTTGCAGGCCATACATGGGTCTCCCTTGATAAAGACAGTGAAATGACATCAGAGCACAAACAGAAATCTTTTGTTCAGCGACTAGAGGAACGCCGCCATAACCAGATTACCATCGCGCTGGATACCTGGCCTGACCGGGTTTTGCGGGCGGAAGCCAGTCGTCGCGGCTGGCAATTGCTCACTGTCTGGTATTCGGGCGGCAGAGTGCCGGATGGGATAGCCTGTCAAGGCGCGTTGGTCTCCGAATTGCCGGACAGTGACTTTGTCAAAACCCTTCAGCAGAGCGTCGGCAAGATTGTCCGCCTGGGGAATTTCCCCCATCCCATGGATGACCAAGTTCCCGCGATTCTGCCGGACTATCCCTTATATGGTCGGCGGGCGGCGGAGCATTTTTATGAGAGGCAATTTAAGCATGTGGCGTTTATCGGACGTGAGCCCTGGAGCGATATGCAGCCGCTTTACGAAGGGTTTCGCCAGCGGGCTGAAGCCCTGGACATGCAGTGCCACCTGCTGCGGTTCCCTCGGGACAACCCGCAAAACCAATCCCGGCACGAGAAGTACGAGTCTCGCCAGACGATTTTCGGGGAATGGCTGAAAAAGATTCCCCGGCCGATGGGGCTCCTTGCCAGCAACAACTACGCGGCAGCGGAAATGTGCTTCTTTATTGCCCAAGCTGGATTTGATGTCCCGACCGATGTGGCGGTTATCGGTCCGGGGGATAATGAGGACTTATGTGCCAGCGCCCATCCACCGGTTTCATCTTTTGCCGATGGCAGAGCCAGGCAGGTAAAAGCCGCCTGTGACCTGTTGGCCAGCTGGATGGATGGCGAACCGCCCCCTCAGGAGCCGGTTTTGGTCCCGCCATCTCCAATTGTTGAACGGCAGAGCACGAACGTGTTGGCGGTCGAAAACCAGATTGTCGCTCGGGCATTGCGGTTTGTCTGGGATCACTTTGCAGAGCCTCTGACCATTTCGGATGTCGCGGAAGCCGTGGCGGTGTCCCGGAGCAAACTCGACCACCTGTTCAAAAAGCACTTTCACCGTACTGTCAAAGCCGAACTTAGCCGGAAACGCCTGAATAAAGCCCGGGATTTGCTGAGAGAAACCGAAGATTCCATCGCCCGCGTGGCCGCTGCCAGCGGCTTCGGTTCACCCGAATACATGTGCGAAGTCTTTAACCGGGAATTCGGGCTGTCGCCCAGCCAATTCCGCCAGGAGCGGAAAGGGGGGGATGAATCCAGCGGCATTACTTTCCACATTTCGGGTCCCCGTTGAACGGCCTGTTCTCTTGCCCCGTATTCGCGTCTACCTGCCCCATCTGAGACTATTATCCGCGGAAAATCCAAGAAAAATATATAAAATAACAAAGAATAAAGTCATATTTTTCCCTTTCCTAAGACTCGGTGGTCAATACATTATCAATAGTATTAAGAAAATTCAATAGAATCTGGCCTTGAACAACGACTTATTCTTAACGCTCAAAAAAGGAGAGCACCATGAATATGATTATTTCGACTAAACGCGTTACCGCTTTTATCTTTACATTGACTTTGCTTGGCAGCTTTTGCCGGGGAGCCGTCATTCTTCCAGTAGATGCCGCGGCCTGGGATAAAGGAGGCGGTGCCACTGACGGCACGGGCAGTGGCGGTTTAGTAAGTCAGACCATTTTGGTAACTTCGGATTTTCTTAATCTCAATGGGGAGCCGGAGAATCCCGCGGTGTGGACGAGCGATCAAGAATCTTGGACTGGTGATTTCCAGGGCGAGGACGTGGACTCGCTCAGCGGAAAACCGTGGATCGTCTACGACTTAGGCGCGAGTTACGCGGACTATGATTTGGATAAGGCGTACATCATTACCAATGCTGAGACAAACCGGGGATTCAAAGATATCGAAATTTACTATGCGAGCGATCTAGCTGCGAATCCTGTGACAACGTGGGCAAGTAGTAACGCGTTAACCAATGGCGCCTTAAATGTTGTTGATTACGATTTCACAGCCGGGGGATGGACGCAATATGGTGGTACTTCGACATTGACCGATGCAAACGACGCCTTTGGCACCCAGCCACAGCCCACGACTGAAATCGACATTAGTGGCATTGGATCGGCTCGCTATATCGGCATTCGCGGGTTGAATTCATTCAACGATGATGGCACCAATCCTTTCGGCACAGGAACGGGCAGCAACAGTCGCGCCGGCATCAATCAAATTGCCTTTACGGGAATTGAAATCCCCGAGCCGTCCACGGCGATCCTCGCCGGACTGGGCCTGTTGGGCGTCACGTTCCGGCGTCGTCGGAAATAGTAAGCGTAATTAGAAAGAATATCCAAGGGCATGATGGCCGAATCCACTCTGCGGGCTATGGGGCTTGGGGAACACCAGAATGCCGCGCTTTGCGAGGTGTGGAACGAGTGGCATTTCTATGCCGTGAAGGATCATCCCAAGTATTACAAGTAGGCGGAAAAAGCGTAAAGAGGGGGTGGGCACTGTGTTGGCGAAGGGTAACTCCCCGTTGGAGATGGTTAGTTTTTTCTCCAGACAAAATAGGGGGACGCATGGCAGATGCCAGTGTTGTCCTGAATTACACTTGTCCAGAAGGCGAACCACGAATAGGCACGGCGCGGGCGATGCCCGCAACCCAAACGTGGGTCGTAGGATCATAAGTCGTATTTTCTTGTTAAAAAAACAAGGTTTTGGCTGATTGTAGTACGAATGAACACGAATTAGCAAAAGCGGTTTAAAAAATGAACATTCCAAACTTCGCCAAGTCATAAACCCGCGGCAATCCTTTTGCCATTCCTTATACTTGACATGATGTTTTCACATGATATAATTGGGTTATGAAAACACTAACTACAACAGTAACTGATCGGGGACAGATATCGATTCCGGCAAAGATTCGCAAAGACCTGCGGCTGAAACCAGGGGCTCGCTTGATCTGGCGCGAGGTATCCGACCACGAATGCCTTGTAACCGTTCAGGACGAATCTGACAGTTCCGGTGCTGTTGCGATGCTTGGCTTTTCCAAACAATTCCGCGAAACACGTCGCACCGATACATGGATGGCAGAACTGCGTGAAGGCGACGAGGGAGATGACTGATGGCCTGGGTGGTCGACACCTGCGTGATCATTGACGTTCTCGATGCCGACCCGCAGTTCGGGATGCCATCGGCCAAGTTGCTTGATGTGCGGTCAGTTGATGGTTTGGTTATCTGTCCGGTAAGTTTTATTGAGCTGGCACCGGCATTTCAGGGCGATTGGCAGCGACAGGAATATTTTCTTCGCCAAATCCGCATCCAGACTGTGGAAGGTTGGACCCTGGCCGACACCCGGAATGCCTATCAAGCCTGGCAGAGTTATGTTGCGGTCAAGCCTCAGAATTCGCTTGTGCGCCGCCGTCCAATTGCCGATATCCAAATCGGCGCTTTTGCCCAGCGTTTTCAGGGATTAATCACCCGTAATCCCGATGATTTCGCCAAATTTTTCCCGCAATTGGACCTGCAGGTTCCTGGATCCCGCTGATTGTGTCTCACATGCTTCACCGATTGCATTCCGCCTCCTTCTGGTTACTTTAAAATTCTAAAGAAACAAATAGGAAAAGTAACGAAGCCCCGGACGTGTTTCCCACTCAGTTGCCAAGCCTTCCTCTGAATATCAAATGACTCAAAACTCGAAATGAAAAAGTAACGAAGCCCCGGACGTGTTTCCCACTCAGTTGCCAAGCCTTCCTCTGAATATCAAATGACTCAAAACTCGAAATGAAAAAGTAACGAAGTTACACGTATGAAAGCTTCACCTGAAAATCGACGACATCGAAAAGCTATCGTGGTCATGTTTGATTCGCTGAACCGGCGAATGCTTTCCCCGTACGGGTGCGACTGGGTGCGGACCCCCAATTTTCAGCGCCTGGCGGAGCGCGCGGTCACCTTCGACAACGCCTATGTCGGCAGCATGCCATGCATGCCCGCCCGCCGCGAACTGCACACGGGGCGCTACAATTTTCTGCACGCCAGTTGGGGTCCTGTCGAACCCTTTGACGACTCCATGCCGGAAATCCTGAAAGAAAATGGCATTTACACGCACCTGATCAGTGATCACTATCATTATTGGGAGGATGGCGGTTCCACTTATCACAGCCGGTATTCCAGTTGGGAGATCGTCCGTGGACAGGAATATGACGCCTGGAAGCCTGCCGTTAAGTCGCCCAACATCCCGGAAACCGTGAATAACACCGGGCGGTCTGCTCATTACTGGACCAACCGGACGCACATGGCTGGCGAGAAAGATCACTACCAGACGCGGACCTTTGACAATGCGATCGAATTTCTGGAACAGAATCATGACGCGGACAACTGGTTCCTGCATATTGAGACCTTTGATCCGCATGAGCCCTATTTCGCTCCGGAACGCTTTCGAGCCCTCTACCCTAAGGACGGCGGCGCCTATTTCGACTGGCCGCCCTACCGCGGGGTAAAGGAAACCCCGGAGGACATCGAACGGTGCCGCCGGGAGTGCGCGGCCCTGCATACCATGTGCGATGAATCCCTGGGCCGGATCCTCGATTTTATGGATGCCCATGATTTGTGGAACGACACCCTGCTCATTGTCAACACGGATCACGGGTTCCTGCTTGGGGAACACGGGTGCTGGGCCAAATGCTGGGCGCCGTTCTACAATGAGGTGGCTCACACCCCGCTGTTTATCTGGGATCCGCGGAGCGGCGTGGCCGGCGAGCGACGGCAGGCATTGGTTCAGACCATCGATCTGGCGCCCACCATCCTCGACTATTTTGGCCAGCCACTGCCGCCTGACATGCAGGGGGTGCCTCTGGCCCATACGGTTGCCGCCGACACCCCCGTCCGCGAAGCCGCCCTCTTCGGCATTTTCGGCGGCCATGTCAACTGCACCGATGGCCGTCACGTCTACATGCGCGGACCAGTGTCCGGAAATGCTCCTCTCCATGAATACACCCTCATGCCGACAGAACACGGCTTCGGCCGGGCGTTTATGCCGAACGAGATGCTGGCCACCGCGGAGCTCGCGGAACCATTCGCCTTTACCAAGGGCCTCAAGACCCTGAAAGTCGATGCCCAGGCCCGCCCCAACGCGGCAGCGAAACAGCGTCAGGCGAGATTCCCGACGGCTATGTACGACTTGCAGGCCGACCCGGATCAGCTTGATCCCATCGAAGATCCCGAAGTCGAAGCCCGCATGTGCGGGTACATTAAGCAGTTGATGCGGGACAATGACGCCCCGCCGGAGCAGTTCGAACGCCTGGGCTTATTACTTGATAACTGACGACCCGTGGGCTAGCGGGAGCCGCCCCAGGTTCGGTGGCGGGAGCCGCCCCAGGTTCGGTGGCGGGAGCCGCCCCAGGTTCGGTGGCGGGAG
>JAVVEH010000001.1:0-20946 GCA_032251435.1 Lentisphaeria bacterium | reverse complement strand
CTGCCCCAGGTCCCGCATCTTAAAGGAATCAGCAAGGCGACAAAAATGAAAAATACAATCAAAAACGGATTTAGCGCCTGCATGGGCCTGTGCGACGCGGGCTGGTACGGCGGCGTGCTGGTTCTCGACGGAGCGGTGTCCGCGAACTTGCCGAATGTTTTCTCCACTGTCGGGGTGAAGGACATGTCCGGTTTCAGCCCGGCCATGTTAGACTGACCGGACAGGATAAACAGGTGCTTGCCCGTCCGCCGTGGCGGATTGGTGTCCCGGATTTATCCGGAAAAGGGTGATTCGACCACACTCAAGACAGAATGCGCCTATATCTGCCCCGTCACATTCGCCACGCATTGGGTCGTCTTAGCGTCGGCGCCGACGAAAACAGACACCCGTCAGCCCCAGCCCGGCCATTAGCATCGTCGACGGCTCGGGGATCTCTATAAGCTGAAAGCCGTTCACCACGACAAAGTTTGTACTCCCGTCGCCGCCGCCCGGATCAGAATTGGTGAACCGGATCCAAACATCGTCCGTACCATTGGATGTGAACAGGAACAATGCCGGATTGGGAGCACCGACAAATAAGTCCGTATCGCCATCGACAATGTCAAAGTTGCTGAAAACGGTGGTGAAACCCGTCCCGCCATCAACAGAATACTCAATATTCATGGGTCCCGTCTGATTGTCATGATCAAAATGCCAGCTGGTGAATTCAAACGTCCCCGCGCCAAGGTCGGCGCCGTCGATGATGATCGAGAACTGGGCACCGCCCGGTTGCCCGATGGTGCCGGCTCGGGCGCCCCACCAGTTGTCGGTCAGATTGTCAAGGGTTCCGGTATACAAGCTATCGCTACGATCAAGCGAGCGCAAAGCCGTGCCCCCGCCCGAGTCAGAGACGGAAACATTCACGGAAAGCCCGATGCCGCTGATCGTTGTGGCACCCGGGGCGGTGTTGTCATTGGTCGTCCATTTCGTGAAACCGGGCTCAGTTGGCGTGGTTGGCCGCCCAACGTTGACTTGCAGGAGAGCAGCGTGGACGCTGCTGATTGCAAATACAGCGATGATAACGAGTGCGGATAGTTTGGTGGTTGACATGTCTTCTGCTCCTGCCTGTTTGGGTGTTATACAGCGTTCCGCCGTGGTGAAAAGACAACTTATGATACAGCACTTTCCAACAATATATCCGGGACTGCCCGCGCCTTCTACTGTTGATTTCAACAATCTCTTGTGTATTTCGACGGAATTGTGCTTGACACGGGTTTGTCCCGCGATAGATTCCGTGCCGGCTTTTCTGACATTTGAACCACAGATGGACACGGATTGACACGGATAAAGAAATAATTTGAACCGCTAACCTGATTCATTCACGCGTTCATCGTGCCGCGGATTATCGCAAGGGCAATGCTTTGCAATGGCCGTAGCCCAACTGATTAGACTGCAAGAGCATAAAACCCTCACCCGAAAACTCATGAATTAATCAGGCTAAAGGCGAGAAAAGAATAAAGAGAAGCACCATGCCCGCACCCAAAAGGAACCCCAAACGAATCGCTGTGGCCACGACGGTCTTGTCGCAGTATGAAGCGGATATCGTGTATGGAGTCATCCGCTACAGCCAGTTGTTTGGCCACTGGCGTTTTATCGGCACCAGAAATCGACCTCACATCTCGTTCGAGGACATTGACTTAAACCAGGTTGACGGAGTGATTGGCGGATTCTACGACCAGACGTGGGTGGAAGCTGTCCGAGACGCGGGAATCCCGGCCGTGAACACCTCCAACAGCATGGCCGATGTCAGCCTGCCGCGAGTGGGGACGGACGACTTGGCGATCGGGCGGATGGGCGCTGAACACCTTCTGGAATGTGGCTATCCGCAATTTGGTTTTGTCATGCGTGGAGATAACTGGTATTCCCACCGACGGCTGGCGGGTTTCCGGGAAGCCGTGGAAGCGAAAGCCGGGCGCCCGTGTCACATACTCATGCCACCGCCTGGATTACACGAAGACGCGATCGAACCGATTCCGGAATGGCTATCCCGATTGCCCAAACCCATCGGCATTATGGCGGCGAATGATATGCGCGGCAGGCAAGTGATCGACTGTGCCGTAGATGCGGGATTCCGTGTGCCGGAGGATGTCGGTGTTTTGGGCGTGGACAATGATGAAATGGCGTCCGCACTGGCTGCGACAACGCTTTCGAGCCTAAAACTCAATGGTATTGAGGCCGGTTACCGTGCGGCCGGGATGCTGGATGCTCTGATGGCCGGCAAGTCACCCGAGTTCCCGGTCTGGCTGCCGCCGGTGGGGGTCGTTGTCCGTCACAGCAGTGACATCACAGTCACTTTCGATGATCTGGTGTCCCGGGCCATGCGCTACATTCACACATACTGTCAGGAACCGATTACCGTGGAGGATGTGCTTTCCCATGTTCGGGTGTCACGGACGACCCTTGGCGTACGAATGAAGCGAGCCGTCGGCAAGACCCCGCTGGCGGCCATTGCTCACGCCCGTGTGGAGCGGGCTAAGAAAATGCTCGCTGACTCCAATGCGACGATATCGGAAATCGCTTTTGAGTGCGGATTCATTCGGCAGGAGCAGTTGAGCGTGGTATTCAAGCGCCAGACCGGGATGACCCCGAGCGAGTTCCGGCGGCAACGGTGATTCCAGCTTGAGGACACGAAGTGAAGAGGTACGGAGAGCTTTTTCTCTCGCAGAGGCGCAGAGCTCGCAGAGAGAGATTTTTCCCTTCACATGCGTTCAGCTCGGGGGAAACCCCTTTGAAAAGCGGTTATCCCCCAATCTCCCTTCCTTAAACTTCTATTTTATTCTCCGCGCCTCAGCGTTTCTGCGGGAATCCACTTCTGTCTTTGAATCTCTTTTTCTACTTCGTGTCCATTCGTGTCTATTCGTGGTTCGCCTTCTGGATCAGTGTAATTGCGGCATCCGCGAACCGTTTTCCCAGGGTTTTGTAGCCGTCTTTTGAATAGTGAAGATCGTCTCTAACGGTGCCGTCTTTCGACGGTTTATCGTTTAAATCGTCTGTGTCCACCCAGGCCCCGCGGGGTGAATCCTCCGCCAATTTTACTTGGACATCGCGGACCATGGTCCAATGGGGATAGCGTTTGTTGTCCATATCGAAGTCACTGAGACGGCCAATGACAAAGTTGATGTTTTTGCGCCCCAGATCCTTTTCAAGCTGGGTAATCAGCCCCTTAAAGCTGGCCTCATACACGTCACCATGTTTTTCCTTTGCGTCCCGCTCGCCCTGCATCCAGACAAACGTGACCGTTTGAATGGTTTGCCCCTGAATGTCCGCATTGACCTTTGCCATGAGTTAAGGCATAAATCGCATCGTGATTACTTAGATGCGATGCAAGCCGCTGGAGTAAGTAGGAGCACTACTGATTCTGATTCTGATGGTCTGCCTGATTGTATTGAAATGGATTATAAATGTGACATTGGGACGAGAGACACACACAATATGGCATCAATGTTTGGCACCGGGGAATATAGTAATTATGGTGATGATGAATATGTCGCCCGTGTTTTCGGTAGTAATGCTCAAGGCAACCATAATTTAGACTGGTCGAAAGGTGGAAAACAATGGGATCAATAACACATCTTCTTCTCCGCAAAACTAGGCTGGGGTTAAAATCCAAATTTGCCTTCTTGTCGTTGTCATGCATTTTGGCTTTGACAGTTCTTGGTGCCGGGCAAAATTCTCGGAAATCGAAAGCCAGTGATAAAGACGCAATGCGTGCCAAAATTAAGGAACTCGGAACCGTCGGTGACCGCGATGCTATCTCCAAGCTAAAAAAAATATTCACATCTGAACCATATGATGCCGAATCCCATCGCAATGATCATGGGTATTTTAATATCCGGGCTGCTGTACTAGTGTCTCTATCCGAAATCAAAACCCTGGAAGCCAATCAGGCCATATGCGATCTGGGACAGGATTATCTTGCAAAAGCCAATTCAAGATGGCGACCGAAAAACTATTACAGGAGCGACGAATTAAGTACCGTATCCAGGGTACTTGTGTCAGTATTGACGCTACAGGAATCTGAGGCCGCTTCAAGACTGCTTGAAGATATTGTCAATTGGCCGTGGCCAGCGAAACCCGCTGCCGGAGATAAAAGAATACAAGCAGCTTCGCGCTTACTCCGGCTAACGCTAAAAAGAAAAAACCAAAGCAATCCCGATGCCGCCTGCGTCTTCCTCTTCAACAAAGTAGCTAGAACTAACATGCCTCCTGGTTTTACGACAAATGAGGAAATCTACAGTCACGCCGCTATCAACATATTGGGCAAGCCAAAGGAAATTCCCCTGAAAAATGTGTGGAACTTTGTCGAGAAAAGCAAGCAAACCGAATCTGACAACTGGATGTTCTATTTTGGACATATTGTCCTAAAACGAGCGGTTGCGAAAGGAACGGATTGGCCAAAGAAAGATGAAGCCTTCCTAGCGGTGTTTCATAAGCGTGTGTCTGATTTTGTGGCGAGAGTGCCGGAGGCTCCAAAAAAACTCGACAAATTCTACGATTTTCCTATGGCATATCTAATCGGTCTTGCCCGAGGGGATGCACGATTGGCGGAAATCATCGGGTATTCGGCGGAGCAGGAGAAACAAAGACAAGTCGAAAGCCTTGCCAAAGCTGCTGCCAAATGGGACACAATGCAAAAAGATTTGCGGAAGCTGCAACTCAAGCAACTGAACCCAACGGAAGCAAACGTTTCTTTGTTTCGACACTCCAAGCGTGTGGAATTGACACCTATCGGAAGACTGACGAGGAGATTCTTGAGGGTTTGATAAAAGCTCAGGAGTAAAAACGTAAGCAAAGGCGGGTCAGCCATATAGGGTTTGTCAGTCCTCGATTTGCTTTTAATGCCAGTATCTGACGGTGCCCCCGGCTACCAACTGGCCAAAATCGCCGAACACTGGGGCCGCTGACGATTTCAGGACTGGACAGCGCCTGAAGTAAGATGGCTACAAGATTAAAAACGAATAAACAGGTGCGACAACGAGTCGGTCAAGTTGTGGAATTATTCAATCAAAATCCCGATAAAAGAAAATCGGAGGACCCGCTTTTACTGACCCGCTTTTACCCGATGGTCCGTGTGATGGGAGGGGGGGAGGAATAAATGGGGGTGAAGGTCATTCCTGGAGAGAATCTTCAAGCAGAGAAAGAAAAGGGTAATCGTCGTTATAGTGTTTTTGAATAAACAGACTGTTACGGTGGCGGAAGAGCCTTTCCGCTAGTTTGTCCGTTATGGGCAGCACAGTGCGCTCATGGGCGCATACCACCGGAGCGACAGCCCCCAGACTGCCGGTGACCTGCCAGTTCAGACAGCCACAGAAATGGTTGCACCGGTCACGCGCCGCGCAGTCGGCGCAAGCTGGTTTGGCGGCGTGATTCTCGGCATAGAGGGCGGCGTGTTTATCAGTGTCCAGGCCTCGCCTCACGTCGCCGACGCAATACGTGTCATCCTCCCCGTCCCCGACAAACTGCACACAGGGATACAAACGGCCGTTGGGCGCCACGGAAATCTGGCGGCGGCCAAAATCGCAGCGCCCATGCCGGCAACTGCCGGGATTGATATGTGAGGAAATCTTCGTGTCAAACGGGCTGAAGTAAAATTTACTTTCCTTATCCATTTCCTTTTCGTACCAGGTTGCCAGGCGGCGGTACTGATGTTTCAGCGCGCGCAGATTCAAAGGCGTCCAGTTGGCGGAAAAATCCAGCGTGCAGATGATATACCGGAACCCGCGGTTGAAAAGATATCGCACCGACGCGGCATAGTCATCAACAGTCGCCGGGGTGACTGTCAGCATTACCGGCGAATAGCGTTTCTCCCGCAAAAGTATCTTTGTGACATGGTCCAAGTGCTGGAACGTGCCATTTCCCGCGGGATCCACACGGTGCGTGTCATGGGCTTTTTGAGTGCCGTCATGGCTCAGAGCCACGAGAATGTTTCGAGTGTCTGGGCCGGTCAGAAAATCCTCATCCAGCAATATGCCGTTCGTGGTGATTTTAAAGTGGAATAATTGTCCGGCGCGGTCGGTGACGCTCCGGCAATGGCGCACTGTTTCAGCGATCAGGTCTTTTACCAGTAGCGGCTCGCCCCCGTAGAAGCTGACACCGATACTGTCTTCATGGCCAGTGCCGCGGGTTTGTTCACAGGCGAACGCCACGGCCGCCCGCATCGTCTCGGGCGTCATGTCGCCCCCTTGATGCCTGGCGTCATAGCAATAGTCGCAACGCAAATTGCAACGGCTGGTAACGTGAAGGGTCAGGTGCATATCTTTTTCACAAACCCTTAAATGACGCCTTGAGTCTTGAGCCAAGCCGCGAAATCCCTGGCCTGCAGTCGCAGTAACCGTCTGGCTTCCGCCTTCGCCCAGGCCCGGGTGGCTTTGTCGTCCCAGGCAACGAAGGCGAATGTCAGTTTCTTATTTTCCCCACCGGTCGGGGTTGTGACGAGGCTTTTGAAATCCCGATCCTCAAAACGCTGTTCGAAAACTCCGTCGGCGTTTTTCACTCTTCCCTCGTAAACAGGCAGCGAGATTGTCAGCTGACCGCTCGGGTTATCCCAGGAAAACGCCACGTCCAGAGCGTTGGCTACAGCTTGGAACGGGAGATAAATCACCCCGTCATATTCCACCGCGGGTATTGGCAATTTGGACGTTTTTCCATTTATCACAGCTGTCTCCCGCCCAACTGACAATTCCGCTTGCTTGGAACCGTCGCTGTTGCTCAGGGTCACCCGTCTGCCTTCCACAACCACTCGTATGCTTGACCCAAGAAATGGTGTGGTAAAGAATCCGGTGGGTATCAGCGTCGTTTCGCCAAAATCTTCGCATGGCGTCATTCCGGACATGGCTCGGCCGATTCCGGCAGGTCCCATTCCCTCATAGACTGTCGGGGCCGGATCATAGAATATCGCCTGGATTCCGACGGGAGCTTCTTTTGCTAAGGCGTCCCGCACCTTTCCGGCCAATTCAATTCCCGATCCGCCCGTTTCCTTTCCATCGTTGGCGGAAAGAAATTCATAGGCCACACCATATTTGCTATCATATCCATCCATGGTTAAAGACACGTTTTTGGCGGACGGCTGTTTGGTTTTTGGATCGACCGTCATCACTGAAATGTGGTGCGTGCTCTTTTTCCCCCGGGACATATTCAGGCCGGCCTTGGTCAACTGCTCCTCGATCACCTGACGCGCGTCTTCTTCAGAAAGCAGCACCGGAAGGATACTGAACGTGGTGCCGTAAACCCCACGGGTTTCGCCCGCGCCATGCTGGAAAAGTGGTGCGACGAGCGAGTCGGGAGTCTTCTTTACCGCTTCCGGGCCGTCGGATCGAGCCAGAGCCGGCGCCGCCGTCAGAATCGCGATCAGCGCGGCGTTTTCTTTCCACCGGCTCGGGATCACATGTGATAATCGCGCCTGCGATTCGAGCTGTTCGCGTGTCGGGTAGCGGGGAGACCGGTAGCGTAAAACCGGTTTAACTTTCATGGGCGACCCTTGGTTCCAGTTTTCTGAATGAGGGCGGATTGTAAAAGTAAGACGTTCCGGAAAGCCGGCTTTTTAAAACCGATGCCAGAGGCAGGGATTCCGGGGGGGGCGGAATTGATCCGTGACCGCGACATGTTTCAAATCAAACGATTGCATGATGGCTCCATGGAACACCAGAGCGGGAACTGAACCAGGCGGAGTTATTCGCGCAGGACTTTTTCCTGACGGTTAATGGATTCTTGATGAATGGTTTTGAACAGGGTGTCCACAAATGCTTCATCAAAGCCATGCTCACCGCCATGCCGCCGGACCTGTTTAAGTGTCTCGTCCCACCGGGAGGCCTGGAGCACCGTGACGTTACTCTTCTTCTTGAGTAAACCGATTTTTTCCACAATCCCCATGCGGTCTGACAACAGGTTTATCAGGTCATTATCCAACTGGTCCAGTTGAGTTCGCAATTGACTGACTTGCAGGTTGAAATCCTCATCCTTGGCTTCCGGCTCCCGAATGATAATCGCCGTCAGAATTTTCCCCAAGGCTTCCGGCGTCAATTGCTGTGAGGCGTCACTCCACGCCGCTTCCGGATTGCAATGGCTTTCGATCATCAAACCATCAAAGTCCAAATCCATGGCTTGCTGGCTGATTTCCGCGATCAAATCCCGGCGGCCGGCAATGTGACTGGGGTCGCAAATGATCGGCAGGTTGGGCAGACACCGCCGCAATTCAATGGGCACTTGCCACATGGGTTCATTACGCGTGGCGCTTTTTTGAACCCCTTTGAATCCGCGGTGAAGCGCCGCGATTTTTTTAATGCCCACTGCCGCCAGACGTTCCATGGCCCCCATCCATAATTCCAAGTCGGGGCTGACCGGGTTTTTAACCATCACGGGAATGTCAACACCCTTCAGCGCGTCCGCCACTTCTTGAACGGCGAAAGGATTCACCGTGGTGCGGGCACCGATCCAGACCACATCCACACCCGCCCGCATGGCTTCGTAAACATGTTTCACATTAGCGACTTCAATGGCGATGGGCAACCCCGTTTCCGCTTTGACTTTCTTGAGCCATGGCAACCCTTCCGAGCCCACACCCTCAAAGCATCCAGGCCGGGTGCGTGGTTTCCAAATCCCCGCTCGGAACATGTGGACACCGGTTGCCGCCAATCCCCGGGCGGTGCTCAGCACCTGCTCTTCCGTTTCAGCGCTGCAAGGGCCGGCGATCCAAACTGGCCCGTCGGGCAGTCCCAAGCCCCACTCGGACATCGCCGGGGTTTTGGTCAATGCTTCTTCCATGACACGTGAACCTTATGTATGATTGATGACAGTGAATTTTCTCAGATCAAAATGTTCTCAGATCAATTTAATACGCGGCGGATGGTGTTCGCTTCGCGGATCAGGTCATCCAGCCGCTCTTCATCACCTTGTTGCAACGCTTCTCTAAACTGGTTAAGATAGGTTAAATAGGTGTCCAAAACCGTCAAGACATTATCACGGTTTTTCATGAAAATAGGTGTCCACATCGCCGACCCGCTTTTGGCCAGACGAACGGTTGAACTGAAGCCCCCGCTGGCTAAGTCAAAAATGTTTTTTTTGTCCTTTTCCTTTGCCAGAACGGTTAAGGCCAGAGCGAAAGAACTGACATGGGAAATGTGGGACACATAAGCCACATGCACATCGTGTTCATGGGATTCCATGCGCAGACACCGCATATACAACGCCGCATACATGCGCTCAACCAGATCAACGGCGTCGTCATCACTATCCCGTGAATCGCAGATGATCGCCGCCTTGCCATCATACAGCCCTGAAAGAGCGGACCAAGGTCCGGAATTTTCCGTTCCGGCCATCGGGTGTGAGGCGACAAACCGTCGGCGTTTGGGATGGTTTGTCACTGCCGCGACAATTTCTCCTTTTGTTGACGCCACATCGGTCACCACGTGCCGATCCACTAAATCCAAGACCTCCGGCAAGAGCTTGATGGTGGCGTTGACAGGAGTCGCCACAATGATTAAATCCGACTGAGGCATCGCTTCGGCCAAACTCATCTCAGCATCGATCAGCCCGATGGTCTTCGCCGCGGCCGCATGCGTGGGATTGATGTCAACGCCAATCAGTTTTCCGGCGAATCCGCGTTTCCGAAGATCAATCGCCATGGACCCGCCAATAAGCCCCAAGCCGATGATAGTCACTGTTTTTTTCATAGTGTTTACGCTTCCGGATGTTGATGATGAACTTGCTCGTAAGAGTTGTCACCCTGATGGTATTCACCCAGAATCTCCAGTGTGTCACAAAGGGGAGTGATGGCCGTGATGGACTGGCGATAGCGTTCATAATCGGTGAAAACAACATCAATGTAAAACAGATACTCCCATTCTTTACCAATAATGGGCAAAGACTGGATCTTCGTCAAATCAATGCCGTAAAAAGCGAGCGTGGCCAAAATATGTGAAAGCGCGCCCACTTTATGGGGCAGGGTGAAACAAAGCGAGGCTTTGTCCGGCTCTTCTTCCCAGTCCTCTTTACACGCGTCAGGGGACACAATCAAGAAGCGCGTGTAATTTCGGGGATTGGTTTCAATCCCGGCCGCCAGTATGTCCAATCCGTAAATTTCCGCCGCCAGCTCACTGCCGATCCCGCCGATGTCACGTAGCTTCTCGCGGGCGATGCGGGCGGCGCTGGAAGCCGTGTCGGCCGCTTCAACAAATTTTATCCGCGGGTATTTTTCGAAGAACACGCGGGATTGGGCGATGGCCATGGGATGGGAATGGACCTCTTTCAAATCGTCAATCTTTTGACCGGGCAACCCGAGAAGATTTTGAGAAATCCGCAAATAAATCTCACCGTGAATGTGTTGGCCCGCGTCCCGTAGCAGGGTGTAGTTGGGCAGTAAACTGCCGGCGACGGAATTTTCAATGGCGACAACACCGAAATCAGCCCGCCCGGCCGACACGTGATTGAAAAGATCAGCGAAGGTTTCAGAGGCAACGGGCCGAATGTGATCACCAAAATAGCGCCGGGCGGCGATGTCATGAAAAGCCCCCGCCACGCCCTGAATGGCGACGGTGATGTCGCTTTTTTTCCCGCATATGACCGGCGTTTCCATCATGACTCCTTTGTGTTATGGATCAATCCCCTTTGACCGTTGTCGGGTGACTCCCGGAACGGTCCGAAGTGATATTTTCTAATGCGCGCCGCAAAAAAAAAGCCCCGCGAAGACCGCGGGGCGCACATGATGTTATCCAAGCAAACTCAGACACCCCGCTTCGCAAAAGCAAAGAAGTAAACGCTAAAATAAAAATAAGAGCGGGTGGCTGTCATGATTTTCCTTTTCCGTAATTTACCAGTCGGCGGGGAAGATGCAAGCGGGAAAATATAAGTTTAACGGATGCAGGATAAAAACAGGCAAAGACAGACAAAAATAGACTTAAAGTGTTATAATTAAGACATTTATTCCATATCCAGTCACTATGGGGTTCACTTCAGGTATCGCGGTGCTTGTGTTCAGTACCCAAGTGAATGATCACCCGGGTTGATGAGACCAATGAGACGGGCCAAATTCTTCGAAAAGGTGGGCATGGATAATGTCTGCGATGATATCGAGGCCGGCCTGGTTTAGAGCCCGTCAGCTCCTGGAAAAAGGGCAGGGTGTTAATGTTTCCCGGTCGTGTTCCTTCAATCCGTGCTTAAATTTTTTGGGCCGTTTTGGGCCGTTATGAAACTTTGCAGGGGTTGGTAGACTATCAAGGGAAATGCAGATTTGTGCTTAAAATGGTACCCGGAGTGGGACTCGAACCCACAAGCCCTTTCGGGCGACAGATTTTAAGTCTGTTGCGTATGCCAATTCCGCCATCCGGGCGTCAATTCTTCACGCGACAGACTGTCAATCTGTCAGATTTTCCCGTCTGAGGCGGGTCCGCCTCCGGCGGAAAGTCTGTCGCGTATGTCAATTCTCCGCCAGAGGCGGACAGGCAGCCATCCGCTCAAATCGGATTCACACCTGCTGGACAAGGCCCCCAATATGATCCATCATTTTGTCATTTCCAGTCGCGTCCCGCATCGTTGGAAACGATTTTTTGTGGTCATTCACAAACGACAGGCACATTAAAAGGGGTTTGTGGAAAGGTGGTGGCGCTATTCTTCGGCTTGCGTCACCAATGAGACGTTTAATAATTGGGCGGATCGAACCATCTTCATTATGTCGATCACTTCCCGGTAGGGGCGGTCTTCATGCGCGCGGATCAGAACAGGAATCTCGGGTGTGTTTTGCTGGGTCTCGACGAGTCGGGACGCTAGTTCGGGCGGGGAAAGGATTGTCCGATCCAGGATCATGTTGCCCTTGGCATCCAGGCTGATCAGCAGACTGTCCTCCACGGATGGCTGGTCGGCGTTCATTTTCGGGGGCGAGACATTGACCGTGTATTCCAGCATGGGCGCGCTGATCATAAAGACAATCAGCAGGAGAAAGGTCAAGTCCATGAGGGGGGTAATGTTAATACCGCTGAACCCCTCGATCGCTGTGTGACGCCGCCGCGCCATCAGTCTCCCCCTTCCAATTTGAGGAGGGAGACGAAGTCCTCTACAAAGTTATCCATGTTCGTGACGGTTTGGCGGACACTGCTGGTGACCGCGTTAAACCCGACCACCGATGGAATGGCGACCAGCAACCCTACAACAGTGGTTAATAACGCGCCGCTGATTCCCGGGGCCATGGCGCCGATGTCCGGGCGGCCGGTGCGGGCGATGCCGCAAAACGCGATCATGACTCCCCAGACCGTTCCCAGCAAACCGAGGAAAGGACTGACTGTGACGGCGGTGCCGAGTAAGCCCAGCCGGGCCTCCAATTCATTGATTTTGGCCGAAACCGTCCGTTCCAAGGTGCTTCTCACCCGGTCAATCTCGTAGGGAGACAAGGGGCGGGGAAATGTTTTATTCCGCAAGTGAAGGTCCAAAGACATCTGGCTGAGGCCGAGGATGTCAGCCAAATCAGAAATGCCGGCCTTATACACTTCGACCAGGGGGCCGCTGTGGCCATCCATGATCGTCAACATTTCCAGGGCGGATTTGCAGGTGGCGAATTGGTGCAGAAACTTTGTGCTTGATCGACGGGCGTGGGAGACAGTCAGCCATTTGTCAATCATGATCGTCCACGCCTGAATCGACAGCAGGAGCAGCAAGCCGATGATCAGTCGGGCGAACAGGTCGCTGTTTTGAAAGGCGTAGACGAGGTTACTGGTTGTGGCTAATATAAGCATGGGCGCTGGGTTTGGTGTCCGGTGTCCGGTCACGTTTTCACGTTTTCACGGTTTTCACGTTTCAGGGTTCATTATTAAAATAGCGTGTCATCAGTTCGCCGCAGATCCACGTCGCGATGTTTTTGGCGCCGCTGAGATTATGGTTCAGCCAATCCGCCATCCACTTTTTGGCGCTGCTTTCACCATTGACTTCGAAGCGGGCGCGGAGTTCCAATACGGGCACGTCCTCCTCTTTACAAACCCGCAAGGCGTGAGCCAGCATATGCGACTTTCTGGCCTCCTGCGCCTGAGCCCATCCGTTCAGTTGCTTTGGCAGTTCACGGTTTTCCGGAAACATGGGATTTGTGGTCCAATAGAGAACAGGCAGAGAGGCTTGTTTCAACTTTTTGATTAATTGGGCCATGGCTTTTTCCACTTCGGTGTCTTCCAAAAGGGGGTGCCAGCGATCCCCGCGAATGTCCAAAATGGCATCGCCGTAAGCGAAAGAGACCAGTGTGACATCGGGTTTAAAGGGGAAGACATCCCGGGCAAGCCGAATCAAGCCTTGGCGGCTGTTCGTCCCTGGAATGCCGGCGTTGATCACCACGGCCGTCCGCCCGCTGTCGGCCAGTTTCTCATTCAATTTTTTCTCAAGAAGAAAGGGCCATGATTTTTCAATGTCATCATTAGACCAGGTCAAGTCATCGCCCAGAGCGACAATGCGGATATTGGCCTTCTCGGCTTTTTCGATAACGGTGTGATCCATTCTGGCCGGCCAGGCGGCGATGGCCGGATCACTGCCCCAGCGTCCGCCGGTCGGGACGCGCACCACGGGGTGATGTTCTGTCTTCGGCGGCAGCATCGGCTGGGACTCCGGTAAATTTTTTCCGCCGCAATCGGCGCACAATGTCGGTTTGGCGAATGTGCCTTTCGCCACCAGCAATTGCTCATAGGGTGACCAGGGAATGTCTTTCTGACATCCTTGGCAGGGGACGTTTTCAAAGGCGTGGTCACGAAGAAACGCCTCGCATTCCGGACAGCGCCTGGTCCGGGGTTCCCGGCGTCCGGAGCGCTCGTCTTTAAGCTGATCAGCGGGCTCATACACCCAGACACCCTCACAGCCCGGGACGGCGCAGGGTTTTTCCACAGGCGCTAATTCTTTCAGATGTTCCCGACAGCTGTCGCACATCATGGAAGGAGGGTGCTCACGGCCTTTCAGCCAGTCGCGGAGTTGCCAGCCCTTGCCATAGGTCCATGTGCCGTCACATCCTTTCATCTTGCAGGAGCGTTGGGTGTCCCGGGTCTGACGGTAAAAGTCAAAACAGGCTTGACAGAGGCGTTCCGGGACATCGTCCAAGGATTTGCCGCTGATGAGATGTTCGAGCTGGGCGTAGGCGCTCCATTGCCACACGCGTGAGCATTCACGAATTTTACACGGCAGTTCTTTGTCCCGCAGACTCCGCAGCTTGTCCGCGCAGTCTTGGCACATGCGCCGCGGTGGCTTGTCCGGATCCTTGCCGCGGATCTCATGTTCGAGTTGCTGATAGGCGCTCCACACCCACTTTTTCCCGCACCCGCGCACCCGGCAGTCAAATTCCCGGTCTTGGTATTGTTTCAAACGGGCGAAGCATCTTTGGCACAAACGCGTGGGGGGCTTGTCTTTTTCCCAGGCCATCTGCTGCTGGCGGGACCAGATCCACGTCTGATCGCATCCCTTCATCCGGCAAGGCATCTCTTTATCAGTCAAGTCATTAAGGCCCTTTTGGCATTCGGGACAAAGATGACGGGGTGGTTTGTCGTGTCCGCGGCTGGCGGCGGCCAACTGTTGAAAACGGGTCCAGGTCCACGTGTTCGAGCAACCGGGTTTAGCGCATGCGACCGCTTGATCCGTGAGGGTCAGGTATTTTTGATAACACTCTTCACACATGCGTTCGGGCAGTTCAGGATCTTTAGAGGCTAAGCGTTTCACCGCTTCCTCACCCGCCATGTGCCAACTATTCGAGCAGCCACGCACTCGGCACCGAACGTTTTTGTCCGGGAAAAGATCGCCTATATTGCCTAATGACTTGTTCAAAATGATGTCTCCTGAGCCTGTCGATGCCAGCACACGGGCCGTTAAAAGTTGTTACTGGGGTAATGAAGACCGCGATCTTTTTCAGGGCCGGGGGGCTGAAGAAAGGCGGACATGGGAATTACCCGTTGAAAAACAGAAACTTAACACGGAAAGTCTGAGTCTCAAGCGGCGGTTGCGCTTTACTTGGCGGGGAATTGTGAAAAAGATCGATGGCGCTTTCCGGTGGTCAAGAATAATGATTATGGATGGCGCGTCCTGGTTTAAAGTCGGCGCGGCGCATAGCGGACACGGATCTGAGCGTAGAGAGCGAAATCGTTATCGTCAGCCGCGGTCCCGCATATGGGAAGGCAGAACCCGTGTCGAGTGACTGTGTCACATTGGCGCACTGTGTCACAGTTTGTGCCAGGAGCGTTGGAAAAATGACGTTCCCAGTGGCATAACATGGATTTCCAATTTTTTTAAACCGTTTAAAAATAAGTTTTTATGATTGATTGCCTAACATCGTGGCACTATCGTTGCTTAACGAATGCGGCACTCGTGTAAATCACATGGGAAAATACGATGACTCAGTGACCGTGGCGCATGGTTCGCCTGAGCCGCGGCGCGAACAAGGAGCTTTTAAAATGAGTAAAATACTTGGTATCGATTTGGGCACGACGAATTCGTGCATGGCTGTTATGGAAGGCGGCGAATCGGTCGTCATCCCCAACGCCGAGGGAAACCGCACAACACCTTCCGTCGTGGCGTTCACCAAGAGTGGCGAACGGCTGGTTGGCGCGACCGCCAAACGGCAGGCGGTGACGAATCCGCACAACACGATTTTTTCCGTGAAACGTTTTATGGGTCGGAAATTCGCCGAAGTGGAACACGAGATTCATCTCGTTCCCTACAAGGTGGTGAAAGCCGCCAATGGCGACGCCCATATCCAGGTGGAGGATAAAACCTATTCTCCACCGGAAATTTCCGCCATGATTCTGCAAAAGCTTAAAACTGACGCTGAAGCCTATCTTGGCGAAAGCATTTCCGAGGCGGTTATCACGGTGCCGGCTTATTTCAATGACAGCCAGCGCCAGGCGACGAAAGACGCCGGCAAGATCGCCGGTTTGGAAGTTAAGCGGATTATTAACGAGCCGACCGCCGCCTCGTTGGCCTATGGGCTTGACAAGAAGAAAGACGAGAAGATCGCCATCTATGACTTGGGTGGGGGCACCTTTGACATCAGCGTCTTAGAAATTGGTGACGGGGTTTTTGAGGTGAAAGCCACCAATGGGGACACCCACTTGGGCGGAGATGATTTTGATGAAGCCATCATCGATTGGATGGTTGAGAGTTTTAAGAAGGAAAACACCGTTAATCTGCGCCAGGACCCGATGGCGTTGCAACGGTTGAAGGAAGCCGCTGAAAAGGCTAAATGCGAATTGTCTTCCAGTCAAAGCACTGAAATCAATCTGCCCTTCATCACCGCTGACACCAGCGGCCCCAAGCATTTGACTGAGACCCTGAGCCGGTCGAAGTATGAGCAGTTGGTTGAGGGGCTGGTGGCTCGGAGCGCCGCTCCCTGTAACAGTTGTTTAAAAGACGCCGGGTTGAGCGCGTCGGACATCAACGAGGTGATTCTTGTTGGCGGGATGACCCGGATGCCGAGGGTGCAGTCCCTGGCCGAGGAGGTGTTCAAACGGGCCCCGCACAAAGGGGTGAATCCGGATGAAGTGGTGGCTATTGGCGCCTCGATTCAAGGTGGCGTGCTTAAGGGGGATGTCGAGGATGTTTTGCTTCTTGATGTGACCCCGCTGTCGCTGGGGATCGAGACCATGGGCGGGGTGTTTACCCGCATGATTGAGCGAAACACCACAATCCCGACCCGGAAAAATGAAATTTTCAGCACCGCGTCTGACAATCAGCCCTCGGTCGAAATTCACGTGTTGCAGGGCGAGCGGGAAATGGCGTCCGCCAACAAAACAATTGGCAAATTCCACTTGGAAGGCATTCCCGCCGCGCCGCGTGGCGTGCCGCAGATTGAAGTGACCTTCGATATCGACGCCAACGGTATTCTGAACGTTTCCGCCAAAGATTTAGGCACGGGCAAAGAGCAGAAGATCACGATCACCGCCAGCTCCGGCTTGAGCGAAGACGAAATCAACACGATGGTTAAAGACGCTGAGGCCCATGCGGATGAGGACAAAGCCCGTAAAGAAAAAGTGGAAGTGAAAAACCAGGCCGACAGCTTTGTCTACCAAACCGAAAAGCAGTTGTCTGAACATGGCGAGAAGATTCCGGATGATGTGAAAAAACCGGTTGAGGAAGCCGTCGCCGATCTGAAAAAGGCCATTGAGGCGGATGACACGGACCGGATGAAGCGGATCATGGAAGAGGTCCAGAGCAAAATGCACAAGTTCGCCGAGGAAATGTACAAAAACGCCGCTCCCCAAGGGGAACCCGGCGCCGCCGGAGGCCCCGCGCCGGAGGCGGAATCCAAGGCGGGAAAAGCGGATGATGACGGCGTGATTGACGCCGATTTTGAAATGGTTGACGACGACAAGTAGAGCCGGCTCAAGCCGGCTCAGGGGAGGGGACGGGTTGTCCTCTCTCCGCCGAACCTAAGTCGTATTCTCAAAACAGGAGACAAGAAAGACATGGCTATCAAAATCCAACCTCTCGGTGACCGCGTGCTGGTCAAAGCAATCGAGGAAGAAAAGGAAGTGGCGCTCGGAGGAATCATCATTCCTGACAGTGCGAAAGAAAAACCCCAGGAGGCGGAAGTTATCGCTTTGGGCACTGGGAAGACGGATGACGACGGGAAGAAAGTTCCCTTCGAAGTCAAGGTGGGTGACAAAGTGCTGACCTCCAAATATGGCGGGACAGAAATAAAGCTCGACGGCGAAGAGTACAAAATTCTCAATGCCAGTGACATTCTCGCAGTGGTGAAATAAGGGCTAACTAGCCAATTCTAACTGAGTAATCAAGCAAAAAGAGGAACGTGTAAATCATGGCTAAACAGCTTATCTACGATGACAAATGCCGCCAGGCTCTGATGGCCGGTGTCAGCAAACTCAGCCGCGCTGTCAAAACCACTCTCGGCCCCAAAGGCCGTAACGTGGTTCTGGACAAGAAATTCGGTTCTCCGACTGTCACCAAGGACGGTGTCAGTGTCGCTAAAGAGATCGAATTGGAAGATCCCTTTGAAAACATGGGCGCTCAAATGGTCCGCGAAGTGGCCAGCAAAACATCCGACATCGCCGGCGACGGGACCACCACCGCGACGGTTCTGGCGGAAGCCATTTTCCGCGAAGGGCTGAAAAATGTGACCGCCGGGGCGAATCCCATGTGTCTGAAACGGGGAATTGACAAGGCGGTTGAAGCGATCGTCGGGCGGCTTTCCGAAATGAGCACACCGGTCGCCGACCGTGCGCAAATCGCTCAGGTCGCCACGATTTCCGCCAATGGTGAAGCCACTATCGGCGCGATCATCGCCGACGCCATGGACAAGGTCGGCAAAGACGGGACGATCACAGTTGAAGAAGCTAAAACCATCGAAACCACGCTCGATGTGGTCGAAGGCATGCAGTTCGACAAGGGCTATCTGAGCCCCTACTTCGTGACGGATTCCGAGAACATGGAAACGGTTCTTGAAGACGCGATGATTCTTATTCACGAGAAGAAGATCAGCAATCTTCAAGACCTCCTGCCCCTGTTGCAAAAAGTCGCTCAAGCTGGCAAACCCTTCTTGATTATCGCTGAAGATATCGAAGGTGAAGCCCTGGCCACGCTGGTTGTCAACAAACTGCGCGGGATGCTGAATGTCTGCGCCGTTAAAGCGCCTGGTTTCGGCGATCGCCGTAAAGCCATGCTGGAAGACATCGCCGTGCTGACTGGCGGCACTTGCATCACGGAAGATCTGGGTATCAAGCTTGACAGCGTGACCATGGACCAGCTTGGTTCCGCCAAACGGATCACGGTTGAAAAAGAAACCACGACCATTGTCGAAGGTGAAGGCAGCCAAAAAGACATCGCCGGTCGCGTCAAGCAAATCCGGAAACAGATTGCTGAGACCACCAGTGATTACGACCGTGAAAAGCTTCAGGAACGTCTGGCCAAGTTGGCCGGCGGTGTGGCGGTCATCAATGTCGGCGCCGCGACTGAAACTGAGATGAAAGAAAAGAAAGCCCGTGTGGAAGACGCTTTGCACGCCACCCGCGCCGCCGTGGAAGAAGGTATTGTTCCCGGTGGTGGAGTCGCTCTTATGCGCGCGTCCGCCGCGCTGGACAGCCTGGATGTCACTGGCGACGAAGCCATTGGTGTGAATATCATCAAACGCGCGGTTGAATCACCCTTGTACCAGATCGCCGCCAACGCCGGCGTTGAAGGCGCGGTTGTGGTGCAGAAGGTCAAGGAGATGGAAGGCAGCATGGGTTACGACGCGGCTGAGGATGTCTATGTTGACATGCTCAAAGCCGGCATCATCGACCCGACCAAGGTCGAACGCACCGCTCTTCAGGACGCCGCTTCCGTGGCCGGCCTGCTGGTCACGACCGAATGCCTGATCACAGACATTCCGAAAGAAGAGCCCCCGATGCCCGCCGGTGGCGGCGGCATGGGCGGCATGGGCGGTATGATGTAAGCCGTTCAGGTTTACAATAACGCTTAACGATCAGGCGCTTCCCGCTGTGCGGGGAGCGCCTTTTTCGTTTTGTGGCGTGACATCATGACATCGTGAAAACGCATTGCGGCAAAAAAGAACGGCAGGAAATCACCGCGCCGCTGTCATAGGAATGACAGCCTCCGCCTGACGGCGGTGCCGCCGCGCCGCGGCGCCGACTGGTCCGCTTCCAAATCTACGAGTATGAACGTAGGCCGAAAGTGACAGAAAAAAAATCCGCCAACACGTTTTCAGATTCGCTTCGCCTTCGTAGGCGTAGCTCAGAGGGTTGGGAGATGGGGCAGACCATGGGGTTAAAATAAAGCGCGGCGGATGGCTTTCAACCCGGCGGTTAAAATGGTCGTGGCAGGATCAAGATTTTTGCGGAATCCGCAATATGAAAATACTAAACATCAGAAGATCAGCTTTTAACGCAGGGATTAACTGCGGGCGAGTAAGAGAAGTAGACCAACAAACGCCCAGAGCAATACAAATACCAGTATGACAAAATGCCACCATTCCGTGCAGAAGCTGATGATGAAGTCTGCGCCAATGGACAGAGTAAGTGGACCGAAAAGGAACAAAACCACAACTATTATTACCAGATCGGTCACTGAGATATTATGTATCGTAAAGGAAGCTAAGAACATGTCCTGTATTTTCCGCAGGTTTCTTTTTAGAAGTCAATTTCCAGTTTTGATTTAGTTTCCCCGCCAAACACAGTTTCACTGATGTCATGCGACAGCTTGGCATTGAATTCTTCGATGCCGATTAACCCCGCCAAACACATTGCCTTTTTGGAGCGATCTTCCCAAACCACAGCTGATGAAAGCCACTTCTTCAATTTGGCTGCAGTCCGAACCTTACCCGCAACCTTATAGGCGATACAGGCAGCCTTCCCGGGAATCGACGGAATTAAAGGTGCAGGGGGATGTGGAAATGAGAAAATCGGCCACGCCCATGCCAGTATCATGTAGATCTTTAGCAAATTGCTCCCAAGTTCTGTCGTAGAAGAAGCTCCCCGCTAACTGGAAATTCACATGCGGCTTCGTCGACCATTCAACCCCGGTTGAGAAAGCTAACCCCTCATGTGTGCATCCACAGGTAATACGGCAATCCAATTCTCCTGTAATTGTCCCCGTCATCGTGGCAGTTCCGTTAATGTGGACCTTTGGCACTGGCGGGGTGGGTATTGCCGTTGTTCGCCCTGCGATTTTGAGCGCGATATCCAGTAGTTCCGGAGGAGACATGTTTATGTCGTAGTCCAAATCAACATCATCTATACGGAGCGATGGCCCATTAGTCCATTTTGCCTCCATATTGAATTCACAGGAAAGTAACCCTAGCCAATCCACTTGGGTCATGGGATTATTTGAAACCAAGGAGTAGAGCGCCTCCCCGAGAGCTTCCCCAATCGGATCCCTGTTTATCCAGCGTCCCAGGACGGTAAGCGTCACACCTGCCCCATCTTTTAATTGAATTCGTCTTGAATAATATTG